>JAHHHO010000006.1 GCA_019359315.1 Myxacorys californica WJT36-NPBG1
TCGCCCACAGTCCACGCAGATATGATTTTGCTTGTCTTTGCGTTTTCCATTCTTCCGAATGTGAGTAGACTGGCATTCCGGGCACTGCAGAGAATCACCTTATCCATCTCTCCATTATGCAACGCCAGATTCGTTTATATAGCAAAACGCCTACAGATATTTGTCTGTAGGCGTTCTCATCTGTAGGCTTTCTAATCGTGGGTCGATTAAGCAAGCCGTTTTTCCAGATATTGACCGATCATCTGTTGTTCGCCCAAGCGCGAAATAATCGTCTGACGGGTGCGATATTTATCACCCACTAATTTCAATTCTTCTTCAAACACAGAACCTCTATACTCTGTCCGTAAGCATAGTGTGTCAGGATTAGTGAAATAAAATCCAGCCGTTACTGGTTTAGGGGTCGCAAAGCCGCGATCTCGATACAGCATTGACCCAATGACGCCAAACAGTGTTGAGCCTTTCGACTCTTTGCGCCCCGACACCGAATTCTCGCTGTCCCAAGTCACAGCCGCTCCGCACGTCATTGCATCGAGATCCTCCAATCCGTGCAGTTGGGCTAATTTAATGAGTTCAGGACAGCCTGGCTCTAAAAAGCGAGCCGTGATCAGGCTGTTCATTTCTTTGACTTCACCATCGGGCAAGGTGTAATATCGCCGCTCTGAGCGCCACTGCCCCGCCGAGCGCCGGAAAAAATCAGCAATTAGAACATCATCTGCTTTAGAAGAAAAATCTAGGGATATCACGAGAACCGCTCCTGAAAGATGTAAGAGAGAGTAGTTAATCGAGCAGTAAACTTATGCACAAAACATAGCCATCTGCGCAATCTAAGCGATATATTGTAACGTTTATTAATATACTTCTAGATTTCCAAACCATCAATGCACCAGAGGATGAAGTTTCTGTCTGTCATGATAGAGACAAAACATCTCACCTTTAACTCAGATCAGAATCGATGCACGTTTTAGAAGTTCAATCTCTTCAGAAAAGCTATCGCTCGTCCGGCAAAGTGGTCGAAGCGGTGCGAGATGTTTCCTTCAGCATTTCTGCTCAAGAGGTGCTGGCGTTTTTAGGACCGAATGGAGCCGGGAAAACGACCACGATTAAGATGATTGCCGGGTTGATTGTGCCCGATCGCGGTTCGGTGGATATTGCCGGACGCGATCCACACCGCAATTCGAGGGCACTGCGATCGCTCGGAGCCGTTCTCGAAGGCAACCGCAATATCTATTGGCGACTCACGCCCGAAGAAAATCTGGAGTATTTTGGCGTGTTGCGGGGATTGAGCGGTCGCGTGGCACGGCAACGGGCACGAGGATTACTCGATCGCTTTGAGTTGTCGCACAAACGCAAAACCACTGTTCAAACGCTGTCGCGAGGAATGCAGCAAAAGCTAGCGATCGCGGTTGCCCTGATTCACGAACCCCAACTGCTGCTGCTCGATGAACCCACCTTGGGACTTGATGTAGAAGCGACACAGACGGTCAAACAATTGGTGAGAGAAATCGCGCAGGAAGGACGAGCAATTTTGTTAACCACGCACCAATTAGACCTAGCAGAAGAGTTGTCGGATCGGGTAGCGATTATTAATAAAGGAAAAATTGTCGCTCAAGAAAATACAGCCGATCTGATTCGTCAATTCTCTGGAATGGTCTACCAGATTGAATTAGAGGAAGAAATAAACCGGAGTTTTCTAGAGGTTCTTGGACGAGAGCGTGTGGCAAACCTCCAATCCCTTGGCGCAATCCTTGATGGCGATCGCATTTACGTTCGTGAAACTGAACTGTTGTATCAAGCGTTAGAGATTTTGAACCCGCTTGCGATCGCTCGCATCGAAAAAGACCAAGCTAACCTAACTGATATTTTCTTAAAATTCATTCGTGAGGAGCATCATGCTTGAGCTATTTATCGCCCAACTCAAGTGGAGTTCGATTCAATACCGACGCTATGCCAGCGAAGCGATCGGCGGCGTTATCGCTCTAACCGCAACGTTTTATGGACTGTTTCTCAGCGCTAGCTACATTGGTGGCGGCGGTGTTCAGTTTGGCGATCGCTTAGATTCGGTGATCGTTGGTTATGTTCTTTGGTCGCTGGTGATCTTCATCATGGGGGGTATTCCTGGCACCTTGCAGCGCGAAGCTCAAGTAGGAACCTTAGAGCAACTGTTTATTTCGCCGTTCAATGCCACTCAAATTCTATTGTTTAGAGCGATCGGCGATCTAATCATTCAGACGTTTCTCATTTCAATCGTTCTGTTTGTCATCATGCTGACAACTGGGCGTTGGCTATCCTTTTCTCCAGCGTTGATCTTGCCATTTATTAGTGTTGTGCTAGGAGCGTATGGCATTGCCTTTGCGGCGGGAGGATTGGCGCTGATTTTCAAGAGCATTCAGCAATTGTTGGGAATCTTCAACTTTGCGCTGTTGTTTCTACTCACAATCCCAACCGAGAGCTGGAGCGGGACTCAGAAACTTTTAGGATGGATTTTACCGATGACGACAGGAGCGGGATTGTTGCGAGACCTGATGGCGCGATCGCAGTCCTTAAATTTGTCGCTCTTAGGATTAGCGCTGGCGAATGGATTGATTTATTTTGCGATCGGCATCACTTTATTTCGATGGGCAGAGCGAGAAACCAAGCGTAGAGGCAAACTCGCGGGATATTAAGGTTTTTATCTCAGTAATTTCTGATTCTAATCAAAGCGAGCTGCTTCACATTTAGCAATAAAGAAATCATAATGAAAGTGAATCATTGAGTGATATTAAAATTCTTCGCACATCGGTACTGCAAAGCTTCAAAAGGGATTTGCAACGCGAAGTCTAGCAGGAGCATTAGAGAACGTGATTCACTTCTGCCTACTCAACGGTCTCACAACCCAGTTCCTTGTTCCCGAAGGCTGCTATGAGTGCTAAATCGTTTTTGAAGCCAACTAGCGTACGACTGGTTCTAATTGGCTCTGCTATCTCCTTAGCCCTCGCTGGCTTCGGCATTTTTTCCTACGCCAATCGCCCTTCACCCCCATCGGTTCCTTCAACGTCTGCGTCCCCCGTCCCCGATGCAATCAGCGCTTTAGGCCGGCTAGAACCTGAAGGCGGCGTTCTCAAGATTGCGGCCCCGGCTGCCACGTTTGGAGGCAGTGTTGGCGGGTCACGAGTGGCGCGATTGCTGGTCAAAGAAGGCGCACAGGTTAAAGCCAATCAGCCCTTAGCGGTGATCGATAACTATGACTCTCTCGTGGCGTCGGCCATGCAAGCAGAAGCTCAAGTCAAAGAAGCTCAAGCCCAGCTTGCACAGGTTCAAGCGGGAGCAAAGCAAGGTGATATCAACGCGCAACGCGCCACCGTTCTGAGAGCAAACGCCGAATTGCCAAAGGCAGAGGCAGATTTTCAGAGAGCCGATGCCGAATATCGCAAAGCAAAATGGGACGCCGAGCGCTATCAGCAACTGTTTCAATCTGGGGCGATTCCAGAATCAGAGTTGCGCGATCGCGTCCTGACCCTAGAGACGAAAGAAAAACAGCGACAGCAAGCTCAACAAGCGATCGCGCAGGCAAAGCTCGAACTTGAAGGCGCAAGACAAACCCTCAATAGCGTGTCAGAAGTTCGTCCGACGGATGTGCAGCAAGCCGAAGCTAAGGTTCAAGTCGCGATGGCAACCTTGCAGAAAGCCAAAGCAGATTTGAACAATGCGATCGCGCGTGCGCCCATCGATGGTCAGGTACTCAAAATTCATGCTGACCCCGGAGAAGTGATTGGCGATGACGGCATCTTAGATCTCGGTAAAACGAGCCAAATGTATGCGGTGGCCGAAGTGGATGAAACCTACATCGGTAAGGTGAAGGTTGGGCAGCGTGCCAAAATTACAGGCTATGCGTTTCCGGGTGAGATCGAGGGAACGGTGGAGCGGGTTGGATTGCAAGTGAGCAAAAACGCTGTTCTCAGTACTGATCCGGTCGAGAAGACAGACACTCGCATTGTCGAAGTCAAAATCCGGCTCGATAACAGTAGTGCGGTTGCTGGACTGAGTAATTTACAGGTTAAAGTTGCCATTGGCGATGCCCAATAAACGATCGCGCTTTCAACGGGAAGACTCAAACAATTTGAACCCTCGGTTCCATTAACCCATGTTCGCTATTCCTCTTGCCTGGTTACAACTAAAGCGTGAGAAAATCCGGCTACTCGTTGCCTTAGCGGGTATCGGTTTTGCCGTAATTCTAATGTTCTTGCAGCTTGGCTTTCAGGATGCTTTATTCGATAGCGCCATCACCTTTCATCGCAATATTGAAGGTGATATTTTTCTGGTCAGTCCCCAATCGACCTCTCTAATTTCGATGAAGAGCTTTCCAGAGCGGCGACTTTATCAATCGCTTGGCTTTTCTGGAGTGAAATCGATCAGTCCCATTTATATCGGCTTCGGGATTTGGAAAAATCCCTTTTGGGAAGGTCCGCCAACGTCTCAAACTCGAAGTATTTTAGTGATCGGCACTGTTCCCGGAGATGATATTCTCTCTCTTCCAGGAATTCATGAGCGCCAAGCGCAACTTCGTTTATCAGACGTTGTTTTATTTGACAGCGCTTCTCGGGCTGAGTTTGGTCCCATCCCTGCCAAGTTCGAGGCACTGCAACCGGGCGATCCACCGATTAGAACTGAGGTAGAAAGCCGCCGCATCGAAGTTGGTGGAATCTTCACGATGGGGGCATCGTTCGGCGCGGATGGCAACCTGATCACAAGCGATCTCAACTTTCGGCGCATTTTTGCTTCGCGTCAGAAAGACTTGATTGATATCGGTGTGATTCGGCTGGAACCGGGTGCAGATTTGCTAACCACGCTAGAGCGCTTCAAACAAAATTTGCCAGGAGAATTGAGGATCGATCCAAAGAAAACTCCTGAGCAAGCGAAAGAAGATTTTGTTGTCGGGGATGTGCGAGTGCTGTCGAAAGCAGCATTTGTGGCGGTCGAGCAAAACTACTGGAAAGAGAGCACGGCGATCGGCTTTATTTTTACCCTCGGAGCCGCGATTGGGTTTGTGGTCGGAACGGTGATTGTCTATCAAATTCTCTACACCGACGTTGCCGATCACTTAGCCGAATACGCCACGCTAAAAGCGATGGGATATCGCAATCGCTACCTTTTATCGGTGGTGTTCCAGGAAGCGATCATCTTATCGATCATGGGATTTATCCCAGGTTATATTCTCTGCATTGGGCTTTACACCCTGACTCGCAATGCCACTGCCCTGCCGATCGCGATGACCTTAGCCCGGAGCATTACCGTGTTGTGCCTGACTGTTTTGATGTGTAGTATTTCGGGCGCGATCGCGGTTCGCAAAGTCCAACAAGCTGATCCTGCCGACATTTTCTAAGTTGCCGCTTTTAAGTTTCTGTCATGTCAGACATTCCTTCAGACATTCCTATTGTTGAAATTCAGAACGTCAATCACTCGTTTGGTTCGGGGCGGTTGCGGAAACAGATTTTGTTCAACATCAACGCCACGATTAAACCGGGCGAAGTCTTGATCATGACCGGACCCTCGGGATCGGGTAAAACAACTCTGCTCACCCTGATTGGAGCATTGCGCGCGACTCAAGAGGGCAGCCTCAAGGTGCTGGCTCAAGAACTGAGAGACGCGCCAGAGAGCAAACTTGTCGAGTTGCGCCGTAACATTGGTTATATTTTTCAGGCTCATAACCTGCTGAATTCGCTGAAAGCTTGGCAAAACGTGCAGATGTCGGTCGAACTACACCCAGAGGTGTCTAAACAGGACTCCCGTGCAATGGCAGAAGAAATGTTAGCGGCGGTAGGGCTGCGAGAGTGGGTCAACTACTATCCCAGCGAACTCTCAGGCGGACAAAAACAGAGAGTTGCGATCGCGCGTGCCCTCGTCTCTAAACCCAAACTCGTCTTGGCGGACGAACCAACCGCCGCGCTCGACAAAAAATCGGGTCGCGATGTGGTGGAAATTATGCAACGCTTAGCCAAACAGCAAGGCTCCGCCATCATTCTTGTAACTCACGACAATCGAATTCTAGACATTGCCGATCGCACGTTACATATGGAAGATGGATATTTGACGTCTCTTGATGCTGCTCCGCTCTAGTGGTATTTCGGAGTGATTTTGAGAGATGAGAGGGTAGTGTATGTAGACCTGTGGCTCGGGTTGGACGATCGCATTGCCTGTTATAAGAGATGAAACGAAGAGCCTAAGTCACTTCGTTCTTCCTCGCAAAGCCAGTCGAAGACCTCCATCATCCCTACATTGATCAAGTAAGTACTAATGGCCAGTGGTTAAGTTACAGAAAAAGTATAAAGATTGCAACAATCCGATAAAGCATTTATTAAATATTCATAACATTAGTTGTTATGGGAGAAAAAACTGAGGGAACTCTACGAGAAGAATCTACAAACAATACGTCTAAAGATGGATTACACCCACCAGTTGCAGTTTTGAGTAGGTTCTAAATCAGTCAAACACACAGGTATTTCACTATGCGCTCTAACCGCTGTTCCCTCGAATCTGGTCTCAAGTTGAGAAGTACTCTGCCCCGCCCTAAAACCGAGGCAGCGGCGTACTTGAATTTGTACAAACTAACGATTGAGAAAAAACGCCTCGAACACGAACTAGAATCTATTGAAATTCGTCGTCATCGAATTCAAAAGCGATTAACGTTTCTGAGCAGCCAAGTTGCTGAACTTGATAGAAGTGCCACATGCAAGACTCCTGCAACCAAACAAGCCGCTCCTGATAGTGCAGCCTTTAATACTCTGTTCTTGGAGTACTAATTGCAAGTTGTTCCCGTTGTCTTCAGTATGTCAGTAAGGGCGCTTTTGAGCGTCCTTTTGTTTGCTTAGCTGGTTTGATCAACCTTCAGCAGAGTGCTAAGTGCGATCGCTTGTGCCGACTGCATTTGTCCGTAGCTAAACACATAAGATACATCAGATGGCAGCTTTGGAATGAATTGTTCTAGCACATAGGGGCTGCCATAGATTACGAGTGCTTGCAGTTGATCAGAGTACAACAGAAATTCAAACCAATTTTGTGCGGTTTCTGTTAACCCTGCGCTACCACGAAAGGGATTGCCCCGAATAAAAAGTTGCAACAGCGTTGGTTGTGGTTTTACGCTGTCAAATGAAACGTCAGGGGTATGTTGATCGACAATCTGAACGCGCGTAAAACCTGAGTGCTGAGGTAGCGCGATCGCAGGTGCAGTTCGTCCCAAAAAATCGCAATCGATCATGTCATCAACAACGATTAAATTTCGTCCTCCACTTGATTTGTCTAATCGAGACAGAGTGGGTTGGTGAACCTGCATCGATCGCTGCAAAATTTCTTGCACAGTTGCCGCGGAGCTACGCTCTGCTCTGTCTGACTGTCCTAATCGCTCTGCCAAACCATGAGGCGTTGCAAACGAAGCGGCATTGCCGTTTGATGCTGCGATTTTTGATTTTGCGTGCAAAATGCGTTCTACCGACGCCCAAATTCTCTCGCGAGAAATTCGTCCTGACTCCACCGCATCGCAAACGGCTTCGATCGCTTTCTCCGGCTCCAATGGCATCAACAGAATATCGGCTCCCGCTTCTACGGCAAGAATACAGGCTTCTGCGGTTCCGTACCGATTTGCGATCGCGCCCATCACGAGCGCATCGGTTGTCACTAACCCATCAAATCCTAATTCTGCTCGTAATAAATCAGTGAGAATGGGGTGAGAAAGCGTTGCGGGAGCTTGATCATCCAACGCCGGAATTTTCAGATGAGCGCTCATGATCGAATCAACGCCCGCTGCGATCGCGGCTTTAAACGGTGGCAACTCAATTTGATCTAAGCGATCGCGATCGTGGGGAATCGTCGGCAGCTCTAAATGCGAATCGATGGCCGTATCGCCATGTCCCGGAAAATGTTTAGCGACTGTTAACGCGCCCCCAGACTGCACGCCCGCAATAAACGCTGTTGTGAGAGCAATCACGATCTCTGGCGTTTCGCCAAACGATCGCACATTAATCACCGGATTATGGGGATTGTTATTAACATCAACGGTGGGCGCGAGAATCCAATTTAGGCCGATCGCTAATCCTTCTTGAGCCGTGACCTTGCCCATCTGGTGGGATAAGTGGCAAGCAGTTTCGAGATCCGTTTGGGCAATGGCAGCCAGTGCCATGGGTGGCGGAAACCAAGTCGCGCCCGAAAATCGCTGTCCAACACCTTCTTCAACATCAGCGCAGATCAAAAGTGGAGTTGTGGCCCAATCTTGAAACTGGTGCGATCGCAGGGCAATTTCCGCAGCGCTTCCTCCTAGCAGAATGGCCCCTCCCACACCCAATTCTTTGATCCAACGCTGAAGCACTGCCGCCGGGGGTTCCCACAGCGGATAGCGAATTTCGTGATCAAACAAATGCCCAGACGCCCGAACAACCACCATTTGAGCGACTTGCTGAGCCAAGCTCAAAGCGTCTGGATTGGAAAACGGGTTAGACATAGTAAGTTAAACATAGTATCGATGGGTAAATTTGCCCATCGCATCAAATCAATCTTCTTTTACCTCATCTTCCTCATCAAAGTCCTTGCGTTCCTGACTAAGACGACTAATTAAGTTCAAAACCTTATTGCCCCGCTCAATGGAATGATCTTCTAGGAAGACTACTTCAGGGGTGCGACGCAGCCCAATCCGGCCCAACTCGCGACGGACATAGCCCGTCGCCGACTTCAAACCATCCATTGTTTCTGCTTTTGCGGCATCGTCACCATAAACACTGACAAAAATCTTAGCGTGCTGCAAGTCACCCGACACGACTACATCCGTCACGCTAACCATGCCTGTACCCACGCGATCGTCTTTAATGCCGTTCATCAGCATCTGGCTCACTTCGCGTCTAATCTGCTCAGAGACCCGCGCCACTCTTCGATCTGTCGCCATAACCGTCGCCCTTACTTACAAGAAGTTCCTCATCCTAGCACCGTCTATAAAGAGGAGCCGTCTGCCTTCCGTTTTAGATTCCTAACATTGCCCGCAACGTGAAGGTGAAAAAGGCAATCCCTGCTACAAAAAAACCGATAACGGCAACGGCGGTAAGAGGATTTTTTAGCAGAGGTACGAGGGGGGCTAAAGCAAATAAAATTACACCCACCATTACACTAAACAGGAGCCTGGGGTATCTGGAGCTATTAATCAGAAAGTCTCGCATAGGTCGCGTTTGTTAAATTCTTTCTCATCATATCGAGAAACTCGATCCCTTGATGCGGCCTCAACCGATTATCAAATCTGATCGGTGACGCGCAAAACTTAAACAAAGCAGATCAAATGTATTTGTTTTGGGCGAATCAGGTTAGATATTAAATATGGTTAACTCAATCCGATTAGCGCAAAGCGCCACTGCAAAGCAACCGCAGATAGCTCCGCGCCCGTTTCTCAAGTGGGCAGGCGGAAAGCATCAATTGATTGGGCAGTATCTTCCTTATTTTCCGACTGACTACTGCCACTATTACGAACCGTTCGTAGGTGGAGGGGCGATTTTCTTTCACCTCCAGCCTGAGCGAGCAGTTTTGACCGATATCAATCATGAACTGATTAATGTTTATCGCTGCGTTAGAGAAGACGTTGAGAATTTGATTGATCGACTCGAAGAACATCGAGAAGATCATTGCGCTGAGCATTATTATCAGGTGCGCTCCCTTGGGGTTTCGCAAAGTGAATCGCTGCCGACCTCAGCTGATATTGACCGCAATTTAGACCGCGCCGCTCGATTTATTTATCTCAATAAAACTTGCTTTAATGGGCTGTACCGAGAAAATTCCAAAGGCGGGTTTAATGTCCCCCTCGGTAGCTATAAAAATCCTGTTATTTGTGATCCAGATATTCTGCGGGCGGATGCTCAAGCCTTACAGTCTGCCCAGATTGAAGTGCGATCGTTTGATCGAATTCTTGAACAGGCAAAGAATGCTCAAGATTTTGTCTACTTTGATCCGCCTTATGTACCACTCAATGCAACGAGTAAGTTTACGTCTTACAGCCGATACTCGTTTTCAGAAGCCGATCAAATTCGATTGCGGGATGTTGTTGTAGAACTGCGCGATCGCGGCGTCAAAATTATGCTTTCCAATTCTGACTGTCCGTTTGTTCGAGAACTCTACAAAGATTTCAACATCCACACAATCTACGCCACAAGAAACATTAACTGCAATGCAGAAAAGCGTGGAAAAATTACAGAAGTGTTAGTGACTTCGTATTAGCGCCTTACAGAACTCGAATAATGGTTCTTGACTGTGCGATTTCGCTTTTATCAAGCCTTTTGAGCGATTTTAAGCGGGACACTACCGCGATCGTAGACCAAACCATTTGCTCCAATGCCTTGAATTTGCATCCGATTTGGGTAGATTTCGATTGCCGAAAATCCGAAGCGTGATGCTGAATGGGCTGTCCAGTCAGAGCGCCCCACCGATCGCAAATTCGCGCCACCGTGTCCTGTAATCAGATACGTGGTTCCATCAATTGGTTTAGTTCGCTCATAATTATGTTCGTGCCCATTCATGTAAAGCTGAACCTGATATTTCTTAAACAAGGGTGTGAATGCCTCGACCATCTCCGGATTGGTGCCATACTGCCCGGACGAATAGATCGGGTGATGACCATACACAACTTTTACAGGAGCATCGCTACGCTTCAGTTCTCCTTCTAACCAAGCCACTTGAGACTGCCAATCGTTGGTGTCTAATACAAAGAACTGCACCTCTTTTTCTCGGTAAGTATAGTAGCGTCCCTTCATGTTGAACGCAGGATATTTGACTTGTAAATCGCCGTTCGCCGTCCGAATATCGTGATTACCTAACGCTGCTTGAAACCGAACACCGCGCTTTAGGAGTGCCGCATACGGTTGCTCAAACGCAGAGCCAATTTTCTCCATTTCGCCGTTGGTGTAGATGTTGTCGCCTGCCATCACCACCAGCGAGTAAGGGTGGCTTTGATGATACTTCGCCATTGCCTTGCCAACCGCAAACTGATCTTTTGCGCCAGACCCCGTATCCGCGATCGCCACAAACCGCAAAATCAGATTCTTACCAGACGGCTGAAGCGGCAAGGTCGGCAATTTTGCAAATTCAGGCGGACTGGTAACGGGGCGGCTCAAGGTCTTACCAACGACCGTAAGTCCCAGTCCACTCATGCCGCCTAGAAGCAGCAGTTGACGACGGTTTAAGCGCATACTCTGTAAAATCTAGACGCAACAACAGATGATAGATTGAACTGAAAGCACTGTATTGGGTGCGAGTGTCTTTATCGTGTCTTGCAGGCAGCACAGTTATGTCACGAAACGGTTATGCCACGAAACGACTTCAATGATCCGCAATCTTCCCCAGTTCCTAGAAAATCTCGCTCTAGTGTGCCACAGCCTCGCCCGCCAAAGCAAACTCCGCCGCTCGTTAAAACGCTTGGCATCAAAACGCTACGGAGTGCCATTCGAGGGCTAGAAAACCTTGTTGAAACGTTGGAAGCAGAACCGTCAGAGCCATCACCGCATTCTGATGTCTCGCCAAAGCGATCGCTTTGGCAGAATGTTCTGATTCAAGTGCGATTGGCTTTGCCAAGCTCCAGAGGATCGCGACTGCCTAAAAAGTTAAGACGCAACCTCAACGATCGCACACTCACTGGACTGGTTGCCGGAATTGTCGTGATTTGCTTCTGGTTCACGTCTACCCTGTTCTCTTCAACACCGTCTCCAAAAGTTGCATCCGACCCACCGCAGTCTCCGCCCGAAATTGCCTCCAGGCCGGCTGTCTCTAAACCGACTGTCTCTGAACCGACCGTCTCCGAGCCTGATGCCTCCCAGCCAGTCGAACCTGCGCCCAGCCCTTCTGTCGTTCCCACTCCACCCGTCGAGTCCATTCCATCTGATCTGTCTTCTCCTGACTCTGCCGAAATTCCTGTCGCCTTTGAGCCTAAAATCCCGCTTCCCGACGTTTCTGAAACGCCTGCTCCCGCGATCGTCGCCTCTGAGCCGACTTCAGACTCAATCTCTGAGCCAATCGTCGAACCTGCTAAACCAACCGTAGCCTCTGAGCCGCAACCTGAACCTTCCTCTGTTGCCATCGAGCCTGTCCCCCCGCAGCCACCAGAACCGCAACCTGAACCAATCCAACTGACGCCCGAACAAAGTTTAATCGCCTCCATTCAAGGGCAGGTGAGCGAGATTAGCGATCGCTACATCAGCGCTCTTGTGCAGTCGGTGCAGCCAAACTTTCGCAGCAGTCGTCTAGTCGTTCAAGTCGGCGAGGGTTGGTATCAGCTTTCGCCCCAGCAGCAGGATCAGTTGAGCGATGAATTATGGGCGCGATCGCAAGAACTCGACTTTATCAACCTCCACCTTCGCGATCCGAACGGAATGCTAATCGCTCGGAGTCCGGTAGTCGGTTCCTCAATGGTGATTCTCAAGCGCTCACCCAACCTGCAAAAAACGGTTTAGTGCTATTGCAGATCGTTGAGGGGTAGGGTGAGATTGAACTTTTGCTCTAAAGCCGTGATCACTTCTTCTGAACACTCCTTGTCCAAAATTTCGAGGTCTTCTTGGGTGTAGTTCATGAGGTCTGCGATCGTGGCGATTTGCGATCGCTTGAGTGACCCCAGCGCTTTCATAGAAAGCTCCAGCGTTTCTACTGGAATTTGGTCAAATGTGTCTTGGGTCATAGCCAATAGATTTTGTTACTACCAGAATTGATCGTACCGGGTCAAATTCCGTTTTTTTGGGAAACTTTAGACCAATACTCAGATTGCGCCGTGCTAACCCACCTTCTATGACTATAGAATCCAACCTACTAGATTCCGTAAACGCTCCAGAGCAGAGTCCTTTTACCGAATGTCCAACGTCTAATCTGGCTCCGCAGGCTGAAGAATTTTGGTCAGATGATGCGTTTGCAAAAGGTCCAACGGTATCCATTGACCTTGAGAAAGAGCCGTTCGCCATTTCGTCGTCTTCTAAATCTCTTCAATACATTCAAGGTGTGTTGCAGAGCGATCAGGTTTATATTGTCACTAACCTAATGGGCGATCACTCGCAAACCTTGCGCCAACCGCAGACCGCATGGACAATCGGACGAAATCGAGCGGCAGCCTTGCCTCTCCAAGATCGAAGTCTTTCTCGTCGTCATGCCGTGTTGCTCTATGTCGCAGGTGACGGATTTTATCTCGTCGATCTCAATAGCATGAACGGTTCGTATGTAAATGAGCAGCGGGTTCAGCAGCGACAACGGTTACAAGACGGCGATCGCATCCGCATCGGTGCCACCGAGTTCACGTTTTTCCTCAGCGCTGAAGCTCGGCTGCTAGAGCCGCTTCATCCTGAAGTATTGGCTCGACTGACGAATACCGAGTCTCGTCAGTCATATATCGATTTTTCGGAGTTGAATGAAGAAATTTCATTTAATGTTCCGAAGCGCTAAAACTGCCGTGTCCAGTCTTGCCAGCGTTCGACAACCACTTTAGTTTGGGTGAAAAATTCGATGGCATGTGCGCCTTGCCCGTGTAGGTCTCCGAAGAAGCTTTCTTTCCAGCCGCTAAAGGGAAAGAAAGCCATGGGAGCCGCCACGCCAATGTTAATGCCAATGTTTCCGGCTTCGGCTTCGTAACGAAATTTGCGAGCGGCAGCACCACTGGAGGTGAACAAAGACGCCATGTTTCCGTACTGGCTGCGGTTGACTAGCGCGATCGCAGCTTCAATACTGTCTAAATGAATCAAACTCAGGACAGGACCAAAAATTTCAGTTTTCGCGATTTCTCCAGCCGGATCGACGTTTTGTAAAATCGTTGGACGTACAAAGTAACCGTCATAGCCAGAAATATTAGGTTGCCGTCCATCAACTAACACGGTAGCGCCTTCGTGGGTCGCTTGCTGAATTAAGCTTTCGATCCGGGTTTTGCTTTGCGCGGTGATGACAGGCCCCATTTGCGTCGTTGGGTCGAGTCCAGATCCAACAGTACGAGCCGTAGCGGCTTCTGCGATCGCATCGGTAAACGTCTCTTTTGCGTCTCCCACTGTAATAGCAATCGAAGCAGCTAAACAGCGCTGTCCAGCGCAGCCAAAGGCGCTATCTGCCATGATTCGCGTCGTCATTGCAATATCGGCATCTGGAAGCACGATCACTGGATTTTTTGCGCCGCCTTGACACTGCGATCGTTTTCCATTGGCGGCAGCGCGACTGTAGACATATTTTGCGATCGCCGATGATCCGACAAAGCTAATGGCTCGAATTGTGGGATGATCCAACACCGCATCAACGGCTTCTTTTGCGCCGTTCACCAGATTTACAACGCCTTTAGGTAAGTCGGTTTGCTCTAGCAGGCGAAACACCTTTTGCATTGTGAGTGGCACGCGCTCTGAAGGTTTGACAATGCAGGTATTGCCACACGCGATCGCATACGGCAAAAACCAAAATGGAATCATGCCCGGAAAATTAAACGGGGTGATGATCGCAACGACCCCGAGCGGCTGCCGGATCATCTGTTCGTCAATCCCTCGCGCGATATCTTCGGAGTTATAGCCCTGCATCATCATCGGGATACCGCAGGCGACTTCAACATTCTCGATCGCGCGTCGCAGTTCGCCTTTAGATTCAGCTAACGTTTTGCCACATTCGAGCGTAATCGTGTGCGCAAGGGATTCAAACTGATCTTCGAGTAAGGCCTTGAGTTTAAACAGATATTGCACCCGTTCTGTTGCAGGGGTGCGTCGCCAAGATTTGAAGGCTTCTGACGCGGCTTGAGCGGCGCGATCGATATCATCCGCAGAAGAAAGCGGAACTTTGCCTAACGATTCGGTGGTGGCAGGATTGATGACCTCTAAATAGCGGTCAGTCGTTGGGGTAGACCATTCACCGTTAATATAATTTTTTGCGGTTGTTTCTGAGTTGTGCAACGCTGCGATCGCAGAATGATTCATCGTTTCTCTCCTCACTCTCTTTCATCTTGCCGTAACTTGTCTGAAAGCGATGAGTCGTGCTGTACCCTCTCGTAAGTTTTTGCAGTTTATTGCCCTGCTGCAAACATCGCGTCTGCTGTAATCGTTAATTCTGGAAAGAGCGGAGAGTCAATGCGATCGTTGCCTCGAAATTGTCTCACTTCGTATTCCCCATCAATGAGTTGATAGATCGACAACGTGGGCTGCTTAGGATTGCCGATGTATCGTCTGCCGCCCAAGCCAAGGTAATCGACAATCCAGTATTCTACGATGCCAAGCAGTTCGTAGTCTTTTAATTTCATCAAATAGTCGTCTTGCCAGTTGGTGGAAACGGCTTCTACAACCAACCCTACCGATTGCCCTAACGTAATGATCGAACCTTTTTCCCATTGAGGTTCATTTGAAAGGGTGCGATCGTCGAGAATAATCACATCCGGTTCATAACCCGATTGGTCGTCAAGGGATTTAATGATGCACTCTCTTGGAATAAAATAAGGCATTTTAAGGCGTTCTATTTCAACAAACAGTTTTCCACTTGTAAATCCTGCAACTCGTGAATGTTTGCCCCTTGGTTTCGGCATTTCAATAATTTTTCCGTTGTGCAATTCGTAGCGGTATTCTGAGTTTTCTGGATACCAAGCGATGAATTCATCGAAGGTAACTTGGGTCTGAAGAGTTTGAGTCATGGCGTTACTTCCAGTTCTTGTAACCTGCGATTTTTTAGGAGGTGCACTTCGCGCAAATCGCGTACTTTATTCTGACATTTGCAAATGAACACGACGAAAGGATTGACAAACCGACGACTGGAATCAGTGTTTGTCAATCCAAACTTTTAAAGTTCAACGTTACGCCGCTTCTAAGAAGTCACGCTGCGCCGCTTCTGCACATTTTGATTAGCAGTTAACGACAAGTAGCGCAAATTCATTTCTGAAAGCACGGCTTCTGACAAATTAGTTTCATCGATCTTGACGCCCATCATTCTCACGTTGCTCAAATCCGATCTCGCCAAGTTTGCTCGACTTAAATTTGTCCACTGCAAATTTGCGCTGTGCAAAAACGCTTGTTCTAAGTTGGCATCTGTCAGATTCGCGCCCGCTAAATTTGCACCTTGCAGCTTTGCCTCACGAAAATTTGAGGACGCTAGATTGGCTGACTTCAAATTTGCCCCACTAAGTTTGGCAGCACTTAAATTGATGCCTGTTAAATTGAGTCCTTCTAGATCTACCCCGTTTAGGAAGGCGTCTGCCAAGTTGGTGTCGTTGAGAAATGCACCTTTTAAAGTTGCCCCGCTCAGTCTGGCGCTTTGTAGGTTTGCCCAACTGAGGTTTGCACCCCGTAAATCTGCGCCACGCAAGTTGACCGAGAGGAGTTTTGCACTACACAAGTTTGCTCGCTGAAGAATTGCGCTACGCAGATTTGCGTGACTTAAATCTGAACCTGTGAGGCGCGATCGCGTCAGGTCAGATTTCACCATAAACGCCCCGTTGAGCCGCGCTTTGGTAAGGTCAGTGTCAATCAAACACCCTTCGCTGAGTTTAGTAAATTCTAGGTTTGCCCAGTTTAGGAATGCACCACTTAGATTCGCTTTGGTGAGGAAGGCTCGGCTGAGGTTTGCACCCGTTAGATTGGCATTTTCAAGGTTGATATCAACGAGCATTGCCCCTCTAAGGTCAATGCTTCGGAGATCGGCTCCTGCAAAATTTCTTTCGCCCCTCTCGTATCGTCGCATGAGTTCGGTGATATCCATAACGTGACTTTGGCTAGGGATAGTTGACCTGTCTGTAGCAAAGCAAAGGTGTAGCCCCCCTCAGTGTAGAGGTGGAGGTGGAGGTTGTAGAGGGCTTGTATTAGTTAAAGTTGGAAAGTAATAGTTTGTAATAGATGTTTAGCAGAGTTTAAGTTCGCGCGATCGCATGCTCTCAGAAGATCGGTTGGATGGGTGTGAGAGAGGTCAGGACGCTTTTTGCACAGATGATTATTCAGGCACCCAGTTCCACTTCTTGCCCAACTCCGGTTGTTGGACGTGGAAAGCTACAATTTCACTCAACGCCCTAACAATTTAACGAACCCAATTCCACTAAAGTAAAGCACCAAAATAGCTCCGCCCAACAAGCTTTGGGTCAAAGGATCTGTTGACGGGGTGATCACTGCCCCGACGATCGCGGCTCCTAACAAAACATACTTCCATGCTGCCAGCATTTGTTTAGAAGAAACGATGCCCAAAAAACCGAGCAATGCTTGAATGACTGGAACCTGAAACGTTAATCCTGTTCCAAACATTAACAGTAAGATGAATTCAAAATAGCGATCGATCGACCACGCTTGCTCAACAACCTCTGCGCCATAGGAGATAAAGAAATTCAACGCGGCGGGAATCAATGCGATGTACGCAAACGCCAATCCACCTAGAAACAATGTGCTAGAGCCTAAGACAACGGGAGCTAAAAAGCGTTTCTCTCGACGCGTTAGTCCTGGTGTGACAAACGCAATGATTTGATACAAAATAAATGGCGCAGATAAAATTAAGCCGCTATAGCCTGCAACCTTGATCGACACAAAGAAATATTCTCCCGGTGCAAGCTGAAGAAACTTAACGCCTTGCGCTGGTACTTCAAGCAGTTGGACAATCGGTTTGACAAAGCTAAAGCAGCCAATGACGCAGATCGCGATCGCAATCAATGAGTAAAAAATGCGCTGTCGCAGTTCTTCTAAATGATCAAACAGCGACATCTCAACATCATCAAGGGCGCCATTTTCGTCAATGACCTCAGCCGAAGGATTAGCTGTCATTGTTGTGGCAGTCTCTTCAGCGCTATCTAGGCTATTGGTTTCTAGTTCCGAAGGAGCAGTCATGGGTCAAGCTTTCTATCGGGAGGGTTGTACCTATTGTATCGGGGACGGTCTTTTGATGAATAGAATTAGGACGCGTTAATTCTATTCAAGACCGAGATAACGCCTTAGAATTGCTTCAAATTGATTAGTCCCAAGTTTCCCAGTCTATGTTTACTGGTGAAGATTGCATTTTGGAATTGCGAGTGGCGAAAATTAAAAGATGCGCGAGTTTTTGATTAAGTGCCTTGATGATGATTGGTCGCTACCTTATGAGCGGTGGTTAGAAGTGTTTCATCCTAACTCGCTCACCTTCAAAAGGTTGCCAGGAAACCAGTATCGTATTGAGGTTATGAAGGTTCCCATTTACTTTGCTCATGAACCTCCTGGAATTTACCTCTGCGTTGAGGGCAAACTACCGGATATCATAATGAGCCAAATTGTGAATGAAGTGTTAAGTAACTTACAGCAAGTGACAGGACAAGAAGGTGAAATTATCGATCAAAGCTCGATTATTCCTTGAAGAATGGAACTGCCCACTTCATAATATCACACGACAATCGACAGAAAATTACTGCGATCGCCCCACTAAACTTTCGCTTGACGCGGAAGAATTTCTCCACAAAGCAAACAACGAACCCGCCATTCTTTTCGCGGATCATGGCAAGCTAATTCACTGCCAGAGCTAAGAGGATGTTTGGAAATACGGAGAAGGTGAGAAACGATTCAAGCCAGCCTGCGTAGCATAATCCGAATCATCGCAATGTAAATGAAGGCTTCCGAAGACTCGGGTAAGCGCTCATAATCAACATTCAGCCGACGGCACCAATGCAGCCAACCGTAGGTGCGTTCCACGACCCACCGCTTCGGTAACAACACAAACCCTTTCGTACCCTGAGGACGCAGGACGGTTTCTAGCACCAGAGCGAAGGTATCGGTGACCCACCGCAAAAAGTCCACCCCAGAGAAGCCGCCATCGACCCAGATGCGCGTCAGGTGGGGCAACCGTTGCCGCTCATCCTGCACCTGGTGGAGCAATTGCTTTGCTCCTTCCCGTTCGGGGTGCGGACGGCGACCACTTTGAGCGCCATCAGCAGACCGAGCGTATCGACCAGCGTGAAGCGTTTGCGCCCTTTCGTCTGCTTGCCCGCGTCATAGCCAACGGCTTGTTGCACCATGACGGCGGTTGGCACCGTTTGAGAATCGAGACTGCCCGCACTGGGACTGGGGTCGCGCCCTTCGATGACTCTCACCCACGGCACCAAGTGGTCATGCACTCGTTTCCATGTCCCATCGTTGCGCCACTTGCGAAAGTAGTAATAGACCGTCGAGGGCGGTGGATACGAGGGTGGCAACAGTCGCCAAGCGCAGCCACTCACCAAGACATACAAGATCGCTTGCACCACTTGCATCAAATTCACCCTGCGCGGTCGTCCTGTGGGAGCGGCAGGCGGCAGCACCGATGCCAGCAATTCATATTGTTCTAGGGTGAGTTCGCTTGTGTAGGCTAGAGTCATGGCTTCCTGGAGGGCTGGTTCATAGGTATATTCAGCCTAATCCCAGGAAGCTTTTCTCATTACTAGTGCGCCTTGCTACTTTCCAAACATCCTCTAAGACATCTGAGTAATGCGCTGTGAAAGCTCTGGGTTATACAGCCGCATGTAGTTCCAGTAATTACCCAACACTGACTTCACGTATCCTTTCGTTTCGTCGTACGGAATTTGCTCGACAAATTCGTCAGAGTCTTGGGTTTTAGACTTACTGACCCACTCTGCAACTGCTCCAGGGCCTGCATTGTAGCTAGCGACTGCCAGCATAGAGTTATTCGCATACTCTTGATGCGTGTGGTCCAAATACCACGTGCCCAGATTAATGTTGTCTTGAGGATCATCAAGTTTATATTGCTTCAGCTTAATATTGCTGGCAATAAAGGACGCCGTTTCGGGCATCACCTGCATCAGCCCAGCCGCTCCAACACTCGACTTGATCTTCGGCTCAAACCGGGACTCTTGACGAATCAACGCCGTGACTAACATCGGATTGAGTTGACGCTGCTGCGACCACGTTTCGATCTCCTGGACAAAGGGGAAAGGATACAGCGCTTGCCAGTAAGCGGGTTGTTGAGCGAGTTGCTGATACTGCTCTTTGTCTTCGGGCTTCTCGCGATCGCTGAGACTCGACACCATATAAATGCCATCTAAGTTGTCGCCGACGCCTAAGCGCATGATGCCATCTGTAAACTGTTCTGCCACAGTGGGATCGGTGCGATCGCGGTACTCGACTTGCCAATGTGCCCAAGCGTCGCGGTCTTGCCCGATCTGATACAGTTCTTTCATGGCATCCGAACCCGCAGGCAGTACAGGACGGGTTGCCGGTTTTTGCACTTGCGGATTGAGCGATCGCACTGTGCTAAAATCTCCCACATTCCAGCCCAACATGCTGGCGGAGCGCCACGCATAGTACGATTCAGGACGCTCTTTCAAGACGCGCTCAAAGGCCTGTTTCGCCTCTCGCTCTTGACCGAGACGCTGAGACCACTTACCGACCCAAAATCCGGCTTGCGGCGCAATTTCACTTTTTGGACTATTCACGAGAATCGGGGCTGCCCATTCTTTGGCAAGCTTAATATCTCCCGCTTTGGCACGATCTTGAGCATACATCCAGCGCATTTCTGCGGCCGCATCCGAATTGGCATACTGGGTTAACAGGAGTTGACGCATCATGGCCGCCGTTTTAGCGCTCTTAAGAGTGTCGAGCTTCTTCGATTTCTCAAGTAACGCTTCCGCTGCTCGGCTTGGAAAATTCTGAGCGACCTGGTCGTAGTACGCGATCGCGGTCTGAGGGCTCTCGGCTAAGCTACCTAAACGCATTAGGGCCAATCCCGCTTCATCGGATTGCGGAAACTGTTGAACGACTTGCTGATAGCGCTGTTCTCCACCGGGTTTACCCGTGAGATGCAGCCCCCGACCAGAACGATAAACGCTCCTCGCGGTTTGAGGTGCGCGTGAATAGGCGATCGCGGCTTTGTCATAGACCTGGTTTTCCCAGTAGCCAAACGCGATCGCGTCCCAATCTTCGGGCTTCAGTTGGGGTGCAAAGCGACTGGTGAGCGTATCGAGAACGTCAGTATAGCCCTCACTATCGACGCCATATTTTGCGAGCGTGAGCAGAACTGGAAGCTGTTTTTGATTTTTCTTAAAGCGAGTTTTGGCAATTTCGAGCGATCGTGGATGTGATGGAAACTTATCCAACGCTTGATCCCAATACTTGGGGTTGTCTTTTCCTAAGAAAAAGAGCACTTCTGCTGCCGCCGGATCTTTCGGATATTGCTTGATCAGTTCTTGCCAAGCTGCGATCGTTTCTTTTGGCTTGCCTGCCGCCTCGTAAGCTTGGGCACGCTTGAGCAGAATTTGTGGTGCGAGAACGGTGTAGTCTTTCTCTAAATCTTTTAAGGGTTCTAACGCTTTCTCCCCTTGTCCCTGAACCACAAGATCGCTCGCTAACATGTACCGAGCGCGGTTCCGCTCTAGCGACGGATTTAGCTTCTCAACTGCCGCTTCTAAAGTTTGTGCCCGTTGTTTCGGAGATTGCATCACTAGCGGGCTGACAAGCTTACTGGGCGCACCAATCGTATTCGGTTTGGAATGAAATGGTTCTAACGATCCTAAACCCGCAGACGGTTGAGCGTCCTGCTTCAATAATTTTTCGATCGGCAATACTGCGCCTGCAAGGAGCGCCAGCGCCCCGGCTCCGACTGCCAGTGAAATCCAGACCTTCCGTTCCTTCATCAACTATCTCCCAGGGGGTTGGGTAAAATCTCACAAGCTGTTAGCAGTTATAACAAAAATCGATTCTTCTTAACAGTTAATAAGCTAGGGATATCTCACAAGCTGTACCTTTGCCGAGCTTAGCGCAAGTCTAGCGGTTAACACTACTCTTTTACCATCTAATTACATATACGGAACTTCAAATTTAACAGGTACTTGATATACCTTTAATTACTGAAGTCAGTGATCTAGAATTCGTGCGATTTGTCTGACCAAAGCCCAGCCTCATCGTTTGTTTTTGAGCAATACTAGAAACCAGTGGTTGAACCCAATTGAAGGTAGTACTGGATGAATTTACAAGCAACGGGAACGTCGATTCTAGAGTGGTCAGGAGAGGGTTTAGCGATCGGCATGTTTGAGGATGCGACTGCTCTCACAGGCGATCTGGAAACGTTAGATGGCAAGCTATCTGGCGCGATCAAGGATTTGATTGCCGACGCAGATTTTAAGGGCAAGCCTGCTACTAGCGCCTCGACTCGGATTGCAGGTAGCCCCATTCGCAAGCTGATGTTAGTCGGGCTGGGCAAGTCAGACCAAATGACGCTAGAAGGTCTTAGACGGGCAGGAGCTGCTGCCGCGAAGCTGGCGAAGCGCGAGCGCTGCAAAATGGTGGGCATCAGTTTGCCGATCTTTAACAATGATGCCGCCGCTAGTGCCCAAGCGATCGCAGAAGGGGCTGAATTAGCCTTGTATGAGGATCGCCGCTTCAAATCAGAACCCGATGACACGCCGCCCGTCGAGCAAATTGAATTACTGGGGCTAGCTGGGCAAGACGCGGCAATCGAAAAAGCGCACAAGATTTGCTCTGGCGTGTTTCTAGCCAGAGAATTAGTGGCAGCTCCGGCAAATTATCTGACGCCAGTTACCATGGCAGAAACGGCTAGTGCGATCGCATCGGAATTTGGTTTGCAAGCAGAAATTCTTGAAAAAGAAGACTGCGAAAAGCTTGGTATGGGAGCCTTTTTAGGCGTGGCTCAAGCGTCTGATTTGCCGCCAAAATTCATTCATTTGATCTATAGACCAGACGGCGCGGCCCGCAAGAAAGTCGCGATCATTGGCAAAGGCTTAACCTTTGATTCTGGCGGTCTCAATATCAAAGGAGCCGGAAGCGGCATCGAAATGATGAAAACCGACATGGGAGGAGCCGGGGCAACGCTGGGAGCCGCCAAAGCGATCGCGCAACTGAAACCCGATGTGGAAGTGCATTTCATCGTAGCGGCAACCGAGAACATGATTAGCGGTCGAGCCATTCACCCCGGCGATATTTTGACGGCCTCCAACGGTAAAACGATCGAAATTAACAACACTGACGCTGAAGGACGCTTAACGTTAGCTGATGCGCTGGTGTATGCAGAAAAATTAGAGGTCGATGCGATCGTCGATCTCGCCACGCTCACCGGGGCTTGCGTCGTTGCACTCGGTGACAGCATTGCTGGGTTGTGGAGTCCGAGTGACGACGTGGCAAATCAACTCGTCAGCGCGTCCGAACAGGCAGGCGAGAAAATCTGGCGAATGCCGATGGAGGAAAAATACTTCGAGAGCATGAAGTCTGGCATTGCAGACATGAAAAACACAGGGGCTCGCGCAGGCGGTGCAATCTCTGCGGCGATCTTCCTCAAACAGTTTGTTAAAGAAACTCCTTGGGCGCACCTGGATGTTGCAGGGCCGGTTTGGGCAGATAAGGAAAACGGCTACAACGGAGCAGGCGCAACCGGGTATGGCGTTAGAACCCTAGTCAATTGGGTCACAAGCTAATCCTTCAGATCACTCTCTAAACACCGGAACGGACGACGAATCAATTCTATCGCTCACCGATTCGCCACCCGTTCCTCCCTGCTTTGCTTACTTGCGCTCTGGATGAGCCGAGTCCTCTAGTGAAGGCGTACCCCACTCATTGATCGCTCGAATCATTTGATAGAGCCGTCCCAAATCTCTTTGATTGAAATAAAATATCAGACGCGGTAAGTCGGCGGTCTCGTCTCTCGTTTCTTGAGGTAACGCCTGGCTCTTCTCAATGCTGCCAGCTACTAAAATGTCACTGAAGCGATCGTTGAGTTTTTGCACCGCTTCATCTGATAGCTCTGACTTTAACCGCATCACCAGTTGATGTCCCACATAGCGGCTGGAGTGATAGACCTGGTAGAAACTCGAAATCGCATCGCAAGCGACTTCCAAATTATCGGTCAGGGTATAAAGGCTTGGATCTTCAGGGCTGATTAACCCCCGCTTTAGAAGTTGCTTATCAATATACTCTGTCCAATCGTGCCAATAGTTCCCGCCTGGCTTGTCTATCAACACCAGAGGCACAGGAGCGGCTTTCCCGGTCTGGGTCAAGGTCAAGCACTCAAACGCCTCATCCTGCGTCCCAAATCCACCGGGAAACAGTGCCAACGCATCACTCTCTCTTAAAAAGAAGACTTTTCGCGTAAAGAAGTACTTAAACGGAATCAGCTTCGGATCACCTTCAATAAACGGATTTGCGCCTTGCTCAAACGGGAGTTGAATATTGAGACCAAAGGAATTCTCGGCTCCTGCTCCTTCGTTACCCGCTTGCATAATGCCACCCCCTGCACCCGTAATCACCATGTATCCCTGATCTGTTACACAGCGAGCAAACTCTTTCGCCATCTGATACTCAGCCGTACCTGGCTGAATCCGGGCAGAGCCAAAAATGGCAATTTTGCGAACGTGGCGGTAAGGATAAAACGTGGTGAATGCCCGTTCCATATCCTGAACAGAGGCATTGAGAATCTTCCAGTCCAATCGCTCAATGTCTTCTCCAGCAACCCGCGCGATCGTACTCAAAGCCTGAGCAACCATATCGCCATGTTCCAGCTTCGGCAGGTGATCAATTAACTGGTTTACCGTCGCTCGAAGCGCCTCTATGTTCAACGCCGGACGGTTTGTTCTATGGATTTCAAAAGGATTTTGGTTTGCAAGGTCCGAAGGATCAACAGTCATGAACTCCTCCACGCGGTGGCATTCTATTTTAGTCGAGATTCCGACAGGTCGTAAAACCTCAGCAATACCGAAAAACGCCTCAGCTTGGGCTGAGGCGCTAAATACTGTTGGAGTATGATGAATGATTTGAACAGATGAAGCTGAACAACAGATACCAAACCCAGTCTAGAGATACTTCTCTAATGTGTTTGACAACGTAGTCTTCGGCACTGCGCCGACCACCATATCCACACGCTGTCCACCCTTGAAGATCATGAGGGTGGGAATGCTGCGGATGCCATACTTGCTTGCAATGCTGGGATTGTCATCCGTATTGACTTTTACGACCTTGACCTTGCCCTCAAACTGCGCTGCGATTTCATCTACCACAGGCGCTACCATGCGGCAGGGACCGCACCAGGGTGCCCAGAAATCGACTAAAACGGGAACCTCGCTTTGCAGCACCTCTTGGTCGAAGGTAGAGTCTGTAACTTGTGCGGCTGCTGACATGCCTGAAAATCCTTGCCTTATGCTCATTTGACAGAAATTCTACCATAGCAAAAACGGCCTGTCGCGGTTGCAGTGCATATACAAATAGATACAATTTTTGTCTCTCATCCCCCTTTAAAAAGGAACCGCCCGAACCGGAGTTCAGGCGGAGTGTGGTGTGAGGAGTGAACGGAAACATGCGTCTCCGCTCCCTTTATTGTAGACGACATATTTAGTTTTACCAGTGCTTCACAAAACGACAGCTAAACTCTTAAGAAAGCGATCAGAATCTAATCAGTGGTTCGCAGTTCTTAAAGTTTTTCGCGCGATGTTTGTAGTTAAAACCCATCGTACCTCAGAAAGAGTGCTCTATTTGCCCATTCCCAATTGTTGTGCCTTTTGGTAGACTTTCCCTTCTGTTAATAACGATGGTGCAATCACAACTTCGACTTGCTGCATTTCCTTAATGTCTTTTGCTCCCAAAGTTCCCATACTGGTTTGCAGTGCCCCTAGTAGGTTGTGAGTGCCATCGTCTAACTGAGCCGGACCTCGCAAAATTTGCTCTAGGGTTCCAGTCGTGCCGACTCGGATTCGAGTTCCTCTTGGCAGAACTGGGCTTGGCGTTGCCATGCCCCAATGGAAGCCGCGTCCTGGTGCTTCTTGCGCTCTAGCAAAGGGCGATCCAATCATCACCGCATCTGCGCCGCAGGCGATACATTTACAAATGTCGCCTCCGGTAATTAAACCTCCATCGGCGATCACCGGAATGTAGGCTCCAGTTTCGTGATAAAAGTCATCACGAGCCGCCGCACAGTCTGCAACTGCCGTCGCCTGGGGAACACCAACCCCCAAAACACCACGAGAAGTACAGGCTGCGCCCGGACCAATGCCAACCATAATGCCGGCGGCTCCTGCTTTAAGCAGGTTCATCGTTACGTCATAGGTCACGCAGTTGCCGAGAATGACGGGAATTGGCATTTCCTGGCAGAATTTGGCAAGATCGAGCGGGGTGGTCGCGTCGGGTGAGAGATGGGCAGTCGAAACCACGGTGGCTTGAATAAAGAACAAATCGGCTCCTGCATTTGCCGCAATTTGTCCATAGTTCATCGCCGCGATCGGAGTTCCACTCACTGCCGCAATGCCGCCCTGTTGCTTAATTTCTTGAATGCGCTTTTCGATTAATTCCGGCTTGATCGGCTGCGAATACAGTTCTTGCATCAAGGGAACGAATTCGGTTGCCCCTACCGATGCAATGCGATCGAGAATCGGGTTGGGATCGTCGTAGCGCGTCTGAACGCCTTCTAAATTCAGCACCCCTAGTGCGCCTAGCTTCGAGAGTTGCACTGCCATGCCGACATCCACGACCCCATCCATTGCACTGGCGATGATTGGAATTTCTCGTTCGATGCCGCCAAGGCTCCAATGGGTATCTGCTAGTTTTGGATCGAGCGTTCGCCCTCCTGGAACTAGCGCAATTTCATCGAATCCGTAAGCCCTGCGAGCAGTTTTGCCCCTGCCAATTTGAATGTCCACGCCATTGTTCCCCAAGAGTATTTGGATAGAGTATCAAATTTCAATTCCGATTGTGTGGGAAAAATGGGGTGTAGGGGAAACGCGAATAGATTGGAGCGGAAGTCTTGCGGGGTCGATTCGGGGAGACCCTGATAGGATGGAATTAGAAATAGAGCTTGTGCAAAGAAAGAAAAACTCATGACTACGGGTAATTTACGCGATCTCTATCAGCAAGTTATTCTTGAGCGCTACAAAAAGCCCAAGTTTCGCGGCGTGACAGAGCCAGTTCATCGCCATCAGCGCGGGCATAATCCGTCCTGTGGCGATACGATCGAGTTGACGGTGCAACTAAATGAAGCGGGCGATCGCATCGAAAATGTGCGGTTTGAGGGCGAAGGTTGTGCGATCGCGATGGCATCCGCCGATCTAATGGCAGAAGCGATGCGCGGTAAAACAACCGAAGAAGCTCTAGAAATGGTGCAGCGCTTCCAAACCATGATGCAGGGTCAGGCCGAGTTTCCGACAGAACACCGAAAGCTCAATGTGATGCAAGGCGTCTCTCAATTTCCCGTCCGGATCAAATGTGCCACCTTAACCTGGCATACTTTGAAAGCCGCTTTAGAATCGTCTACTCAACCGGCTGAATTTGTCAGCAACGAATAAAGCGTTGTGAATAAGGCGTTGTTCTTCCCCTTTCCCCACCATGTTTGAAACTGATCAACTCTTTACTAGCGCTCAATGGTCTGGCATTGCCACGATCGCCTTTTTGGTCTTCACAATTTTGGCGTTTCTGTTTAAGTGGGGCTTTCGCTTCCGATTAGTTGGGGCCACAGGCTTTATGGCAGTTTTGACAGGCGGAATTTTTGCCCTTGCCCTTGCCCTTTATACCCGTCCTAGCATTCCAAACGCTGTGCGTTACTCGCGGGTGTTCGATACCGGAGCCGCGCAGGTTGTAATTATTGTGCCTCCCACGGTGACCGAGACTCAGCTCGAAGCGACGATGCACCAAGCCTCTTTAGATCTATTTTCACCTGGACGGTTATCGCAAGGCAGCGATCGCATGACAATTCGCGTCCGCACGATTACGCATCCCAAACCAGGCGTTTCTCAGCCGTTATATTTGGGTGAAGTTCAGCGGTCGCTCTCCGCTCGAGAGGATGAATCCGCAACGTTCGATATTTACCGCGATCGCTTGGCTCAGCTTTCTCAATCCAACGCTTAACGTTCTGACATGGCTACTGCAACTGATGCTTTGATCTCGCTGTCGATTGCCCCGGCTCAAGTGATTCGAGGATTTAATGCTTTAGAGCAAATGGGAGACGCGATCGCGCGACTAGGATCGCGTCCCTTAGTAGTGGGAGGCGATCGCACATTAGATCTGATTAAACCGCGCCTCAAGCCAATCTTCAAAGCGCATCATTTAGTAAACGCCAGAATTTCCTACGGTAAAGACTGCAGTGAAACAGCCCTCCAATCGATGCAGCAAGCCGTCGCTGACCATCAAGCGGATCTGGTGATTGGGGTTGGGGGTGGTAAAGCCTTAGATGCGGCGAAGCTGTTGGCGTATCAGTGCAAGCTGCCGATTGTGACTATTCCAACGTCTGCGGCGACCTGTGCCGCTTGGACAGCCCTCTCGAACGTTTATTCTGAGCAACATGCGTTTCTCTATGATGTTGGCTTAGCCAAATGTCCAGACTTACTAGTTTTAGATTATGGCTTGATTGCCACGGCTCCTCAACGGACGCTGGTTGCAGGAATTGGAGACGCGATCGCCAAGTGGTATGAAGCCTCGGTCAGTAGTGGTCAATCGGATAAAACGCTCCTCATTGCCGCTGTTCAGCAAGCGAGAGTTCTCCGTGATATTCTGTTTCAAAAGTCTGCGGCGGCTTTAAACGAACCGGGCGGAAAGGATTGGCAAGAGGTCGTAGACGCTTCAGTATTGATGGCAGGTGTGATTGGCGGCATCGGCGGGGCGCAGTGTCGTACGGTGGCGGCTCATGCGGTTCACAACGGACTGACGCATTTGCTCTCAAGTCATGGCGCGCTGCACGGCGAGAAAGTAGCATACGGAATTTTGGTGCAACTGCGGCTCGAAGAAATGGTTCAGGGTAATCAGCTTGCAGCAACTTCGCGGCAGCAGTTGCTTAAGTTTTATAGCGAGATCGGCTTGCCGCAGACCTTAGCCGATTTGGGGTTAAATGGGATTACGATCGCCGAGCTAAATCATGCGGCGGATATCGCTTGTCTACCTGCTTCCGATCTGCATCGCTTGCCTTTTATGGTCGCTCCCTCTCAACTGATGGCCGCGATGGTTTCAACTACGGCTCCTGGCTTGAGCGCAAAACCAGACATCATGGCGGTGTATCCTGAGTTACGTTCTGAGGTAGAATAGCCAACCTGTAGCCGTTTTTTATCGTCATTCATTCCTCACGTTCCCATGAGCCTGTCTTGGATTTCGACTGCCGATCGCTTAAGTTCTCTGCCTCAATACGTGTTTGCTCGATTGGATGAGTTGAAAGCCAACGCGAGAGCGCAAGGCGTTGATCTGATTGATTTGGGAATGGGAAACCCAGATGGAGCGCCCCCAGCGCCGATCATAGAAGCGGCAATCAGAGCGCTAGAAGACTCTCGAAATCACGGTTATCCTCCCTTTGAAGGCACGGCAAATTTCCGTCGGGCGATCACCGACTGGTATGGTCGCCGCTACAATGTTGAGCTTGATCCCGATGGTGAAGCACTGCCATTGTTGGGCTCGAAAGAAGGATTAACGCATTTAGCCTTGGCATATATTAATCCAGGCGATCTGATCCTAGTTCCAAGTCCATCCTACCCGCCCCATTTTCGCGGTCCCTTAATTGCCGGAGCGGAACTTTACCCGTTGGTTCTGACCGCAGAAAACGATTGGTTAATTGATTTAGCTGCCATTCCTGATGATGTCGCTCAGCGTGCGAAGATTCTCTACTTCAATTATCCGAGTAATCCAACGACTGCCATTGCACCCCGCGAATTTTTTAAGGACATTGTTGCGTTTGCTCGCAAATATGAAATTTTGCTAGTTCACGATCAGGCGTATGCAGAACTCGCGTTTGATGGCTATCAGCCGACTAGTTTGCTAGAAATTCCAGGCGCAAAAGAAATTGGAGTTGAGTTTCATACGCTGTCAAAAACCTACAATATGGCAGGCTGGCGCGTTGGGTTTGTGGTTGGCAATCGCCATGTCATTCAAGGATTACGCACCCTCAAGACGAATTTGGATTACGGTATTTTCGCCGCTTTGCAAACCGCCGCCGAAACGGCTCTGCAATTGCCTGATAAGTATGTGTTTGATGTCCAAGAACGCTACCGGGGTCGTCGAGATTTCTTAATCCAAGGCTTGTCAGAGCTCGGGTGGTCGATTCCTAAACCGAAAGCCACGATGTATCTATGGATTCCCTGCCCGATCGGGATGGGATCAACTGATTTTGCGCTCTCAATGCTACAGCAAACGGGAGTGGTGGTGACGCCAGGAAATGCGTTTGGTGCAGGCGGCGAAGGCTACGTGCGGATTAGTTTAATTGCCGGGTGCGATCGCTTAGGTGAAGCCCTCGAACGATTAAAGCAAGCTAACATCCGCTACGACACGTCTAAAGTTGCAGTTTAGACGGCAATTCTGCGATACAAAAATAATTGCTACAACTAAAGACCAATCGCTCTTTAAGGTTGAGGCGGAGTTGCCGCGTTAGGCTCATGGCTTGATGTGCAGGTAAAAATCTACTGTGGTGGCTTAATTAGCAACCCACCTAAAAATATAGGGCTGGCAATAGATACCAACCCTAAACACCTAGACAAATTAATCAGCGATTTTACCGGAACATGCTGCTAACTGAGCTATCTTCGTGAATCCGCCAAATGGTTTCACCGAGGACGCTTGCCACCGAGAGAATCGTCAATTGCGGAAAGCGATCTTTTTCAAGCACTGGAATCGTGTTTGTCACGATCACCTCTTCTAAAACGCCGCTCGATAAGCGCTCGATCGCAGGCGGCGAAAAGATGGCATGAGTAGCACAGGCATACACCTGACGCGCTCCTTCTTGACGTAGTAGTTTCGCTCCTTCTGTAATTGTGCCTGCGGTGTCGATCATATCATCGACCAGCACTGCCGTTTTGCCTGCCACATCCCCAATCACATTCATGACTTCAGCAACATTATGGGCCTGACGTCGTTTGTCAATGATGGCTAACGGAGCGTCGTCAAGTTTTTTCGCTAAGGCTCTCGCCCGAGCCACCCCTCCGACATCTGGTGATACCACCACAATGTCGGGAAGTTGTTTGCTCTTAAGATAGTCGATCACGGCTGGAGAACCATACACATGATCTAGCGGAATATCAAAATAACCTTGGATTTGAGCCGCGTGTAGATCCATCGCAAGAACACGGTTTGCTCCGGCTTGAGCAATCAGATTGGCGGCTAACTTGGCGGTAATCGATTCTCGTCCCGCCGTTTTGCGATCGGCTCTCGCGTAGCCATAGTAGGGCAGCACCGCCGTGATTTGCCTTGCAGATGCCCGCCGACAAGCATCAATCATAATCAGCAGTTCCATCAAATGATCGTTTACGGGTCGGCACGTTGGCTGAATCAGGTAAACGTCACACCCTCGAATGGACTCTTGAATCTGAACGTAAAGCTCGCCGTCTGCAAACCGTTTCCGCACCATCGGACCGAGATCCATGCCTAGGTAGCGTGCAACTTCCTGAGAAAGCGCAATGTTCGCTGAGCCAGAAAGCAGCCGGAGACGATTATTGTCAGGCAGAGAAGGCAGAGTAGACAGAGGAGTGAGTGTTGCAGAACGGATCACAGTAAGCCCTCAAACGCGTTCACCGCAATGTTATCACTGAGGGATTGAAACCGTCGCCTCAGTTTGTGCCGATCTAAACTGTTTGCTCCTTGAGAAAAGAGCAAACGCTTTATTAAGACTGGACTGCTGACCTGGTATAAAAGCTTGCTCAAAGATTCTTCATCCTGTCAGGAGAATTTGTAGATGTAGGTAGATGACCGAGGCCGCAGAGTTGTTAAATAGTGTTCAACATCACTCATTCTGCCAAATTTGTTTCACGATCGCAATCTATTTCACGAATGATCTGACCTTAGTCTGTAGGGACAGTTTTTTCTGGTGAAAAATTGCTTTTCGCCTAAAAATGTGCTTTTCAATACCATTCTAGAGTTTGTCACATCACAATTTCAGACTTTCCACATTCTTTCCACATTCGGAAGTAGCCATATCAGAGTTTGACGCATCTGAAAGTCAGCCGCCGATTTGTGACATGGTGCGATCGTAGGTTCCGGTTGTGCCCGAGTCTCGTTGTTTATAGTTGATTTCAGGCTTAAGCATAAGTAAATCACTCACCTGTTGGCGTAGTTGTACAGTCGAAACGCCTGATCTTAGGGCAGTCCGCAGATCAAGCTGTCCAACTTCATTGAGCAAACATGGGCGTAACCATCCGTCTGCCGAGAGCCGCATCCGGTTACAGCGATCGCAGAAACATTCTGACATCTGACTAATAAATCCTAGCGTCCCTTTCGCTCCAGGAATTTTGAATACATCAGCAGGGCCATTGCCTTTTACGTAGGCTTCGGTCAGTCCCCAGCGTTGCTTGACTTGCTGTCGAATCGTTTCTGAGTTGATCCAGCCTTTGTTGTCAAATAGTTCACTATTACCGATGGGCATGAATTCGATGAATCGGATATGCCACTCGCGATCGCGGCTTAGGGCAGCCAATTCTAGTACTTCGTGATCATTCACCCCTGGAATGACAACAACATTTAGTTTTAGGGGACTAAAGCCTACTTCATATGCCGCCTGAATGCCATTCCACACTTGCTGCCAGCGAGATCTCCCGCGTTGTCCAATAATTTTGTCAAAGGTTTCAGGCTCTAATGAATCGAGGCTGATGTTGATCCGCCGTAAGCCAGCGTTGTAAAGATCTTGCGCCATGCTAGAGAGCAAAAAGGCGTTCGTCGTCATGGAAAGATCTTGCGTTTGGGGTAGAGATGCGATCGCCCGCACAATGTCTACAACGCCGGGGCGAATCAGTGGTTCTCCTCCGGTCAGTCGAAACCGAGTAAATCCGACGGGAATAAACACGTCTCGTAGCAGCGTCAGCAATTCATTCTGCGACAGCAAATTCTGTTGCAGGACATAGTTGAGATCGGTTCCTTCGGGCATGCAGTACTGACACCGGAAGTTGCAGCGATCGATCAGACTGATTCGGAGGTAATCAACTCGGTTCATGCCTTCATTGTGACTGATATGAGTGATTGCTTCAATTTTTAAGAAGCGGTTGCTTCGACTGTGAGAAAGAATTATGTCAGAAAGGATGATGTAGAGACATTTGCTCGGAATGCCATCATTAGCCAATCCGAATAGCATCACATCGAGGCGTAATGCTGAACACCTCGTCCTACAATCTAAGCTAGGGTGAGAATCGCCTGCTGTGTTTATAAGGTTTTCAACGTGCTACTGCTATGCCTTGTTCTGGGTTTATCGCTGGTTGCGATCGCGCTGTTCTTCAATAATCTGCGTCGCTCTGCATCTCAAGCAATCTCCCTCGTTCCTGGTTCTGTTTCCGATTCGTCGCGCCAGACGTTACCAAAAATCTCAGTGATCATCCCGGCCTACAACGAAGCGTCTAATATTGAAACGTGCGTAATCTCTGTATTAGATAGTACTGATTTAGCCGCCGATCAACTAGAAGTTTTGGTTGTCGATGACCAATCGACCGATGAAACCTTTGCGATCGTTGAACTGCTCCAATCCTCTCGGCACGACGATCGCTTGAAACTCATCGCCGGACAGCCTCGCCCCGTCGATCAAACTTGGATGGGCAAGAACTGGGCATGTACTCAAGCAGTAGCACAGGCGACAGGCGACTATTTTTTGTTCTTAGATGCTGATGTGCAGCTTAAACCTGGCTGTTTAGAAACGACAGTCGCTTTTGCCGAGCAGGAACAGATCGACCTGCTGACCTTTTGGATGACGATCGTCTGTGCTTGTTTTGCAGAATGGATTGCCCAGCCGATCATCGCCAATCTGTTGGCAGTCGGATATGAGTTTGCCAGTGTGAATGATCCTGATCATGAAAAGGTGTTTGCAGTTGGACCTTTTATGCTGTTTCGTCGCACCGCGTATGAGCAGATTGGCGGACATCGTGCCGTGGCTGACTATGTGGTAGAAGACGTTGAACTAGGGCGTCGGATCAAGCAGCACCGCCTCAAACTCTGGTACGGCTTGGGCCATGACTTGGCACAGGTGAGAATGTATCAGTCATTTTCGGCATTGTGGGAAGGATGGACGAAAAATTGGCACTTGGGATCGAACCGAAATTGGCGTGCCACGCTTTACACGGCATCCATCACGTTTCTGGTGTTTGCAGTGCCGCTCCTAGGATTGCTGATTGCCGTTACAAGGGGCGCTGTGCTTGGCTTTGGTGGTTGGACGACTGCCGCAACCGTGTTGGCTTTGATCGGGGTAGTTCTGCACTACCCTATGCGGCGAGTAACTCAGCAATTGACGAACATTCCTCCACGCTACTGGTGGTTGACGGGACTGGGCGGAATTGTAGTGAGCGCGATCCCTATAGCGTCAATCATCAAAGTCGAAACCGGATGGGGTTGGACATGGCGCGGTCGAGAACTTGTCAATCATCCACGGTAAAAGCACGATCACACCACGAATTGGTCATTGCCACAAGTTGAACACTGAACATAATGCCCCTGCCATCGAACCGCTTCACCGCATATTGGGCAATAGAACGTTAACTTGCTATTCATGATCGAGGCTGATTTGTTTCCTTGATCCTGCCGTCGCCGTTTGCTCTGAGATTCCGGTGGCGAAGCGCTCGATAGATAGGAATCGCGGTAGGCAATGTCTGCCATCTGTTGGGCATCCTCTCGACTCCAACGCCGCTCAGGTTTGAGCGTAAGAATCTGCCTGAATGGAGCCATCAAGGCATTCTCACCCGTCAAGGAGGCGATCGTGGCTGCGATCTCTTTACAACAACTTGCTGGAGTCTTCACCACTTGAGCCTCACCAAACCGGATCACAACCCACCCTTGAGCCAGAAAAAACTGATTTCGAGCCGCATCTTTAGGGCAGTCCAACACATGTAGCGGCTGCTTTGAGATGTGGCTATACGGTTCATCGATTTCAATATCAATGTGGAGATGCATACTCAAATCGATGTAGGCAAAATCAGGCACATACGGTTGCTGCAAGCCAGAACGCTCAACCAGTAATCCGGTATAGATTTTGCCCGGAAAGTACTGCCACAAATCCCGTTCAAATTGGGTTTCTGAGTGACCTTTAGGAGCGCTATGGTGGGTTCCGACAGGGCGAACCGTTTGACGTAAGATCTCTAATCGTTCGCTAGGGGTAAGCCTTTGCAGAGCCGGTGGAATCAGGATGGTTGGTAATTTTTCCATATTTCCATTTTGCCGTTTTGCTTTAGGGTGTAGGGGACAACGGCAACCATCATGATGTATTCAATTTCAGCCTTAAACAGAATGGATCAGGCGGCGTTTGTTGAAGCGTTGGGATTTGTGTTTGAGGAGACTCCTGCGATCGCACAGCAAATTTATCACCAGCGCCCGTTTCGCGATCGCTCGGATCTGCATCAAAAAATGGTCGCGCAGGTAAAAGCTATGACCGAGGCAGAGCAACTCGCGCTGATTCGCGCTCATCCAGACTTGGGCAGTAAAGCGAAAATGGCAGATGCCTCAGTTCAAGAGCAAGCCGGGGCAGGACTCAATCAACTAACATCCGCAGAATATGAGCAGTTCCAATCGCTCAATGAGGCTTATAAAACTAAGTTCCAGTTTCCGTTTATTGTGGCGGTTAAAGACTATACCAAAACGACAATCCTTGAGACCTTTCAACAACGATTGCAGCACGATCGCACCACAGAGATGCAGCAAGCCTTGGTGCAAATTTGCCGCATTGCTTGGTTTCGGTTAGTCAACGTTGTGGAGCCGTGAGCCACAGTTTAAGAATTAGCAGATTAAAAATTAGCAGAGCCAATCGTTCTACCGTTAAACAGCTTTACTAGTACCTGTCGGTAGATGCGTTTGCCACTGTCATTCAAATGAACCCCATCGGAGGTAAGAGCGCTCTTGAGGCTGTGATCGTTAAACAGAGGTTGGAGGTCTGACCCATCGAGTTGCACATTCTCCTGATCTGCCACTTGTTGAATTAAGGCGCTGATCTCATCTACTCGTTCGATTGGTCCTGCTTTGCTAGGGTCAAGACTAGCCGCGATCGTGGAATAAAAAGCAGGCAGCACCGTGATTTCTGTCGCGCCCATCGCTCGAACAATCGCGATCGACTGCCTTAAGTTATTGGTAAATGCTCTGTTGTCGATGACATACCAAGCGTCATTCGTTCCAATTGCAATAATTGCTTTTCTGCACTGCACATTGGACGCATACAGCATTTTTAACTGTTCCAGCATTGAGACCGAACTCTGTCCCCCGATCGCAAAGTTAAAGGTAGACTGTCCCAGCGAATTTCCTAGCCCCGATGAAATGGAGTCGCCAAATAAGCATCCTTTGAACTGACGATCGTGAACAGCATTGGCTTGTCCTTGCACTTTCAATCGCCACCATGCAGAAGACGGTAAGTTATCCGCATGAGGAGTCGCCATCGATAGTCCAGTTAGAAGTCCAGTCATTCCTAAACACAGTGCCACGGTTGCTAAAAGGCGCGGCTTGGCTAAAAGAGTTGACTTGAACATGGCTTTCATGCGGTCCGACAGATCCTTAAAATAAGTATTCCTATTAGGATTCCCACCTCAATGAATAAAATCGGGATGAAATCATATTCTCACTAAATAGCAAGATTATCATTCCACAGCAGGATAGAGATGCTACATTCTGGCATCTGTAATTTTCGGCATGATGTCATGGTAAAAGGGCTGCTCAGGCCATTCTCGATAACTGTTTCTCTAAGATCTTTCCACCTTAAATCTTTCTAAGTATGAATGTTTTTAGGCATTTAATTGCTCACAATGGCAAAGTAACTGCATCTAAAGAGAGCTTGTGAACGGAGACGAATTTGTTGAACAGATCCAGGACGTCCAAAAACGAGTGGCTGAACTTCAACAGAATACTGATCAATTGCCGCAAAAACAAAAAAGCCGGTTGACCGAATCTCTTGAACGGCTGACCAATGCCCTGCGAGACTTGCAGGTGGCAGAAGAAGCAATTCAACTGTTACTGTCTGCGGTGCAGCAGTCGAGAGACTCGATCGTGATTACGACTGCCAATCTCAACTCACCGGGTCCTGAGATGGTCTATGTCAATCCTGCGTTTAGCCGCATGACTGGGTACAGGATCGAGGAAAGTTTAGGAAAAACGCCCCGATTTTTGCAAGGCCCTAATACAGACCGTGCGTTACTTGACCGATTGCGTCAGGCGCTAGAGCAGGGCAAGCCCTTTCATGGAGAAGCAATCAACTATCACAAGGATGGCAGTGAATATTACGTCGAGTGGAACATCACTCCGATTCGGAACGCTCATCATGACGTGACTCATTTTGTAGCCATTCAACGCGACATCACCGAGCGCAAGCGCCTTGAGGAAGAGCGAGAACATTTACTCCGCCAAGAACAAGCGGCGCGGGATGAAGCAGAAGCGGCTAGTCGAACGAAAGATGACTTTCTTGCCATGCTCTCCCATGAGTTGAGAACTCCGCTCACTCCCATTTTGGGTTGGGCTAAAGTGTTGCGAACGAAACAACTGCCAGAGGCAAAGTTTCAAGAGGCACTAGAAACGATTGAGCAGAACGCCAAACTTCAGGCGCAACTTGTCGATGATCTGCTAGATCTCTCACGAATTGTGCAAGGCAAGTTGGCTCTTAATCTAGAGCCTGTCTCGCTGATTAAGCCCATTGCAAATGCGCTTGACACAGTGCGTTTTGCGGCTGATGCAAAGTCGATTCGGATCAAAACCAAGCTTGATTCAAACGTTGGGCAGATCATGGGTGATGCAGGTAGGCTCCAACAAGTGATTTGGAACTTACTCACTAACGCGATTAAATTCACGCCGTCACAGGGTTCAATCGCCGTTAACTTAGAGCGATCGCTATCTGAACCTAGCAGGGCGAATAGCATGGCTCAAATTACGGTTAGCGATACCGGGCAAGGAATTAATTTAGACTTTCTCCCCTTTGTGTTTGATCGCTTTCGACAGGAGGATAGTTCCATTACACGTCAGTTTGGCGGGCTGGGGCTGGGGCTATCGCTCTCTCGGCAACTGATCGAAGCGCATGGCGGCACGATCGCGGCTACTAGTGCTGGAGCAGGACAGGGCACAACGATTACGATCCAGTTGCCCCTCAGCGCTCATATGGTATCCAGCGCTCAGATGCCCACCGAACCGTCAGTGTTTGATTTATACGGTGTCCGGGTACTTGTAGTAGAAGATGAACCTTCTACCTTAAAATTTCTCGCGTTTCTCCTAGAGCAAGAGGGCGCGGTCGTCACAGGTGTTCCTTCTGCACAGGAGGCGCTTAGCGCCTTGGAGCAGGATCCATTTGATATTTTAGTCAGTGATATTGGGCTGGAAGGCGTCGATGGTTATGCCCTACTGCAGCAGATTCGCACCGCGTCGCGTTCCCATCAAGTTTCAGAATGCGTCCGCCAACTTCCTGCCATTGCCCTGACAGCTTATGCCTCCGAGAGCGGTCGTCAAAAAGCGCTTGAGACAGGATACCAACAGCATTTAGTCAAGCCGATTGAGCCAGAAGTTTTAATCCGCGCGATCGCGGCAGCTTTGAGTCGCCAAGTGTAGCAGTTCACCAGCCATCCTGACTTAGACCATCTTGATCCAAAATTTCTAAGTCTAATTCTGAAATATAGACGATCGCACTATCAATCTGTGTTGCCTTGCCACGAAGTTCCAAATCAAACCAGCCATCTCCTTGAGCATTGGCTCCTAGCAACGCCGACACTATATTGACGGTGAGGTGATAGTCCGATACCAATCGAGAGATGATTGGCTCCTGATGATAATTTTTGGGAATGCGTAACCGAATGCGAGTTACGATTGGACGCTGATCTGAATTAGAAATAATTGATGTTGCCATAATTGCCTCCTAAGCTAACCTCGGCAATGCCACTACAGGATGACTTGCTTCTAATCTACGGTTTTTCGATCGGGAAATCGTACTTAAGCAATAGTACCGCAAAATTTAGCACCCCGACCAGAAGCCAAAGAATTGCTTAGGGTCCTCAAACCTCTCCTGCTGGTGCTTGTGAATCCGCCACGCTTCAATCTCAGGTTAAGTACAGGAACCCAAGAAACGGCGGGTAGTGTTGTAGACCTGCTTGGCTTCGATGCCCTTCAAGGGCAATGCGATCGTCCAACCGTAGATCTACAACACTATCGAAACTGCGTATTCAGGTCTCCCATTTCTTCGAGAAATCAGAGACCTCTATTGGTGGTAGAGGTCTCTTTATTTAACTTGTCCCTTGTCAGTTAAGCCAGCGCTCCTCCGCAAGAACTTCCTGCCCCTGCTGTGCAGCCAAAGCAATGGCGACCCGTAACAATTTGTCGCTGTGCTAAACGATCGGGATCAAAGTCGCGAATGTGCCAAGGTTTCTGCTTCTCATCCTGACAGGTCAGATCCAACATTTGATTAAAATCGCAATCAAAAATTCGTCCATCCCAACCAATCGAAAGCGTGTTGCGGCACATCAACCCCTCAACCGTGGCAGGATTAAACGCATTTACCAGCACTTCCATATAACTCTGCAAATTGCCCGACTGCTCTAGCCATTCTAGATAGCGAGAAATAGGCATATTGTTGAGGGTGATCAAGCGATCGAAGGTCACGCCCTGATATTTCTCTAATCCTGCCTTCCATTCCTGCTCTAACTTCACTTGGCTACTAGCAAGAAACGCTCCAACCGGATTGCTCACCAGCGTCAGTTGCCGCTTGGAATCGCCTTTACCGTACCCTGCTGCATTGAGACGGTGAAGCGCCTCGATTGATTGCTCAAACGTGCCATCGCCTCGCTGAGCATCCGTGTTGCGTTGACGATAGTGAGGGAGAGAACAGACAATTTCGACGCCGCGATCGCCAAACCAACTCGGCAACTCCTCCATTCCCGGCAGCAACAGTACGGTCAAGTTGCAGCGATCGATCACCTGCTTGCCTCGCGCCACACACTGATCCACCAAGTAGCGAAAATGCGGATTGAGTTCTGGCGCACCCCCCGTAATATCAACCGTCTGTGCCTCTGTGCGGTCTAACGCCTGCAAGCACTGATCGACGGTTTCACGCGTCATATTTTCCTTCGTGCGATCGGGTCCTGCATCTACATGGCAATGCCGACACACCATATTACACAGTTTGCCGATGTTGATTTGAAAGATGTCCAACTTCGCAGGCGTTAATGCAGGGACGCCATGAGCAGACAGTGTTGCTGAAAAATCTCCTCCCTGTATGGTGTGCGACAGTGCAACCTCTGCTAATTTATCTTGTTGATATTGAGCCGATGCGAGAGGAGAACGGCGTCTGAGCAGGGATAAAGATTTAGTCGGAGTGCGATCGGAAGTTTGCATAATGTCAAGTGATGGATTTATAGGAACACGGTGTTTTTTATCTACAGTCTTTTAGCTACACAGTTTTTTAGCTACACGGTTTTTTAGCTACATTGTCAGCTTGTGGGCGTGATCGAGCATCTGCAAGCCATGAATCAGCGACGATCCACCCCGAATTGCTGTTGCCACATGCACTGCCTCTGTCATTTGTTCTAAATCCGAGCCTTGCTGCAAGCTTTCTTTGGTGTAAGCATCAATGCAGTAGGGGCATTGAACCGTATGAGCCACGGCTAGGGCAATCAGCGCCTTTTCGCGTTTTGATAGTGCTCCTTCAGCAAACACAGCCCCGTAGTATGCAAAGAACTTTTCAGCTAACTCTGGGTTGCCCTCACCAATTTCTCCAAACTTCGGAAGGTGTTCTGAATTGTAATATTGATCCATTGTTTCGTTTCCTCTGGCTATCTCTCAGCTTAGAGGATCTGATTTCATCTCACCCATAGTTCTAGTGAATGGATGGTACTCTTATGATTCCTCGTTCGGTATTAACGTTCACTGCAACGGCGACCGAAGCCCTGAAGCAGGGTGCTTTGGGTCTTGGGATCTGTTCGGTTGTGCTAGCGGCAGATCCAACCCAGGTAGATCAACTCATCAACACCAATGACTGTCAAGGCTGTGATCTCTCTAAAGCCAGTATTTATGGAATGGTGCTAGAAGGCGCTAATTTAACCCGCGCCAACCTGTCAGAGGCCGCTTTTCAGGGATCTAAATTGAATTTTGCCAACTTAACGACAGCTATTGGCGATCGCGCAAACTTTGCCCTTGTGCAACTTCAGGACGCAAACTTGCAAGGGGCAAATCTGCAAGAGGCAAATTTCTATGGTGCAGATTTGCGAGGTGCAGACCTTTCTAAAGCCAATCTTCAAAAGGCAGTGCTAGAAGGAGCTGATTTACGAGGTGCAAACCTCAACGGAGCAAACTTGCAAAACGCCAATTTGGTACGGGTGAAACTAGCTGGGGCCACGCTTGAAGGTACGACACTAACTGGCGCTCGAATGCCCGCCGGGTGGGAGCCTAAGAAGAATTAGCTCTTCATTTTGAGTAATAAGAATCTCTGCAACACAGAGTCCATGGAGCGAAACTTCAGTACTTCTGCTCTACAGTTTGCCATGATTATACTGATGTTTGCGAATAAAAACTTTATGAGGATGAAACTATCTAGAATTTTCGTCCGGATAAATACTACTTTGAATGTAAAAAATAATCAGCCTTAGTTAACTACTCAGTGTTTTTAGGGAGATTAAGCATCAACTCACCTTTAACGTTCAATCCTATTCCAGTTCAACACGTTTCGGTATTCTCGCAAATCGATTGCCGCTTCTAGGTAACTCAACTCACTCTTGTTCTACTTGTTCATAACGATTGAGTGATGAGTGTTGAGAAGTTTCAAGGGGATTAGCTTTGCGAAGCCTAAAGACTTGCACACCAGGGCGTGTCTTGAGCCGAAAGCAACATACAACTGCTCGCTATATTGGCTGGCAACTCAGCTTTACAAGGAAGATCAAGCCTTATGAATCCTCTGAGTGGAATCACCCACCTATTAGATCCACTATCTGTTGAATTAGCTCCTCGTCAAGCACTCGCTTTAGACATTCAATCTCCTCTCAATACTCTGGCTGCGCTTCGGTCTGCCCATTCAGTTAGTCCTAGTCCTACGCAAACTCCTAGTGCGCCCAACCCCAAACCAAGCCAAACGGTGGATGAGATTTTATTCATCGATAAGAAAGTGCCGGGTTATCAGCAACTAGAATCTGGTACGAGATCGGGCGTCATTATCATTGAACTTAATCCCAATCAAGATGGAATTGCCCAAATTTCAAACGCATTAGCGCAATTCCAGGTTCGTAAAGCGATTCATGTTGTGTCTCTTGGCGATAAAGGCGTTGTAAAACTGGGTGCAGCCCAATTATTCAAGAGTTCGTTAGGACTCTATGCCAGTGATCTTAGATCATGGGCGAAGTCATTTAATGAAGGAGTAGATATTTTAATGTATGGCTCAAACGTTGGAGCCGATAAAGCGCTGTTAGAGCAAGTGAGTGCCCTAACAGGGGCCGATGTTGCCGCGTCTAGCGATCGCACGGGAAGCTCAGCCTTGAGTGGCGATTGGGATCTTGAACAGAAAGTGCTGCGGGTAAACACAGGCGCAATCGCAACTCAGCTTGCTTTTCAGTCCTCTACTCTTCAGACTTACGCCGCCACTCTCTCCGCATAACCCAGCAGTACTGAAGACTCCTATAAACCCAATGCTTATTAAATCTTAATAAAACCCCAACAGAGAGCCGTGAGCCTATCACGGCTCTCTTGCTGTGTCAATGATCTAGGCAGGGGGTGAGATGTGCCCTTGCTCTGGGAACCATAAGAAAAGAATGAACTTGGGTATGCGTGGACGCATAAGGGGATTGGCATGTTAGTCGATGATTCATCTCCTGATACTCCGAGCGGGCTACTGGGTATCCGGAGTCGGATGCATTTTACCGGTCGGTTAGATGTCCACACGAGTGGGCAGCAGTGGAGTCTCTATCTTTATATGGGCCGGTTAACTTGGGCATCGGGTGGACCTCACCCCAGACGCCGATTGAATCGGTATTTAAACCAACATTGTCCTCAAATCGACGCAAATTCGATCACCGTTAGATTTACAGATGGTGTTCATGGGCAGGATTACCAAACCCTTGCAATACTTGTTAAGCGACAGCAAGTAACTCCAGAACAAGCCGTTGCTGTCATTCGGAGTACGATCGCTGAAGTGTTGTTTGACATTATCCAGCAAGAAGAAACGAAGCTCGTCACCTTCAAATCTGATGCACAAGATGTTCTCGACACTTCACTAGCGGTAGTGAATGCAGAACAACTGCTTGCCGAAGTTCAGCAGCTTTGGAACGTCTGGCGATCGCTCGGTTTAGCTGATCACTCGCCGAATTTAGCGCCTGTCCTTCGCCACCCTGAACAACTGCAAGAACATACCCCTGAGAAGGTGTATAAAATGCTTGTATCACTGGTGGATGGTCGCCGCTCTCTGCGGGATTTAGCAGTTCTGACGAAGCAAGATTTGTTGCAGCTAACGCGCCTTCTAGTGCCGCTTTATCGCAAAGGATTGATTGCTTTAACTAAAATTTCAGATTTGGCAGTTTCTGGAGTAGTGGGGCAATCGACATCGCCTTCAAGACTCGAGGTCACTACCCCAAAGCAAGGAATGCCGCTCCCTCGCACTCCCAGTGGAAGCAGGCCAACAGGTTCAGAAATTGCACCACTGATTGTTTGCATTGATGACAGTTTACGGGAATGCCAGGCTATGGAAAAAATCGTGATCCAAGGAGGATATCGATTTACTGGGATTCAAGACTCTGTACAAGCACTGCCGATCTTGCTAGAGCAAAAACCAAGTCTGATCTTCTTAGATTTGGTCATGCCTGTTGCCAATGGCTACGAGATTTGCGCTCAAATTCGTCGAGTTTCGCTATTTAAAGATACTCCAATTGTTATTTTGACTAGCAACGACGGAATCATAGATCGAGTTCGGGCTCGATTTGTTGGTTCTTCCGGATTTTTGGCAAAGCCTCCAGAAGCTGACCGAGTGTTAACGGTCATTGCAAAACTTCTTCGGGTGCAAAGCTAAGCACTGGTTCACTCCCATTTAAAATCGTGTTACGGAGAAAAAGAAATGAGTACTGTTCTGGTGGTTGAAGATAGCATTACTGAAATGCAGATTTTGAGCAATTATTTACATCAAGCAGGCTTAGCAGTTGTGAGCGCTCACAGTGGAGAAGAAGCGCAAACTAAACTTAGCAATTCGACCCCTGATCTCATTGTGCTAGATGTAATTTTGCCAGGTCAAAGCGGCTTTGAACTCTGCCGAGAACTAAAAGCTGACCCTCGAACCAATCGAATTCCAGTCATCATCTGCTCCACCAAAGATACCGATGTTGATAAGATGTGGGGCAACTTGTTAGGAGCAGATGCTTACATCCCTAAGCCTGTTGACCCAACTCTGTTCCTAACCACAATTCGACAGTTGATCAAGTAGAGGATTGAGTTCATGGCTGAGCTATCTGACATCCCTCCCTTGTTTTCTCCCTATGCATCCTCTATTGCCAGTCTAGAATCTTTACTTGCTGAACCAGCACCGATTGAAATTACGCAGAAATTTCTACGGTTTCGGTTAGAGCCAGATCACGTCGTTCTCGCCCCTGTGCAAGACGTGCTCGCTGTACTCACCATATCGATAACTGAGGTGCTGCCGATTCCCCACATGAACGAGTCCGTATTAGGCGTTCTGAATTGGCGCGGTGAGGCGCTGTGGTTGATTGATCTGTCAAATCAGATCGGATTTAACTCCTTGGTAAGAACAACAAAGCGTCTGTCAACTCTAACTATCATTGTTGTGCAGAAGAAATTGCAGTTGTTAGGACTAGCTGTTTCAGAGGTTCAGGATATTGAAGAACACGCTCCAGAGCAGATGCGTTCGCCCTCAAATGAGCTATTTGCGCCACGCTTGTTGCCTTTTGTAAAAGGTTACTTTCTGCATGAACACACCATCGTTTTAGATACTTCTGCTGTATTGGAAGATCCCCATTTACAAACTCACAAACTTAGAAATTCTAGCGCTGATTATTAACCCTACCTCAGGACATGACCATGCCCGACTCCCGCCACACTGATCCTACGTTGGATATGACTTCTCTATTTTCCTCGGAACCCACGTTAGAAGAATTTACGGCTAGTCTATCAAGTCAGCCCATGCAGAGCTCAAGCAAGCCTACGTTAGAATCAATGGCTGGAGTAGAGCCTGCGCTGCCTCAAAGCCGTAGTAATGGAAATGGTAACGGCAGTGTTAATGGTAAGACAGAGGCTCATAAAACGGGATGGGACATTCATCAGGTTGTCACGGCTCTAACGGGGTTAAAGTCAGAACTTAAGCAGGCAGGGCTTTTAGAGAAGCCAAATGTGCAGAATCTATTTCGTCAAGTTGCTGAATTTGCGGCAACCCAACCGAGAAAAGAAGGACATGTAGCATCGGCTCGTGAATTGCGCCATCAGCGTCAACAATTTCTTGCGATCGCGGCTCAAATGCGTCAGACTTCTGATTTCAATGCCTTGCTAAAGGTGGTTGTGAAGGTGGCGCGAGAAACCTTGCAAGCGGATCGAGCAATCCTCTATCGCTTTGATACAGATAGTGCAGGCAACGTGATCGCCGAGTCTGTGCAACGTGGCTGGACTCCTGCTTTAAATGAAACGCCGCCCATAACATGTTTTTGTTTTGATCAGCCAGAAGAGTATGTCAAACAGCAGGCGGTGCTGATCGAAGATGTTAACCGAGTTGACTTGATGCCATATCAGCATCAACTTTTAGAGCAGTTGCAGGTAAAAGCAAGTTTGAGCCTGCCGATTCTGCTTGCTGGGCAGCCTTGGGGACTGCTGGTGGTGCAGCAATGTTCTCAGACTCGTTTGTGGCAAGAAACAGAAGTGACGCTGCTTTACCAATTGTGTCTGGAGCTAGCTGTTTGTTTGCAGCAGTCTAACTTCTCATCTCGTCTCAATCAGCAAAACGAGAAGGAAAAAGCGATCCTCAAAGTGATCGATCGCATCCGGCGATCGCTCGATACCAAGACTATTTTTCGCACAACAACGCAGGAAGTGCGGCAGCTTCTAAATGTCGATCGCGTCGGAATTTACCGCTTTGAAGAAGACTGGAGCGGTGGATTTGTTGCTGAATCGGTTGCTCCCGGCTGGACTTCCGTGTTGCAAGACCAAGCCGATAATCCTGCCCTGCTAGACAATGTAAGTGATTGCAGCCTTGTCAAGTCGATGCGCGGTGCAGTCTCAAAGGCATCTGATACTTACCTCAAAGAGACTCGCGGCGGTAGTTATGCCGAAGGAGAGGGCTGTCGGGCGGTGTCTGATATTTACCAAGCTGGATTTACGCCTTGCTACCTCGAAGTGCTGGAACGGTATCAAGCACGAGCGTACATTATTGTGCCGATTATGCAGGATCGGAAGCTGTGGGGCTTATTAGCAGCGTATCAAAACTCTGCACCCCGCCAATGGGAGGCACCTGAGACGGCATTAATGACGCAAATTGGCATTCAACTAGGCGTGGCGTTGCAGCAGGCGGACTATTTGCAGCAGGTGCGATCGCAAACCGAGCAATTGAAAAAAGTAGCTGACCGAGAACGAGCTACAGCACGAGTCATCGAAAAAATTCGCACAACGTTAGATGTCAATACGATCTTTAGAACTGCTACGCAAGAAGTCCGACAGTTGCTGAATGCGGATCGAGTCTGTGTATACCATTTTGAGCCGGATTGGAGTGGTGAGGTTGTAGCTGAAGCTTTGACCGGGAACTGGGTGTCATTTATGCAGGCCCAGCAAGAAGATGCCAGTTTCCGTGACAATGCGATGGACTGCACAGCAAAAACATTGGGTGTCAGTAGCAGTGCAAAATTAACCGATACCTACCTTCAAGACACGCAAGGCGGCGCTTACACCAAAGGAGCAAATTTCAGAGCCGTCAGCGACATCTACAAGTCAGGATTTCCCTCCTGTTACGTCAGCTTCTTGGAGCGCTTTCAGGCAAGAGCTTACATCATTGTCCCGATCGTTCAAGGTAATCGGTTATGGGGGCTGCTGGCAGCCTATCAAAACTCAGGAGTGCGGGAGTGGGAAGCATCTGAAACTACGCTGATGATGCAAATTGGAACTCAGCTTGGTGTAGCACTTCAGCAGGCGGAATACACGCAGCAGATCCAGGCACAGTCGGAACAATTGGCAAAGGTTGCCGCTCGCGAACGCAGTTTTATCAACATTATCGAAAAGGTTGGCCAGTCGGTCATCGAGAAGATGCGTCAGGCTCAGGATGTTGAGACGATTTTCGCACAAACGACCCAACAGATTCGCCAATTGCTAGAAGCAGATCGAGTCGCAGTTTACCGATTTAACTCAGACTGGAGCGGACAGTATGTAGCGGAGTCAGTGGATGCAGGCTGGGTTCCTCTCGTAAAAAGCGTCTGGGAAGATACGCACCTCCAAGAAACTGGAGGAGGACGATATCAGAACCACGAAAGCTATGCGGTTAATGATATCTATACCATCGGCCATCACCCCTGCCACATCGCCGTTCTAGAGCAATTTCAGGTTCGAGCCTACGTGATCGTCCCTATTTTTGCAGGTTCTCGGCTTTGGGGATTGCTGTCAGCCTATCAAAACTCTGCGCCGCGTCACTGGGAAGAGTCGGAAATTAACCTTTTGAGCCAAATTGGATCTCAGTTTGGAGTGGCGTTGCAGCAGGCAGAGTATGTGTTGCAGATTCAGCGTCAGGGCGAGCGAGAGAAGATTCTATCGAGGGTAGGCGAGCACCTTCGACAGTCGATCAGCCTGATCGGAAAACCCTCTGACGCGAATACAGTTTTCCAAGTGACGACGCAAGACATTCGGCAGTTACTAAAAGTCGATCGGGTGGCACTGTATCGCTTTAATTCCGACTGGAGCGGCGATTTTGTTCATGAATCAGTTAGCAGTGGCTGGTGCAAACTCGTCGGTACAGAAGTGGGTACAAACGTTCGAGACACCTATCTCATGGAGACGCAAGGCGGACGATATCGCAATCGGGAAAGCCTTGCAGTTGATGACATCTACACCGCAGGTCATGCTCCTTGCCACGTAGAGCTTCTAGAAAAATTTGAGGCAAGAGCGTATGTGCTAGTCCCCCTCTTTAAAGGGCAACAGCTTTGGGGAATTTTGGGAGTTTACCAAAACTCAGAACCCAGGCATTGGGAAGACGCCGATGTTGTGTTACTTAATCAGCTTGCTGGACAGATAGGGGTTGCTTTAGAGCAAGTAGAAGCTTTGGAGAAACTGTGGTTTCAGGGCGAACAGTTAGCTGAATCTGCTGAACGGGAGAAAACTGCTAAAGAGCAACTCCAACAGCAGGTGATTCAGTTGTTGGCGGCGATTAAGCCTGTTTTTTCAGGAGATTTAACGGTTCGAGTCCCAGTTACGGAAACTGAAGTCGGCACGATCGCAGATGCGTATAACAACACGATTCAAAGCTTGCGAAAAATTGTTACTGAGGTTCAATCAACATCGCTCAAAGTGACGCAAACCTCTCACAATAGTGGAGGTGCGATCGCCCAACTCTCTCAACAAGCGGAGGAGCAGTTACAAGAAGTAACCCGGGCGTTGGATCAAATTGAGGGAATGGTGAGTTCGACACAAGCAGTGGCAGCGAATGCGCGGCAAGTCGAATCAGCTGTACAGCAGGCAAATCAAACGGTGCGTTCCGGTGATGCTGCGATGAACCGCACGGTAGACAGTATTATGTCAATTCGTGAAACGGTAGCGGAAACCAGTAAAAAAATTAAGCGCTTGAGTGAGTCGTCGCAAAAGATCTCAAAAGTTGTCAGCTTGATTGGCAACTTCACAACGCAAACGCAATTGCTGGCGTTGAACGCTTCTATTGAAGCAACTCGGGCAGGTGAGTATGGGCGAGGCTTTACAGTCGTAGCGGATGAAGTGCGATCGCTCGCTCGTCAATCTGCTGAGGCAACGCGCGAAATTGAGAAACTAGCCCAGGAAATCCAGTCTGAAACGAGTGCGGTTGCCACAGCAATGGATACTGGAATCCAGCAGGTGGTAAGTGGAACTAGCTTAGTGAACGAAACGCGCCAGCAGTTAACTGAAATTATTAATGCAACGGCTCAAATCAGTCAGTTCGTGCAAGGTATCACGCAGGCAACGCTGGCACAAACACAGCAGACGCAAGCTGTGACGCAAGCAATGACAGACGTGGCAACACTAGCGAACAAAAACTCCGCCCACTCGAACCAAATTTCAGCTTCTTTCCAAGAGTTGATGGCAACAGCACAACAGCTTCAAACAAGTGTGGGTGCGTTCAAAGTGAACTAAGAGTTCTGAGGTTCTGATGCTTGAGTTTTGAGTTGAACATTAGCTCATTCAAACCTTATTTCATTAGCTTCTTTTCATTGCTCAAAACTCGAAATTCAAACCTGATTTCCTATCATGTCTGACAAAACGATTCGCCAACAAACGTACTCGTACTTTCTAACGGAAGCTCAAGATTTGCTGCACAGCATTGAGCAAGATCTGTTGAGCTTGCGCCAGGAGCGCTCTCCTGCTAAAGTCCATAACTTAATGAGAGCCGCACATACCCTCAAAGGGGCGGCCGCTAGCGTTGGGTTTAATGACATTAAAACGATTGCGCACTCGCTAGAAGATGTGGTTAAAGCCCTCTATAACCCGGAGGTCGAGATTGATACCGAGCTAGAGACGCTGTTGTTTGAGGGCTACGAGTGCTTGCGCTTGCCCTTGATGAGCGCCATTAGTACAGATAATCCTGAGGTCAAGAGTAATCCAGCCGTTCTGGCTCAGTCAGAAGCGGTGTTTAAACAGTTACGCATAAAGCTAGGGCAACACTTTAATCCGGAGGCAGCAATTCCGTCTTCTACGGAGTTAGGGTTTGACATCACTCAATCGCTGTTTGAGACGGGAGTGCAAGAGCGGCTAGAGCAATTAGCGATCGCGCTCTCTACCAGCCCGCCTCAGCAGATTGGAGAAACACTACAAACTCAAGCAGAAGTCTTTTTAGGGCTATCAGAATCGTTAAACTTGTCGGGGTTCGGCGCGATCGCGAAGACGGCACTAGAGGCACTGAGAGTTAATCCAGATCAAAGTGCTGCGATCGCGCAAGCCGCGTTGACAGATTTCCGACAAGGGCAATTTGCAGTCCTTGAAGGAGATCGAAGCCGTGGGGGAGAGGTTTCTGAAGCACTAAAGCAGCTGAGTCACCGAAGCGTAGAGAAGGCTACTAGTCGGGTCGATCGACGGACTAAAGTGATGCAATCGTGGAATCGTTTCCTGCGGCTGCTTCACCGCCCTTTATGGACGGCCTCTGATTCCAAAACGATCCGATTAGCACAAGGCACAACTTCGGAGAAAATGGCTGTACCAAGCTCCAAAGGGGTTCGCGAAGCGAAGTCTGTTGGAACACCAATTCAGCCTCAACCTCTGGTAGAGCTTGAGACGAATAAGGATTCTCAAATTGAATTGGACACAGATTCGATTCAGTTAGCTTTACAAGAGTTAGAGCATTCTTTAGACTCCCCTTCATCTTTCGACTTAACGCCTGAAACATCTAGCGACGGACTTAGTACGCACGGCTTTGAGGTTTGGGATGACGAACCTCTGGAGACAACGCAAGCCGAATTGCAGCCATCTCAGCCACCAGCCCAACTGATTCAGCCATCTCAGCCACCAATCCAACAGCCCATCACTCAACGTCTGGCTACTCCGGTTGAGAATATGTCTCATTTGGAAGAGTCTTCTCAAATGGCAATGGTTCGGGTTAATTTAGAGCAGCTAGAATCGCTAAACTACACAACCAGCGAGCTTCTCATCCATCAAAATCAGCAAGTTTTGCAAGACGAGCATTTGCAACTCGTTGTAAGCGAACTAATGGAGGGACTGAGACGGCATCAGCAAACAATGCTGCAACTGCGGGAATGGGCAGATTGCCTATTAGTCTCTCCTGAAACTCTGGTGAACCGCCGCGATCGCCGATCAACCGCAGGCGATGGGCTAAAAATAAAATTTGATGCCCTCGAACTTGATCAGCACAATGAAGTGCATGAATTACTGCAATCTGCTTTAGAAGAGCTAGTACCGCTAGAGATGGAGGCAGAAGCCATCGAGTTGCGTGTGCGGCAAGCCACGATCGCACGCAGCCAACAAGGACGTCTATTAAACTACTTGCGCGATGACTTGATGCTGGCTCGCATGATGCCGATCGGCGCAGTTTTAAACCGTCTTCCGCGAATTGTGCAGCAGCTAACAGAAACCTATGGCAAACACGTTGAGCTGCGGTTGAGTGGGACGCAAGTTCTCGTTGATAAGGCAGTTGCCGAGAAATTATTTGATCCATTGCTGCATTTAATTCGCAATGCATTTGATCATGGAATTGAAGCGACTGAAATTCGTTGTCAGCATGGGAAACCAGAGATAGGATGCATCGCAATTCGGGCTTATCAGCAGGGAAATCGAACGCTGATTGATGTGCAAGATGACGGCGGTGGGCTGGACTTGCACCAAATTTGTCAGCGCGGTTTTGAGTTACGGCAATTACCTTCTGCTCAAGTAGAACAGTTTTCACCCACAGAATTACTGAATTTGTTGTTTGAGCCAGGGTTTTCGACCGCTAAACAGGTGAGTGAACTGTCTGGACGAGGCGTTGGCTTGGATGTGGTGCGATCGCATATTCAATCGCTACGAGGCAATATCACGGTTACATCGGATCTACATCGGGGTACTACATTTTCATTGCAATTGCCATTGACGCTGATGAGTGCGCGATTACTCGTTTGCCAAATTGGGCAGGCGGTTTATGGCTTCTTATCGGACGAAGTGGAACGGATCGTTGCTCCTAATGCGGAACAGCTTGAAGTGGTTGGCAGTACACGAGTTTTTCACTGGCAGCAAGGAGAGGAAGAATGTTCTGCTCCAGTGCATCGAATTTCTCAACTCGTGAGCTACACCACAAGGGTGGCAGTTCCGGAATCGACGCAAAACTCAATGCAAGAGATCGGAACAGTCTCTACCCCTTTGTTATTAGTACGACGGCAGGGAGAATGGGTCGGACTGGAAGTTGAGCGAATTATTGGTGAGCAGGAGTTGGTGATTCGACCCATGGGAACGACCCTGACGCCGCCGCCTTACATCTATGGATGTAGCGTGTTAGGAGACGGACGCTTAATTCTCGTGATTGACGGGGTGACGCTTGTGCAGCAAACCCTTCTTGCTAGAAAGAATTTGCTGGAAGTATCGTCTAAAGTTTCGCTGACGGAAAAGGATGAATTCCATGCTGTAGGTCTACCTCCTGAAATTGAACCAGAAGTTTCCGTTCAGGCGGCGGGCTGCGTTCTGGTGGTTGACGACTCCATTACGGTCAGACAAGCGCTGACGTTCACTTTTCAAGAAGCAGGATATAACGTCATTCAGGCGCAAGATGGCTTAGATGCGATCGCCCAACTCCAGCAGAATCCTAATATTCAACTGATAACCTGCGACGTTGAGATGCCCCGCCTGAATGGATTTGAGTTTCTCATGCGCTACAGCCAGCAATCTAAGCTCAAGCAAGTTCCGGTGATTATGTTGACTTCGCGAAGTAATCAAAAGCACCAGCAGCTTGCGGTGCAGTTGGGCGCTTCAGCCTATATGACAAAACCATTTTCAGAAGATGCTCTTTTGAGTTTAGTGAGTAATTTGATTAGAAAGGAAGTCATGTGATGACCATGTTAGCGCCGCGCTCTAAATCAACGTCAATTGAGACTGTGCTTAAAGTAATTGTTTTCTCGATCGCCGGATATCGGTTAGCTCTGCCGCTGGAGTCAGTGCTACGAGTAGTGAACGCGCCTGTGACTGGGATGCCATCGAGCGCAAATGAGCCCTTGAATGGGGTGGAGTTAGTTCATCTTAAACACTTGGCAATCTCAGTTCTCAATCTCTATTCTCATCTCAGCCTGAAGCAAGTGGACTCTGTTCCGCAATACGGGCAGTTTCTAATCGTGACGCAAGCTGGAGGAGAACTCTGTGCCCTTCGAGTCGATACGCCGCCTGATTTGGTTGAGTTAGATGCGGCTACACTTCGACAGTTACCTGCCCCTTATCAGCAACATCACCCGCTTAGTATCGCAAGTCGTGTAGCGGTGTTGCCTCAAGGTAAGACAACGTCCGTGATCTTTTTGCTAGATATGGAGCGAGTGTTGCAAGTGATTGGCGGTTGAACGGCAGGCTGTTATTTAACCACAAGCTGTTATTTAACCAATAGATTAACCAATAGAGTTTTCCAGATGTAGAAAGGGCTAAAGAGCCTGCCGACAAAAAACTCCATTTCGCAAGCAGCAACGAGATCAACCGAAAGAACGCGGCGATTTTTAAGAAAATAAAGGGAGATTTTGCGGAGGTCGTTGAACAGCAGGAACGGAAACATGAGCGGTCTTTGCCAAGGGCGAAACCGCAGCATCCTAAAGCGGTGCTGGCTCAGACCAATAGTGCGAAAGAAATTTAGCAGATACGATCGCTCAAGTCGCCACTCAGGAATTTGATGCACGATCGTCATGCTTGGGTTGTACCAGATTTCCCAACCTGCAAGCTTGATGTGCGACAGAGCTTCCGTTTCTTCACCTTTGAGCGCAAAGCCATTTTTCACTGGACCCTGAACAATTTGCTTAGAAGAAACGTGGTCTAACCAGACCTGTCTGCGGATGACGAGTCCTGCACCAACCGGAAGCCCCCGTTTGTAAGAATCATAGCGGAAACTGTCTTTCCGCTCCATGGTGGGCAAATAGTGAGCAATGCGATGAAAGTTTTGAGGCGGTTCGACTTCGTATTTTGGTAGAATCTGGCTGCCGTATGCGCCTGCGTTTGGGTGCTGTTGTCCAAACGTGTAGGCGGCCGCAACCCAAGTTAGAGTAGGGATGTTATCGTCATCGAGAAATCCGATCAGAGCGCCCTTTGCAGCTTCGATCGCGCGCCGACGCGCGATCGCGGCTCCTTGTTGGGGCTCAAAAATGTAGCGCAGTTCACAAGACTGATTCCATTCACTTTGATAGTGCTTGACAACTTCTGCCGTATTGTCAGTACTGTTGTTATCAACAACAACAATTTCCCAATGAAGCTCTTTAGTATCTGTTTGCAAGCGCAATTGTTCTAATATGGCTGGGAGCTTGCTTGCTGCGTTATAGCTCCGAATGACAATGGTAATATCTAACTGATCTGATGAGCAGGACATAGTATCGATACAGAATTCTGTATCTTTAAGTTGCCCAACCGGAGCAGTTTTGCCACGATTCGCGCAAGGAACCGCAAAAAAGAGACACCTGCATTGAAAGAATTTAGGTGTCTTTAGCCGTGGAATATTGACGCTAACTAGACCTGAATTTGAAAATGACTAGGTGTAAAGATCAGCTTTGGCGCGATCGCTCAGTAACACTGAACCCTTAGCATCCATGCTAAAGTCTTCTCCGGGTTCTAGCCCTTGGTGAATGAGTTGCTTGTAAAGCGTAATGGTTGTAATGCGGCGAATCTCTCTCATCACATAACCTGGAATGATTTGTTCGACTGCCCAGCAAAACGCGAGAGGATCTACCCAAAGAAGGCGCTCTAAACTAACAATCACGATTCCTGCAACATCTCGTAGGGTTAATTGGCATCTGAGACCAACGATGATAGATTTACCGATGTCAGCGTTGCGAGTCGCTAGAGCGCAAGTTAGTCTACTGATTTCAGAGTCTAGGTGCAGATGGGTTGTTTCTTGCACGGGCTGCTTTCTCCAAGGTTTGTAACGTTTCGTCAATTCGCTGGAATTTTGAAAAGTATACCCTGAGATAGATTTTTGGTTTAGAAGAAATAGGTAGTTTAACAAAAATTTTTAGTTTCAATCTGTAGAAAATAGATAGCTGTTAGGCTGACCTTTGGCTTGACGAAGAGATAGATTAGCTCTTTGTGATTGACAGTCTCAGAAATTTATTGCTTCTTGCGAGTCTAGGGAACCTGCTTTTTGCAAAGGTTCCTGCGATATGATTTGCCATAGACTGCGTGTGATTGGCAAAGAGCGTCTATCTCTTAGGAATTACGAGGAAGAACTTATGACTATCACCACCGATTTACGCGCTCTAAATCCGATTAAGTTGGGTTTACCTAACATTTGTGGTTGGGAAGCAGAAATTGCTTCCATTGTTCAAAGTACAGATCCGGTTTTTCTTCCCACAACCAATCTCAGTCTTGAAAGCATCTCGGCTGGATTTGCGTGTGCGCTGCACATGCATCAACCGACGATTCCCGCTGGAGCAAATGGCGAATTGATCAGCAATTTGCAGCACATGTTTGAGCATCCGAACGATGGGGATAACCACAATGCAGGCGTATTTGCGTGGTGTTATGGTCGCATGGGTGAGTTTATTCCTGACTTGGTTGCCCAAGGCTGTAATCCTCGCATTATGCTCGACTACTCCGGTAATTTGCTGTGGGGATTGCAGCAAATGGGGCGCGAGGACGTTCTGAACCATTTGAAACGAATTACCTGCGACGCTCAGTATCAGCCCTACGTCGAGTGGCTTGGCACGATGTGGAGCCATGCAGTAGTTCCGTCTACGCCCATTCCAGATATTAAATTGCAGATCCAAGCTTGGCAGCAGTATTTTGCCTCGCTGTTTGGCGTTGATGCCTTGAAGCGAGTCAAAGGTTTCTCGCCGCCAGAAATGCATTTACCCAACCATCCGGACACCTTGTTTCAGTACATCAAAGCGTTGAAGGAATGTGGATATCGCTGGTTGATGGTGCAAGAACATTCGGTTGAGCGGTTAGACGGATCTCAATTGCATCATGAACAGAAATATATCCCTAATCGCTTAGTAGCAAGAAATTCTAATGGCGAAACGATCAGCATTACGGCACTAATTAAAACGCAAGGATCGGACACAAAATTGGTTGCGCAAATGCAACCTTATTTTGAAGCGAAAGGATTGGGGAAACAGCAACTTGGTTCGGTTAGCATTCCGCCTCTTGTCACTCAAATTGCAGATGGTGAAAATGGCGGAGTAATGATGAATGAGTACCCACGAGATTTAGTTCGGGTGTATCACGAGATTCGCGATCGCGGTGAAAATCACTCCGGTACAGTCGCGATGAATGGTACGGAATATTTGGAATTGATTGAAGCGGCGGGTGCGATGCCTGACGAGTATCCAACCATTCAAGCGGTTCAGCAGCACAAGATCTGGCAACAGGTGGCTGCGGATCAGGCAATCCCTGAGAAGGTGGAAGAGGTCATTGCAACTCTTAAATCTAGCGACGATCGCTTTCACATGGATGGCGCATCGTGGACAGACGATCTCAGTTGGGTCAAAGGATATGAAAATGTTTTAGAACCCATGAATCGGTTGAGTGCTAAGTTTCATCAAAAGTATGATTCGCTCTTAAGCAGCAATCCCTCGGTAACGCAGCAAGCCGACTATCAAGAAGCACTACTCTGCAATTTACTATTGCAAACGAGTTGTTTCCGCTACTGGGGACAAGGCGCTTGGACAGACTACGCGAGGGAATTGTATCGACGAGGTGAGGCGTTGATCGAGAGTTGAATGGTGAGAGAAGAAACCTTGGATGCCTAAACAGGTTATCAGAATGGGTTATTCAGAACCTCACATACAGCATTCAAACTAGCAATCATGCAAACAAAACCAAATGCAACTATTTTGCTGTTAACACTTCCGCTCTGATCCAATTGATTAATTCTAGATTGACCTGTTCTGGGCATTCGTCATGAGCACAGTGCCCAGCATTGTCTAGCGTCACAACTCGGAGCTTCGGGTTGTAGTTAGAAAAGCGCTCTACTGAATCAAGTGGGATCATTCGATCTTCTTTGCCCCACAGCAGAAGTGACGGCATCTTAACGTTGCTAAAAATAGAGCGAATACTAGGACTAAACGTTGGACTCGCCATTGCTTTAAGAATGGCACAGAACGCTTGGGCTGAACCTTTTGTTCTCGCAGGCTTCACAAGGATCTCTAGTAATTCATCGGTCACTGCTTCTTTACAGGCGTAAGCTACGCTTGCCCAGTGCCGAACAATCCAGGGTTGCCGTAACACGTAAAACAACGGATACAACACAAGCGGCGATAGTAGAATCTTTTGGAGCGTACGGACGAAAGGACGCAACCCTAGCGGAATAGATTCATGGTGGCTAGAGGTGTCTGGCAAGCTAATCATAGCAACGCCTCGCACCATCTCAGGATGAGCGGCGGCAGTCGCTAGACACGTCAATGAACCAATCGAGTTTCCAACTAAAATAACTGGCTTATCAATAAAGGTTTTCCAAAAGTCATGCAGCTGTTCGACCCAAAGATCGACAGAGTACTCAATGTCAGGTTTGTCAGAGGCCCCAAATCCAAGCAGATCGATCGCATAGACGCTGTGAGACTTGGACAGGGCTGACATGTTTTGTCGCCAATGCCCAATTGAGCCGCCAAACCCATGTACAAAGATGACTGGAACCTGGCTACGAGGGTTGGGAAAAACTGTGTGGTGAACCTTCCAGCCATTCCACGTGAATGCCTGCTGATAGCCAAACCGCCGAATTCTCTCAAGGGTAGGAGCCACGTGCTGCTGCTCCTCGGCAGGTTTGAAGGCGCTATAGAGAACTTCTGCGGTGCCGTTGGAGTCAGGATTGAGCAACAACCAGCAGAGCGCGAGAAACGCGATCGTAAAAAACTGCGCTACAGCGATCGCAGGTGGAAGTCCATGACTAAACGCCGTCAGAATACGATCGCCGAGAGCCAATAACCAAGCTAGGTTGCCAAACTCCCAGATATCTCTGCGGAATTGAGCAATAAACTCAGAATTGACGGTAGGAATCTCCAAGCGATCGCTAAACATAGGACAACGCCTCTCAAGCAAGGTTGTAACTAAAAGCTCCGTGAGTTGGGAACTTAGGCAAATAAAGCCCAATTAAAAATAGAACTACCCTTACTTTGACGGACTTCTGAAAGCTTGCCCTCCTTCTTACGTTACGGATTTGTTACAGATTGTTTCTTCCCATTGACACCTCCCTGGATAGATTTTGCTTTCTGAAAGCTAATTTTAATGAGAAGTGTTCGGTATACCAACAATTCGTTGTAAGGATCATGCTATGAGCGGTCATGCAAGCAAAAAAGGGCAGTCTACAAAGCCCAATGTCAATCAAAACAGCAATATTGATACAGATCCAGGTGAAACGCCAACGGAAGCGGATTACTCGCGTGATGACCAAGATGTTACGCCTGTAAACCCGGACGCAATGGAAAGACCAGATACTCACTCTAACGAAAAAGACTAAAGAATAAATGCAAGAATACGACGCAATCATCATTGGGGCAGGACACAACGGATTGGTTTGCGCTGCCTATCTTTTGAAAGCAGGATATAAGGTTCTTTTGCTCGAAAAGCGCGAGATTCCTGGTGGGGCCGCAACCACTGAGGAACTGATGCCAGAAGATGCTCCTGGATTTAAGTTCAGCCCTTGCGCGATTAATCATGTTTTTATTCACTTGGGACCCGTCGTACAGGAGCTAGAGCTTGAGCGCCATGGCTTAGAGTATTTGTTTTGTGACCCCGTTGTGTTCTGTCCACATCCCGACGGGTCATACTTTCTAGCGCACCGATCGGTTGAAAAAACGTGTTCAGAAATTGAGCAATTCAATCCGCGAGATGCTAAAAAGTACGCTGAATACATTGACTTTTGGCAGCACATTATCCGGCTCGTTACGCCCGTTTTTAATGCACCGCCTAAATCGATCATTGATATTATCGGCAATTACGACATCAGTAAGCTAAAAGATGTGTTCTCGCTGACCGGATCGACGGATGGAACGCTGGATCTCATCCGGTCGATTTTAACCAGCGCGACTGACCAGCTAGAGGAGTATTTTGATTCAGAATTCGTCAAAGCCCCTTTAGCACGGTTGGCTGGTGAGCTAAGTTCGCCTCCATCGCAGAAAACAATGTCGATTGGAGCAATGATGTTGGCGTTGCGTCATCATCCTGGAATGGCTCGTCCGAAAGGAGGAACCGGAGCGTTAACGGACGCTCTGGTTCGCTGCGTCCGCAGTTTGGGAGGCGAGATTCTGACTGATAAAGCCATTAAACAGATCTTGGTGGACGGCGATCGCGCAGTTGGAGTTCGATTAACAAACGGTGAAGAATTTCGGGCGAAACGGGGCGTCATCTCTAGTTTGGATGCCAAGCGGGTGTTTTTGCACCTGATGGATGAGAAGGATGTCGATTCTGGATTGCGCGAGCGTGTTGATCGGCGGATTATCAACCGCAATGAAGCGATTCTCAAAATCGATTGTGCGCTGTCTGAAGCACCTCGCTTTGAGCATCATAATCATCGTGATGAATACATGATGGGATCGGTTCTGATTGCCGATTCTGTGAATCAAGTTGAGCTTGCTCATACCGATCCAGAGATTGGTCGCATTCCGATTGATGATCCTTCCATGTATAGCGTTGTACCTTCTCTTCTTGATCCAACCTTAGCTCCAGAGGGAAGACATACGCTTTGGATTGAGTATTTTGTGCCTTACCAGATTGCAGGTAAGGAAGGCACGGGCATGAAGGGGACGGGTTGGACAGAGGAGTTGAAGAACGAGGTTGCCGATCGCGTGCTTCAGAAGTACGCCACCTACGCGCCGAATCTTCAAAACTCGATTATTGCTCGTCATATCGAAAGTCCGCCCGAATTAGAAGACCGCACTGGCATGTTGGGTGGCAACTATTACCACTTGGATATGACGTTTGATCAGATGATGTGTTTTCGTCCGCTGCCTGAAATTGCAAACTACAAAACTCCGATCGAGGGGTTGTATTTGACAGGAGCAGGCACACATCCAGGCGGCTCGATTTCTGGACTGCCAGGCCGCAACTGTGCGCGGATCTTCTTACAAGAGCAGCGATCGCTCACGCAAACATTATCAGACGCAGGAGATTCGATTAAATCGGTTGCAAAATCCGTCTTTGGTGACTAGCACCAAGTCCAATTGAATGTGCTATTTGCCTAGAAGCTTGGCTGAATTGAACGAATTGATTCAAGCTTTTAGGCAAATAGTAATCGCAAAGCTGATTGCGGAAAGCAGGATTTAAGAACATTAGTTAGATCACGATTAACAATCTGTGGCGCAACATAGCGATAAATCAAAAATTGCTTGGAGAGTTATTAAATGAGCATATTAACAGTTGAAGAAGTAAAAACGCTAGTGCAAGAACCTAAAGAGTTGTGCGTTTCGATCTACATGCCCACTGTCGTAGCAGGAGCAGAAACTCGGCAAAATCCAATCCGGTTTAAAAACTTGATCAGGACGGCACAGCAAGCGCTAGTGGACAATGGGCTAGATGAAGATGCTGCTAATGAGTTTTTGCGTCTATGTAATTGACGAGATCGATCGGGATGACTTTTGGCAGCATCAAGATCGCGGACTGGCTATTTTTGTAGCAGATACCTTCTATCGTTACTACCAAGTTCCACAGGATTTCTCAGAACTTGTGGTTGTTACCGACCAATTTCACCTCAAACCGATTCTGCCGTTTCTTACAGGCGATGGACGATTTTATGTGCTCACGTTGAGTCAGAAAGACGTGAGATTTATGCAAGGCGATCGCATGAGCCTGCGGGAGGTTGAGGTTCTCAATCTTCCAACCAGCATGGATGAGGCGTTGCAGTATGACGAAACCGCCGGGGATGGACAGTTTCGTATCGGCACGACAAGCGGCGCATCGAATTTCACCAGTTCTCAACAGCCCGGACAGTTTCATGGACAAGGCAGCCCGGATCAAGATGACATCAAACAAGATTTGCTGCAATTTTTCCATGTTATTGATGATGCAGTTCACGAATTCCTGAAAGATAAACGTGCGCCACTCATTTTGGCAGGGGTCGAATACCTCATGCCGATCTATCACGAGGCGAACACTTATCCTCATCTCGTGACAGAAGACAACATCGCGGGCAATGTGAAAGTTGAGAAGCCAGAAGAATTACACGAAAAAGCATGGGCGATCGCAGAACCACTGTTCACAAAAGCGATCGACGACGCCGCAAATTACTATCACGATTTGTCGAATACTAACGTGACCTCAACCGACCTGAATGAAACGGTTCCTGCCGCCTATTATGGACGAGTGCAGCAGCTTTTTGTGGCGGTTGGAAGGCAGCAGTGGGGACGATTTGATGCCGAAGCAAACGAAATGCAAATCCACTCAGAGCCTGAGCCTGGTGATGAAGACTTGCTAGACGCAGCGGCGATTCAAACCATTGTGAATGGTGGTGTGGTGTATGCGGTTGAGCCTGAAAAGATGCCCGACAAGGCTGCGATCGCGGCAGTATTCCGGTACTAGATCTCATCCTAATTGCAGATTAAGCGCAACGGCAAATAGAAAACACTTGTAACATAAGTTCACTGAATTCAGGATATAACTCATGCAATACGATGAATTCATTAAACACGTACAAAGCTACACTCAAGCTGATTCCCGTGAAACGGCTGAGAAAGCAGTTGTTGCAACGCTAGAAACATTGAAAGAGCGAATTGTAGGAGATGAAGCTAGCCAACTAGCGGCACAGCTTCCAGAGCCTTTAGCAAAACATCTTAGAGGCCGTGAAGGTGAATTCGGCGACCACTTCAACCTAGAAGAGTTTTACAGCCGAGTTAGCCAAAAAGAAGGCGTTGATCCGTCAACGGCGGCTGTCCACGTTAAAGGGGTTTTCTCGGTGCTAAATGCGGCAGTGACGCCAGGAGAATTCCAGGATGTAAAAGCGAACTTCTCGAAAGACTACGATGAACTGTTTGCTCCCTCTGGAAACTGAGAGCATCTCCAATAGTTGGCTCTATCTTTTTAATTCAAGCTCTATCTTTCTAATTCAATCAGACTAATCCAATCAGATCAAAACAGCCTTACCCGAAGAGGGTAAGGCTGTTTTGATGAACGGCAATAAAACAAACTTACGACGCGCCTAACCAACGAGCCGCATCTTTGGCGTGATAAGTGAGAATTAAATCTGCCCCGGCCCGCTTAAAGCTGGTCAGCGTCTCCATAACGATTCGCTCCTCATCGACCCAACCGTTAAGCGCTGCCGCTTTTACCATCGAATATTCACCCGACACGTTGTAAGCCGCAACTGGCAGATTCGACGCTTCTTTGACCCGCAAAATCACGTCCATATAAGAGAGCGCAGGCTTGACCATTAGCATGTCTGCGCCTTCAGCAATATCGAGTTCGATTTCTTTGAGCGCTTCCCGCGCATTGCCTGGATCCATCTGGTAAGTTCTGCGATCTCCAAATTGGGGCGCAGAATCCGCCGCATCTCGGAACGGACCATAATACGCCGACGCATACTTAGCCGCATACGACATAATTGGAATGTCTTGAAATCCTGCCTCGTCCAAGCCTTCGCGAACAGCACTCACAAAGCCATCCATCATCCCAGAAGGCGCAATGATATCGGCTCCCGCTTTGGCTTGAGACACGGCTGTTTTTTTCAGCAGTTCCAGCGTTGGATCGTTCAGCACTCGCCCAGTTAAATCGCCTGTTTCGAGATAGCCGCAGTGACCGTGAGACGTGTATTCACACAAACACGTGTCGTTCATGACAATCAAATCAGGAACGGCTTCTTTAACGGCAGTGGTGGCTTTCTGCACAATGCCGCAGTCGTGCCAAGCGCCGGTTGCGTCTGTGTCCTTATCAGCCGGAATGCCAAACAGGATGATGGACGGAATGCCGAGATCGTAAACTTCTTTTGCTTCTTCTACAATCTTATCGATCGAGAGTTGAAAGACACCCGGCATCGACTTGACTTCATTCGCAATGCCATCCCCCGGAACGGCAAACAACGGATAAATTAAATCGCTTGTATTTAGAACAGTTTCACGCACCATCCGACGCAGTTGGGGATGAGTACGCAGCCGACGAGGACGGTGAGTTGGAAACATAGAGATAAATGCAGGCTTGAGCAGTGGGCAGTATCTTAAAAGTCTAAAACGTTCGAGGCTGCGATCGCTCGCCTATTCAATTACGAACTGTAAAGAAAATCATGAGAAAAGCGCCTCCAATTGGAGCCGCTTTTCCACAAGCTGGAATTTCAGAAGCTTAAGCTTCAACCGCAGTAGGATAAACGCTAATCTTCTTACCACTCTTACCGCGCCGTTCAAACGTCACAATGCCTTCGATCAAGGCAAACAGCGTATCATCGCTGCCCCGACCGACATTGTTTCCAGGGTGGAACTTCGTGCCGCGCTGACGCACCAAAATGTTGCCTGCCTTCACAACCTGACCGCCGTAACGCTTAACGCCCAAGCGCTGAGCGTTAGAATCGCGTCCGTTGCGAGTACTGCCTGTACCTTTCTTATGAGCCATGATTCCCTCTATTGCTTTCTCGTTGATCTTACCGTCTGTCAAAGAGCGGGGCTAAGTTTGCCTAGCCTGCTGCCGTCAGCGTTTCACCACCAATGGTGATCGACTCCACCATCAAGCGAGTCAACTCTTGACGATGACCGCGCTTTTTGCGAGTTTTCTTCTTGGGCTTCATCTTGTAAACGAGTACCTTGCGCCCGCGCAGATGACGCATGATCTTAAACTGCACTGATGCACCTTCTACAAGGGGTTCACCAATGCTAATGTCTCCTTCGTTGTTGACGAACAGCACTCGATCGATCGTGATTTGAGAGTCCGCCTCTCCGACAATCCGATTGAGGTCATAAAATCGACCGTTTTCGACGCGCAGTTGTTGTCCGCCTGCCTCAATAATCGCGTAAAGCATGTGTTTGTCCTTAGTAAAAGCCGTACAGGTTAACTCGCGTTTGCGAATTATTGGGACCTGATCCGAGCCAAAAAATAGTCAATCAGTTTACCAGTATCGCGAATATCAGTGTAAACTGTCAACCGATGATTACTTGAATAAATGATTACAGAGGACTACATAGCCTTTGTCGATAATTTCAAATTTTACTATGGTCGTTAAATGCTGTCGTAGTGCTTGTTTTGGCCTAAATCAGGAGTGTATGTAATGCAGAAATTAAGCCTTCCATACGCACGTATGTGTATAGTTAAACCCAACCTGGGCTAAATAAATGCGCGGCGAAGTACTTTCTATATCGACATGATTTGCTTCACGAGGTTGGCATTGAAGTTGGAACGATAAGGCTGAACCCTAGCAAGGGTTCTACTACAGGGTGCATTTGCCTTAGAAACTCCACCGCTCTAAATCTGCTCGGAGAAATTTATAGATGTCGAATCTCAATCTTGGCGTCCTAGAGGATGGCCTTAGCTTTAGCGCGATCGCAAATACTAGAAACACCACAACCGGAGCGACTGACTCAAATCTATTCAACGATTCTACTGGCTTACAAAATCTCACAGGCAGCAGGAATCTCTCCCGAAGTTCTGACAGCGGCCAAGGGCTACAGGCCCAGTATTACGAAGGTCAGGATCTCACGAATCTAAAATTAACTCGAATTGATTCAACAGTAGATTTTGACTGGGCATCTAGTTCTCCAGATGCTTCCCTTGAGCCAGAGCATTTCTCAGTTCGCTGGACAGGTCAGATTCAGCCCAAATACTCCGAAAATTACACGTTCTATACCTATTCAGATGATGGCGTTCGGCTGTGGGTTGACGGGCAACTCCTGATTGATCATTGGACGGATCACGCACCAACCGAAGACAGCGGAACCATTGCTCTCGCAGCGGGACAGAAGTATGACATCAAGTTGGAATACTACGAAAACACCGTGGGAGCTGTCTCAAAGCTCTTATGGTCTAGTGGCAGCCAAACCAAAGAGATTGTTCCTCAGAACCAACTTTATGCTCCAGCAGCAGATCGTGAGTCAACGCCAGCGCCAGCAGCAAGTTCATCATTTGATGGCATTACAACTACTGTAGATTGGGCAAATGTAGAGGGTTCAACCACAGGACTCGGATTCGGACTCAATGCTTTTCAAGGCTTTCGTCCTGAAAGCTTTAACAGTGCCGCCTACAAAAGCAATATGTCCTTGATGAAACCCGGGTTGATTCGGTTTCACAATGCCACTGCCATGCAGGACTCCAGCACCCCTGATGGATTGATTGACACGGCTCATCGCACCTGGGATACCACCAAGATAAAACAAGCGTTGGAGTCTTCATTTTCCTCGTTTGACGCCAGCAAACCTGAGCGCATGATCAACATTCCTACTTGGCCTAGCTGGATGGATGCTAATAACGATGGCTTCCTTGATGTCAATCAGTTCGACAATTACGCCCAACTCTGTGCCGATCTGGTCAAAATCGTCAACCAGGACTCGAACTTCAAAGTTAAGTATTGGGAAGTCACCAACGAGAAAGACGACTCTTATTTCACTCCGTTTCACACTGAAAGCGGCTGGGGTGGACTCAAAAACCCTGCCCAACCCGATCGTCTGAATGAGCTGATCGAGATTTACAATAAAGCGGCTGTCGCGATGAAGCAGGCTGATCCCACAATTCAAGTTGGAGGACCGGGGATGGCACGGTCAGATCTGCAACCGTTCTATGTCCCCTTCATCCAGGGCACTAAAGCGAACCTTGATTTCTTTACCTACCATCACTATGCCACGGGTAGTGCTTCCACAGCCGACTCCGAAATTTATGATGGTGCAATGGCGATCGGGTCGAGAACGGCCTCGATTGTTCAAGCACTGAAAGAAGCAAGTCCGACGCGAGAAATTCCAGTCATGTTAGGCGAGTACAACATCAGTTGGACGTGGCAGACACGAGACCCACGCATGACGACTCACAAAGGCGTAGTATTCGATGCTTTGGCGATGGTGAGTGCTCAGAAGAACGGGGCAGTAGCGGCTCTGGCATGGAATGAGAAAGATGGCACCTATGGCAAGATGGGCGATCAGAACGATTTGCGGCTAGGCGGAGCATTTTTGCAGGTGTTGAACAATCGCTTGGTGGGCGAGCAGGTGGCGAGTTCGAGCAACAATGAGAAAGCCGTTATGACCTTTGCCGTGAAGAACTCAGCGTTAGGGTACAAGTCGTACTTGCTGATCAATCATTCGGGTACGACCCAAGCGGTGCAAGCAGATGTTAGTGTCAGCAATCCAGGAACGCAGATAGAGCAATACGAGTTCTCAGAGGCAGGGTCAATTCAGAAGACCGTGAGCTGGGATGCAATTAGGGGAGGCATGACCTTGCCGGCTGACTCTGTAACCTTACTCACTTTTGCCGATTAGTCTCGATCGGTTGTATTCACAGAATAGTTTTATCTTTGAGGGGTCAATTTTTGGCATTGTTGTGTTGCAGAGATTCGTTGATGGCCCCTCTTTTCGTACTTTAAATTAAGCTTCTAAAGAACATTGATGCGTTTTTTGCCTTGTACACTAGTAGATACTCGCGGGCTTTCCCTAATTTAGTGTACTTATGTCGAAGCAGCCAGACGCCGTCAAGCACAGTGACTTGTTAAATCAGGTTGTCCTCGAACGCCGCTCAATGCAAGAATTTGGACAACTTGAGGTGCTGTGGACTTACCCTCAAATGCATCGCGTGTTGGGGTTTATCTGTCGATCGGGCTGGCTCGGCTCGAAGAAAACGGCCTTTAATTTAGATCAATTAGACGCGATCGGGGCGAACGGAATCCTGGTGAACTCGAAGCCAGTGGACACCGACGCTGAAAAAGTTCGTCAGATTGAATCGTTAGTGGGCTGGGAAGTCTGGACAGACAACGGCGAGCGGACTGGAAAAATTATTGATTATTTATTTGATCTCGAAACAGGCGAGATCGAGCATTACCTCTTTACCTCCAATAGCTTAGGCGGCATTGCGGGAAGCATTTACATGTTGCCCTTTAACTATATTCTCAGCTTTGGCAATCGTCGCGTGTTAGTGCCTGCGGGCGCAGCGCGATCGTTTGCGCTTTACCGAGAAGGCATCCAAGAAAAGTTCTCAAAAGTCACTGAACTGTTAAAAGAAGAGAAGATCCACCTGACCCAGGATGTGCGATCGCTGTTTGGGCAAGCCAAGGAACGAGCCAAACTGGTTGCTGAACAAGCGAGAGAAAAAGCTAGAACTGTCGTCGAGCAGGTCGATGGCTTGATTGACGACATTGATCTAGACGATGCCTCACAACCCCCTGTTTCTACCAGCCGCAATGAACCCGCTCCTTGGGACGACTGGGACATTGACGCTCCCAAACCTTCAGTTCAAGAACCGCTCAAAAAGCCTGTGAAACCGCCGCAGCCTAAGCCCTCTAAAGATTTGTGGGATGACGATGATGCTTGGCTTTAGCTCCATATTCCTCTTTCTGACCGACTACTTTCTGACATACTAAACTTTCTGACATACTAAATAGATACCCAACGACATTCAGGAGATATTGCTTGAGTAACGCTGGTCTGCCGGGAAAACCTCCCAAAGATTCAAATCCCTCGTTTGATGATATTCCGGTTGCTGAGCGTGAAACCGTTGAAGTTCCGTCAAAGCCGCGTCGCAATTTGACTGGATTGATTGTGGGAGTTGGCGCGATCGCGCTTGCTGCCTCTGGATTGGTTGCTTATCAATATCGCTCTGCTTTGTCTTCGATCGCGTCTAATCCGATCTCCCCCAGTCCTGAAGCCTCTCCCAATGTCAGCCCAACTGATGCCGATGGGCGACTGCTCAATCACTACACCTATGCCGAAGCGCCTCAATCTGAGCTAGAGCCAATTAGTGACGATGGAGGGATAAAGCTGCGCTCTAGTGCTGCGAAAGCTTATCGAGAGATGGTCAATGCCGCTTCAGCCGATCAGGTTGTATTGGTTCCACTCTCTGCGTTTCGATCGATCGCTGAGCAGCAAGACGTGTATTTCAATGTGAAAGCGGAGCGCAATCAGAGTGTCCAGCAACGAGCAGAGGTCAGCGCACCGCCCGGACACAGCGAACATCACACGGGATATGCGATCGATCTTGGCGATGGTAATACGCCCGCAACAAATCTAAGCCCTACCTTTGAAGAAACGGCTGCCTACAAATGGCTGCAAGCCAATGCTGCTCGATTCAATTTTGAGCTTTCGTTTCCAAAAAATAATCAGCAAGGCGTAACCTACGAGCCTTGGCATTGGCGGTTTGTTGGCGATCAGCAGAGTTTAGAAACATTCTACAAAGCTAGACAAAACAAAGAACAGGGAGCTGAAAATACGAACAAGGGTTAAGTAAATCGGCTCTGCTTTAGTTTTCTTACCGTTTATCTCTATGAATCAAACTGGATTAAATCTCGCTGCAATTTCTATTTTCGCAATGACGCTTTCAGTGTTGCTGGGTCCATTGCTAAACATCTCACCGTTTGTTCCTGCGATCGCAGTCTTCGGTGTCTTGAGCGTCGCGACGCTTGATTCACTGCAATGGCAAGGAAAGTTTGGTTCCGTTGTCCTAGATTGGTTCGCCAGTTTCTCACCGGATCACCGCGATCGCGTGATTCATCATGAAGCAGGGCATTTTCTCGTAGCTCAACAGCTTGAGATTCCAGTTGTGGGCTATACCCTCAGCGCTTGGGAAGCGATCAAACAGGGACAAGCCGGGCAAGGCGGTGTTCAGTTCGATACACAAGAACTTGATCAGCAATTGCAACAGGGCAAAATCTCGGCGCAATGGCTCGATCGCTTCTGCACCGTTTGGATGGCGGGCATCGCTGCAGAACAGATCACGTACGGAAGTTCGGAAGGTGGCAGCGACGATCGCAGCAAATTCCGGCAAATCTTGATGCAGTTGGGCATGACAGCATCAGATATCGAACAGCGAGAACGGTTAGCCGTTTTGCGAGCAAAAACGTTGCTGCAAAATCACGAATCGACTTACGAGGCATTGGTTACTGCTCTGCAAGAACGACAAACGATCGAATCTTGCTATGAAGCCATTCACGCCACAATAGAGGCATGAATGAGAGGAGAGGCATGAATGGCGTCTCAAGGTACCTTTAACCAAGAACCAAGGTTGGAATTGCAATGGTACAGACCCCTTCTAAAGCGCTAACGATCGAAGAGTTTCTGCAATTGCCAGAAACTAAACCGGCTAGCGAATACATTAACGGTCAAATCATTCCGAAACCAATGCCTCAAGGAGAACACAGCGTCATTCAAGCCGATTTGGTCGCAGCAATCACACTATTGTTAAGCCTCAAAAGATTGCGAGGGCTTTGCCTGAGTTACGCTGCACCTTTGGCGGACGAGCGATCGTTCCTGACATTGCTGTGTTTACCTACAACAGGATTCCTCGAAAAACTAACGGAGTTATCGCAAATCACTTCACGATCGCCCCAGATTGGACAATTGAAATTTTGTCGCCTGATCAACGTTCGACGAGGGTGATGGACAAAATTTTACATTGCTTAAGTCATGGAACTCAGATGAGTTGGATTATTGATCCGGCTGAGCAAGCCATCTTGGTTTACCCATCCCAAAAGCAGCCGATTTTAGTTTCTCTAGCAACCCCAGAATCTTTTGTTTCCGTTCCTGAATTTGCTGAAGCAGTGAAATTAACGATAGGTGAGATTTTCGGGTGGTTGTCTCAGTAGAGATGAGCACTACCGATGCAAGCTTGTTGGCAGAATTAAGTTTTTTGCTACCTTAAACGTAATCATTACGAGTTCATTTTAGGACGAGGCACGAACTCTAACCCATAACGGATGAGACACCGCCTCAACTCACTCAAAATTCTGATACATTCTCACGCTCTATAGGAACTTCTCTCATGGTCAAATTCGTTGGTATTGCGGGCAGTTTGCGCCCCGAATCGTATACCTTTCAAGCCCTGACCCAAGCCGTAGACCGCTTAAAAGCCTTGGATGCAGAGGTTGAAGTGTTGGATTTACGCACAATGAATCTGCCGCTCTCAAATGGCGGTAACGACTATCCTGATCATCCTGATGTAGAACGATTGCGGACGGCAGTGAAAGAGGCAGACGGTTTGATTTTGGCTACCCCGGAGTATCACGGCAGTGTGAGCGGCGTGCTAAAAAATGCGCTGGACTTGATGAGTTTTGACCAACTCGACGGAAAAGTGACGGGACTGATTAGCGTGTTGGGAGGACAGCCCAACAGTAATGCGTTGAATCATTTGCGGCTCATTATGCGGTGGGTTCACGCTTGGGTGATTCCAGAACAGGTGTCGATCGGGCAAGTTTGGAAAGCGTTTGGACAAGATGGCAAGCTTCTTGATGAAGGTCTTGCCAAACGATTTGATCAGTTCGCCCAAAGTCTCTTGGATAACACTCGGAAGTTAAGAGGATAAGTCAGGGCTAGACAGATGAATTTGCTGTTGAAGTAAGGAATTGAACCGATGACGCAATCAGTTGAGGCGCAGGCTACGTTTCCGGTGGAAAATGCTCAGGAATGGGATTTGTCGGATCTCTATCGAGGATTTGATGATCCGCAGTTAGAACAAGATTTACAGACGTTGCAGAAGCAGGCAACCGAGTTTCGAGATCAGTTTCGAGGTCGAGTCAATACGCTAGCTCCCGAACAGTTGGCGGAGTGCTTTAAAACACTGGAAGCGATCGCAGAGAAATCTGGCTACCTCTATGCCTTCCCATCCCTGATCTTCTCAGCGGATACTCGCAGTACCGAAGCGAAACAGTTTCTCGATCGCGTCATGGAAGCATTGACTGCGATCGAGAATCAGCTCCTATTTTTCGATCTGGAGCTGCAAGGCATTGAGGCAGATCAATTCGATCGGTTGCAGCAAGCAACGGTTCTCAAGACTTACCAGCATTACCTGAATCGGATTGCAAATTACCGCCCGTACAAGCTCTCAGAAGCTGTAGAACAAACTCGTAATCAAGACAGTTTGACCGGACGGCAGGCATTTATTCAACTGCGATCGGTGCATCTTGGCGAACAAGAATATGAGCCTGTCACCACGACGGATAGCAAAACGGCGAACACCGACGCCGAACTCAGTGCATTACTCTATCATCCAAACCCAGAGACGCGGTACGCGGCGTATCAATCGGTTCGCAAGGTGATGAAGCAACACAATTCGCTGTATGGCTACATCCTCAACACCGTCGCGCAAGATCACAAACTAGAGAATCAGATGCGCGGCTACCCATCTACTCTGCACAAGCAACTGTTAGCCGATGAAGTGTCTGAACCTGTGTTTCGGGCCATTATGGATGGTACAGGGGCGCGATTTGATCTGTTTCAGCGCTACTATCAGTTGAAAGCCAAGGCGATCGGGCAGACCATTCGGACGTGCGATCTCTACGCACCTTGGGACACAGGGAACAATCAGACCGCAGCGATTAGCTACAAAGCTGGAGTAGAAACGCTTCTAGCGGCATTAGATCAGTTTGATCCAAATTATGCCCGTCGTGCTGAAGAATTTTTTCTAAACAATTGGGTGGATGCGAAAGTGCGCCCCGGCAAGCGAGGCGGCGCGTTCTGCTCTTACACCTACGGCAAACACAGCTATCTGCTGCTGTCTTACACCGACGATTACAATTCGCTCTTCACCCTTGCCCATGAAATGGGACATGGACTGCACTTTGAATGGATTGGCGATCGCCAGTCGTATTTCAACAGCAATCCGCCGATGGTGTTGGCAGAAATTGCATCGACGTTCAACGAACTGCTCTTGCTCGATTATTTGCTGAAGCAAGCAGAAGGCGACAAGGCATTGACAAAGACGCTGATTACCCGGCAGTTAGAAGATCAGCTCAATCTACTGTTCCGGCAAAGTACGATCAGTCGATTAGAATTGGCAGTCCACGATCGCGCGGCTCAAGGCAGTTTCGACCAGAGTTTTGTGAACGCAGAATGGATGAAGTTGTACCAAGATCTCTGCGGCGATGCGGTGGAAGTGCTGCCTGAACATCAGTACGATTGGGCGCGAATTGGACATATTTACTTCAAGCCGTTCTATTGTTACCAGTACACGGCGTCGAATATTGTCAGCTTGGCGTGCTATCAGAAATATCTTGAGGTCGGCAAAGCGTTCATTCCAGGTTATCTAGAATTACTGGCGTCTGGAGGCAGTATGGATCAGGTTGCAGCCTTGCGGCAGTTTGTCGGCGTCGATATTGAAGATGCTGCCACGATTAAAGGGGCATTGACCTATGTGGAGAATTTGCTGAATCAATTGCAGGCAACTCTTTAATAGTGACTTGTTGCTCCAAAAGAATTAGGTTAGCAAAAGATTCTTTTGGAGCAATAAGTCAGTCGTTAGAAACTCGTGGCCGTTTAATGGTGATTAGTCCTGCGATCGCAATCAATCCCAGCACAACGGATGGCTCAGGAACCTCAACTCGTTTCGGGGCTGGCGGTACTTCTGACTTGATGATCACCTCATCCTTTGCGCGAAGTGCACTAAACGAATTCACACGAGGCACTTCGCGATAAAGGGGTTGCCGAACAAGCAATGAGTGTCTGGAGCCAGCTTGAAGCACTTGCTGAGGTGTAAAGTCTTTTGCTGAGGGGAGGGATTGTTTTTGGCGCTCCTCGTCAACGTACTCATCATATGGTGTTGCTTGCCGAACGCTGAGACTCGCTAGCGTTCCAGCCTGAGCAGAAGCAGTCATCATCCCCATCAAGGAAAAAACGGCTGCTACATAATAAACTTTGGGCAACGATCGTTCTTGCATACGCTAAGGGCAATGGTCGAGCATTAGACTAAGTAAGCTGCAAGTGAGCTTACGAGAATACACCCCAAATCAACCTTGAATTTACAATTCAAGCCGTAGATACCGCAGAAGCTTGAAGCAAACCTTGTACCGAGACTGTAGCCTCAGCAGTTGCCTCTTAGTGTAGACAAAATGGGTACGAAAGATTACAAAGCCAAGACTAAGTATTTTCCGCAAAAATCAAGAATGTGTGAAGTTGAGTCGAGCTTAGAGAAACGTTGCAATGAGATCGACAGCTTCCTCTAGGATTTCTGGTTCATGCACCAATGCAAAGCGCACATAGCCTTCCCCTGATTTTCCAAACCCTGAGCCTGGCGACACCGCTACACCCGTTGCCTGTACAAGTTCCGTACTGAACCGAATCGAATCTGACGCCCATTGCGGCGGTAGTTTTGCCCAAATATACATCGTCGCCTCTGGTGTCGGAACCTGCCAACCGATGCGATCGAGAGCTGCAACAAAGGCATCCCGTCGCCGCCGAAAAATCTCGACTCCTTTCTGTACGCCCATTTGCGAACCCGTTAGAGCTGCGATCGCGCCGTTCAAGATTCCCAAATACTGATTAAAATCCACGGCCGCTTTGACTTGCCGCAACGCGCGGATCAGGTCTGCATTCCCGATCGCATAGCCGATCCGAAACCCGCCCATGTGATAGGACTTTGACATTGTAAAGAACTCAATCGACACCGTTTTTTCAGGATCAGCCTGCAATATCGAAGGAACGGGCGTTTCTCCAAAATATAAATCTGCATAGGGAAAATCATGAACCAGCACAAGATCGTGGCGCTGACAGAACGCCACCGCTTCCTTAAAAAACGGCAGCGGTGCGATCGCGCTGGTTGGGTTGTGCGGATAGCTCAACACCATCATGCGGGACTGTGCTAAAACCGCGTCTGGAACGTCCTCTAGCACAGGCAAAAAGTTATTCTTTTCCAAAAGAGGCATGGCATAAACCTGCCCACCCGCGAGATACACGCCCCCCACGTGAGACGGATAACCCGGATCAAGCAACAGCGCAAAATCACCAGGATTCAACACCGCTAATGGTAAATGTGCCGTTCCTTCTTGAGAGCCAATGAGTGGTAAAACCTCAGTTTCTGGATCAACGGGTATGCCAAATTTATGGGTGTACCAACTTGCGGCAGCTTGCCGAAATGCTTTAGTGCCGTTAAACAACAAATAGCCGTGGGTCGCCGGATCGTGAAGTGACGCTGCGATCGCGTCGATCACATGTGCCTCAGCCGGCAAATCAGACGATCCCAACGACAAATCAATAATGTTCCGTCCGGCGGCTTTGGCAGCGGCTTTTGCCCGATCCATATCCGCAAATACATTGGACTGAAGCCAGTCTAGACGTTTGGCAAATCGCATATCGGGTCACGGTTCTTACGCCGTCAATAGATTTTGGGTCACGAGATCTTCAAGCTTTTGTTTATTGATCGCCCCTTCGGTTGACTTCTTCATTTCGCCATCTTGAAACAGCCGGAACGCCGGAACGCCTTCCACCTTGTACTGAGCAACCGTTTCGGGGTTTGGATCAACTTCCATTTTGATCACTTTGATGCGATCACCATAACTGCTGGCAATGCCATCAACTAACGGAGCCGTCAACCGACACGGACCACACCACGACGCCCAGAAATACACGAGTACAGGCTGAGTGGCATCGAGAACTTCTGCCTTAAATTCGGGATCTGTAATGACGCGAACGCTACTCATACTGCATGGGATACTTAACAACTGCTTTACATAATTTTAAGCCCTAGCTCTCTCATTCGTGAAAGGAAAGCTAGGGCTTGTCATGGAACATTACGAAGAGGTTCAATCTGCCTCTAGAGATTATCTAGCTGCTTTTTAAGATCTTCGAGTTCAGAATCAACCGCCGCATCTCTAGGCGCTTGGGTCTGCGTTTGAGGAGCGGCCTGTCCTGGCAATGCGGCTTGCGGTTGAGCTGAGCCTGCCAACATTTGTTGCTTCATCGCTTCGAGTTCGAGATCAACATCGCCCGATTCTAGGCGAGCAAACTGCGATTCGAGATCTGCACCCGCTAACTCGCCTGCTGCCTGCGCTCTCGCTTCCGACTGTAACACTTTGTCTTCCATCCGCTCAAAGGCAGCCATTGCAGTGCCAGTGCCCATGTTGCTGACCATGCCTTGCAGTTGCTCTTGAGCTTTTGCAGCGCTGGCACGGGCTTTCAGCATATCCTTCTTGGTCTTCGCTTCCGAAATCTTGCCTTCTAGGGCAATCAAACTGCGCTTGAGCGTCTCGACCTGGGTCGATTGCTGATCGAGTTGACCTTTCAGGGCGTTCGCGGTTTCGGTGTGGGTTTTCTTGCGCTGCAAGGCTTCACGAGCGAGATTTTCATCGCCTTTCTGCAGGGCAAGTTGGGCACGTTGCTGCCAGTTGTTTGACTCCGATTGAGCTTGGTTATGCTGCTGCTGCGTGCGTTTTTGGCTAGCGATCGCAGTGGCGACAGCCTGACGCAGTTGCACCAGGTCTTCCTGCATGTCGATCACAGCCTGCTCAAGGATCTTCTCTGGATCTTCCGCTTTGCTCACCATGTCGTTAACATTCGAGCGAACCACACGGCTGATACGATCAAATAACCCCATAATTCTGTTTCCTTTTGGCGTTTCTACATTAAGTATGCCGTTGACACCTACGTTAGCCCACCCTTCTCAAATTAAGAACTTGTTTAAAGTTACGCAGACTAGAACTTTAACGTAGGGATTGCCATTCTCACCACCACTGCTAGAAATACCATCAGTAGTGTCAAGACATGCAACTTGAACAGGCTCTCTCTTAGTTTAGAATTTCAAAGTAAAATCGGCGAACTGATCTGAATTTCCTGCGGTGTTCAACCGTTCCTGCCTGGGATCAAACGATTGGTTATGCAGCCGAACACTGTATTATTAGTGAAGCAAAATTATTATTAGTGAAGCAAAAAATTAGTAGTGAAGCAAAAACAGTAGAGCAATCAGGAAACAGAGGCAGTGGCTTTGAAGTGGTAACTATTATCATCCACAATTGTATGAAACCGATGAAACCCTTACTCTACTTGAGCGTTTTAGTTGGACTGAGTGCGGCTTCTCTGACATTGCATCTAAATGCAGCAAACAGTGCCCAAACATCACCTCCTGCAACTCGTTCCGAAGAATTTAGAGTGGTTGGAACTGAACCTTTTTGGGGAATAAGCGTTGGCAAGCGTGGAATCGTCTACTCCACAACAGATTCAAAGCCGAGATCGTTCCCTTATTCTGCACCGATGACTGCTCAAGGGCGTCCCGCTGATCTTGTTCGGGTCTATCGCTTGCAGAGCAAACCGAATACGAACAATGTTCTGGTGATCAAAAAAGTCGCCGCCTGTAGCGATAGCATGTCTGACAAGCAATATCCCTACTCAGCGACTCTGATCTTAGACAACGCAGTACGAGAAGGATGCGCTGAGAGAAAATAGTGGCGTTAGTTGCGCTAAAGTCGCAGACGCAGTTCAACTCGGATCACTTTCTGGTTCTGATGGCAGCTTTTGCCCTAGCTTTGGTTCAGTGCCAGCCAGCAACCGCCCAATGTTGGTGCGGTGTCGCCAGATCACATAGATACCGCCTGCGATCGCAAACAAGCAGTAGGGCAACGGTTGCTTAAAGATAACCATCAGAATTGTGGCGGCGATCGCGCCTGCGATCGAACTAATCGACACAATTCTGGTGATTGCGATACTCAACCCAAACACGCCTAGTGTGCTGAGTCCCACCATCGGGTTCATTGCCAGCAGAATGCCTAAACTCGTTGCAACTGACTTTCCTCCACTAAAGTTGAGCCAGATGGATTTGCTATGTCCTAGCAATGCCAACAATCCTGCTAGGACTACCATCCAGGGTTGCCAATCTGCAAAGCTTCTGTCTACAAATTTCGTGAAGTAGAGCCAGCCGGGGAGGTGAGTAAAGGCATAGTCGACTGCCAAAATTGCCAATGCGCCTTTGAGAACATCGACGATGAGGACTGCGATCGCAGGCAGTTTGCCCACCGTTCTCAACACATTCGTGGCTCCCGTAGACCCCGATCCTTCTTGACGAATATCAATTCCTTTCAGCATTCGACCCGCTAAATAGCCAGTGGGAATCGAGCCGAGTAGGTAGGCGAGAATGAGCAGAAGTCCGTTGTTGATGAACCAGGGCAGCATGGGGAGGGATGAGGAATGAGGGATGAAAAAAGCCAGCGTTAGCTAATTACGGATTCATTGTAAGTCTTAGCTGAATTTTTCAGCCCAAGAAGCTCAAATCTTGAACAAGCTTTTTCTCTATCCCTCATTCCTAATACAAATACGATTGCTGCTGAATTAGCTGCTGCGGGCTGGGCGCAAACGCCAACCACAGCGGAAATTGCAGCAACGCTAGACTGACCGCTTCTTCGGTTTCGTCAATCACAATGAATGGCAAAAATCCGTCTTTTTCTAATCGTTCGGCTTTGAGGGCGAGTTGTTCGGGGGTTTCAAACATGCTGATGCCGCGATCGCTGCCAAAGTCACTGCGGGTTACGCCCAAGCAATCCTGCAAGCCCCTTCGCCATTCGCCCAACCGCTCTGGCGTATTGGCAAGAATGAGAGTTCTCAGGCGATCGTCGTAGAGATTGTAGAGGATAGAGATCGCGGCGGAGGCAATGAGAATATTTTGCAAGCGAGACCCCATCGTGCGGATCGCGCCTCTTCCACCTTGACTGAAGAACCAGTTTGATACCCGCTCTGCATGGACCGGCTCAAAGGTACGGCGCAGTTTCCAAACAGGGCCGTAGTAGTCGGGCTGATTGCGGAATTGATCAATGACGCTGCGAATTTGGCGTCCTTCGTCCTGAAATTTCTCTTCTGCAAATTTAGGAGTTGGTTTTTGCCCAGGAGCCTCTGACGGGGTAATCTTTTCTGCGTTGCGAGGAGTGCGGGTAGCAGGAACAGGTAAGGCGTCTACGGCGTTGCGCTCTGGGTTAATCGGTTTTTGTAACTCTAGTTGATCTGCGGCGATCGCAAGATCTTGCAGACTGCCGACGAGGTAATCCTTGAAGCTCTGCACCCGAATTGCAATGTCTTGAGATGCGCCCGCAAAGGTCGTTCTCATCTCGTTACGAATTCGATCCTGACGCCGTTCGAGTTGTTCGATCGCCAATTGCAACGTCTGTCTGCGTTGCTCTAAATCGCTCAAATTTTGCTGCACAAACCGCCCCAAAGAGACTTGTGCCTCCATCGTTTGAGTCTGTAAATCGGCACGCGTTGCCATCAGCGCGTTAATTTCCTGCTTGAGATCGTGCTCTTGCTGCTGAAGCTCTAGAATGCGTTGACTTAGTAGAGCTTTGGTCGCCTCACTCACGTCACTATTTCCGTTGGTTTCGGCAGTCGTCTCCAGTTGTACAGGAGCGTCATCCATTGCGGGAGGATCTTGGGCAGATTGAACAGTCGGCAACTCGTCAGAATTCATGAACTAGAGAGTGGGGTACAGGGCACAGAATGGAATTACGGTTTTGGATAGCGTTGCTCTAGGCAAGTCCGTAACATTTTAGGGTCAAAAATGATTGGTAAGAAATGAATACTTTTAACTTCTCGAAAATAAAACAAAATGGGCACAGGTGACCAGAAGATCTCCCAGTTTTGCCACTCTTGGTAGGGAAAGCGCCGAATTCGCGTCTCGCCTCGATAGATATCTAAATCAGTAGGGGTGAATCGCAAGCGAAGCGAGACAGCTTGAAATAATAAGAATGTGCCAAACAGTGCGATCGCAGCACCGACCCACAGATTCACAAAAACAAAGGGGAGACCAACCAAAACCAGCACCAGCGGAATTGCATAATTTGGCGCAAGTTCTACTGTTTCGTTCGATTGAGATGTTGCCGCGTCTGTCACAACCGTTATCCTTTGTTTCACTTCACTCTCTATTGTATAGCGCGGCAAAATTTCTCATAGCGATCGCTCAAATGTTGGCTGCAATTGATTACAGCGTGTGAGACAGTTCTCGATGCGGCGTCTTAAATTAGATGCAATCAGGCCTAAATTCCTTCAGACATAAATTCAACAACTGATAGATTCAACTCAGAGAAGGCTGGTTGAAAACGGAGTCATAGCAATCGAATAAACTCGGATTTCTATAAAGTATTACTATAAAGGCTCAATCTATTTGCTAGAAGTAATAGAACGAATTCTTAGCGATTCAAGGCGTTCAATATCAAACATAATAGAGAGTTAACTGCAAAACCAGGCGATGTGTTAATCCAAACGTAAATCTAAAAAACAGTAGATCTGAAAACGATTAGAAATTGCTTACGCTCTATCGTTTGTATCGAAGTATAAACTATTGTGTTAACTCTTAAAACAAAGTTGCGTTCCCTTGCAAAAGCGTAAACCTAATATCCCTATAATCCAGGTTGATCATAGATTTGCAAGGAGAAATACTGTGCTTCACTCAACCTTACTTGCTGCTGCATCCGTTGCGCCGCGCACTGCTGAATGGTCGCCTGCGATCGGGCTTGTAATGACACTTTGTTGTTTGTTTGCAGTTGCGATCGGTCGGTTTGCGATCAAAAATCGCGGCGTCGGACCGCAACTCCCAGGTTCTAAACCGGCTCTGTTTGAGGGATTTGGATTACCTGAACTGCTCGCCACAATGAGCTTTGGGCATGTGTTGGGTGCAGGCATGATTTTAGGCTTAACCAACGCAGGCGTCCTATAGTTGCCTTGGATGAGGGCTGCTCAACCCGCTCCCCCATTAGAAATAAATTAATCAAGAGTCGGTTTTCATCCCTCATCCCTCATGCCCCATCCCGGCTGTCTCGTCTATCCTGGAAGAAGATGCTTTAGGAAAGAGTCATGCAATCAGGTTGGCGAGTCGGGTCATTATTTGGCATTCCGTTACGGATCGATCCGTCCTGGTTCTTTGTCGTCGCTCTAGTGACTCTGAGCGCGGGAGCTGAGTTTCAAGCCAACTATGCTCAAGAGTGGGGCGCTCAAACGGCTTGGGGAATGGGACTAGCAACAGCACTGCTGTTGTTTCTATCGGTGCTGCTGCACGAGTTAGGTCATAGTCTCGTTGCAAAACTTCAAGGAATTCAGGTTCAGTCGATTACGCTGTTCTTCTTTGGTGGCATTGCAGCGATCGAGCAAGAACCGAAGACACCGGGAAAAGCATTTCAAGTTGCGATCGCAGGCCCTGCCGTTAGCTTTAGCTTATTCCTGATCTTTGGCTTAATCGGATTTCTTACCCCTGGCGTTGATGCTCCCCTGCGCGTTCTTTTCACTCGCCTAGCGGGAATCAACTTAGTTTTGACGTTGTTTAATCTGATCCCAGGACTGCCGCTTGATGGCGGTCAGGTTCTCAAATCGATTGTTTGGAAAGCAACAGGTAGCCAAATTCAAGGCATTCGCTGGGCAGCGAGTTCAGGACGGATGTTGGGATTCATTGCGATCGCTTGGGGATTGGCAGATACATTTGGCGTTTCAAGTGCGCTTGGGTTGCCCTATATTGGTGGTTTGTGGATTGCGCTGATCGGCTGGTTTGTGGTTCAAAATGCAGCAACCTACAGTCGCCTTACCGATTTGCAAGAAGCGCTGCTCAAGATTAAGTCTGAAGACGCGATGACCCGCGAGTTTCGAGTGGTTGATGCAAATATGACCCTACGCCGATTTGCCGATGATCACTTACTGTCAGGAACTCGTGCCCCCGTTTACTATGCGGCATCAAATGGTCGCTATCGGGGCATGGTCGATGTTGATGGATTGCAACTGATCGAGCGTAGTGAGTGGGAAACCAAAACGCTGAGTAGCATTCTCAAGTCATTAAGCGACGTGCCCACGGTTCAGGAATCAACGCCCATTGTAGAAGTGATTCAGTTACTCGACGATAAGAATTTATCTCAGATCACCGTGCTGTCTCCTGCGGAAGCAGTTGCTGGCGTGATCGATCGCGGTGACATCGTTCGGGCGTTAGGGCAGAAGATGAACTTACGGATTTCTGACACCATCATTAAGCAGATCAAAGAGGACGGCACCTATCCGCCAGGCTTGAAACTGGGTACGATCGCTCAGTCAGCGGCTGAGTTGAGAGCAAAATAAGTCTGTAGTTCATCGCCAACTTGACGGCAAATCCTTCACACTCCAAGGATGAATATGGGCAAAGATGCTAATTGGAGGAGTGACTATGAGCTACAAGATCTTATGCTTATCGGGTGGCGGTGTTCGTGGACTAATTACGGCGATCTGGCTACAACGCCTTGAGCAGAAACTAGGGCGGCCCATTGCCGAACACTTTGATCTGATCGCTGGTACATCAACCGGAGCGCTGATCGCCTGCGCCTTAGCTTCAGGCATCCCTGCCACCGCGATCGTTGAGTTATACCGAACTCGTGCTGGAGGGATCTTTCCGGTTCCGAGAGCGTGGTGGCTCAATCGGCTCTGGCGATTTCTCAGACAATTTTTTAGACCTCGCTATGACGGTAAAGGCTTAGAGCGAGTTTTGCGAGATGTTTTTGGCGATCGCAGGTTTGGCGATCTGAACGTGCCAACCCTAATTACCAGCTATAACCTCCAAACTCGCGAAGCCTTAGTATTTAAGACCATCAAAGGCAGAGCGGAAAAATACAACAGAATCCCAATTTGGGAGATCTGCAAAGCTTCGGCATCGGCTCCCGTGTATTTTCCTGCCCACATTACAGACATTGAAGGTCAACGGGTACCGCTGATTGATGGCGGTGTAGTAGCGAACAATCCGGCGGCATGTGCGATCGCAGAGGGAGCGAGAATTTTCCAAGAGCAGCAAGATTCAGAGCTTGCCGGAGATAATTTGAGAGGCTTAAACAGCTTTATCGTTGCCTCGTTTGGCACAGGCGATGTTGCCCGACCGATTAGCCGCTACGAATCTCAAACCTGGGGCGCGATCGGCTGGGTGTTGCCAATTATTAATGTTCTATTTGATGGGTCGGCGGATGCTGTCGATTATATTTCTCGCCAATTACTGTCCACTACAAATTACTTTCGCTTCCAAACGAAACTGCCTCCTGCCTTTGACGATCTCGATCGCTCAGATGATGTTCATCTCAATGCTCTAATTCGAGTTGCTGAAGATTACTTGGCTAGAGAAGGCGATGCCTTGTTAGATCAATTAGTCGCTAAGCTCCGATAGTCCCACTAGGCAAGCCTTCTCGTCCTCTCAGTTCGGGAACCCGTACAGCCTGACAAGTTGCACCTGACCCCAAGCTCCGATAAATTAGCACTCAGGAGTAGAGAGTGCTAACTTAATGCTCCTAATCACAGTAGACTGGTAAACGGTAAGTTACCAGAGCTACCTGTTGGATAGGTTGGACTGCTGCTAATTCAGGCAAGTCGAGTTTGCCTTTCCGACCAGAATCCTCGGTAAGTATTAATTGTGTTCAAGTAGTTTGGAGAATTTGTAATGGCAGCCGTATCTCTGAGCGTATCCACTGTGAAGCCGTTGGGCGATCGCGTGTTTGTGAAAGTCAGTGCAGCAGAAGAAAAAACCGCAGGCGGAATTCTTCTGCCTGACAATGCGAAAGAAAAGCCTCAAGTTGGTGAAATCGTCGCCGTTGGACCTGGTAAGCGCAACGACGATGGTTCTCGTAGCGAAGTTGAAGTCAAAGAAGGCGACAAAGTTCTTTACTCGAAGTACGCTGGCACAGACATCAAACTCGGTACTGAAGAGTATGTTTTGTTGTCGGAAAAAGATATTTTAGCGATCGTTTCCTAGTTTTGGATTTGTGAGTCTAAGATTTTCACTGCTCACTCTTAGTTGAGCAGCTCACTGGCCTCACCCCCAACCCCTCTCGGCTAAAGAGAGGGGAGCCGATTCAAACACCTTGTTCCCTCTCCTTGAGGGCTAGGGTGAGGACGACTCTCTCCTGAATTCTTCTCAAACCCTCAATCTACAACTGGCAGGTTTTATGGCTAAGCGCATTATTTACAACGAAAATGCTCGTCGCGCTCTTGAGCGTGGTATGGACATTCTAGCGGAGGCTGTTGCCGTTACTCTTGGTCCTAAGGGTCGCAACGTGGTGCTAGAAAAGAAGTTCGGCGCACCTCAAATTGTGAACGATGGTGTGACGATCGCGAAAGAAATTGAACTCGAAGACAATGTTGAGAACACAGGCGTTGCGCTAATTCGTCAAGCCGCATCTAAAACGAACGACGCTGCCGGAGATGGAACCACGACTGCTACGGTTTTGGCGCATGCGATCGTGAAAGAAGGAATGCGGAACGTGGCAGCAGGTGCGAACGCCATCTTGCTGAAGCGCGGCATGGACAAGGCGACAAGCTTCTTGGTTGAGAAGATTGCGGCTCACGCTCGTCCCGTCGAAGATTCTAAGTCGATCGCCCAAGTGGCGTCGATCTCGGCTGGAAACGATGATGAAGTCGGTCAGATGATCGCGGCGGCAATGGATAAAGTCGGTAAAGAGGGCGTTATCTCCCTCGAAGAAGGCAAGTCGATGACGACCGAACTGGAAGTCACCGAAGGAATGCGCTTTGATAAAGGCTACATTTCTCCCTACTTCGCAACCGATACCGAGCGGATGGAAGCGGTGATGGAAGAGCCGTTCATCCTGATCACCGATAAGAAGATTAACTTGGTGCAAGATCTTGTTCCAGTTCTAGAGCAAGTAGCGCGTGCAGGTCGTCCGCTGATCATCATCGCGGAAGATATTGAGAAAGAAGCTTTGGCAACTCTAGTGGTCAACCGTTTACGCGGCGTATTAAACGTGGCAGCGGTGAAGGCTCCTGGATTCGGCGATCGCAGAAAAGCCATGCTCGAAGATATCGCTGTGCTGACAGGTGGAACCTTGATCACCGAAGATGCAGGTCTAAAACTTGATGCTACGAAGCTCGATATGTTGGGCAAAGCGCGTCGTATCACCATCACCAAAGACACCACTACGATTGTGGCTGAAGGTAACGAAGCGCAGGTGAAAGCTCGCGTTGAGCAGATCCGTCGTCAAATGGAAGAAACCGAATCTTCCTACGACAAAGAGAAGCTGCAAGAGCGTCTCGCGAAGCTTGCAGGTGGTGTTGCAGTGGTGAAAGTGGGTGCAGCTACCGAAACCGAGATGAAGGATCGCAAACTCCGTCTGGAAGATGCGATTAACGCTACCAAGGCAGCCGTTGAAGAAGGTATCGTTCCGGGTGGTGGTACGACCTTGGCTCACTTGGCTCCTGACCTCGAAAGCTGGGCATCGAGCAACCTCAGCGGCGAAGAACTAATCGGCGCTCAGATTGTGGCTCGTGCGTTGACTTCTCCCCTGAAGCGGATTGCTGAGAACGCAGGTCAAAACGGTGCGGTAATTGCCGAGCGCGTGAAAGAGAAAGATTTCAACGTGGGCTACAACGCGGCGATCGGTGAGTTCGTTGACATGTTTGAAGCAGGCATTGTTGATCCGGCGAAGGTGACTCGTTCTGCTCTGCAAAACGCTGCTTCGATCGCGGCAATGGTGCTAACCACAGAATGTATTGTGGTTGACAAGCCTGAACCGAAAGATGGCGCTCCTGCGGGTGGCGCTGGTATGGGTGGCGGCGATTTCGATTACTAATTGAATCACTGAGTTTTGAAGCCGCGATCGCATCTTTAACCGGGTGCGATCGCGGCTTTTTATTGAAGCTTGTAATCGTAAACTGAAACCAAAGATCTGCGATCGCTAGAAGAGCGCTTTGCAGACCTCACGTAGTAGACCTTCCAGAAATCAGGAAAGTTTCTTAGCGGCAAGTGATATGAAATGCGATCGCTGTGGGCAAGTTATGTTCAGGCGTTAGAAGTTCAACACATCCGCACCTTTTAAGGAGAAATTTCAATGAAATCTGAACTAACTGCAAAGTTTCTACAACACCTAAACCTCAAGAAGAAAGACGGTGGTTTTACCCTGATCGAACTGTTGGTCGTTATCATCATCATCGGTATTTTGTCGGCTATTGCTCTGCCTGCGTTCTTGAACCAAGCTAACAAAGCAAAGCAATCTGAAGCAAAAACAACAGTCGGTTCAATGAACCGCGCTCAGCAAGCGCTGTACATGGAGAAAGGCGCTTTTGCTAGTTCGAGTGCTGAAGACTTCGGTAAGCTCGGTCTTGGTGTTGCGACTGAGACCACCAACTACAAATACACGATTTCAGGTGGTGGTAAATCTGGAGCAGGCACATCTGCGACCGTTGCTACGCTTGTAACGAATCAAGCACAGCCTATCACGAACGCAATCAAGGCATATGTTGGTGGAGTTCAGCAGGGAAGCATTTCTGCAACAAGCGAAGCTACAACTTTGGTTAGGTTGTGCGAAGCTACAAAAGCAAAAGGTGTTACGGGGTTTCCTACAGGCGCTCAAACCGTCACTGGCACAACTGATGGAACGCCTCCTACTTGTCCAACTGACTATGAAGCTCTGTAACATCCATAGGGGTTAATTGCGATCGCTGCTTGAGTATTCAGTTACATTCTTTAGCTTTTTTGAGAGTGGGTAGTGTGAGCTATCCACTCTTTTAGTTTTTGGGCACTCTGAGAAGACCTACGCATCTTGGGCTGAATTTAGCTTCCACTTTTCAACTTTCTGTGAACTATGAATGTCATTACCCCCTTGACTCATTCCATTGATTGGCAACAGCAAGCTTACAACTATCTCGTGCAGGGAGCCTACACTCAAGCTGCAACCTTCTACGAACAAGCATTAGAAGTCGATCCAACTGTTAAATCTCATTACTGGCATCTCGGCTTATTCCTGTTGCTTCAAGGATTAGAAGCTGAAGCGCAAACGACTTGGTTTATGGGAATTGCAGATGGCGAACCCGACCAAATCGAACCGTGGACAGCAGAACTAATAGCGATTTTGCAAACTGAGGCAGAGCGTCGCGAAACTTTACAAGACTATTTGGTAGCATGGTGCATTCGCCAACACATACGAGAAATTTGCCCAGATCGGGTAGAAAACGTTCTGCATCTAATTCTGCTAAGCCAGACGCTAGAAACACTAACTACAGAAAATTGTGTCGAGTGGAATGCCATTCCTCTACTTCGTGCCCAACGAGATCGCAGTGTTGATTCTACTCTATTACTTCAAGCATTAAGTAGTGTATTAAACACACTGTGCCCTGATCCGCTTGTTCTAGAATTTACTGAAGCTTGTTTGCCGCAAATCCAAGACCCTCAAGAGCTGAAAAACATCGTCGCCGGAATTGCATTCAATGTTGCTCATTCAATGCACTGTGTTGATCTCGCAATTCAGCTTTTAGAACTTTGTCTACGTCTAGATTCCACCAATACAGAACTCCTCAGCTATTTAGCGCCCCTTGCTCAAAACGCAGGTCACTTTAACAAAGGCATCGACGCCGCTCAACAATGCTACGACTTAACAAATAATCTTCCAGAAAAGCTGTTTGCTCATCATCTTTTAATCCGTGGTTTGATGTCTGCAAGCGGGCGATGGCAGCAAGCGATCGAGGCATGGCAAACCCATCAACACCTCTTAGCTTCTCTCACGCTAAACGATCTCAAAGCGATGGATATAGGCTACACGCTTCGGTTATTTAATTCTGCTTACTATCTGCCTTACTTCTCAGATCAGCCAGATCAATCTCGCAAGTTGCAAAATCAGTTGACATCGTTGTGCCAAGAGTCGATTCAGCTATCTCAAAAAGCCCAAGTCGAACGCTATCAACAGCGCCACTCGCTTAGAGTCCATTCGTCATCTCGACGCTTAAAAATTGGCTACTTGTCTCATTGCATGTGCCGACACTCTGTTGGTTGGTTGGCTCGGTGGCTAATGCAACACCACGATCGAGACCAGTTTCAACTCCACGGCTATTTTGTCATTCCTAAACAGAATGATGAGCTTCACAACTGGTATATCAGCAGCATGGATAAAGCGCGACAAATTGATCTTGATAGCAAAGTCGATAGCTTCTCCATTGCTGATACAATCCACGATGACGAAATTGATATTCTAATCGATCTCGATAGTATTACTTTAGATATTAGCTGTGCAGTGATGGCGCTTAAACCTGCGCCTGTACAAGTTAGTTGGTTAGGTTGGGATGGGTCTGGTGTTCCTGCGATCGATTACTACATTGCCGATCCTTATGTGCTGCCCGAATCTGCTCAAAGCTACTATTCTGAGAAAATTTGGCGATTGCCTCAGACTTACATTGCAGTTGATGGCTTTGAAGTAGATGTACCAACCTTACGACGAACTGATTTAGAAATTCCGACGGATGCTGTAGTGTTTCTTAGCGCTCAGAGAGGACACAAACGACATCCAGAAACGGCTAGACTGCAAATGCAAATTATTAAAGCCGTCCCTAATAGCTATTTCCTCATTAAAGGAGCGTCTGATCAGTCTTCTCTCAAGAGCTTCTTTGTAGAGCTTGCCGAAGAAATTGGTGTCTCGATCGATCGATTACGGTTTCTATCGGAGGCGTCTATAGAAGCGGCACATCGCGCGAACTTAGCGATCGCAGATGTCGTTCTTGATACCTTCCCCTACAACGGTGCAACCACCACGCTAGAAACCCTGTGGATGGGTATTCCGCTTGTGACTCGTGTAGGTGAACAATTTGCCGCTCGTAATAGTTACACCATGATGGTAAATGCAGGCATTAGCGAGGGTATTGCTTGGAGCAATGAAGAATATGTTGAATGGGGCGTGCGATTAGGCAAAGAGGCCGCACTGCGTCAGAAGATTCATTGGGACTTGATGCGATCGCGCCAAACTGCCCCGCTCTGGAATGCCAAGCAATTCACCCGTGACATGGAAACCGCTTATCAGCAAATGTGGGAGATTTATCAGCGATCGTAGTAAAGCAGAAATGCAATTAAACTAAAGACAACCACTAACTAGGTTATTGTCGTGTTGTCACAGGATTTGAAGGAACAAATTCATCAGCTACCAACGAAAGATAAGCTAGAACTGGTCAAATTTATTTTGCATCAGATTCAAACCGAATCTCAGCCAAACGCAGGCTCACCTATCAGCCCACAGCCGCGCCCATTCGGTCTATGTGCAGGAGAGTTTACCGTTTCTGATGACTTTGACGCGCCTTTGCCAGAGGATATTTTAAGCGCATTCGAGGATGAATGAAAATTCTGCTGGACACGCACATTTTCCTGTGGTTCATCAGTGGTGACAGGCAATTGTCAAGCGGTGTTCGAGAAGTCATCCGTGATTCAAACAACGAAGTATACCTAAGCGTTGTTTCGGTTTGGGAGTCCATGATCAAGTATCAGTTAGGCAAACTGCCGCTTCCAGAATCGCCCGAAGCCTATCTACCAAGGCAGCGCGATCGTCATCAAATTGCCAGCCTGACCCTCGATGAACGCAGCGTTGCTCAACTTGCTGAGCTACCACCCCTGCATCGCGATCCATTTGATAGGATTCTAATCTGTCAGGCTTTGCAGAATGGTTTAACGATCGCGACAGTCGATACAGCAGTTCGAGCGTACTCGATCAGCACTATCTAGGCTTGCGATTGTCCTAGAAAAGCTGCCTTTGCGATTCCTGCTTTGCATAACTCTGAAAGAACTACCCTGCTCAGTAAATGTGAGAGATTTATCAGCGATCGTAATGTAGTAGAAAGACTGCAATATTAGTTCATCTATGTAGCAAGAATTGATGAGCAAATGTGGGAACTCTATCTAACAAATTAGCGAGGTTGCCCCCCATGTCCCCAATAAAGCTACACCTTGGCGGTAAAGAAGCTCATCCAGACTGGAAGATTGTAGACATCGAAGAGCGTCCAGAAGTGGACATAATCTCTGACGCTGCCGATTTGAGCCAGTTCTTAGATAATTCGGTGGAGAGCATCTACGCCAGCCATATTTTGGAACACTTTCACTATGGGCTTAATAACGAACTGCTAAGAACTCTTTCAGAGTGGTTCCGAGTTCTACAACCAGGCGGAAAACTGATGGTTAGCGTTCCTAATCTGCAAGTTTTGTGCTGGCTATACATGAATCCTGCACTTGATCTACTGCAACGTCACCACGTTATGCGAATCATGTTTGGTGGACATATGAATGAATATGATGTGCATCGTGTTGGTTTTGATCCAGAGACCTTAGCATCCTATTTGCAAGAAGTAGGATTTATTAACTGCGTGACTGTAGATGAATTTGGACTGTTTAGCGATTGTAGTAATATGCGCTTATTAGACACTCTCATCAGTGTCAACATGATTGCGGCGAAACCAGGCTGAAGAATTAACTTCTCACATGCGTCTAAAGAGAGCCGAGTAATTGCCAATCTTCTCCTATGCTGACAGGTGGAGTGATTAACCCTAACAGCATGGATAGACACGTTGAAGTTTTGCCCGATCTCGCGGCTCTCGTTGACCGATCGCTAGAGTTGGTTTTAGAAAAGTTAAACGACGCGATCGCACATCGCAGTATTGCGACGATCGCCCTCTCTGGCGGTAGCACACCAAAGCCTCTATACGAAAAACTAGCCGAGCAAGATTTACCTTGGGATCAGCTACACGTCTTCTGGGGCGATGAACGATACGTGCCCCCAACCCACGAAGATAGTAACTATCGGATGGCACGGCTTGCTTGGTTAGATAAAGTTCCAATTCCAGCCAAGAATATTCATCCGATGCTGACGAATGAAGCCGATCCGGCGATCGCGGCTCAAAGCCATGAGGCAGATATCCAAACCTTCTTTCAAATAGAACCCGGAGAGTTTCCCGCCTTTGATGTGATTTTGTTGGGGATTGGCGATGATGCTCACACCGCCTCACTATTTCCAGGAACAGACGCCCTCAAAGTCAGAGAGCGCCTGATCACCGTCGGCAATAAAGACGGACAGCCTCGGATTACGTTCACCGCTCCCCTAATCAACCATGCCCGCACCGTCTTATTTATGGTGGCAGGCGAGAATAAGCAACATGCCCTTTCCCAAATTTTTGCACCCGATGCCGATGCGATGAATTACCCATCGCGTCTCATTCAACCCCAAGGTGAACTCTGGTGGTTGCTCGACCAATCTGCCGGAAAAAACTTCTCATGATTTACTTGGAGAGGAAATATAAGTTGTACTCGTGGCGAATTTCATGTCTGTCCTATGCGGATTCCCATCCGTAGCGAGTGAAGTACCCACTAGTGCCTCTGACGTCTGAGTTTCCCACTTTTTTGACTTACAGACTACACCACATTCCATGCTTGTTTGTCCTAATTGCAATCACCCAAACCCTTCTGGAGCAGTTCAGTGTGAGGCGTGCTATACGCCCCTTCCCGCCACAATGAAATGTCCAAACTGTGGAGCATCTGTGCAAACCGATGCTAGTTTTTGTGGACAGTGCGGCGTCAACTTAAAAACCGTAGCAGGAACTTCCGCGATGCCTACCCCTTCTGAAACGCCCGATCCACAGTCAATTCCGCCTGAACCCGTCATGCTTGATCCGTTAGTAACGCCTGATTCGCTCGTGTTTCCTCACTCTCCTAGTGCCGAAAACCCGGACGAAACCGCGCCCACTGCTCCAGCCCAGCAAGCTCCTCCAGACATGGCTTCACCTCCAGTCAACCCAGTTTCCGCAACCGCGACTCAGCTACAGCAATTTTCTGCTCGTCTGCTGCACCTGCAAACTACGAATGTGATTGAACTGCCGCCGGGGCTGCCCGTGATTCACATTGGCAAACCCAACGATCGCATTCCGCCAGATATTGATGTCTCAGGCTATCCCGACTCGGAAATTGTGTCTCGCATCCATGCTGATATTCGTGCGGAAGGAGATGCCTACTACATTGAGGATGTTGGCAGCTCGAATGGCACGTATATCAACAATGTGCCATTGGCAATGGGCAATCGTCATCGGTTACGATCGGGCGACCGCATCGCGCTTGGCAAAGGCGATAAAGTGACCTTTTTGTTTCAAATGGCGTGAAGCTTTGAGAAGAGGGGAGACCGGAGCGGGATTAAACCGCAAATTTTGGGTATAAGAGAAACGGAATCCCCATCAGAGCTTCTGCTGTGCCAGTGTGATTACACTAACCCTGCTGCATCCCGATCAATTAACCCCGGTTCAACATTGGACGTTTGAGACGGAGCCGATCCTGCGAATTGGACGCTCGACGGACAATCATGTTGTGCTCTACAGTGCCGTTGTGTCTCGCTATCATGTCGAGGTGCAGCAGATCGATTCTGTTTGGCAAGTCATGAGCTTGGGCGCGAATGGAACTTATCTAGACGGCAAACGGATCGTTCAAGTGCCTGTTCAAGATGGCATGATTATCCGCTTAGCTCGCTCTGGGCCTAATATTCAGATTCAGTTAGACCCATCCATTTCAACTAGCGTTAATCCTTCTCCCGCGCGTTCACAAAGACCACCTAAGATAGGCACTGCTTTGGAGCCGAGCCGAGTTTGTCGGATTCCGTTAGCTAGTATTCCTGCTCCGACACCCAATTCTAAAACGGCATTGGATTCGCACTGCTCCCACATGCGAAGAACGCAAGATCTGCGGTCTTGCTTAGATTGTGGAGCCTTTTTGCAAGAGTAGGAGTGAAATGAAAGATTGTCGGGCGCTATTTCCTTGAGTCGCTTTCTTCTCTAGAATGCTAGTCCGGGTCAGTGCCTCTAGTTTCCCCCTGCCCTACCTTCTGAATGAAAATTGCAACCTGGAACGTCAACTCTATCCGCACGCGCCTTGCCCATGTTACGGACTGGTTAACGTCGAGTTCTGTGGATGTGCTGTGTTTACAGGAAACGAAAGTCCCGGATGATTTGTTTCCGCAGGCTGCCTTTACTGAGGTGGGATATCACAGCTATTTCTATGGGCAGAAGAGTTATAACGGCGTGGCGCTACTGAGTCGATCTCCGCTGGAGAAGGTTCAAATGGGGTTTGGGGCAGTACTGCCTGAGAGTTTGGTCGGTGATTTAGACGAGCAAAAGCGGGTCATTACGGGCGTTATAGATGGAATTCAAGTTGTCAATTTGTACGTTCCTAACGGTTCGGCGTTAGACAGCGATAAGTATGTTTATAAATTGCACTGGCTTAAAGTGCTGCGAGAGTATTTGCAAACGCTGTTGGAAACATCGCCTAGTCTGCTCGTGTGCGGCGACTTCAACATTGCCCTAGAAGATATTGATATTCACAACCCGAAAGGCCGCGAAAAGCAAGTGATGGCAACCGATGCTGAACGAGATGCCTTGAGAAATGTGCTGGAGCTTGGGTTGTCAGACGTGTTTCGCAAATTTACGGCTGAAGGCGGGCACTTTAGCTGGTGGGATTATCGCTCGGCGGCGTTTCGACGTGATGCAGGCTGGCGCATTGACCATCATTACCTAACACCAGAGTTGTATCAGCGTGCGATCGCGTGCCGCATCGATAAAGAACCCCGCAAGCTCGAACAGCCGAGCGACCATACGCCCGTGATTGTAGAATTCTAGAGAAATAGTTGGCTTAAATTGTTAGCGTTAGTTAACGATCAATTACAGCGAATTATTATGTTTCTCGTGACTGGAGCGACCGGACAATTAGGACGTAGCATCGTACGGCAACTGAGATTACAGGAGTCACCTGTTCGTGCGTTGGTTCGATTAATGTCGGACTATTCTGAACTTGAGAACCGAGGAGCGGAAATTTTTATTGGAGAGTTGACGCGATCGCGCGACATTGAAAGAGCCGTTCAAGGGGTTCAATATGTTATCAGCGCTCATGGGGGCGCAAGTGAGGCGCTCAACTATCGCGCCAACATTGACTTAATCGATGCAGCGAAAGAACATGGCGTCCAGCATTTTGTGTTTATCTCGGTGTTAGGTGTCGATCGCGGCTATGAGGATGCGCTAACGTTTAAAGCGAAGTGGGAAGTTGAGAAGTATTTACAAGCGAGCGGACTTAACTACACGATTCTTCGTCCCTCAGGATTTGCCTCAAACCTAATTTCGTTAGCCAAGCAATTTCAGCGTACCGGAATTTATTTGCTAGTTGGCGATCCGCAGAGCCGTTCTTCTATTGTCAGCACCGATGATTTAGCCCGCATTGCGATCGCGTCTCCTACCACCGAAGCTGCTCGCAATCAAATTTTTGCAATTGGTGGGCCAGAAATCTTGCAGCGCCAAGCCGTTCCTCAGATTTTTGGGCGCATTTTTAATCGTGAACCCATTGTCATCAACCCGCCTTTATTTGTGTTCGATGGCCTCCGAACTGCTATTGGGATGCTTAATTCAGGCGGCAAAGAATCGCTAGGGACGCTACGGACATTGTTAGCCAACGAATTCTACATAACGCCAGAAGAAGTAGCGCGAATCGAATCCGTATATGGTTTCAAATTGGAACCCTTAGAACAGTTCCTACGCCGTTACGCCAGTCCATAAGGCCGCTAGAGACGCGATATGTCGCGTCTCTACGAACCAATACCAAATCAACAACTCAAACCCAAATTAGTCCCAATAAAATCGCCACGATCGCACCTATCAGGGTGTTCACAATATTGACGATATCGTGTGTCAAAAACGGGATTTTGTCTTCAACAGTGGCTCCAATCAAGCTTTCTACCGTCGTTGCCACAAACGCCGCGATCGCACAATACAAAATTCCGATTGGGGAAATCAATCCTACTGCCCAACCCACCCCTGCGATCGCAATCGATCCGACGACTCCAGCTAGTGTTCCTTCTAAACTGATCGCGCCTTCTGTTCCCCGTGGCACCGCCTTTAAAGTCGTGATTAAAAATGTGCGTTGTCCATAAGCTTTACCAATTTCTGTCCCGCACGTATCCGAGAGTTTTGTGCAAAAACTTGCCACAAATCCGAGCAGCAATAGCGGAATCCAATCGAGGTGCTGCTGTTGCACGGTCAGATACAAAACGCCGATCGCACAGGTGGCTCCAACCAAAGCTGAACCCCAAACATTGCCCGGCCCACGTGCGCCCGATCGCGCCTCTGCAATGCCGAGTTCTTCTTTCTGCGCTTTGCCAATGAATGTCACGCTCGACCCTGCTAGAAAATAAAACATCACCAGCAGGTAGCCTTGCCAACCGAGGCAGACCCAGACCAAAACACCTAAAATCCACGCGTGAGCCAATCCGGCAGGCGTAAGAAGTTTTTTAGGCGCAACAGCCGCAACTCCTAGCAGAGAAGAATTGAGTACGATTGCAACTAGCCAGTCGATCGCCGTCGGAATTTGCATAAGCTCTGACATTGCTTTATTGGAAATTCGCCATAATTATTTTGACACTCTCTACCTTGCCGTTCATCTTTATTTTTCTATGTCGCCAACACTGTTTCATCTTTCCTTTCCGGTAAACGATATTTCGCAAACAAAGAAATATTATGTCGATGGATTGGGCTGTGGCTTAGGGCGAGAAAACGAGCATTCTGTCATTCTGAATTTGTACGGTCATCAGTTAGTTGCTCATGTTACAGATGAGGTATTGACGACTCAACGCGGGATTTATCCTCGTCATTTTGGGTTGGTATTCACCGATGAGTCGGATTGGCAGAAGCTCCTGGAACGGGCACAGCAAAAGCAATTGTCGTTCTATCAGAAATCGAAGCAGCGGTTTGTCGGCACGCCCCTCGAACACCGGACGTTTTTCTTGGTCGATCCGTTTTTTAATCTCATGGAGTACAAGTATTACGCTCGCCATTCGGCAATTTTTGGCGATCGCGAGTTTGCCCAGATTGGCGATCCTTCGGAGCTTGGCAGAGCCAATCGCGCTTAGAAATTACCTTGTTGGCTCTTGAAGCGCCGATAGAACCGGTGCATTTAGGCTCTGATAGATGGCATCAAAAGCTCTAGAATCAGTCACCATCCAAGCGTGAAGCGGCACTTGAACCTGAATGTTTTGCCCGACGGGTAGCTCAGAACTCCGGGCAGGCAGAATTATCGTGTCTAGCGGCGTCCAAATCGACGTGAAATTGATGGCCTCCAGCATGGCTGTGTCCCGCTCGAGATCCTTGAGAAAGGCGCTTTGAGGGCGCATCTGTAGACATCCTGGACGCCCCGAAAGGTAAGCAACTAGCGTTCCATTATGAGGGGACGAAATGGTAACAAAGCGCTGCACCCGCTTGATGCCTCCCAAGCGCTGTACATAGTACCGGCTCACTAGCCCGCCCATGCTGAAGCCAATCAAATCAAAAGGTTGGTTGTTTGGCAAGATTCTATCGACGAAATCAGCGAGCTGATGAGCTAGAAAATCGAGGGTGCGATCGCCATTGGCAGGAATCAGATCCAGACTATAAACTGTCCAGCCTAATTGCTCTAATCGTGTAGTCAATAATTTGAAAATGGCAGCCGTGTCGGTAATCCCATGAACCAATACGACAGGATTTCGAGATTGAGTATTCATTGTCGATCAAAGTCGATCAAAAGGCTTCTTCATCCAGGGTAGTGCAGTGCCTAAGGAGGTCGATCGCAACTGTAGGACACCTGGCAAAATGGCTGTGTATCTGCCTAGTTAAAGATATCATCGATTTCGATGGAGTTGCATCTCGCGCTAACTGTCATCATTCAAAGATGTCGATCTGTTTCTACTATCGATATGCAGGACTTACACGAACCACCGCAGATGTTGCAGGGCATCTGTCTGGACCAACGAGGTTTCTGTCGTGGCAAATTGGATTCGTGTGGTCACCAACGGGGTTCGTGTAGTAACCAACGGGGTTTTTGTGAGAACCAACAAGGTCTGTGTCGTGACAAATCTTGGTTGCGTAGTTAAGTCCAGGTTCAGTGTGGTGACCAATAGATTCGTGTCGTTTGAGGTCAGGGTTACGAGGTCACCTAGTGCGTAAGTCTTGGATAGCAAACACGATATACAACAGATCGACACTGGCGATTTAGTCTTCTGGCAAGATCCATTGAGGCGGAGCCGAGGCTCGCTCTCGTGCTTTTTTGCGTACCGCTTCGTCTGCCATCTCTAGCAGCTTATCTAGAGGTGTGTCGCTGATGAACTGCGAGGTTTGCTCTTTGTACTCAAGATTGGGACATTGATCTCCTAGAACACATCCGTTTTGGCACATTTCGGCACAGTTAATGTCCATAGTCTCTTCTCCGTGATTTTAGAGGCTGATCGGCATGTCCCTATCTTACCGACCATTTCGGATTGTTCTGATCTCCACTATGGAAGAAGAATTCGTCCTAGAGTAGAACAATTCACCAAGGCGATTAATTCTAGTTTTGGGGTGAAGGAGCAATGAGATTCCCTCTACTTTTGGCAAGTTTTGGTTGTCTAGCGATCTCAAACGCGGGGTATGCAGTAGACGTGCTTTCTCCCGAGCAGCAGGTTCGAGAGGTGTCTAATCGTTTGATTGGAGTGATGAGTACGGCGGAGCAGTCTGCCGCTAATCCCAAGATTGCAAATGTTCAAATGACAACCTGTGCTGTGTCAGTGAAAGGGGTGTCAGATCCCAAATCTGTTTATCTCTATCAAGAACAAGCCATTAATGCGGCGCAAAATTCAGGCGCGGCTCAGTTTGGGAAACCTTATCGGCAGCGGTTTTTGCAACTTTCACCTAATGCCGCAAATGGGAGTGTGCGATCGCTATCGTTTCGTCCTGCCGAAGCAACTCGATGGATCGGTCTGTGTAATCGCCCTGAATCTGCGCGAGTTGTGCAACTTCAAGATGTGGGCAAACCAACTTGTGCGGTCTTCTTAAAGCAATCTGGAGACGCCTATATTGGGAGAACTCCGATTAATGGCTGTCCTTCTAATGTTCGGGGAGCCGTGCGTGTTACCAACTATATTGAACTCGAACGCAATCGAATGAATACCTACGATCGCGGTTATGACGCGAATGGCAAACAAGTATGGGGCGCAAAAGAGGGGGCGTATCAATTCAAGAAAATCTGATCACAGCGCAACTTTTGAAGAGAATTGAACGAGTCAACGCCTTAAGGTAGACGGTGAATCATTTCAGCCCCAATACCCTGAAGTAGGTTTCCAGAATTAAACAATGAAGACAACATCTCTCACTTCAAACGCAACACAGACTCAGGATCTGCCAAAGCGATTAATTGCGGCTGGAATTCTTTTGGGACTTGGATTTGCAGGGTTTTTTGATGGCATTGTGCTGCATCAAATTCTGCAATGGCATCATCTACTATCCAATGTTCGCCCAATGCTTAGTTTAGATGATGTGAAAGTTAATACGTTAGCCGATGGATTATTTCATCTGCTGTCTTATGTTTTTGTACTCACTGGCGTTGTGACTTTATGGCAAACTCATCAGCAAACTGATATGCCTAAATCTGCTCAACCATTCCTTGGGGCAATCTTAATGGGTGCTGGAGCATTTAATGTTATTGAAGGTTTAATCGATCATCAGATTCTCGGCATTCATCATGTCCGTTCTGACAGTAATTACATTCTTTGGGATGTTGGTTTTCTTGCGATCGGAGCATTGCTTTTCTTAACAGGTACGGCAATGATTCGGCGTTGGAGAAGTGCTCGCCCATAGATTTAACCTTCTCCCGCCATTTAGAAGATCTGTTCTGTGCGATCGCTGGTTTTTGTCCGATGTCTGAACCAAACGAGCGATCGTAGGTCTGAGCGAGACAACACAATACCTCAAGGAATTGCAAGTACTCAACGTTGACCTACTCGCCCGTCACAATCCTTGGCACTTTGAAGAATTCACCATCGCGATCGGGCGCATTCTCTAGCAACGCTTCGCGCTCTGCATACGTTTGGTGATGGTCTGGGCGCACTACATTACTGACATCGATCGCTCGGGTTGTCGGCGCAACATCAGCAACATCGAGTTCGCTCAATTGCTCAAAATAATCGAGAATATCGTTGAGTTGAGTCGTAAATTGCTCTTCCTCTTCAGACGTAAGTTGAAGACGAGCCAGATGGGCGACTTTTTGAACCTGTTCGCGATCGATCATAAAGATATGGGGTTAGACGACTTCTTGGACACACAACGCTAGAAATAGATATCCATTCCAGAGCGACCTGTGGTCTTGAGCCAGTTCTGAGCCTCGATATAGTTGTTGGGAGCAAGCACGATCGCGCGTTTCCAATACTCTGCCGCTTTATCGAAGAATTCTTCGCTTTCCTTCGTTTGGCCTTCTTCTTCCGCTTTTTCGCCCATGTAGTGATAAATCACTGCAATGTTATTAATCGCTTGCGGCAAGCGAGGATTTTCCTCGATCGCTTGATGGTAATAATCTAATGCTTCTTCATGCTCACCATTACTGGCATGAATTAGACCAACGTTGTAAAGGATATAGCTGCGATCGTTGCCGTCTTCTTCTAGCTTCAGCGCTTCATGGTAATTTTCTAGCGCTTCTGCATATTCGCCATCTGCTTGAGCGGACATGCCATCACGGTAATAAGCAAAGGCGACTTTCTCTTTGCGGCTGGCAGGAAAGACCTTCAAAATCAGATCTGCCATCACCGTAAAGCTTTTATCAATGAAGTTATCGTTGCGTTGCGATCTAGACATAGTTGGCTCTGTAACAAATTGAAAACAGCTTGTTATGCGGCATTCAGACGCTTAATTAGTGTAGCGTTCTCTGACGATACCGCGAAAGGGGTAATTTAACAGACTGCTAGTTCGAAAATCTATACTGGAGATCAGGCAACTCGAATCTAATGTTATGTGGAGGAATGCCAATGACCATGACTCCTGCCCCAGATCCAGCCATTCTTAGGGCTGTCGAGCGGCTTGATTATCGTGTAACTGCCGGAGATATCGCCGCTCAAGCTGGGCTAGATGTCAATTTGGCACAGCAAGGACTGTTAGCGTTAGCCTCCGAAGCGGGCGGACATCTGCAAGTGGCAGAATCGGGCGATGTTGTTTATCAATTTCCTCAAAATTTTCGCGAGGTTCTTCGCAATAAATATTTTCGCTTGCGCCTCAAAGAATGGTGGGAGAAAGTATGGCGCGTTTTATTTTACTTAATTCGGATTTCGTTTGGAATTGTATTAGTGTTGCTGATTGTGCTGGCGATCGCAGCCCTTGTGATTTTGGCGATCGCGGCATCGGCAGCGGGGCGAGACGACAATGACGGTGGCGGCATCGATTTTGGTGGCGGTGGCGGCGGGGGCTTCTGGTTTTTCCCAGACTTTGGCTGGATCTTCTATCCCAACTACACCGACCATTACAGACGCAAAGAGTCTCAGTCTGGTAATTTGAATTTTCTAGAATCGATTTATTCGTTTCTGTTTGGGGATGGTAATCCCAATGCCGATTTAGAAGAGCGACGCTGGAGAACTATAGGAACAGTCATTCGCAACAATCGAGGAGCCGTCATTGCTGAACAGATCTCGCCTTACTTGGATGATGTCGGTCAAGGGTTTGATCAGGAGTATGAGCAATATATGTTGCCTGTGCTGACCCGGTTTGATGGACGCCCAGAAGTGAGTCCAGACGGGCAGTTGGTCTATCACTTTCCCTCGCTGCAAACGACAGTCGTAGAGAAGACGAAATCGCGAGCCATTCCTCCATTTTTGAGAGAAGCCCTCTGGCGATTTACTCAAGCCAGCAGCGGACAGAAGATCACGGCGATCGTTCTCGGTTGCGTCTTATTAGTATTAGCAGGTGTGCTGAATGTATGGGTCGGCGGTGTTGCGATCTCCGGCGGCGCTCTCACATTTGTCAAAGCGATCGCGGTAATTTCCCTGGGTTACAGCGTTGCATTCTTAGGAATTCCGCTGATTCGTTACTTCTGGCTGCAATGGAGAAATCGCAAAATTCAAGCGAGAAATAACGAACGAGAACTGCGATCGCATCAACTCGCGCAAGCCGATCCGCTTCTAGAGCAGAAGCTTGCTTTTGCTCAACAATTTGCGGCTGAAACGGTGATTCGAGATGAAGACCTAATCTACAGCACCGAAACTAATTTGATTGAACAAGAGAGCGAGCAAGCCGATCGAATTGATGCTGAATGGCGAGAAAGATTAGAGGGGAGAGGCTGATTGTTTGGCAGACTTACCCTCACCCTAGCCCTCTCCCACCGGAGAGGGAACAAGAGCAGAATATCAGCTCCCCTCTCCCGTGGGAGAGGAGTTGGGGGTGAGGGCAATCCTCACTTCACGTCGAATTACTTCACATCGAATTACTTCACATCAATGGTGGAAAGCGCTGTGTTTTGGTAGTAATGACCGAGAATTTGCCGATAATTCAAATTCTGACGTGCCATATTATAGGCTCCCCATTGGCTCATGCCTAATCCATGACCAAATCCGCGACCGTTGATCACAAAACCAGTCGAGGTTGACTTAGTATTGCCCTTTGAACTGGCAACCACTTGCGGCGAAATTTGAGTTAAGTAAGTGCTTTTGAGACCTAAGCGATCGCGGAAAGTATCTCCACTAACCCGGACTCGCCGACCCCGATCCCCTACAATTTCAACTTCTTTAATACGCCCGCAGTTCGAGGTTTTTTTGGTCGGAGTGATGCTCTGGACATTTCCTACCCCAAAGCTGCCCAGTTGACTCGCGCTAACTGGCTTAGACCACACATTAACTGGCGATCCTTCATCAAACTGATCCTTAGTGCCGCGAAGATACGGTAACGCTTGAACCCAAATCTCCTCAGATTTGTCAGTACAGCCGCCTGCAGATGAGTGGAACACGGCATTGATGATTCGGCTATTACTGATTAGCACTTGCCCAGCGGTCGCCCCCACTGCTGCTTGAGTACCGCCCGATTCAGTTTGCACCCCGCCATAAACTTGCCATCCGGCAGTATTTCCGAGATCGAACAGTTGACTTCTCGACCCTTCTCGCTCATACAAAGCATAGCTACGAGCCGCTACCGCTTGAGCTTTCAGCGCTTCTTGAGGCCAACTGCCACTCATCTCGCTGCCCAACACGCTAAAGAGATAATGCTCCAAATCGACGTAGTTGATTACCGTTAGCCCCTTGCCCGTTGGCACGATCGCAACACTGCCGCGATACCAGCGATCGCCAATCCAAACCACACCGTTGGGATCATCTGGCTGAATCCGGATCGCGTTGCCTTGCCACCGATCGAGGGCCACCCCTCCATTTTTTGCCTGAGCCGCAAAGCCATTCATACCTTGAATTTTGCCTAGCGTCTGATTCGAGGCGTCTAACACTCGTGCATCAACAGAGCTTCCAACATTCACCTGAGCAACGTTTTGCTGAATCGCCACTCGCAAGATGACAGAGTTCGCGGCGCGGGCAGGTGGCGGTACGATCGCGGCTAGCGAGATCAAAGCGGCTAACCAAATTTTGTGAGGGGTGATCAGGGTTGAAGAGAACCGGAGGAGCGAACGAAATTTCATCTTCTGAACAGTCCTTACAGGGTAATTAGAGAGAATGGTTGCTACCTGAATTAAGTTGCCACGAGCCACCGAATTGCTAACATCGCTTAATATATGCGAATTTTCCAACAAAGCTACCATTAGTTCTGCTGTTATGCAGCATCCAGTCGCTGCCAAACGTCAGTATTCATCAGAAATTCATAGTTAAATTGGGCGCTGCTCTGAGGATTTACTACTGTTGTTTCGAGCCTCGCCTGCTTAACTCCGTAAAAATTGGGAGCAGCAGTTCTGACCGAATGCCTTGACCGGACTACCGAAGCGAAGGTTCCTGTGTCACCATAATAAGGAATGTGAAGTCACAGGGTTAATTTGAGTTGCAAATTACGTTTTTAGGCACAAGCTCTGGCGTTCCGACACGATCGCGCAATGTCTCCAGTGTGGCGTTGAGGCTCCCGCAGCGCTCCGAAATTTGGCTGTTTGATTGCGGTGAAGGCACTCAACACCAGTTCCTGCGGAGTGATCTGCGCATGAGTCAAATTCGCCGCATTTTTGTGACCCACATGCACGGCGATCACATTTTTGGCTTGATGGGACTGTTAGCGAGTTGTGGTCTCGCCGGAAACGTCGAAGAAGTGGATATCTACGGCCCACCCGATTTAGATGAGTATCTCAAAGCCTCTAGACGCTACTCTCAAACCCGCTTCGCCTACCCGATCCGGGTTCACACGGTACAGCCTGGCGTCGTGTTTGAAGATGAAGAATTTACCGTGAAATGCTTGCCGCTCAAGCATCGTGTGCCTGCGTTTGGCTATCGCATTGAAGAAAAGGATCGGGCGGGGCATTTTGACGTGAATAAAGCAAAAGCCCTTGGCATTCCGTCAGGTCCTGTTTATGGGCAATTGAAACGTGGCGATCGCGTCACTCTAGCTGACGGACGCACGATCGATGGTAAGGATCTCTGTGGCCCGACCGAAATTGGGCGAAAGGTCGTCTACTGTACCGATACGGTCTATTGTGATGCAGCGGTCAAACTGGCAGAAGATGCTGATGTTGTGATTCACGAGGCGACCTTTGCCCATCAAGAAGCAGAAATGGCCTTCCAACGGCTGCACTCGACCTCAACGATGGCCGCTCAAGTTGCTTTAGGAGCGCAAGCGAAATCCTTGATTCTGACTCATTTTAGCCCCCGCTATGCGCCAGGAAATCCGGTAGAACTTCATCATCTGCTTGATGAAGCGCGTGCCATTTTTCCAAACACCCAACTCGCCAAGGATTTCTGGACGTATGCCGTTCCGAGACGGTTATTGCCAGAGTTGACCATTAAGGGTTGACCCCTACGAACTGGACTTTAAGCGATCGCGGATCTTGAGCAACAATGCTTGAGTGCTGACCGGATCTCTAGGCTGAGGCGTCTCAGTGTCAGGCCAATTTGGCAGATCAAAACACGGGCAGCTTTCGGGCGGCATTCCAACCGCTCGGATCGGCACAGGCATCGCGCACCGAGAACACGGATTAATCTCCCAGGCAGAACTTAAAAGCTCGCTGAAGGGTTGCTCTGTTCCTTCGATGTAGCAATCGCCCGATTCTGGCGAACGCACAAAATTCCAAATGTCCTCAACCTCTTGGCTGTAGCGATCGCCCGCAATAATTGTTTTGGGCTGAATTGTCTCTTGCCCATTGCGAACCACTACTTTCTTCCCTAACTGCAACCAGTAGGCAAGATACTGTTTAACTTGTTGCTCAGATGCCATAATTTGTTTGAAGATAAACAACTACACCGGGTCGAGTGATTTTGTCTGAAAATTTATGGCAGTCTCGGAACAGCTATTCTCAACAGAATCACTATTTATGCCGCGCTCTTTCACATTTTATAGAACTGCGTAAGCTGTAAATTACATCTCATTATCTTCTATGGTATCGCGCTAGAACCGCTTCCAGTCAGTAATAAAGATTAAAGAAGCTTGTATCAAAACCGTTTTAATTTCTCCATTTAGCTTAATTTCTGTAGCTGCAAGAAAGTAATTAATGGTAGTTTTTCTACTTAAGAATTTACAGGTCTATCTACAGTTCTACAGTCGTTGCTCTATACGCTCTTGTCTAGCGTTTATGACTGTTGAATTTTGACGATTCAAGTTTAAGAAAGCTGTTGATCTAACGGACAACCAAGCTGACTCAGATTCAGAACATGTCCTCCAGTAACCAGGTAAACCGTATCAGCGATCGCACCTACGCAGCGAGTCAAATGCCCCAGGCGATCGCGAAACGTTCTGCCAATTGGGTAAGCGGGTACGACCCCCCACCCTGTTTCTTCTGACACTAGAATCACATTGCTTTTCACGTTTCTTAAATTTTGCAAGAAATTCTTTAGGTTTTGTTGCCAAATTTCATCATCTTGCTCTACTACATTGGCTAACCACGTTCCTAAAGAATCGATCAGCAGACAGTCATTTTCTGTTGCAGATAGAAATACGGATGCGAGTTCAATTTCAACCGACAGCGTTTTCCAGCTTGTCGGTCGGCGTTGTCGATGGAGGTCAAGGCGGGCTTGCCACTCGCGATCGCTCGGATTCTCTTGAGCCGTTGCCACATAGATGACTGATTTTTGAGCAGCAGTTTCTCGTTCTTGCCTCAAGGCAAGCTGTTCTGCCCATTCGCTTTTTCCCGATTTGGTCGGTCCAGTCACCAAGATAATCTGATTGGCATGGCTAGAATCGGCAGAATGGAAGGGATTTTGTTGCTCAAGCATTGTACAATCTGCACCAGAGATTTTCTGAAAATAAAATTAGTCGCTACAATAACCGCTACAGATTGCGCTTGCAATCCTACTCCAACGCAACATATAGTGGTCATCGAGTGGAACTCATGTAAAGCAGCCCCTTTGAGAGGAGACGAATGCCCATGAAACGAGATCTCAGACGAATTGAAGCTACCCTAAACCAGCTTAGCCAGAAATCAGCCGTAGCGACCGTTTCACGCACGCCTCAATCGAGCGATGCATCCGCTCCTCTCGTCTCCTTTGAAGTTCAAGCAAGAGTCTCTAAATCACCTGCCGCTAAGCTACCTGCCACTATACCTGCTGTAACTGAGGAGATGCCCCCACTTCAGGCTGAAGCGTTACCTTCAACGGTAGAGTCAAATTCCTCTTCCTCTGTCGCTCCTATTCATCCCGCGCCCGAGGCCAAAGAGAGTTTGAATCTGCCGAAGTTCAAGATGCCGAGCTTTACAAGCCATCGTAATAGCGCCAATCCTGCCCTCGCCTCAAGTCTATTAAAGGAACTGTTGACTATCACAGAAGGATGGCAAACCGATTTGGCTCAAGTGCTGCGCGACATTCAAGATTTATATGCAGAAGGCCCGATCGTGGACGGTTGGTTAGAGTCTCGTGCCACTGGTTCAGAGTCTAACCCAGCAGTGCTGCGTCATGCTGAACCTGATCGCTTATTGAACTATGTCGAGGAAATTTGCGCGACGCCCCAAGCCAACACCGCTTCTCAAACGCCAAAACCTGGATACTTTCTCTGCGGGCTAAATGCTGATGGTCAAGTGTGGTCAACGCCTTGTCCTCCAGAGCAAGTTCCAAGTGTTGGACTTGCGATCGCGCGTCATCACAAACTTCGCCAATTGCTCTCTCGCAAACAAGAGTTAGAACATCGCCTCAACCATCTGTCTGAAAGCTTGGTTGTGATGCACGGCCACCTCAAGGAAGAGCAGTAATGGGAGTTCGTGGGTACTCTGTCCTGTAGACCACACTAACGGCAGTGTTTCCGGGATCAGCTATGCTTCAACCCAAGCTTCAACCCAAGGTGTCAGCCATTATTTGCACCCATAACCGCGATCGCTATTTAGGGCTCGCGATCGACAGTTTGCTTCAGCAAGATTTCCCAGAGTTTGAAATCATTGTGGTCGATAATGCTTCGACAGATCAGACGCGTGAGGTGGTAGAAACTCGGCAGAGTGATGCTCGCGTGAAGTACGTTTACGAAGCCGTCACCGGATTATCTGTTGCGCGAAATACAGGAGCAAAAGCCGCTCAGAGCGAGATTTTAGCTTATTTGGATGATGATGCGATCGCCAGCCCTATGTGGCTAAGCAGCTTGTACGAGGCGTATAACGCGAATGAGAAGTTAGCGATCGCGGGCGGTAAAGTCACGTTGCTTTGGACAGACGGGATCACCGCTCCAGTTTGGCTTTCAGACGGGCTTGCCGGAAACCTCGGAGCGTATGATTTGGGCGATTCACTGGTTTACATCACTCAACCCGGACTCACACCCAGAGGCTTAAACTATTCGATTCGCAGAGCGTTTTTAGAGCAGATTGGTGGGTTTGACCCTAATCTAGGGCGGGTTGGCAAAAATTTGCTTTCTAATGAAGAACTACACATGACCAATCTAGCGCTCCATTCGGGCTGGCAAGTAGCGTATCTACCAAACGCGCTAGTCGCGCACCATGTTGCTCCCGAACGAGTCAAGCGACGTTGGTTTTTCAGTCGGGGTTGGTGGCAAGGCATCAGCGAATGCTATCGAGAGCAACTTGCTGGAGAGGCGGGAGTCGGTCAGTTTCGTCGCGGTGGTGAACGGCTGATTCGAGGGTTGTATAAATCCTTGAAGTTTGTCACCAGTCCATCTCAACGCTTTGAGAACCTAGTTTACAGCTATGGTCAGATTGGGTATTTAGTGAAAGCGTTTCAGGGCTTGGTCTCTTCTCGGCATTCTGTGAAACGCTCATAAAGCCCCGACCCTATAATCCTAATTTCATAAAATAGAGTCCTGATTTACGACTTCTGCATCTGCTGGATTAGACATTGAGCAATCCGATTGGCGGCTCCAGGTTTGCCCATACGACGATGCCCGTTCTCTGCGATCGCGCTCAGTCGATCAGGATTATTCAGCAGCGATCGTAAAGCCCCTTTAACTTGGTTGGGTTGCTCGACTAAGGTAACAGAAGCTCCCAGTAAACGAGTTTGCGCCTCCGCAAAGGCAGGTGTGAACTGAGGTCCTGCCCCTACGATCGCGATTGCAGGTTTTCCGAGTCCAACAAATTGTTCAGTGGCAGTTCCGGCCATCGCGATCGCAACATCGGCTCTTCCAATGCATTCTGCAAAGCGTCCTGGCATTAGTACCAGCGTTGATTTCTTATCACCGAGTCCAATCGTATAAGTATGGGTATCCGTTTGCTGCCAGCGATACTCTAATAGTTTGTGATGAAGTTCATCGAGATCGAGTTGGGGCGCGATCGCCGCTAGGCAAGCGACCGGGCGCTCTCCTACGATGCCATTGAGGGCTTGTAGAATCAGTTCCCAGTTGGCGAATACTTCGGACGGACGGGAACCGGGAATGAGGGCGAGGGTGAGAGGAGGGACGGAGGAGGAAGGAGGGAGAACAGGGGCACTCCAGTCTGAGTCGTCCGTCTCCAAGCCGTCCATCATGGGATTGCCTAGATCGAAGGCGGGAATGTTAAAGCGTTGGAGCGTGCCGGCAGTAATGCGATCGCGCGGAAAAACAGCCTTGCACTGCGGACGAGACATCAGCCAACGTTCCCAGGGTTGATAGATGCATCCGGTTGATCGTTCGATGCGATCGTCCCACCAGGAGGAGCGGGGCAACCATCCGGTCTCATCTCGCAAATAGTATTCTGATTTGGCGGTTCCAACAAAGGCAAAGGGTGCGCCGCTTGTCCAAGCAAACAGCATCGGCACAATGTCACCCACGGCTAAAATCAGCGCTGATTTGTGTTCTTTTGCCCACGATCGCACCGCTTTAATTTGCTCTAATGTCAGCTTGAGCAATCCACCTTGAAGGTCTCGTGCTAACTGTCGCCCGTCCATGTAAATGAAACCACCTGATGGCATCACTTTGACGGAACCAATTAGCGGAAATCCGGCGTTTTGATAAACGTGGCCTTCGCCTACAATCGGCAGGACTTCGATTTTGGGACAACCGGGATGCTGTTGCAACGCTTGAAGGATGCGGAGGGCGATGATGTCTTCGCCATGACCGTTGCTGAGGCAGAGGAGACGCATGAGAATGGGGGATAGAGGGAGACAGAGGGGCGTGTGTTGAAGCGAGTTAAGAGATGGCAAGAGGACTGAAATGACTACCTTTCTGATGAGCCAGCCTAACCTTGATCGCGCTCTGTCAAGCTTAACTTGAGGAATAACGGATAAAGCCATCTGGCTTTTTATTTCATCCCTCACCCCTGTAACAAAACCTTGTAAGATTTGGGGAAATTGAGTTCAGAGCGTTCTTGTGTTAGCTGCCTTACTATACGGTCAAGAAGATTTACGGCTAGAAATCGTTCCCGATCCGACGCCGCTTGCAGGAGAAGTGGTCATCCAAGTGGGCGCAGCTACGACGTGTGGAACGGATCTCAAAGTGTGGCGGCGCGGCGGTCATGCCAAGATGCTGACGCTTCCCACGCTGTTTGGGCATGAGGCGGCAGGGCAGATTGTTGCGATCGGAGCTGGGGTGACGGGTTGGAAGATAGGCGATCGCGTCGTTGCCAATAATTCTGCACCCTGTATGACCTGCTTTTTCTGCCAGCGCAGAGAGTTCTCCCTGTGTACAGATTTAAGGTTTAACAACGGCACGTTCGCCGAGTATCTGAAGATTCCTGCCGCGATCGTGCAACACAATTTGCTGCCGATTCCCGATGGGCTACCCGATGCGATCGCGGCTATGACCGAACCGTTGGCGTGTGTTCTACATGGCGTCACCCGCTCGAATGTCAAACCCCAAGATCGCGTTATTCTCTTGGGCGATGGTGCGATCGGCTTGATGTTTGTGGCCGCGTTAGCTCAACAACCGGTTGAGGTTTTTGTGTTTGGTGGCAGCGAGGCTCGGTTGCAAATTGCTCAAAAATTTGGAGCCGCGAAGACATTTAACTATCGACAAATCCCTGATATTCCGGCGTTTGTGAGGGATTTAACCGATGGCTGGGGAGCAGATGGTGTGATCGAAGCGACGGGCGTTCCATCGGCTTGGGAAACCGCGATCGCGTGCGCCCGTCCTGGCGCTACAGTCAATCTGTTTGGCGGTTGTCCGCGCGACACGACAATTACGGTCAACACCGAACAACTGCATTACAATGAACTGACTTTAAAGGGAGTGTTTCACAATACGCCAGAGTTTGTGCGATCGGCACTGGCATTTTTGGCGAGCGGAACCGTTCCATTTGAGTTACTAATTAGCGACTATCAACCGCTTCACAACTTAGAGCAAGTCTTTCAGAATATGAAAGCGCGAACGGTGGTGAAGGTTGCAATTGGGGGGAGCTAAGTGCGCCCAAAGCAGAAACGGCTAGTGTGCGTGGAGAATACAGGTGATTTACAGACTCAGATCGATTCTAGGCATAGGATTTTTTTTACTAATGGGAGCCACGTCCGCTAGAGCGCTTCCCGGACAATCGGCTAGCGAGGTGGCTTCTTGGATGCAAGCCAACCCAACCGTGCGTCCGAGCCGAGGAGAGAAGTTTTTAGTTCGGAAAAATGACTCGGCAGCCCAAAGTTTTTCGTTTCAAGCCTCGCTTTTATCGCCGGGCAGAATTACCGCTCTTTCCAAGGGTGGCATTATTCGCAGCGAAGTTCTGACCTTATTTGATGTCCGCAATGGTGTTAGCTTCAGTCGGCTCAAAGAGTCGCTGCGGACAATCTATGGGATGGGGATCTCCCAAGACTACGATCGCGCCACAACCATTTACACCTACCCCAACGATAAAATCGTCCAACAAGACATTAGGCGGGCAAATCCTCAACAGTCTGCCCTGCAAGGTGAACTCCGCCGAGGCGACCGCTACGCTTATTGGCTAGAAGTTGCCCAAACCTCAGAAGGACGTGCGAACTCAGGACGCCTGACGGTGTTTCTGCGAGACGACGTAGAAAAGCTGGTAGCCGAATTGAGACAGCGTTGATCAGGGCGGCCCAAACCCCTATGCAAAGTGGAGCGTATTTGCTGTGAAGTTGCGTCAACTAATTCCCTTTCTTGATACCACTGCCCAAGATTGGGCTTGGGAAGCCCGAATCTTGCGGTGGCTGACCTTTGTGTGGGTATTTGTCGGATTGGCAGTGATGTTCAGCGCATCCTACCCCGACGGAGACGCGAATTATGGAGATGGGCTGTATTTCGTCAAACGGCAACTGATTGCGATCGCCATCGGCATGATTGGCTTCAATATCCTCGTGCATTCCTCGCTTCGATATATTCAAGGCATTGCAGACTGGGTGTACTTCATTTTGCTCGCAGGTATCCTCATCACGCTGCTACCGGGGATCGGCACGTCAGTCAATGGTGGTGCGCGATGGTTTGCGATCGGCCCGTTCCTCATCCAACCTTCTGAACTGATCAAACCCTTCATCATTCTGCAAAGCGCCCGCATCTTTGGGCAGTGGGAACGGCTCACCTGGACAGTCCGCCTCACCTGGATGGGCATCTTCTGCATCATGCTATTTGCCATTCTGCTGCAACCCAACCTCAGCACCACTGCCCTTTGTGGCATGACCCTCTGGTTGATTGCCCTAGCGGCGGGATTACCTTACATCTACCTATGGGGAACCGCAGGCGCAGGAGTGTTACTCGCTACATTGAGTATTAGTCTGCGGGAATACCAGCGGCGGCGAGTGATGTCATTCCTCAATCCGTGGTCTGACCCCACGCAAGATGGCTATCAACTCATTCAAAGTTTGCTGGCGATCGGGTCAGGCAGCATTAGCGGAACCGGATTTGGACTCTCGCAGCAGAAATTATTTTATTTACCGATTCAATACACTGACTTTATCTTCGCCGTTTTTGCAGAAGAGTTTGGCTTGATCGGGAGTGTGTTACTGATGCTGTTGCTGTCGGTCTACGCAACGATGGCGCTGATTGTGGCGCGTAAAGCTAGAAATGCGATTCATCGATTGGTCGCGATCGGTGTAATGGTATTGATGGTGGGTCAGTCATTATTAAATATTGGGGTGGCGACCGGAGCCTTACCAACGACAGGTTTACCGCTCCCCTTCTTTAGCTATGGTGGAAGCTCGATGATCTCGAGCTTGATTTGTGCAGCCTTGTTGATTCGCGTCGCGCGAGAAAGCAGTGAAGCTGAGGTGGTTACGCTCTCTGACCGTCGCCCAAAAACACTAGTCGAGTTAAAATCCCGTCGTCCATCGCGTCCTACTCCTCATTTTTAAGGTGACGGGTGAGTTCTAGAAGGCGCTCAGCCTTTTGGCAATTGACGTGCAGGGTCAGAGGGACGTGAACTTATTTCACAGCGTGATCGTCATTAAGTAGGTGATCTTTAGAACGAAATTATGAATACTTTTTTAGCTCGCTACATCAGTCTCGGATTGGGCGCAACGATGATGCTTGCTAGCGTTCCAGCCCTTGCAGCAGAACGAGTTGTGCTGAAATATAAAATTTTGCGAGAATCGGTTTCTGTTAGCGAACTGACGACCTTTGCTGACACTGGACAAGCTTCTCCTGACTTGCAAACCTATTTCCGGTTGTCGAAGCAAAATCCTGAAGCGGTTCAGCGATCGCTAACCCGACAAGTGAGCGTCAGCCCAGTCTTGCTCGATCGAGTTCTCAACAGTCCGCTTGGAAATGGCGCATTAGATCAGTTGGGACAAGCGATTCAAACGCCGAAAGGCGGAGCAGAACGCCAAGCCCTAAGAGCCGCTCTCGTTTTGTCTGCAAGTGGTGATGGCAAGGTATCGATTTTAGAGATTTTGCAGAAATACCCAACTGAGGAAGTGGTGGTTGATGGCGATCGCGTTGAAGGGGCATATCGTCAGTTGAATCAGCTTGCAGAGCGCTTTAGAAACCCTTTAGGAAACATTTTTAGATAAGTAACACGAACCCAAACAACAGGGTATCTAGATCTTTAATTTCTTCAAGAAATTAAAGATCTTTGCACAATGAGAAATGCAGTAAGGGCGGCTCTTTCAAGCGGTGTCTACCTAGAAGATCACAACGCTGAAGCAGCCGCCCCTATTCAGTTTCAACCAAAATTCTGTAGAACACTAACCAATCGGCTAACTGCAAATTAGTACGCAAGAGTCTCTAAGGTTTCTCTCAGATAGCTGTGTACTAGGGTGTCTAAACTGAGGGCCTGAAACTGTTCATCTCCTGCATGTTCGAGTTGCCAGCGCTTAAAGCCAGAACTCCCTGCGATCGCCCGCTTCAAACTTTCCCAAACTTGAGGATTACCCGCACTAGGGTCAGAATCTCTAAACGATATCGATGTGTGAGGAATTGCCATAGTTCACCTTAAGTAACGACGGAGAGAAAGCAGCACAGACCAAAATAAAACCCTACAATACAAAGCCAAGTTCAACACGGCAATATAGAACTTGACTTTCTAACAAGCATACCGTAGGGAAATTAAACGTCTGTGCCTAGGACGACATTTAGGATTAGGATTACCCTAATGGGTCACTAGACGAAGAAGAATCTATCTGGGGACTGGAAGCGGCTGACATAGGCGGCTTAGAAGCTGCCAGAGATGCATCTGAAATAACGGGAGGCAAAATCTGATTCACTCGCAGACCAATCACCGAAAAATTGGGAGGAATCTGGTCTAGCACAAAGGTAGGAGCCGCTGCAAATTCTGATTCAGACGCTAACATCACCCGCAACACGCTAAGCGGAACCTGTAAAAACAAATTGGCAGCGAAAAAGCCGATCGCGGCTAGCAAAAGTCCGACTCCGCGCAAACTTGGAGAGATGGGCGTCAGATCAGCTGCAATTGGGGCAATGTTATAGATTTGATTCAATAGAATAACCAGTAGTACGGCCCCGCCGCCAATCCAATTTGGACTGCGACGAGTTCTAAACAGGGTGAGAATGCGGCGCTGATCCTCTGTCAGGTTCTCCGGCTTGATCGAAACGGCAAGCAAACTAAAAATATAAAACGGCTTCTGCCACTGCATCCAGGCAATTGGCACGATTCCGAGGACAAGAATGATGCTCAACTCAAACCACGTTGGAAGAGCAGGATCACCTGCTGCAAATCCCAGTAAGCATAAGAGTAAAGACGCGGGAACGGCTGCCACTCCTGCTAGATGAATCCACAGATACGGATCAGACCAGAACGATCGCATAGTCAACGCCTAATGGATAGCCATGATTCAGTATATGACGTTGCGCCATGAGTGCAAGGCGCAACTCTGAAGGAACCGCTGACAGAGCAGCGAACCGACAGACTTCACGAAGCAAATCCTTTTGAAGCTTGGCAGGGCCAATCGCGATCTCCAAATCTAAAGGATCTAAATCTAATACAAGAAGTGGCGCTTGTCCTCTAGCTGTCGCTAATCTCGTCAGAGGTGCGCTGCTGCTTTAGCTCTTGGAGGCGATGCAACAGCGTTTCAGTTTCGGCTTGCAAATTCAAAAATTTGGCTTGCTGATCGGCTTGATATAGCGTCTTCATCTTTTCTAATGATTTCGCTAATGTCAAGGCCGCATTCAGAGGAGGTTCACAAACAGCGCTGTTACTAAATTGCAGATTTGAAGCGTTAGATGCCATAGGACTTAGTAATTTGTACTTACTCACACCAGTAAACTATCTTAACCTAAACTTTACGCGGGGGAGTACTTTTAATGCATAGTCCAAGTGACGCGGGGTTGGGGTGGTTGTTCCAGGGATTAGCCTTGCTCATTAATGAACATTTACGCGTGCTGACTGGGGGTTGTTCCGTCAGTTCCGCTAATCAAACGCAGCGATCGCAGTAAACTAGAATCTACCCTTGTTGCACTGTAAGAAGTAGACTCCTGTGACCTTAAGCGCGTCTGTATCTCAATCCCCTTCGGAAGCTCTGCCCTCTGACGCCTTGCCGAGAGTGGCAAATTGGCGCGGTTTGATTCACACCTATCGGCGCTATCTGCCTGTGACAGACAGTACGCCAATCGTTACGTTGCACGAAGGAAATACGCCGTTAATTCCTGCCCCTGCGATCGCGGCAGAGATTGGGCGGGGTGTTCAAGTGTTTGTGAAATACGATGGTCTCAACCCGACCGGAAGCTTCAAAGATCGGGGCATGACCATGGCACTGACTAAGGCGAAAGAAGCAGGCGCGAAAGCCGTCATCTGTGCCAGTACCGGAAATACATCGGCGGCGGCAGCAGCCTATGCGCGACGAGGCGGAATGCGGGCATATGTGCTCATTCCTGACGGGTATGTAGCACTGGGTAAGCTGGCGCAGGCGTTACTGTACGGAGCAGAAGTACTCTCAATCAAGGGCAACTTCGATCGCGCTCTAGAAATTGTTCGGGAAGTCTCTGAGAACTACCCAGTGACGCTAGTGAATTCGGTAAATCCCTATCGACTAGAAGGGCAAAAAACAGCCGCGTTTGAAGTGGTCGATGTGTTGGGTGACGCTCCTGATTGGCTTTGCATTCCGGTTGGAAATGCTGGCAATATCAGCGCGTACTGGATGGGCTTTTGTGAGTACCACCAGGAAGGACGCTGTTCTCACTTACCCAAGATGATGGGATTTCAAGCGGCGGGTGCGGCTCCCTTGGTGGGTGGCCAGGTGGTAACACATCCCGATACTTTGGCAACGGCAATTCGGATTGGCAATCCGGCCAACTGGCAGCGGGCGATCGCGGTTCAAGAAGCGAGTCAGGGTGAATTTAACGCTGTGACCGATGATGAGATTATGGCGGCGTATCGGCTGTTGGCGTCTGGAGAAGGCATCTTCTGTGAGCCTGCAAGTGCGGTGTCTGTGGCGGGACTGTTGAAGCACAAAGAAAAAGTTCCGGCAGGGGCAAAGGTGGTTTGCGTGCTGACCGGGAATGGGCTGAAAGATCCAGATTCAGCCATTAAGTTCAGCGAAAACAACTTTAAGCAGAACGTTGAACCGCAGCTAGATGTCGTCGCGCACACGATGGGATTTTAGAAGGTTGCGGTTGACATGGACGATTCATAGGGCAATTCACCCAGAAGGGCGATCGTGCTTGTTCGATAGAGCGATGCGGCAGCTCAGCACTTGAGTCTATTTGTCCTGGATGGTCATTGTCGCGAATGATTAATCTTGCGATTTTAATTTTGTTAGCATATCCACTGCGTCACCCAACGCCATAGAGAGATTCTGACGAGTCTGGATGTGTTGGGCTTTTTCCGTCTCAAGCTCTTGCGCCAAGCGATCTCGCTCTGACCACACTTGAATCAACTGTGCTTTCAGTTCAGCTATTGTGTTCATCTGCTCGACCCTCTGTTCGATCTCAGATGAAACAATCGCCGCATCTGAGATTGGTTGGTGCAGATCTTGCTGTGCCGATTCTTGGGATGAAGCGAATTGCAGTTGGTCTAGCGTTTGCTGCATCGACTCTACTTCTTGGCGGCGTTGTTGTGCTTCAATCTCGTAGCGTTTTCGCCAGTTGTCAGCACTCGCATTAGCGGCCTCTTGCGACTGCTGCGCCGCTTGCAGTTGCCGCTTGAGATCTTGGATTTCGTTCAGCCACTGAACAACGTCTGACATCGCCTATCCTCCCTGTGATCCTTAGCTGATTAAGATACACCAAGTTAGCAAGGTAAGCGGCAATTGACTGCTGGAGTTAATTCTGTTGATCTAATGTTTTTGATTTAATATTTTTGAGCTAATGTTTCCGCCAATTCTGTCGAGCTTGGTCCAGCACGTAAGCAGAGACGATCTGAATTTCTTCGGAGGTTAACCGATCCCGATAAGCGGACATGTTGCCTTTGCCGTTGGTCACAATTTCAGCGATCGCGGCTTCTGTGCCATACCCATTCTTCTCCAACGCCTTCAGCTTCAACGTCTTCCCCCGCCTGATAATGTTTCCTCCATTGATGTGACATCCAACGCAGTGAGTCTCAAAGAGCGTTGCTCCCTGATCTGTCTCTGCCCTAACGGGTAGGACAACCATTGCCCATCCAACCAAGGCACCCAAAACCGCGATCGCAATTCGTTTCAGCACAGATCTACCTATTAACCCCTGCCTCAATCCTCGCACACACGTCTAATTCAAGGCACAATAACAAATGACGTGAGGAAAAAAGGAGTCTCTGTGCTGGTCAGAATTGGCGTCACGGTTTTGTGCTTTGCGATCGCGTTTGTCTTAGCCAGTCTCGTAGAGTATTGGATGCATCGCCTCATGCACGTGTCTGAAAAAATTGGAGAACGTCACCGCGATCACCATCGCCGTAATGAAGGACAGGGCGTGGTTTGGGAGTTTTTTGACTACCTTAAGGGCACGATCGTGATTATGTGTCTCCTGTTCTTTTACTCGCCGGAAGCTGGAATCGGTTGGTTCCTTGGCGGGTTTGTCTATGCGGCGTTCTCATCCTACGCCCATCAGCTACAGCACGAAAATCCAACCAAATGCTTCTGGATGAAAATGCCCGTTCATTATGTCCATCACAAATACGGCATGTGGCATCACAACTTTGGTCTCGCCGTCGATTGGTGGGATCACGCGTTTGGGACGTATAAGGCGGTTGATTGGCTAAGCGAGAAAGAATTGAGTCAGCCAGAGCGCGGTTATCTCGAATTGCGCTGGCGTTAGGGCAAATAGTGCATATGTGGAAAAGGTGGGGGTTAACCTCACCTTTTTTTATCTGAGTATAAATTACGAAAGATTACAATCGCTAACAATTTTGTGACCAGAAATTGCGAACTACAAATCTTAGATTAAATTTTTCGATCACTCTCTAGGGGCAAAATTTCGTCGTGCTATGGTTCCAACAACTGATATGGAGATAGGGACATGACTTACTTCCAAGAAGCGAAAGCCCATTTCATTGCTTCCCATCAGAATCCCATTAATCAAGCGCTCCATCATCTGACGAATCTGCTGGCGATCGCTGCCGTTGTCTACTTGTTTATCGATTGGCAAATCACGCTGCTGTGCCTGGTACTGACGCAAGTGTTTGCTCTCGGTGGACATGCTGTGTTCGAGAAAAACGAGCCTGCCTTTGTGAAATATCCCGGCATCACTATTCTCGCGTCCTTGCAATGGTCGTTTGAGAATTGGTTTGGTGTGCGCCAACTCTGGCAACGCTCCAAATCTAGAGTCAGAGCTTAAAGTCTTTGCCCTCATCCCCTAGCCCCTTCTCCCACGGGAGAAGGGGAATTGGATCTCTTACTCCCCTCTCCCACGGAAGAGGGGCAGGGGGTGAGAGCGTACCCTCTATTGCTACACACAAGCCTTCACGGAGTCCCTATGTATCAAGGTTTACTAGTTGTTGATGCTGACGCCCACAAGTTAGAAAATCCATTGATTATTCGCGACTACATTCCAGAGGAGTATCGCGATCGCGTGGGCTTAATTGTTGACAACCTCGGCGATCAGCGCATGCGAGTGATTGATTTCAATCCCCAAACTGGACAGAACGATCTCGTTCGGCTCTTTCCGCAACCCCAAGGATTGGGTAAGGGTGGGTTTCGGAATTTGCACCCCGAAACGACACTTGGAGCAATGTTTAACGATGTCCGTGTCGCTCACATGGATCAAGAAGGTGTTGATGTTCAGGTGATTTACGGGACGTGGAATCTCAGTTTTTCTAGCTACCTTGATAAGGATTTAGCGATCGCACTTTGTCGCGCCTACAACAACTACATGGCAGATGACTGTCGCAGCCATAGCGATCGCCTCAAGCCGATCGGAGTACTGCCGCTGCAAGATGTAGACGAAGCGGTAAAAGAAATGTATCGCTGCGTGAACGAACTTGGCATGATCGGCATCTCGGTCGCTCCGAATATTGCCGTTCCTCATCCCAAAGCGCCCGATGCTTTCCCTGAAATTCGCACCTGCAAAACGCTGAGCCATCCTGACTTTGAGCCAATTTTGCGGGCAGCCGTAGATCTCGATATTGCGATCGGGCTACATGGCGGACCCGGTTCTTACATGGTGGGTGGGCTGTCTGATCATACCGAAACCTTTGTTCTGAGCCATATTTTTGTGCAGCGCAACCAGCAGCAGCTTGCCCTAGCGCGGATGGTGTTTGATGGCGTATTCGAGCGCTTCCCGACGCTCAGAGTTGGCTTCCTGGAAGGAGGCTGCGGTTGGATTCCCGATCTGGCTCATTCGTTCCACGAGCATTGGGAGAAGCGAATTCGCGATTTTGATCCCAAGCATCCTTACCGTCCGTCATTGGTTGATTTCACAAAACTGATGATTCAAGAACGCGGTATCCACAACAGCAGCAACATCATGTCTCAGGCGAAAAACCTGTTTGATCTGATGTGGACAAAGCAACACGATCCCAGCAAGATTGACGACGCCAGCTTATACGAACACGCTGATCTGCGTCACCGCGATCCGATGGAGTATTTCGCACGCGGACAAATCTTCGCGTCGTTTGAATCCGATGATCCCGCTCCTGCCTATCTTCACACTGGGATGGGCGAAATGGGCAAACACATCGCCTGTTTCTCAGGAGACTATGGGCATTGGGACGGCGTCCTTCGCAATTGCGTTTCCTCTGTTGCCGAAGTGACCGACTACGATCGCGACCATCTCGCCCTGCTGTTTGCGGGAAATGCCTTGGCGCTATATGGCGATCGCTTAAAAAACACTCTGCCCCAAACCACAAGTAGTGATTTGGTTGGGGCCAGACGCTAGTAGTTCGTCAAGCGAAGAATGAGGGGTAAAGTGAATCCGTGTTCTCTTTTGATCCCTCCTTCGTTTGGCATTGAACCCCATCAAGAGAACCGTTTCGGGAACGGGTCGTTCTGATTCTCAGTCAGTCACCTAGACTAGATTTAACGATCCGCATCCACCCATAGTTCTAGTTCTCCCTCTATGCCCTCGATCGCTCGAAAAAATCTCTTTGAAGACATTCCTCGGTTTCTCGTCGCCCAAGCGGGCATTATGTTTGCTGTCAGCCTCGTTACGATCCAAATTGGCATCCTCAAAGGCTTTACTCGCTCCACCGCTCGCCTGATTGATCAATCCAATGTCGATCTGTGGGTGGCCGCAAAAGACATGGTGCATTTGGAGTTAAGTTCTGCGATCGTAGCTGAACGAGTGGTGCAAGCCCAAAAAGTTGAAGGCGTCGATCGCGCCGAAGCTTTGATGATTCGTTCCAGCATTTGGCGCGACCAGTCAGGAAATATCACCCCAATCAGAATTTTTGGATTTGATCCTAGTACCCGCATGTTTGCGGGCTTTGAGATTCCAAAAGGTAAACTTGACTCGCTCAAACAGCCTTACACCGTCATGGTCGATCAAGGCAGCTTGAAATTTTTGAGCCTAGATCAAGTCAGCGATCCTCCAGAGACTTCTCCAGCCAATCGCGGCAGCATTGGAGCGTTTGGGGCACTGCCCGCTCAGATTGTTGGACTTTCCAAAGATACTCAATCGATCGCCTCTAGTGTCTTTATCTTCACATCGCTAGAGAACGCAAACGCTTACGGTACGGCAGGTTTAAACAGTTCAATCAACTGCATTCGACAATCGTCTGGTGAGTTGTCTTGTGTCAATAATTTTGAAAATCAGTCTCTGAACGCCGCTCCGGTAGACGCTCCTCCCCCCCGTCGCCTGACGATCGCTGATCCAATCTCCTTTGTCATGATTCGCGCCAAGGCTGGGCAAGACTTGGGGCAACTGAAGCAGCGTCTCGAATCTACCTTGCCCGGAACGCATGTCTACACTCAAGCCCAAATGTCAACCATTACCCGTAACTATTGGGAACAGCGCACTGGTGTTGGCTTTGTACTTGGACTCGGGGCAACGGTCGGCTTCATTGTCGGTATGGTGATCGTTGGACAAATTCTCTACTCGTCTGTTGCCGATCACCTGCGCGAATTTGGAACTCTCAAAGCAATGGGTGCGTCAAACTGGGTAATATACAGCGTGATTTTGGAACAAGCGCTATGGATGGCAGTCCTGGGTTACATCCCTAGTATTGCTTTGTGTTTGGGGCTGGGTGCATGGACACAAGCGGCTAAAGGCATCATGATTTTGATTACTCCAGCGACGGCAGGCGGCATTTTGGTACTTACGGTGGTGATGTGTGTTGGTTCAGCCCTCTTTGCGGTTCAGAAAGTGATGCGGGTTGATCCAGCGATCGTCTTTAAGGCGTAGTAGAATCTCTAACCAATAATACGGCGATCTTCTGACAAACGATAAAACCGCGACAGAGCAAAGGTTCGGGCGCTGATGTGTCACACCTATCCTCCCTCCGCCAAATTTTATCCTTTAAAATAAGAGTTGAGGTTCTACGCCGTTTTCAGCAGAAGCCCGATTGCTCTAGGTAAACTACTTCTATAAGGAGGTTTTAATCTGAACTCCATCTGGATTCCAGATTTTCGATTAGAAGTAATCTTTAGCAACATCTGTTTGAACTGCTCCCCACACCATCGCTGTCTAAGTTTTGTCCGCCCTTTTTATTTAAACGAATGACTGCTACCTCGATCGAATTAATACACGGTTCTAGGAGTCACACTAGTACTGTTCGTTCTACATACATTGACCGGGCAGAGACAAACGCGATCGCTGCTTGTGGGATCGAGATGGTGTACCACACGGGTGCAGAAAACTATCAAGCCTTAAAACAAGTCGATCTAGAAGTTAAGTTTGGCGATATTCAGCTTTTGATGGGTCCGTCGGGGTCTGGGAAGACGACGTTCTTGTCAATCTTGGCAGGAATTTTGACGCCTAGCGGTGGCAGTGTACGCCTTTTGGGTCAAGAAATCACGAAACTATCTAGCAGCAAACTGGCGCAGTTTCGCCTAGAAAATATCGGTTTCATCTTTCAAGGATTTAATCTGTTTCCAGCGCTGACAGCGCTCGAAAACGTTGAAGTGGCTCTGAAACTAAAAGGGATTCGTAAGACGGCCGCTCATCAGCAAGCTCAAGAGTTACTAGAACAAGTTGGACTGAGTGATAAGGGGAAGCGCTTGCCGCAAGACTTGTCAGGCGGACAAAAGCAGCGGGTAGCGATCGCGCGTGCTTTGGCTGGAAATCCACAACTGATCATGGCAGACGAGCCAACGGCCGCTCTCGACTCTCAAAATGGTCATGCGGTGATCGAACTGCTGCGCAACCTTGCCAAGGAAAAAGGTCGCACCGTTCTGATTGTGACTCACGATCCGCGCATCATTGATGTTGCTGACCACGTGGCTTATCTTGAAGACGGAATTATGCGTGACTCATAATCGATAGATTACTAGTCGATAGACTGCCAGATCCTAGACTCAAGAGAAACAGTAGAAGAGTAATTTCTCTTGCCTGATGATGCCACTGCAATAGGTTTCTTGCACGTTTGTAAGAAGTTTACTGCAGTGGCATCATCATTTATCTAGCTCAATGAGCCTGAAGGTTTGCCATAACCGCTGCATCAGCCAGCACAAGATGATGAATTTGAGTTGCGACGGAAACTCAATCGCTAAATTGCACCACTCGTAACGAGATTCCATTGGAGCCTGTTAACGTTCCCTCCATAACTTTGAGAATAGAGAGAAAGACTAGAGGTAACGGCTCAAATAAAACGCTCCGCTTCGGGGTCAAAGACGACGGCTTTTGGAAGCTCTTTCATCGCTTTGAGAACCAACACATAATCATCGAAATACTCTAAGTCGGGATCGGCATCACAACTGATATCAAACCGGAATCCATAAGTCGCTAACGTGGATTGATCAGCGCGATCGCTGCCAAATAATTCCACAATGCCTTGAGTTTCTTCTAAAACGGTGGGAGAGGAATCTGCCCAGACGTATAGCGACCAATCATTAATAAACAGCGTCAGTTGAGATTCCTCTCGAAATACTTCGATTGCGCCACTCCGTCCTGCTGGCGTTGAACTGAGCGCCGATCGCAGTTTCGCCTCAACTTGCTGAAGCGACACCGAAGTGTCGGTAGGGAGTAACACCATTGCTGTGTATGACATCTAGAACGTTCTCACTCAACAATAAAGCCGATTTCCGAAAAAACTCGTGACAAGGAATTCTCTAGTCTTAATTCTTTAGTCTTCTTAATTCTTTAGTCTATAGAGGAAAGGGTTGCGAAAAATGCGTTTCCCTGTAGAATTGCACAAACTTATCAAACAAATCCTAGAGGCAGGTGCTTTGCTGGCAGCAAAGAATTTCAATTCGTGTAGATCATCCGTTCTAAGTATGTTATCAATGATAGAAATCACCCAATTTTCGTTCATAGCATCGGTTCGAGGCTACACTAAACACTGATTTTTACCGTTCTCTAACTATTGCCTGTGTACGTCAAGCGCGTTGAACTAACTAACTTTAAATCGTTTGGGGGCACGACGCCAATTCCGTTGCTGCCAGGATTTACTGTGATTTCAGGTCCAAACGGATCTGGAAAGTCGAATTTGTTAGATGCGCTACTGTTCTGTTTGGGTTTAGCAGGCTCGAAAGGAATGCGGGCGGAGCGGTTGCCTGACTTGGTGAATCAAACGCAGAGCAGCAAAGGCCGATCAACTGTGGAAGCGATCGTCACGGCGACGTTTGATCTGTCAGATGAATTGGATGTTCTCAATGCGTTAATCAACCCGAATGAAGAGAACGCGGATGTTTCACTGAATCATTCTAATGGTCATCTTACCAACGGCAATGGACACGCTTCAAAAGATCATGAGTTAAATGGGCACACCGATAAGAATGGCAATGGAAACGGCATCATTAACGCAGAGTGGAGCGTGACGCGCAAGCTCCGAGTCACACAACAAGGAACTTACACTTCAAATTATTTTATCAATGGTGAACCGTGCACGTTAACTGAGCTACACGATCAGTTAAATCGCTTGCGTATTTACCCTGAGGGTTACAATGTTGTGCTTCAGGGAGACGTAACCCGGATTATCTCGATGAATGGACGAGAACGGCGGGAAATTATTGATGAATTAGCAGGCGTAGCATCGTTCGATCGCAAGATTAATCAAGCTAAAGATAAACTCAACGCGGTTAAAGAACAAGAAGATAAATTTCGCATCGTTGAAACTGAATTGATTGCTCAGCGCGATCGCTTAGCGCAAGACCGGATCAAAGCCGAGAAATATAAGAAACTCCGGGCGGACGTGCAGGCAAAAGAACTGTGGGAAGTCGTCATTCGCTTCCAAGATGCAGAAAAGAACGTTAGAAAGGTACAGGAGCAAATTGAGTCTGATGACAAGCAAACGATCAGTCTTACAGAACAATTAACCGTCTTACAAACAGAGATTGAGAAAACATCTGTTGAATTAGAAAAACTCAACGTGATTGTGCGATCGCTGGGCGAAGAAGAACAGATTGCCATTCAGTCAACCTTAGCCACTCGTGAAGCAGAACTGAGGCAACTCCAGCGTCAAGCAGAAGATTTAACGGCGGCAAGAGCCGAATTAGCCAAAGGGTTAGCGCGATCGCAGCAAGACCTCAGTGAGCATCTGCAAATGCTAGAGTCCCTGACTCTAGAGCAACAGAGCGTTGGTTCGAGAGAACTTGCGATCGCCACTCACCACCGCGACACCGCTCGCCAAAATTTAGAACAAAAACGCGAGGAAGCGAGTCATTCTGCGGCGAGTGCAGAAGCGTGGGTACAAGAACAAACGCAACTCCATCACCAAATTGAAACCTTAACGAAAACGCTTGAACCTCAGCGTACCGAACAAGCGCGGTTGCGCGAGAAAACCGAGCAACTCGAACGCCAAGTCCAAGAGCAAGCCAACATGCTACAACAGGCGGAACAGCAGCTTGCTCAGAAACAAACAGAATCTGCCGATCTCACTGCTCAATTAGAGGTGCAGACCCATCAAGTTCAATTCTCTGCCCAAGCCGTTTCGGAAGCCGAAGGTGAATTAAAGCTTCAACAAGAAACTCAAACGCGATTGTTAAATGAACAACGAGAAAAACAACGCAAGTTAGATAGATTAGAAGCGCAGGCGCAAGCCACTCAAGAAGCGCAAGGCACACAGGCATCTCAAGTCATTTTGCAGATGGGATTGTCGGGCGTGTGTGGGCTAGTGGCACAATTAGGACAGGTTGAACCGCGCTATCAGCTTGCGGTCGAGACGGCAGCAGGCGGACGATTGGCAAGCATCGTCGTGGAGGATGACGCGATCGCAGCGGCGGCGATCGAAATTCTCAAACAAAAACGCGCTGGACGCGCCACGTTCTTACCGATCAACAAAATTAGAGCGCCTCATATTCCGAACCTTTCGACTCAGCGACCAATGCGCGGCTGTGTCGATTACGCCGTCAATCTGATCGATTTTGAAGACAAGTATTACAACATTTTTGCTTACGTCTTTGGCACAACGCTGATTTTTGAAACGCTAGAGGATGCCCGTCGTCATCTCGGACAGCACCGCATTGTCACCCTGACCGGAGAATTGCTAGAAGCCAGTGGCGCGATGACCGGAGGCAGTACGGGACATCGATCGTCGCTGAAGTTTGGCAACGCTACTGCCGCTGAGTCACCCGAAATTGTTTCGCTGCGATCGCGCCTCAACGAAATTGATCGCATTCTGGCGCATTGTGACAGCGCGATCGCCAAAGCCAGCGATCGCCAAAAAGAGCGAACTGGAGCGCTCATCGAAGCACGGCAACAACTCCGAGAACTCCAGATTAAGGCGGAGCAAACCCAAAAAGAGGTCAAGCAACTCGAAAAGCAGCGCGATCTCCTCGCGCCACAGCTTAAAGCCAATCGAGAAGCTCTGGCGACGGCTCAGCATCGATTGCAAGCGCTAGATACTGGAGTGCCGATTCAAGAACGGCAGCTCGACGAGATTCGTCAGGCTTTAGCAACATTAGAGCAGTCTCAAACGCACAGCGAATGGCAACACATTCAAGCTGGGTTGCGATCGCTAGAAGCCGACCTGAATGAGAAAGAACTGGCGCTCCGGGGAATTGAACAACGCATCCAAACCCTCGAAACTCAGCGTCAGCGACTGCAAGAGAAGATCGAACAGGGACAAATTCGGATTGGGGAGCAGCGATCGCAGCAAACCATCCAACTTCAGCAGCAAACCGAAAATTCCAATCTGCAAGTCACCGTTCGGCAACAGGTTGCCGAATTGAGTGCCGCGATGTCCGCGCTGGATCAAAAACTAGGCGAAGAACGGCGCAAGCGAGATGCGATCGATCGTCAACTCCGAGATCAGCAAACCAACCAGCAGCAACTGACCTGGCAACGCGATAAAGTCCATGAAACGAGCCAAGCCCGCCGCGCTGAACTGATCGAACTGCAAGCACAATTAGAAACCCAGCGTGCCGATTTGCCCGATCCCTTACCTGAAATTCCAGCCGACGCCGATCGCAACTTAGGACAACTCCAGCACGAGATTCGCTCGATGCAGAAACGGCTCCAAGCAATGGAACCCGTGAACATGCTGGCGCTGGAAGAGTACGATCGCACCCAAGCCCGCCTCGAAGAACTGACTGAAAAATTAAGAACCCTAGAAGACGAGCGCACCGAACTGTTGCTCAGAATCGAAACGTTCACAACCTTGCGTCGCCGCGCCTTTATGGAAGCTTACGAAGCCGTAGACATCAACTTCCAGGCGATTTTTGCGACCCTTTCTGAGGGCGACGGACGGCTGCAACTCGAAGATCCTGAAGATCCCTTCAATGGTGGACTCAACCTGATTGCTCACCCAAAAGGCAAACCTGTTCAGCGACTTGCTTCGATGTCGGGAGGCGAAAAATCCCTGACGGCGCTCAGTTTTATCTTTGCTTTGCAGCGCTATCGACCCTCCCCCTTCTATGCCTTTGACGAAGTAGACATGTTCCTAGACGGCGCAAACGTGGAGCGATTGTCTAGAATGATCAAACAGCAGGCACAGCAAGCGCAGTTTATTGTGGTGAGTCTGCGTCGTCCGATGATTGAATCGGCGCAACGAACAATCGGGGTCACTCAAGCGCGGGGAGCCTACACCCAAGTTTTGGGGATCAAACTGCCGCAAAGTGCCCCTGTTTAGAGCATCGCTTAAACCATTTCTACCGAATCTTTCCGGTAGGGATTCCCGCTACCCTCAGATCGCATACCCGTAGGTATATGATGATGGGGTTCGGAACTATGATTTTAGTAATTAGACCAGATTTGTAAGCAGGATTCGGGACATAATGACAGAAGAATTTCGCCAACGCTCCGACATTCTTGGAACTCAGGTCATCACCCGCACCGCCGGAAAGCGACTGGGCGTCGTCAGTCAGCTTTGGGTTGATATCGATCGCCAAGAAGTCGTCGCCCTGAGTCTCCGCCCGAATCTGTTCTACGGCACGCCTCAGCCGATGATGCTCTCCAGCATTCGCCAAATTGGAGATGTAATTTTAGTGGATGATGAAGATGTGATCGAGGATGTTGATCTCGACATCTACAGCAACTTGGTCGGCTTCGAGGTGATCACCGAGACGGGCGAGTTGCTGGGCAAAGTGAGAGGCTTTCGGTTTGATATCGATAGCGGCAGGATTGATACGTTAGTGATTGCATCGATCGGGCTTCCCCTCATTCCTGATCAGATCGTCAGCACCTACGAACTTCCGATTGATGAAGTGATTAGTAGTGGCCCAGATCGGTTGATTGTGGTTGAAGGCTCAGAAGATCGGATGAGCCAAATTACGGTTGGTGTTCTAGAACGGTTGGGGCTTGGCAAAGCTCCTTGGGAACGGGAAGAAGAAGGTCAGTATTTTGCGCCCATTAAAACCGAGAATCAGCTGCCGTCAGGTCAACAAATTCCGATCGCAGCGCCTCCTCGCTATGAACCCAGCTATGAACCTAGTGTTGAGGAACAAACGTGGGACGAAGACACCTGGGAACCGGAACCGATTCAAATGCGATCGCCAGAACCTCCCATGCGTCAAGCTGAACTCTATCCTCCTACGTATGAAGAGGACGACGAGGACGATAACTGGAGTGCGGCGAGTAATAGTGATGTCTACAGCCAAAGCGATCGCTATGAAGACGAGCCCGAATACGAGGAAGATTTCGTTGATGAAGATGTAGAAGACATTGAAGTTGACTTTGTAGAGATTCAGGAACCCGCTTCTCCGCCGCTTCAACTGGCTGAGCCTACCGAAGATCCGTGGGCAGACAAAACGGAGGATGACTACAAGCCTCAAGAACTGAAGCTGCCTGAGAAGCCGCTTGAGAAACAAAAGGAGCCAGAATACGAGGAAGAAGGATATTAATCCTCAACTCCAATAGGCTTCACAAATCAGGGCTAAGACGTTTGACCTTCTGCCATACTGGAGAAAAGAACGTTTTGCCCTGATTTGCTTATGTTTGGTACATTTCAGCAGAGTAGCCTCCGCATTGAAGTTGATGCTTCCCAAGAAACGTTGCGGAACGGATTGACCCATCCGCGTGAGTTGCAAAAATGGCTCTGGTTTGAGCGATTGTCTGCTGGGTTGCCCGATACGTTGCAGCCTGGAGTGAAATTTACAGGTCAGATTGGCGCGATCGCAATCCAACACCAAGTCGAACTTGCTGAACCGAACCGGATTCGATTCTTACTGAGCCAAGGCATTGATGGCTTCCATGAATGGGCATGGGGGGACGGCTGGGTGCAGTCGAGAATTGAAGGGATCTCGCTGTTGCCGATTAATTTGGGTCAAACCATCAGTTTATTGAGCCTGAAGCAATATTTGGCGAGTCAAACGTCGCAGACGGATGCTTGAGAAAATGAGGAAATCGAAGCAGTTGCTGAGCAGTTTAGATTCGACGATCGCGCTAGAAGGCACTAAGGATGGCAGCCGTCTAGAGCAAAGATATGCTAGTTGAAATGAGTTTCAGAGACAACGGCAGTCAGCAGCGTCTAGTGACCTTAGACTTCCACCGACAGCTTTTATTCCGTCTGTTGCACCGCGACGTTGGATTGAGAGTGCTGAGCAACCTGTATCAATAATCGTAAGGCTTCATTTACTGCTTCATCATTGGGAAAAGCTTGGGCAACATCGGGATCTAGAAGCACTAGGTTTGTCCCTGTGCGATAGCGCTCAACATACTTGCCTTTAGCACCACCTTGCATTTGAGCAAAGTCGTACTCAGAACGCAGTTCGTCTTCCATTTCGTTCTCAATTTCCTTCTTCATAAAACCTCCGCTCCTGTTGAGTAGCTTTTCGGGCGCTAATGATTCGTACCTTTTCTCCTCGATCAGTATGTGCAACTATTAAAAGTCGCTCAAACCGAGATATACCAATAATAACGTAGCGATTTTCTCCGATCGAATGGTCAGGATCAGGGAAAGTTACAGATAGAGGGTTGTTAAATACGGTTGCGGCTTCTTGAAAGGAAACACCATGCTTCTCAAGGTTTAATATCGCTTTGTCCGGGTTCCATTCAAATTTCATCTGTAACTCTTCATAACTTGCAATTGGAACTTTCGGCGAGTTATGCAGGTGTACGATCCAACTCAGCGCCTTTCACAACCTAGTGAAAGTCTACTCTTATCCACAGCATCCGCGATCTCATTAACGCAACGAGAAGATTGAGATCACCCACTCCACCGCCATGTCATGCTGCCGATCTTAACGCTGCAAAAAAACGCTCTGGCTCATCATAGTTGGGAAAGATGAACGGTGCTCCCTCGTTGTGCAAGCTCTCAGCTTCATCACCAGATGCAATACCGATAAACTGATATCCTGATTTTCTTGCTGAACGAATATCCCAAACTCCGTCGCCTACATAGACGATACTGGAAAACGTTTGACCATACTGCTTTTCGGCTCTAATCAGCGCGATTGCTGTAATCCCCTCACGAGATTCGTCATCATCGGAAAAAGCATACGGAATGGTTTGAATTGGGAGATTAGCAGACTGAAGTTTGAAAAGGGCTGAGGCTGTCCAAGCACCACCCGCATAAGCGACATGGTGATCAGAAGACGTAAGCAGTTCGGATAGGATACTAGATGCCCCTGATACCGGTTGAATGCCGCCAATGCTTGCCGCCCCCTTTGCTAACAATTCAAGAAACCGCATTTGGAATCTTGCAACTTCATCAAGAGATGGATTCCGACCAAGCTGATGCTGACAAACTTCCTTCAAAATACAAGCATCAGTGACATGGCTGTAGGATGTCCAATCATTTGAAACCTCGGAAAACCTGAAGACCTCAAATAACGCTTGTAGAAATGCTTCATCGTCCAGGTCATTCGATTGGGTAAGAGTGCCATCAATATCGAACATTACTAATTGCATAGTGATCCTGCAACACCTTACAAACAACACTACTTCGACATCAAACTCTCACCTGAAATCTCAGATTAAGTTTAACAAAGTCAGCATATTACCTCTCGATGCGGCTCTACGGCAGAAAGCGTCTTACTGTCGGTGATCGCACCCTCGCCCAGTTCGACTATGTGATGCCCAATGGCAGACAATATGCGCTAAATCAACTAGGTAGCTTCTATGACGATCGCACCCTAACCTTGCGCAAATTTACTCTTCAATGGCTTAGCTTTTCTCAAACGGCTGGTGATCTCTCAAACGGCTGGTGATTTATAGATAGGGTCGCGACCTTTAGGTTAAACCTCTGGAGCTAATCAATGAAGGGAGCAAGATTAATAGATAAGGTCGCGACCTTTTTCTCAAACCTCTGGAGGTTATCTATGAATAGAGCAAGGTTGATAGATAAGGTCGCGACCTTTAAGTTAAATCTCTGGAGGTTATCTATGAATGGAGGTAGGTTTGGCTCAAACCTTGCGACTTTCGCTGCGATCGCTGCAATTTAAGCAGATTTGCCTTGATGCATTTAAGTGTTTTCTTGCAATTTTTGCGCAAAGCACGGATTGCAGCGCTAGTGCTACTGTCAATCGCTATCTGCAATGTCTCTCTAACTATCTCAGAAAGGTTGATCTCAGGAAAATAGCGGCTGTTGGACTGAATCACATAGGCGTTGTCCTGCAAACCATAGATGCTCAGTTCATCTGTTTTAAACAACCAAACTTCTGGCACACGATACGGCAGATAATCATTGACATCGGTGTAACTCGTCACGTCAATTTCAATGACTAAATCGGGTGGCGGTTCAACACTCCAATCAATCCGTCTTTTGCCTGTTACTGCCGCCCAATTATCGATGTAAAAGCAATAATCTGGCTCAAATCCACTTCTCTCTGGCAGTTGCATTGTGATAAGCGTGTAGGCTTGATACTCTTTCCCGGAGTGATCCAGCAGTTCTTTAGCCACATCTGCCAGAATATTAGCGTCGAACCCATGCGCGGGTAGAGGAGCCATCAGCAAAATTTCTCCCGGTCGGTATTTGATGCGGGGGATCGATTTGTCGTCGCCTCGTTGTTGAGTCAATGCGAGATAGTCCTGCCAGTTCCCTAGTAAGCGGACAACCGTTCCAGGGGGCAGGTTGATGTTTTCAGGAGATACGATCGCATACATTGAACCACCACCTTTTTGCAGTGCCAATCGATCAACCAACGTTGATTGATCGATTCTGTTTCTTGATCGTAAACGCATCAATCAAGAGACTTACGGTTTTCCGATCCGAAAGTTATTAGCACTCAGAGGCTGTGAGTGCTAAATTATCTACTTGGAGAACTGCGAGACAAAACTCACTATGGCAAAGATTGTTGTCTTTAACGACGAGTCCCGGCAAGCGCTCGAGCGGGGCGTAAATGCCCTAGCTGATGCAGTGCGTGTCACCTTGGGTCCACGCGGACGGAACGTACTGCTTGAGAAGAAGTATGGCGCACCTCAAATTGTGAACGATGGGGTGACGATCGCAAAAGATATTGAACTCGAAGATCCATTAGAAAATACAGGCGCTTCGCTGATTCGCGAAGTTGCGTCTAAAACGAAAGATTTGGCAGGCGATGGCACAACCACCGCAACCGTCCTTGCCCAAGCGATGATTCGCGAAGGTATGAAAAACGTAGCTGCCGGAGCAAATCCGATCAGCATTCGTCGCGGCATCGAAAAAGCGATCGCAACCCTCGTAACTGAAATCAAAGCGGCGGCAAAGCCCGTTGAAGGCAATGCGATCGCACAGGTTGCCACCGTGTCTTCTGGTGGTGATGAAGAGGTGGGCGCGATGATTGCCCAAGCGATGGACAAAGTCGGCAGAGACGGCGTGATTACGGTTGAAGAATCAAAATCCCTGGCGACAGAGATGGAGATTGTTGAAGGGATGCAGATCGATCGCGGCTACCTCTCTCCTTACTTTGTCACCGACGTTGAGCGGCTGATCGTTGAGTACGAAAACGCTGCTATTTTGCTTTGCGACAAGAAAATCAGCTCGATTCAAGAACTCGTTCCGGTACTCGAAAAGATTGCCCGTGCGGGTCAGCCGTTGCTGATCATTGCTGAAGACATTGAAGGTGAAGCCCTGGCAACGCTAGTAGTCAACCGTCTGCGCGGCGTTTTGAACGCAGCCGCAATCAAAGCACCCGGATTTGGCGATCGCAGAAAGCAGATGCTCGAAGACATCGCCGTTCTGACCGATGGTCAGGTGATTTCTGAAGAGATCGGCATGAGCCTCGACACCGTCACTCTTGAGATGTTGGGAACGGCTCGCAAAATCACGATCACTAAAGATGCCACCACGATCGTGTCTGACAACGACAACAGCGAGAACGTTAAAAAGCGTGTTGAGCAATTGCGTAAAGAACTCGATCGCAGCGATTCGGACTATGACAAAGAAAAGATTTCTGAGCGCATCGCTAAACTAGCAGGCGGCGTGGCCGTCATCAAAGTTGGAGCCGCAACCGAAACCGAACTGAAGAACCGCAAACTTCGCATCGAAGATGCTCTCAACGCAACCAAGGCAGCCGTTGAAGAAGGCATCGTTCCCGGTGGTGGTGTTTCGCTGATTCACCTTGCTGGAAAGGTAACAGCAATGGCAGCAAACCTCAGCGCTGAAGAGCGAGTCGGGGCTGAAATTGTGGTGCGATCGCTCGATGCTCCGTTGCGTCAAATTGCCGACAACGCGGGCGCAGAAGGTTCGGTTGTCGTCGAGAAAGTGCGTGAAATGGAGTTCAACCACGGCTTTAACGCCTTGACGGGCACTTACGAAGACCTGATCGCGGCTGGAATTGTTGATCCGGCTAAAGTCGTTCGGTCGGCGCTGCAAGACGCGGCTTCGATCGCAGGCATGGTACTAACGACTGAAGCGCTCGTCGTTGAGAAGCCTGAACCCAAAGCTGCGGCTGGCGCTCCGGGTATGGATCCGATGGGCGGCATGGGCGGTATGGGTGGCATGGGTGGCATGGGCGGCATGGGCATGATGTAGTCTGCCGCTCTAAGTTATAAAAAGCGTCCTAAAAAGCAGTCGAGCTAATTTAAGCTCGACTGCTTTTTCATCTTTATGGACAACTGCTACTCGGCTTACGGGATCCTAAATTGATACGATTTAGCCTCGATAAATCTAGCGTAGAGTTTTCATACTGATTCTGATTTCCTACTTTCTTCCAGCGACCCAACTTGAGAAATCCACCCGGATCAAATGAGGTGTTGGAGCGACTAGCAGGATTGGGCGACGGCTCATATGGAATAGCAACGCCCGTGAACGTATTGCCATTCACTGTGCCTTTCACACAACTTCCTTCATTATCAATTTGTCCAAACGTTCCAACGATCTGGTTTCCTCGCTTGTTAAACAGAAACAAGACACCGCCTTGCTTGAGGAGTTGGTCACTGCTCAGTACTCCCGTTGCCTTGCCATTCCAAAAGCGGTAGCTGCCATCTGGTAGAGCCGAGACGGTGCCACCCGTTGGCGATGGAGTTGATCCTGACGTGGATTGGCAGATCAACGTATCGTTTACCGCTTTGAAGCCGTCGCCGTCGCTAGAGCCTCGCAGTTCGTTGTAGTATTTCGGATCGCTTAAGAAGAGCTGCCGTGCTTGTGCAACATTAGTTTTATAGAGAATCAGTTCTCGCTCTGACGCGATCGTAGCGGCAACCGTTCCACCAACGGGCGTTGGCAACTGTTCATACTTAACCGTGGTATTTCCGTCCATTTCGGTCAGAGTAACTAACGTCCGCATTCCTAATGGGTTAGGAGTTCCAGCGTTGGAATTGAAGCTACACGTGGTGGTTGGCGTTACAGCTTGAGCGGGGGCTGATGGAGCAATGATCCCCGCGATTGTCGCAAGAAGCAATACAGAAACTGGATTGAACGCCAAAAGCAATCTAGATTTGAAGAAATTCATATTCTACGGGTAGCCTTAAAGATTGATGCTTTGCGATCCTACAGGGTGCAGGTGCCCTGATATCAAAACAGACACGTGTTTTAACGAATACCTGAATTAGCTTTGCCAGGCTCCGAAGGATCGCTTATTGCGATAAAACCTTCGTGTTCCCTAACTGAGGACTTGACTTCCTGAAATCCCTTTGTTAGGGTCTAGAGTAATCAACATTCTTCCGAATCATTTTTTAGCGATGCACTACAGCCCATCCTACTTTTACTTTTTTTGGCGAGAGGCGGTTCACCTGGCGTGAATGAAGCTTGTCTTCGCCTGGTGAACCGCAGAGTCGCATCTGCGGTTTTTTAATGGCTTGAAGATCTGTCCTACACTCCCCTCACCCCTTCATCCCTCATACCTCATCCTCCCCATGTCTCTCCTCACCTCTTGGTTTTTTAGCTTTTTTTGGACCCAAATCAGTTCTGGGTGAGATTTCTACATGAAATTCTTCAGCCTGGAACTCAATCAGTTCCAGGCTTTTTTGTTATTAACCAACCCTCTCTTAAAGGAGTCATTTCAATGCAAGGCGCACCCCTAGTTACCAAGCTCAATTCTGCTCACAAAACGATCGTGCCGCTCTCCGATCTCGTCTCAATTGGCGGCGAAGAAGTCGTAATTATCGGTGGACCCTGTACGGTCGAAAGTCTAAGCCAAATGGAAACCGTCGCTCGACATCTCAAGTCGGCTCCCATCCAAGCGCTTCGGGGCGGCGTTTACAAACCGCGCACCTCGCCCTATGCATTTCAAGGCATGGGGATCGAAGGATTAGATATTCTTGCCTCAGTCCGGCAACGCTATGACTTACCTGTGGTGACAGAAGTGATGGCGATTTCGCAGATCGAAGAAATTTCTGCCTATGCCGATATGCTGCAAGTTGGCAGCCGCAATATGCAAAATTTCGATTTGCTAAAAGCGTTAGGACAGGCGAATAAACCGATTCTGCTTAAACGCGGACTGGCGGCGACGATCGAAGAATTTGTCATGGCGGCAGAATACGTTGCCAGTCATGGCAATTCCCAGATTGTGCTATGTGAGCGAGGCATTCGCAGCTTCGATACCTACACCCGTAATGTGTTGGATCTGGGCGCAGTGGCAGCCCTGCGTCAAATCACTCATTTACCGATTTTGGTTGATCCTAGCCATGCGGCAGGCAAACGAGAACTGATTGCTGATTTGTCGAGAGCCGCGATCGCATGTGGAGCCGACGGACTCATTATCGAATGCCATCCCGAACCCGAAAAGTCAGTTTCCGATGCGCGGCAAGCTCTTTCCCTAGAAGATATGGCAGCCTTGGTTCGCAGCCTAGAGCCAATTGCAGAAGCGGTTGGACGAAAAATGTACGGACGAGAGCTTGTGATTAGCGCTCGTCACTCCGAAGAAATCGCCTAGCTCTTGACCGATGGAGGGCAACCGTCACTGGGCGGTCATCCCTCGATCGGCGGCGATGATCGAACTCGTTAAGAACAATGCTCTATTTAGAAGTCTGAAGGTAAGTCTAAAAATATTCTGCACGGGCGAAGTCTAGCCCAAACGGATTAGCGAAGCAGTTGAGGCGATGCTTTACGATCGCCGAATATTCAAACAGCACCAATCGCCGCGTTTCCACAGGGCTGCAACGATCCAACCATTCGCTTCTAGAGTGTCAGCCACAGGTTTTGCTTGTTCTAACAGAATTCCGCTCAAAATTCCCCAGGTTGACGCTTTAACCAGGGGAGTCCACTGAGGAATTAAGTCAATGATCACCTCTGCCAAAATGTTGCACACCAATCCATCTACGGGTTCAGCCAGCATTGTTGCTAACTGTTGAACGCTTCCTTCTTTCACAATCAATTTTCGTGGATCGATTTGATTCAGAATGATGTTTTCTTGCGTTGCTTTTACCGCTAACGGATCGGTATCCACGGCGTAGGCTTTTTTCGCGCCTAGCAATAAGGCTCCGACAGACAAAATTCCTGACCCGCAGCCAACGTCCGCTAAAACCACATCTTGAGGATTTTCGCCAAGGCGCATTTCTAGCGCTTCTAGGCAAAGCTGAGTGGTGGCATGATCGCCAGTGCCAAACGCAACGCCGGGTTCTAACTGTAGAATAATCCGATTTTGCACCTCTGGTTTTGGCAACCACGCCGGATTAATTAAGAAGCGATCGCCAATCTCTTGCGGCTGCCAATGTACTTTCCAGCTACTCGCCCAATCTTCCTCATCAATCAGTCCCCACTGCACGATCGGAGTCGGCAATCCGGCGCACAAAGCATCTTGGCGGATCCACAGCGATAGAGCAGACAGATCTAATAGCTGCGCTTTTTGCTGGGGCAAGTAACCTGCAACCAAGCACGACGATCCGGTCAGTTGGCTTGATGTTCCTCGGCAACCGAAATTATCGAGTCGCCAATAGACCAGTTCATCTAGTGCCGCATCGCAGAGGACTTGAATTTCCCACCAACTGTTTGACATAGAGCGAGCAAAAGGGATGAGGGATGAAAGATTTAATTCTCTCATGCTTCATCCTTCATCCCTCATCCCTGTTTATCCTCGTCCCTGTTTATAACGTTACGGTGTAGGCATCTCGAATACCTGAAACCTTTTTCACTTCCTCTAAAATGTTATCGGGCAGGGGATCATCAATGCTGAGAACCATTACGGCATCCCCGCGAACGATCTTACGACCGACTTGCATACTGGCAATATTGACGTTAAAGCCACCGAGTAACGAGCCAATACTCCCAATGATTCCCGGCATGTCTCGGTGCAGGGTAAACAGCATATAGCGGTTGGGTGGAACGTTGATCGGAAAGTCATTTAAGCTGGTGATCCGAATTTCATTGTCGCCGAGCAACGCTCCGGTCACAGAATGCTCACCAAGAGAGCCTTTCGCCGTTAATTGCAAGGAACCCGCATAGTCTTTGACCGACGCATCCCGAGTCTCGATGACACGAATTCCTCGTTCTTTCGCTTCGATGCTGGCGTTCACATAGTTGACTCGTTCTTGCAAAGCATGGGATAGCAACCCTTTTAAGGCGGCAATCACGATCGGCTGGCTTTGATTGGTCGCCAGTTCCCCACGCAAGCCGATATTGAGCGATTCGATCCGTCCGCCTGCAAGCTGACCGACCAGATTTCCTAACGTTTCTGCAAGCTGTAGATAGGGTTTGAGTTGCTCTAATAGGTCAGGACGCAAACCAGGGATGTTGACGGCCGATCGCGCAGGTAGTCCGAGCAAAACATCGCGAATTTGTTCGGCAACATCGACCGCGACGTTGACTTGCGCTTCTTCGGTGGAAGCTCCTAAGTGGGGGGTGAGGACGATTTCTTTGCCCAACGACGTGAGCGGACTTTCTCCTAATGGTTCGGAGCTAAATACGTCTATGGCGGCTCCCGCAATTTTTCCTTCTGCCAACGCTGTCGCTAAGGCTTGCTCATCGATAATGCCCCCTCGCGCACAGTTGATGATGCGAGTGGTCGGTTTCATCCGGGCGATCGCATCGGCATTGATCAAGTTTGCGGTCTCTGGCGTCTTCGGAATATGCAGCGTGATGTAATCCGATTCTTGAAACAGCATATCGAGTTCGACCAATCGGCAATTGAGCTGTTCTGCCCGTTCAACCGACACGAAGGGATCGTATGCCAATAGTTTCATACCCATCGCTCGCGCAACGGTGGCCACGTGAGCACCAATTTTGCCAAGTCCAACGACCCCTAGAGTTTTGTTGTAGACTTCATTTCCGGTAAAGCTTTTGCGATCCCACTTGCCACTTTTAGTCGCTTGGTTAGCGGCGGGAATGTAGCGCGATAGAGACATCATCATCGCCAGCGTGTGTTCTGCCGCCGCGATCGTATTGCCTTCTGGAGAGTTGACGACCACAATACCGCGTCGCGTCGCTGCCGGGACATCAACGTTATCGACGCCGACCCCTGCCCGTCCAATAATTTTGAGATTCGTGCCCGCCTCGATCACGTCTGCCGTTACTCGGGTTCCCGAGCGAATCATGAGCGCATCATAGTCTGGAATGATCTGCACGAGTTGCTCAGGGGGCAACCCAGTTTTGACATCGACTTGGGCAACCTGCGAGAGAATATCAATTCCCACTTGATCAATGGGATCGGAAACAAGAACCTTGGGCATAACTACTGCTGTTGAATGAGAGGTGTTGGATGAGAGGAGATGAGGGGCGGAGCGGACTAAGGGGTAGGACTCATTCCTTGTGCTAGTGTTGCCACAGGCGTCCCTTCTTGCGGAGTGCAGGCGTCCTTCATCCTTTCAAGACGTTCCCCAAACAGTCATTCTAGTAGATCGGTGTCACTCGCCTTGCTCCTCAGCCAAAAAAATTCGGATCAGCGGTGCTCTCCTGTATTTGACAAGGAATCGAGCGTCCTCTAGAGTGAGTCAAAATACTACATCAGGAGCAAAACCAATGATACAAGCTGTAAAGCGTTTCTCAGGACTGGCTGGCTCAACGGTTGTATGGTTTGGGCTGGCAAGCTTAGTGCCTGCAATTGCGACCGCACCGATTGCCCCACAAATTAGCCCAGCAACACTGAACGGTCAACGTGTTTATGTGTTGAACATGACTCGTAGTGGCGATAAAGTCTTAGTGCGTTGCTATCCAGGACAGCAACCCAAAGTCGCGGTGCAAGCCAAACCAAACGGAACGAAAGAAGGAACCTTGACTTGCGGAAACTAGACACTGCACTTCAGGCTTGGCTAAGCAACTCCTCTAAAACGTAGAGTTCAGATCCCTGTTTTTAGCTTGAGAAATCAGAATCAAACGGCTCTAGAAACTAAGGTGAATTGCTGGAGTTACTGGCGCACCAATTTGAACATTATCCGGTAGCGTTTCGATCGGTAACGTTTGGTAGCGAGTCAAGCGCGAGTAGTTTATGAGTTAGAGCAAATTCAGCAATCTCAAGATGCCGTGCAGTCAGGACATGGCTATCTATACCGCCGCAGGATAAAGACATCTTAACTGCCTCGGTAGGTGCTGTAAGCCCAAGGAGAAGCCAACAATGGAACATGGTAGTGAGCCGTGGCATCCGCAATACTAAACTGAATCGGAACCCGATTTAGAAACGGTGGATGCGGCAAGTCATGGCTTCCTTTAGCAAAATAATCCCCGATCGCAAAAACCAACTCATAGGTTCCGGGCTGAAAGGCGTCATCGACGAGCAGCGGTTGCTCGGTGCGTCCATCCGAGTTTGTCGTCGTGGTTGTTAGGCGGGTTCTCTCGCTGGATGATTCATCGATCCACCAGAGTTCGATCTTCAGGCCATCCGCCGGACATCCGCGAGCCGTGTCTAAAACGTGAGTGGTAAGTTTGCCCATCAGTTTAGCGGCCCACCTAGAATTGTGTTGGCGATCGCAGCCATAATATTCGAGCCATCTTCCCGCTTTAGTTCTTCATACCATTGCTGCGTTTTTTCTGGCTGTTTACCGTGGGTGATATCAGACCGTTTGCGAGCACGGTGAATGATGTCAGCGACCCGACCAATTCGAGCGGCTTCATATCGCTTGAGCGCATCCTCTACGCCCAAATTGGTAGTTTGCAGATAGTTTGCTAAAACCAACGCATCTTCCAGTGCCTGACAGCCTCCTTGTCCGACATCCGGCGCAGTGCCGTGGGCGGCATCTCCAAGCAACGCAACTCGACCCCGCACTAGCGTCGGTAACGGATCAACATCATGGATTTCGACCCGGCTGGTTGTCGTCGGATCGAGCCGTTCAATCAAGGTTTGAACAGGAGATGCCCATCCTTTGAAGAAGCTGAACAGTTCTTCTTGATAGGTTTCAGGCTGGCTCACCGTGCCTTTGGGGAGCGGAACATCGAGGAAAAAGTAAAAGCGATTAGCGCAAGGCGCAACTTCAGAGAAAATGGCTCCGCCAAGCTCCGAAGGAGCGCGTCCAACAGGCATCAGCGAGGCTCGTTTGTGTGCACCCACATACAGTACCCAACTGTTTTTAGGGGCAAGATCTTCACTTGCGGGGATTAATCCATTCCAGTTAACGTAACCGACATACTTGCGCTCAACTGGATAGCCCAAAACATAGCTACGCAATACCGAATGGGTTCCATCGGCTGCAACCAGCACGTCACCTGTGGTTTGATGCCCGTCTTCAAAGAACGCGGTGACTCCCTTCTCATCTTGCTCAACGCTTAGGCATTTAGAATTGAGTTGCACCGTCTCCACTCCAACCGCACGAAGTAATAGTTGTTGTAGCTCGGTTCGGGTGACTGGATAGGGGCGTTGCCCAACGTGGTCGATCAGCGGCTGCAAACTAAAATCAGTCAGCGTTTCACCTGTGGAACTGTAGTACGCCATCCGATCCATCTGTCCGCCGACCTGTGCGATCGCTTGACCCAATCCGAGTCGGTTGAGCACTTTAACGCCATTTGACCACAGTGAGATTGCTGCACCTGCGGAACGGAGTTCTTTGACGCGATCGTAGATCTCAACGCTATATCCTGCTTGCTGAAGCGCGATTCCAGCCGTGAGTCCTCCCATTCCTGCACCAATGATGATGGCTTTTAAGTGCTCCACAGCAATCTCTCCCTATTTGGATTCGGTGCCAATCAAATTCTTTCTGTATTATTGGCAACAGTGAATGCTTTAGCAGTTCAGACTGGACACTTCCGGTTTGAAAATTGGTTTGAAGATCGGTTTGAAGATCTGAGTTGCTGACTGCTCTTCCTCGTATGTTATTTTGGCTTCTGTTGGAATAATTTTAACCACATCTACAGAATTGTGTTAATTATCGGCTAGTGCAATCAAATTCTGATTCACAAAAACCTTCTGTCTGTTCAGAGGTCATTGCAGTAAATATCTTCTTTTGCGGTACTGGCGATCGCGGCTTATGTTAAACATGCGCGCCAATCGTCCGTCGCTTAAGCGAGCAAAGTATAGGTCTCTACTTGAGTTGATCGATTCTCAAACAGTGTCGCGATCGCGCTGAATTCATGCCCAAAATTCTACAGGACTGACGCATTGACAACGGATCGGGCTGGAACCAGATCTAATTCCAATGCATCAGCTCTGTTAATGCATCAAACTACGAATTGCTTCTAGAACGCCTCGCGCCTTACTCAGCGTTTCTTCGTATTCCGTTTCGGGTACAGAATCAGCAACTAGACCCGCTCCCGCCTGAACACTGACCCTATGGTTGCCATTACCTAACGATCGAACCACCATAGTACGAATCGCGATCGCGCTGTTCAACTGGCCCTCAAAATCGTAATAGCCATAGACGCCAGAATAAACGCCCCGGCGACACGGTTCGAGATCGTGAATAATTTCCATCGCCCGAATCTTCGGCGCTCCGCTCACCGTTCCTGCTGGAAAACAGGCTTTGAGCAAGTCCCAAGCAGTTTTACTTGGCGATAGTTGACCGACGACATTACTGACAATGTGCATCACGTGAGAATAGCGCTCAATCACCATGAGTTCGTCTACCTGAACCGAACCGTTGATGCAAACTCGACCCAAATCATTACGACCGAGATCAATCAGCATCACATGTTCCGCGACTTCTTTGGGATCCGCCAACAAATCCTTTTCTAACGCCACATCTTCTGCGTGAGTCTTGCCGCGACGACGTGTGCCCGCGATCGGGCGGACGGTCGCAATTTTCGGCTGAGTTGGATCGCCCGCTAACTCTGCTTTTACCATCACTTCAGGACTCGATCCAATAATTTGCCAGTCGCCAAAGTGGAAGTACGCCATGTATGGTGAAGGATTGACCAACCGCAGCGATCGATACAGTCCAAACGGCTCACCGCTATACTCTGCCGATAGCTGCTGAGAGATGACTACCTGAAAAATATCGCCTGCTCGAATGTGATCCTTCGCCTTCTCAACGTTGGTGCAAAATTGCTCTTTTGTGGTGTTGCTCGTCCACTGAAGCGCTGCTGTTTCAGAAGTTGGGGCTTTCCACGGCAGCAGATGGGCTTGCTCGGATAGGGGAGACTGGAGTTTGCCCACAAGTTGAGAGACGCGATCGCAGGCTTGCCCATACGCCGTCTCTAGATTCACGCTCGGATCGCGCAGATCGGCATATGCGATCGCCCAAATCTTCCGTTTCACCTGGTCAAAAATCAGCAGGTTATCGATCTGCATCCACAACCCATCTGGCACGTCATTCTCAGTCGCCGAATAAACCGGAACTCGTGGCTCCATCCATTGAATCAATTCATAGCCCCAAAACCCAAACAGCCCGCCAATTCCAGGCGGTAACTGGGGTAACTTCACGGGGTGAACCGACTCAAGGCATTGAGACAATGCATCAAACGGATCGCCTTGGTAGACCTGCTGCGTGCCGTCCCGCTGAGTTTGAGTCGTGCGATCGCCTCGTGCTTCTAATACCCAAAGCGGATCGCAGCCCAAAAAGCTGTAGCGCCCAAGCGTTTCTCCGCCTTCCACCGATTCCAACAAAAAGCTGTAGGGCTGTCCTGCACAAACTCGATACCATGCCGACACTGGGGTATCTAGATCCGCCACCCATTCTTGATAGACCGGAACAAAATTTCCCTGCTTCGCAAGTTCTGCGAACTGAGACAAGTCTGGAAAGATCATGACGTTTCTAGAGGAATGAGGGACACCTTACGGCAAGGCTGACGCAAGGAGGAGGAATACAGGATGAAAAATAGAGGCTGCAAGGCTTAGGATACAGCAGACTCACCCTAGAACTCAAACGCCCTATTTATCTCTCTTCCTTCACCCCTCGCGAAAGCCGGGCATTGCTCTCTTTCATCCCTGATCTCATCCCTAAAAATTAGGAGCCAAACTCTAGAGCAGAAACTCTGAGATGGCTCCTAATAGCGATGTTAATTAGAAAACGTGCGATTAAGGATCGTAGGTTTTCTTGCTGCTGAACTTCAGTCTAACGGGTTCTCCATTAGCACCGATGTTGCGGGGTACGCTGTTGACCGCAACGCGACCAGGATTTACCTTTTCGGGGAATACACCATCTGAAGGGTGCAAATACTGCAATTCGCCGTTGGGGAATTCACGATAGATCTTGTAATCGGTGATTTTGAACTTCGTGCGAAGTTGTCCACCGAGGGTAAGACAGTGTTCCTTGCGAGCTAAATACAGCAAGTTGTCACCTTGACGCATTTTTGCAGCGCCACTGATCGGCATCTCAAAAACCTGTTCTTTGGGACTAGACCAGGTGATGGCATATCTTTCTTCTACTAGGGCTTTGGTGAGCAGTCCGCCTGTGCTGCCACCAAACAATGGAGCTTGTCCTTTAAGAGTTTCTGACATAAGGTCTCGCTCTAAACGTTTTTAGGCATCCTATCACCGAGGGTTTACTTCAATGTCGAAACTGTAATAGTTGTTAATAGGAGAGGAATGCCAAGTCCTCTAGTGATTGCGTCTTCGGCGAGTGGACATTGACTGCTGTTCTTCGAGCGACACCGTGGGAATGGTGAAGTGAAACTGGCTCCCGCGATCTTTACCCCCCGATTCTGCCCAAATTCGTCCGCCCCAATTGGTAATAATTTGACGGCAAATCGCCAGTCCAAGTCCAGTTCCTCCGGTTGTGCGACGCAGTGCGCCTTCTTCTTGATAAAAGCGATCGAAGACGGTTTCGAGCCGGTTGGCTTCAATTCCTCGTCCTGTATCGGAGACGGTGACTTCTAGCATCTTGCTGCCGATGCGCTTTGCTTGGATCGTAATCCTGCCGTCGGGATCGGTAAATTTACAGGCGTTGTCTAACAGCTTGGTCAACACTTCTACAAGCCATTCTCCATCGACCTTCACCAAGGGTAGCTCGGTCGAAAGTTGGGTCACAATTTGTGGAATCGGATCGGCAAATCGGCGGGCTTGAACGCTGCTCAGGGCGAGATCAACACATTCCCAAAGGGGCAAAGGCTCCATTCTCCATTCGACGCGTCCGCTCTCTAAGCGTGAGAGCGTCAGGAAGTCTTGAATGAGCTTTCGCATTCGCTCCCCGTCCGTCAGAGCGGAATTTAACAGCACTTGCCGCAGGTCAGGCGACATGTCAGGCTCACTGGCAAGACTTTCTAAACAAACCTGAATGGTCGATAAGGGGGTGCGGAGTTCGTGTCCGGTGATCGCGATCAAATTGCTGCGCGTGCGATCGAGGGCTTCTAGCTGTTGGTTGAGGTCTTCTAGATTCTCAAACGCTTCGGCTTGGATTAAAGCGACGCCGATTTGACTTGCGATCGCTTCGATCATTTCTAGTTCATGCTCATTTAGGTCGTGGGGTGTTGGGTTGCAGAAATGCAGCTCTACCATGCCCAGAAGTTGATTTTGATGCAGTACCGGAACCATCAACCACGAGCGAATATGCCACGTTTGCGCTAGGGCTTGAATCGTGAATTCTCCGTCTTTAATCACCGAGAGTCGGTCATCGGCTTGAGTGTCTTGAATATAGACGGGTTCTTGCTCCTGCACCACTTGCTCAAACAGCGGATTGCCTTGCAGCGTCCAAGTTCGACCTGCCAACGATGGCACAGGCTCATCGCAGATGGAACCGAGATATTCATGATCAAGCGTGGCGCTAGTGTCGATCGCTTTACAGCGATAAATCAAACACCGACCTACGCCTAATACCTGTCCGAGTTCCGTCGCTGCCACTTTGAGGATCTCGTTGGGGTTGAGCGATTGCCGCACGGCGGCTGTAATCAGGTTGACCAATCGCTCTTTTCGTTCTTGCTCCGCGATCGAGCGGTAGGCTTTTGTCAGTTTGTACTGTCCTGCCTGAAGATACGTCACCAATCGCTGCGCAAAGGGAGCCGGGTCAACATGAATGCCGCCTGAGTGCGCTTCGGTTTCAATTTGCTCAAGAACGCCATCTGTTTTAGATTTTAATTCCGGGCGGTACTGGGCAATTCGGTGCAGCAACAATTCGGCTGCTTTGCAAACCATTGCGCGATCGAACGTCCAAATTCCTTCAAAGCGCCGAGCCTGATCCACATGTAATTCAGGGGTGTCAGTCCGCAGTTCTGGCAATTCTCGCTCTTTGCAAATCAAACACGAGGCGTACTGCTGTCCTAAAACAACCAGATGCCACTCCTTGCTGAGGGCATCTTTTGGATCAAAAGCGATCGTTTCATAGTGATTCGATTGGTTTGTAAAATCGGTTTCTGGAGCGGCTAGAACGTAGACTTGATCCGTTCGTTCAGAAATGCGTAAGTAGCGATGTGCCTCTTGCCGATAAAACCGTTCCCGCTGAAAGCTCGCAATGACCAGTGGATGATCGTCTCCCGCCAAAACTTGGTCTTCCATGGCATGAGAGAGAGCCGTCATGGAAGATTTGAAATACATTTGGGGATGCACCTGAGGAAGGGCTTTGAGCAGGGCATCCAGGACGGAATCGGAGATGATCATTGATTGTGTTACGAGCCAATCATATCGATCTTGGCGGATAAGGAGGGGGTGATGATAGTCTAGCGGGTTGAGCTTCACAAGGTGGAAATACTGTAAAACTCTGTAACGCAATTTGTTGAGAGGCGCAAAATGCTCGACGCGATAGAAAGCCGACGCTATCAGCAGGCATCGCCTCTAACCTGGATGCCGCATATTAAGGATTTGCAAATTTATTGCTGCCGCCATGACATCCATCTGGAAATCTTAATTCCCAAGTTGGACTGGTCACTGCCGTTGATTAGAGCCCAGTTTTGAAAGCTTGCGCTGTTGCAGCGTCATTGCTGCTTAATCTTGTCCTGAAGCGTTGTTCAACGTATCGCTAACAACAGATTGAAGATGATGCTCTACATCCAATTAGGTGCGCTTTTGTCTTACTGAAGAGTGACGCACAAAAAACGTATAGCTAGTTACCTAGGAAGAAGGAATGAAACAAACGTTAAGCTTTAGCACGCCAAGCGCTGCTAGAGGCGTACTTTATTCTCGTTCGGTAGCATACCAAACGTAGAAATTTAAGTCAAGGAGATTTTAATGTTTTATCACACAAAACGGTTACAATACTTTACTCCACCAACGCAGCCCGATCCGGTTTATGCCAAGAGGCTGCAAGAGCTGATCGGCGGTAGCTTCGGGGAAATGACCGTGATGATGCAGTACCTATTCCAGGGCTGGAACTGTCGCGGACCTGCTAAATACCGAGATATGTTGCTGGACATCGGGACTGAGGAAATTGGTCACGTGGAGATGCTCTCCACAATGATCGCCCATCTACTGGACAAAGCACCGATCAAAATGCAAGAAGAGGGTGCAAAAGATCCTGTAGTCGGTGCCGTTATGGGAGGCACAAACCCCCGAGACGTGATTATGGCGGCGATGAACCCCCAGCACGAAATTGTTTCTGGTGGCGGTGCAATGCCTGCTGATAGCGTTGGCTTCCCCTGGAATGGTCGCTTTATTGTCGCAAGCGGCAACTTGATGGCGGACTTTCGTTCTAACCTCCATGCCGAGTCTCAGGGCCTCTTACAGACTATACGGTTGTATGAAATGACCGATGACCCAGGCGTGAAAGACCATCTCAGTTTCATGATTGCCCGCGACACGATGCACCAAAACCAGTGGTTGGCCGCGATCGAAGATCTGCAAAGTGAAGGATTTGGGGATGCCGTTGTTCCTAGCATCGCTTACGAATACGGGAAAAACGAGCACGCTTATCAGTTCTGGAACCACTCCGAGGGGCAAGAAAGCGCCGAAGGTCGTTGGGCAAAAGGACCTTCCATGGATGGCAAAGGTGAGTTCCAATATGTGGCAGATCCGCAGCCTATAGGCCCACAACCCGAACCGCCGCAGCCTGATCCACGCTTGCAGTCTACGCCCATGACTCCTCAGGCTATCCAGAAAACGGCGACCAGCAAACCGAATATCATTGATCGCGTGGTTGACGCGGTCGATCGCATTACTCCTGGCGGTCAAGAGTAATAGACAGGGTTAAGGCATAAGGAGTCAGGAGTTAGAGCAGCCTATGCTTGCTGAGTCTAGTGGGCAATACCTCTTTCCCACGCTCTTTGATTCCCACCCGAGTTCTTTGCTCACCGAAGATCGATACAACGACGCACTGTAAAAAGTTGAGGATAGGAGGATTAAGTCTAATCCTCCTATCCTTGTAAAAACTTTATTAATCGTGTCTTTGCGACACGGCATCGAAGCCAATTAATTAGGTCTACAACACTGCCTATTGGTTAGCAGATTTAGTAATGCTACTAATCAGGATTTGGAAAATGATTCTGCCATTTCTGCACCCATTCTGCCAAAGCCGCTTCTAGCTCAGGCGGCGCAGCGTTCTGAGAGACTGCGATCGCTTCCCCCAAAGACGCACTAGACCCTTGTTTCGCACCTTGAGCCGTCGTTGAAATATTAATCCACAGGCAGCGGGTATCGCGTAGAGGAGCTTGTCCTAGCACCCACGGAAGTAGACGCTTTATCACCACTGATGGATAGATTTCACGGCGGCGAAACTCGTTGCCGTGAACTAAAGTTTCACCGTGGGATGCAATACAAGTGCTGAGGTGCGGAATCCCTTGCTGATAAAACAAAACATAAGTGCCGACCCCTGCGCGATCGCGAATCACAAATTCGGGTTGATTGAGCGTGAGGGTAGAATCTTGAAGGATCGAAGGCACGTCTACATATCCCCTCATCAGATACCGTGTCTCAACTGAAATTGGCATGTCCTGACGCAAATATTGGTAGTGACGACCCGCGATCGTGAATTCATCCAATCGGGACACCAAAGCGGGGCTGAGGGTTTGCTGCGCAGCGATTGGATTACTCTGAAGCAGCCGCCAACCTGGAATTGAGACGTTTGCTGGAAAGGCGTAGGTTGACGTTTGGGTTGATAGGGTATCGGTTGGTATAAAGGTTTTTGCGATCGCAAGAACGCTTGCACCAAGTACGATCGTTAACATCCCGTTCTGAAGCCGTTCCCCGTGTTTCATGTCGTGCGTTGAGACAACTGATGGTAGTTGGATTTACCTTATTCAGTTAATCGAGCGATCCTGAGGTTCTCCGGACAGAATTACTGAGGATTGATAGCGCTTTCAATTTCGCCTTCGGCTTGTAGCGCGATCTCTCTAAGGTGATCTAACGTTTGTTGATCCGCGTGTTGCCATAAGCCTCGCTGGTTAGCTTCTAGCAATCGCTCTGACATATCTCGCAGTGCCCATGGGTTTTTCTGCTGCACAAAGGCCTGCACAGCCGAATCGAAGATGTACGCTTCAGCGACACCTTGATACATATAATCTTCAACGCATCGCGTTGTGGCATCGTAAGCAAATAGATAATCTACTGTTGCTGCCATTTCAAATGCGCCTTTGTAACCGTGGCGCATGACTCCCGCAATCCATTTGGGGTTGACTACGCGAGAGCGATAAACGCGATCGATCTCGTCTTTGAGCGATCGCACTTTTGGGTTTTCTGGCAAAGCATGATCGCCAAAATACGTTGCAGGATTTTTACCTTGAAGCGATCGCACGGCAACCGTCAACCCGCCTTGAAATTGATAATAGTCGTCGGAATCTAATAGATCATGCTCTCTGTTGTCCTGATTGTGTAGAACAATTTGCATATCTCGCAACCGATTTTCAAATGCTTCTGAAGCAGAATGAGCAACACCGGAGCCAACATAGGCGTAACTACTCCAGTTAATGTATGCACGAGCGAGATCGTGATCGTCTGTCCAGTTTTGCGCCTCGATCAGTCCTTGCAGTCCAGCACCATAGGCACCAGGCTTTGAGCCAAACATCCTGAAGCGCGATCGCTCCTTCGCTTGGTCTTGAGTGAGTCCCAGTTCCTGCCAATTTTGGGTTTCTTGTTGAACGGTTGCAGCAAGTGGATTCTGTTCAGCAGGTTCGTCTAAGTTAGAAACTGCAATTACGGCTTGATCGAACAAACTAATCAGGTTAGGAAAAGCGTCTCGAAAAAATCCAGAAATTCTCAGCGTAACATCGACTCTAGGACGACCCAAAAGTGATAGAGGCAAGATCTCGAAGTCAATGACGCGACGAGATGCGCCATCCCAAACAGGTTGAACGCCTAATAATGCCAGGGCTTCGGCAAGGTCATCGCCGCCCGTTCGCATCGTCGATGTGCCCCACATGGAAAGCCCAAGAGTTTTGGGATAGTCACCGTGTTCTTGGGTGTACCGCTCGATTAGGGCTTCTGCGGCTTTGCGTCCAACATCCCAAGCACTCTCAGTAGGAATAGCTCGAATGTCCACCGAGTAGAAGTTACGTCCGGTTGGAAGAACGTCCGGGCGTCCGCGTGTAGGTGCGCCAGAGGGGGCAGCAGGGATGTAGCCGCCGTCTAAGCCGTGGAGGAGATTGGTGAGTTCTTGGCAAGTATTTCGGAGGGCCGGAAGGAGTGCGGTTTGAATCCAGTGGAGTTCAGGGTGAAGATGCTGGAAGTGAGGCGGTACGGATTGGAGTTGGGGATCGGCTAACAATTTTTCAACGACGTTGGCCGCTTGATCTTCCAACGCTGCGATCGCGTCTCCAACCGTTCTCCACTCGCGATCCACTAGCACCTCTGCTGGATCAGCCGTTAGCGGATCGAAGTCTAGGTTCCAATCTTTTGCTAAAGCGCGGGTGAGTCCGAGACGTCCGGGTTGGGGGTGACGGGCGATCGCAATGATTAAATCCCGCAGTTGTCGCCCTTCTGGGCATTTGCCAAAAATATGTAACCCATCGCGGATCTGAGCTTCTTTGAGTTCACAAAGATAGCGATCTAAATTTGTAATTAGATCATCGATGGATTCGATCGCAAATTCTTGGACTAAATTTTCTTGCTGCACCAAAGCAATAATGCGATCGCGAATCACGGGCAATCGCGTTGGATCTAAACTTTGCGCTTCGTAGTATTCGTCAATTAACGCTTCTAGCTTTTGTAAGCCGCCGTACAGTTCCGCACGTGTCATGGGTGGCGTGAGGTGATCAATAATCACGGCTTGAGCGCGACGTTTGGCTTGAGCGCCTTCACCCGGATCATTGACGATAAACGGATAGAGATGAGGAATGGCTGCAATCGCAACTTCGGGATAGCAATTCTCGGAAAGCGCAATGCTTTTACCCGGCAACCATTCTAGGTTTCCGTGTTTGCCCACATGCACAATGGCGTTAGCGTGAAAGTGCGATCGCACCCAGTAATAAAACGCCAAATATGAATGTGTGGGTTCTAAATCTGGAGCGTGATAATTTAACGATGGATCAAGATCATAGCCACGTGCAGGTTGAATGCCGACAAACACATTCCCTAACTGAATTCCTGCGATTGGAAATTCTTGATCCGTTAAATCATTCCAGCGACTTGAAATGCCTTTTTGAATCAAATCAGGCAGCGTTGCAAAATATTCTTGATACTCTTCTACCGATAGCCGTTGTTGTATTTCTCTTAACTCTCTTGATTCGACATCGTTTGTGATTCCCTGTGTTAATCGTTTAATTAACTCATTAGATGTCTCTGGTATATTCTCAACGCTATAGCCAGCTTGTTCTAACGATTTTAAAATCTCTATGCAGCTTTCAGGAGTATCCAATCCAACACCATTTGCAAGGCGACCGTCGCGAGTGGGATAGTTCGCTAGAATTAGCGCGATTTTTCGGTCAGAAACAGGAGTTTGGCGGAGCTGAGCCCAATTAGCAGCCAGATCAGCGACAAATTGGATACGATCGCGCATAGGCTTGTAGGTAACAACATCCGTTTGCAGTTCGGGGTGGCGAGCTTGCACCGTCTTAAACGAAACCGCTCGACTAATAATTCGTCCATCCACTTCGGGAAGCGCTACGTTCATCGCGGTATCGCGTGGTGAAAGCCCCTGAAAGTTCGATTGCCATTGTTCAAGCGTACCGCTACTTAGGATGACTTGAAGGACTGGAACATCAAGCGTTTTCCAAAAATTGGATGGGGATGATGGAGAAGAAATTGAGAAACTGGTGGTATTAAGCAGGACATGAATATTAGATTGAAAGTAAGTTAGCAGTTCGGCTTGAACGTCGGGATCGCGCAATGATGAAACAAACACTGGAACTGGAGCTAAACCACAATTTACTAATGCCTGACACAATGCATCGATCACATCTGTGTTTCCAGAAAGATAATGCGCTCGATAAAATAAAATTCCAGCTTCAGGACAATTTGTTAATACGGTTTTAGCCTCTTGCCACTGATATAGTCCAACCTTTGGTACAACGCTAGGAGAAACGACTTCGTAATTTTGAGTTAAACAAGTATTGGCAAGAAATTTAAGCGCATTCTGACTATTTTGAATGCCGCCCTCTGTAAAATACTGCCAAACCTGATTAGTCGCTGACAATGGGAGCGTAGAATGGCTCATTAAATCTGGATCAGGTCGATCGTCCCCTGGTAACACGATCAGCGACGCCCCACTGCGATCGCACGTTTCTTTAACGACTTCTAACCCGTATGACCAATACGATCGTCCGCCCAACAATCGCAGCACAATTACTTCTGCATGTTCTAGAACGTCTTCAGCGTAGGTATCGATCGTGAGCTGTTGTTGTAGATTTAACAGGTTCGCGACGCGCACCGCCGGAAAGCCCTGTGGCAAGTCAGAAACCGCTTTGGCTAGGGTTTGAATTTCGGTATCGGCAGCAGTCAGAATAACGATCGGAGCGGGCGTTTGTTCGATAAATACAACACCTTCTGTGTCAGGATTCCAACCGCCGGGAATTGCCGCTAAACGATGCATAAAATAATTTAATTTGTAGATTGGGGAACGCGGGTTATCGGTAGGAATGACGGTGCAAATGTAATCAGTCGCATGGTGATATCCCTCGTAGAGGCGCGACATGTCGCGCCTCTACCCGACGGTATGCCAACAACCCAAAATTCCAGGACAAAATGGCAAACACCATCACTGATCAAACATGATCGATTCAAATCATCGATTCATGTGTTCCTGCAATAACCGCTGTGCCCTGGGCTTGTACAACAGATGAAACAATGATTCGATATAGCGCAACATGTCCTCCCGATTCTCTTGCGAGGAATAATTCCAGAAGCCGTAGATTTTAGCCAGCGACAGCAAGCGACTCGTATGAATCTTCCAAGTGTATGTACTGTAGACACGATCGATGCTCTTCTGAGAAATTTGATCCCAATAAGTTGGATTGCGATCGCACTGCTCAAGAAATTCTACAACGACCGATGCAACCTCTTCGTGATCGGTTGGATTAATGTAAAACCCATTAACTTTGTTCTGAATAATCTCTAACGGACCGCCAAAGCGCGTAGCAAAGGTTGGCAATCCGGTGATCATCGATTCGAGAATCGTTAATCCGAACGCTTCAAACAATGCTGGCTGCACAAAAATGCCCTTGCGATCGGCAATGACTCGGTAAACCTCCCCCGTATCGCTCTTCGATAGCCGCACTCCAAGCCAACGAATCTTTCCATGCAGATTGTATTGATCAATCAAATGGTATAGCTTCTCAATTTCGCTAATTTCTTCGTGATCGGTTGAATCTTCGGTGCGGAGTTTACCTGCGATGAGGATCAAATTGCAGCGCTCTTGCAGTTCGCTGCTCTTGCCATAGGCTTCGACCAGTCCAGTCAAATTTTTAATTCGATCCAGCCGCGCCATTGAAAATAACGGGCGCTTGTTCGGATCGTCTAACTTGCCAAAAATCTGCCCTGAATCATCATCGTTAAACAGAAGATTTTCTAAGCGATCGCGCTCAGCGTGCAACCGCTCTTCGTCTCGCGTGAAGGGGAAAAATACGACTTCGTTGACTCCCGGCGGCACAACGTTAAACTTAGGACTAAACAACTCAACGCCGCTCACAACGTGATACAGCTCTGGCATCGTAAACGACTTGTAGGACTCATACTGACCCACGCTTTCAGAGGTTCCGACAATTTCTTGATAGGTGCTGCTAATCACAAAATTAGCCGCATTCATGGCAATGAGATCAACGGTAAATTGCAGTGAGAAATGATACTGATCTTCTAAATCTTGCCAATAGAGATTACTAAACAAATATTTCGATTTTTCTAACGCATGGGCAACAATGCAATGCGTCACTTTCAAACGGCGAGCTAATAAGAATGCGACTAAGTTGCCGTCGGAATAGTTACCCACAATCAAATCTGGCGCTCCTCGAAACTCTGCTCTGAGTTCTCGCTCTGCATCCACGGCAAAGGTTTCGAGATAGGGCCAAATTTCAAAACGAGAAATCCAATCTTGCGTCAGTTTTGGATTAAATTCGCGGAACGGAACACGCAAGATCCAAGCATCATGAGTGCCATGAATTTTTTCTAAACGCTGATTACACGTAGTTCCATCACTGTTAGGAATCAATCGCGTCAGCACCATTACTTTGGGAGAAACGTTCAAAACCCCCAGCCCAGCTAAGTGCAAATCTTCCTGAAGCTGCTTCTCTAGACTTTTAACTTGATCCAATACATACACAACTTGGCCGCCCGTGTCCGGTCTGCCTAACACGCCTTCTTGCCCAAACCAGCCGTGAACCGAAACTAACACCACTCGAAAGATCATTGGAATGCGCGAAATAAACGCTTCCAACGCTTGGTGATCGGGCGAATCGATTAAACCATCTAAAATCTCTAGCGTCTGCCGCACTCGCTGCGCCGTATTGCCCCATCCCGGCTCAAATCCAAGGTTCTGTAAATCAAAGCGAAAGGTTTCGTATGCCTGATCGGGGCTGAAATGGCTGACCATCTCTAGTGCCTGTTTCACCCGATCCGATAGCTGCTGCTGGGTCTGAATCCGTTCATTAATCAGCAGTTGAGAGCCGTCGTAGCAATGCAGCCGCAAAAAATTAAACAGTAAGTCTTGCCCCTGCCGCGGATCATTAAATAATTTGCTCGACAAAAATCGATTCAGATAGTCTACGCCCTTACCAATATTTTTTGGATCGCGAAGTGAGGGCGAATAGTCGTAGAACGGCTGAAAATCAATTTCAAAGATGTCACCCTCTTGCGGGTTGTAGTGATTGACAAAGCGATCGCGCAAATCCAGCAATTCTTGGATAGTCAGTTGCTCAACCGATAGATCGTCAAGCAGCCGATACACCTCTTGTTGAGCAATTCGCGGTCGGATAATCAGATACAAACTCTCATCATCCAGAATGATTTCTTGAGTGAAATAAATTAATTTTCCTAATTGCGAAGATGTATAAAATTCCTGAGACTTTTCGCTACGTTGGCAATAGTCTCCAAAGGCTTGCAGAATTTCATTTCTTAAAAAATAACGCTTGTCTGTTGCCCGTAAAAGGCAAGCAAACTCTCGATAATCTATTCTTTCGTTGCTGCTCAGAACGGCTTGAATTAGCTCCGACATTGTGACTCCTTTTTCAGTGATCCAACTAGAGTGTAAAGGACATATGTAACCAAAGATGTCAGTATTGCCTTTAAAGTTCAAAGGCTGAAATGGTTCAATTAGACTCAAGCCTTTATCTGCTTTGAGCTTGCGACTCTATCTCCTAATGTAGACATTTCAAATATCTTTAGGTTGAAAGAGAACCATGTACCGTTTTAGCTAGATTCCTTGTGATTTTCAAATATCTCAGCGGCAACCTATCCTCCTGAGCTCTACCCTTGCAATACGCTCCGCGAATCAATATGATTTAGTCCGTTAAAGCCCCGAGTTCCGGCATGACTTCTGACACCTCTGTTTCTACTCCGTCTGATCCCTCACCTCCGACTGAGACATCTTCTAGCCCTTCAAAGCCCCCTGTTGAGGGTTCTCCATCTGAGGCTTCTCCATCTGAGACTTCTTCAACGTCGTCTAGTCCAGTAGAACCTGTAACGGAGGAATTGCCGAAGCTCCTCGATATTCCTCAGAGTATGCAAGTCCGTCTGAAAAATGAGGACGGAAAGCTATTGCTGATTTTGCCCCCCGATGCAGAACAGACCAAATCGCCCGTTGGCTTCTCTTGGAACGAGATTTGGCAACAGTTTAAGCAACAGTTGCTTGGTCGTGAGCGATTTTGGCAACCTAACACGGCAGTGCATTTAGTAGTGGGCGATCGCTTGCTCGACACTCGCCAACTTCAAGCGATCGCAGACGAACTCGCCGAACTGCAACTTCAACTGCGGTGGGTCTACACTAGCCGCCGCCAAACTGCTGTGGTTGCTGCCACGGCTGGGTATTCTGTCGAGCAGCAAACCGCTGTTGCGCCAGGAGCAAAACCGGTGGGTGGCTCCTCTGGGCTAGAAGAGCCGCTTTACGTGCAGATGACCCTGCGATCGGGCACCGAAATTCGTCATAACGGAACTGTGGTCGTGTTGGGTGATCTCAATCCTGGCAGTTCTGTGATCGCGGGAGGAGACATTTTAGTTTGGGGGCGATTGCGCGGTGTAGCGCACGCAGGGTGTAAAGGCAATAGTCGCTGCCTGATCATGGCACTGCAACTCGAACCGACTCAAATTCGGATCGCTGATTTTGTTGCTCGCGCTCCCGAGAATCCGCCCGCACAATACTATCCAGAAGTTGCCTATGTCTCTCCAAAAGGGACGATTCGGATCGCGAGAGCCGCTGATTTTCAGCGTCAGAGTGCCAACAGCAAGGATGAGAGATAGAAAGCGGGGTAAGAGAAGAAGCGGTTTTTCCGGCATGACCATGAGCAGACTCAGACGATTGAGCGTAACATCTCACGCTCTGTACTCGGATCAAACGCTTAGCTCGTAAAACAATCTGTTCTTCCAAATCGGAATGGCTGCATGACGTTGTCATTGGCGGTTGATAATCGTCATGAATTTGGACGAGCGGTTTGATATTAATCCTCGCGTCTAGAACATCACCTTCTACCGATTCGGTTCTAGCTTCGGCAGAGGTTTTTATCTAACTAAATCGACTCGAAACTAAACTGACGGGTGCAAAGTGCCAAGACATGAACCCCACCTACCCCTAAAGCAAGCCATTTGAGCCGTGCTGTTTAGAATTTCGCTACGACAAGAGGATAGCTTTGGACGTATTCCATCTCCTATCACTTCATTCAAATCGCTTCTCAGATTTGAAGCTTCCTTATCTTTCAGCAAGTTGAAGTAATCTCCATAGAACTATACGAGAATCTAGTGACCGTGTAGCGAAGGTAAGCTTAACCTGAGTTTCTGGGATGGATCAGTTTCTGAGTGTTTTGTATCGGAATATCACAATTCTCGCTTTTTATTAATAAGTGTTGCGACTACTTGATCCCTTTGTTAGGGTATGCAGGTCAAGCGATTGCAGATTGATTCTTGTATTTAGGAGTTGTGTCTCATGCTTTACTTCACTCTCGACTCTAACCCCATCCCCTGAATTCTGGAATTGGCTGTGGGAGGGGAACGTAGCGAAATGTAGATCGCTCTAGCAGCAGGCGCTCACTTAAAGCCCCACTCAAAAATTTCCCTCAGTTCTTTGCATCCTCTATCAGTTCACAAAGGCAGAGAACACCTAAAACCTCAATACTTGGAGGCTTTAACATGAATATTCAAGGAAAGACCGTTCTAATCACGGGCGCTTCTCGTGGCATTGGACGAGCGATCGCACTGGAATTTGCTCGACAAGGAGCGCAACGACTGATCTTAGTTGCACGGACGCATGAACGATTGATCGAGGTGGCAACTGAAATCGAAAGCCTGGGAGTTGAAGCTGTTCCTTTAGCTTTAGATCTAGCTCACTCTGTAGAAGTCAATATTGCCGTCGCTTAAGCTTGGCGCGATTACGGACCCATTCATCTTCTCATTAACTGTGCGGGTGTCGCCCACCAAGCGCCCTTTTTGCAATCCCAACTGCCGAAGGTGCAAGAAGAGATTGCCCTCAACCTCATGGGGATGTACACCATTACTCGGCTGATTGCTCGACGGATGGCAGTCCAACGACAAGGAACGATCGTGAATGTGTCGAGACTCATGGGGAAAATTGCTGCCCCGACAATGGCAACATATTCCGCGACCAAGTTTGCGATTTTGGGATTCACTCAAGCGTTGCGGGGCGAACTTGCAGCACATAATATCCGAGTCGTTGCCCTACTACCCTCTCTGACTGATACAGATATGGTTCAGAACTTTCAGTGGTTTCGGTGGGTCATGCCGACCACCCCTCAAAAAGTAGCTCAAACCCTGATTGCGGGACTCAACAACAAGTCGCCCGAAATCTTGGTGGGGTGGCAAAGTCATCTTGTGGTGTGGGGCAACCGCCTGATGCCTTGGCTGATCGAGAATATTTCACGATTAGCGGCTCCCCTTTCCGAGAATCGTCAGGCACTTGATGCCAGACTGAGAGAAGCTAGAGCAGATTCTCGTTGAAGCATTCTAATCAAGAGTTTCAAAGTTTCGCACTTGAAATCCTGTTAACAAGTAAACACTGTTAACAAGCCGAATTTCATTCACGAGAGCCTCCCAAACTATGGCAAACTATGGGAGGTATTTTGATGCTCACTCTCCCCCGCTCCTAGAACAAGTCCTTCAATGGTCAAATCCTCCTGCCGCCTCACTTGCTCCTAGGAAAGACCAGACCTATTGTGACTCTTCCCAGCTTTTGTTGATCTAGAACTTTCAAGCAGCGTGAAACTCAGCATTTACGTTGGATAAATCAAAGATCGTGTCCGTCTCAGCAATGAGTTTTCCGTTTTTGAGGATGTTGTAGAAACCAAATCACCAAAAAAGCTGGGAAGAGCCTATTTAATTAGTCACTGTAAAGCTTTGGAAGCGCTTTTAGTCCGAAAGCTACGGGAACGCATTAGGGATTAAACAACCCGTAGTAAATGGCGGCAACCCCTAAGATGGGAAGCAGCACGACCAGTATTGCAATAAGGGGAGACAGGGAATTGGACTGATTTTTGTTTTTGGCAGTAGGATTAATCATTTTCTCAGGTTGGCTAGTTGAATGTTGGGTGTATGGTTTGTGCGGTTTTGTGACCTTCATGTATGACGGCTCTTGAGGGTAAGTCACTTTTTCCTCAGGCTTTCCTTGTGCTTCTTGATAACTCATGTCTATCGACCGTAATTAAACCGAAAAGCAAGGCTGGAATCTGTTCGTATCAGCAACGATAAAGTGATTGGTGAACGGGTTAATAGATGCCTCAACTCACCAGTAGAATCGTCAACTTAACAACTAGTCCCAGCACAATTATCAATCTGTTGCTTCAGCATTGCCCAGTCATTGGATGAGTTGGAAGCTAGTATCTGGACTTGACGATCATTCTGCACTTCAACAATGTCCTTGTTTAAGGACCTTGCTATAGATTACTGAAGAGCTTAACCAACGAGGTGTAGCAGATCACGCACGACACTGTACCCTCCCAAATCCCAGATCAGATAGGCAAGGAAACCGATCATGGCGAGCCGACCATTCCATAGCTCAGCTTGAGGGTTCCAACCAAACAGAAAAGCGTTGCGATCGACACCGTTGTATGCACTTGCGACAGGAGGTAAGTCAGTGCTGGGACGAGTTTTTTGAGATTGCATGGTTTGAATTCCTTAACGAATTGTTATGCTTCTAATCGTAATGAAACCGGTGGCTGCCAAAGTCTATCTGTAGTTCCAAGTGGTAGTCCTGCTAAAGCATGAAACTAGATAGCATTAAAAAGTGACGTAAAGTACAGAGCATCCTAAACTTCAAACCATTGAATGTAAGGATGACTGCAAAGATAAGATTGCGATTCATCTGCTAACTCAAGTTGCGAGTTACGAGAGGTGGCATCGTAGGGTGAATCAAATTGCAGGAGAAGTTGCTCGAACCAGATTACGATTCGAGCAGGTTTTGTCAGAATCGATTGGCTCAGTCGATGAACGCCG
>JAHHHO010000122.1 GCA_019359315.1 Myxacorys californica WJT36-NPBG1
TCACCAGGCGATCGTTCGAGGTCGGTCGTCGAGAATCAGGAGGCGACCCATGCTAGAAGCGCGGCGTTTACCACCAGACCTGTGACGGTCTACCTCCCTTAACTCTGAAGATACAAGACCTGTGGAAATGAGGATCATCAAAGGGCGGTTTAACCGTGACCTTCACCGTCCTAAGCATTCATCTAGCCACGGCTTTTGCCTTGCTGTGACCAAATGGATCTAATTTCACTGGAGTGTTTGCGTTTTAGAGTTCTACTCAAGCTGTGGTGCATTTCCTCCGATGACCAATTGCTGGTGTAAAAGACCTTGCATCACGGCAACGATTTCTTCCCCTACCTACAAAGCTAGAGAAAATTAAGCTTCCCCACTTACTATCTCTGCAACACAACCCTGTTTCTCGCGTTGTTCCAATTCCTGACCCCATTGATGTAACTGTGTCAACTCCTCAAGCAATTCTTCTTTTGTTTTTTTCTGAATCTATGATACGAATTAGCCGTAAAAATAGGAACTGGGTAGCGGCAATGAAGTTCAGGTGCGAATTAATCCTAAAATTGCCTGTAATAATGCTTCTGGCTCAACAGGTTTAGACAAATGACATTGAAATCCTGCTGCTAATGCCTGCTGATGATCCGCTTCCCCTGCATAGGCAGTCAAAGCAATCGCTGAAGTTGGCAGATCGCCCTGTTCCGTCTCCAACGCTCGGACGTGTCGCAACAACCTATAGCCATCCATTTCGGGCATTCCAATATCAGCAAGGAGAATATCCGGTTCTTCCAACCGCATGTGTTGGTCAGCGACATTGGCATGCCCGGTAGGAATGGTTATACGCTGCTACAACAAGTGCGCCCTCCCAACTCACCAAGAGAGACCACTCTCGGCGATTGCCCTAACTGCCTATGCCCGAGAAGAAGATGCGGAGCAGGCTATCAATTCTGGCTTCCAAGGCTATTTGGCCAAACCAATCGAGCCTGCTCAATTAGCCAGGACCGTACTGTCCTTGGTTAGGGAAACGACTGCTTGAGCGATGATCGATTTTGGCCATCTGGAAACCGCAAGCGAAGATCATAAAGTCTCGTGGGGGATCGATGTCAAAAAGCACGGAACGCGACAGTACGATAAAGTGGAATAGTGCATGTGTCCTGCTGCAATTTAAGTGATTCTCGTTCTCCTGAGTGATGCCCACGAAGCTGCTAATTGTCGAGAGCCCTGGCAAAGTCAAAAAGCTCAGCCAAATTCTGGGCTCTGATTGGCTCGTCAGGGCGAGCATGGGACATGTACGGGAATTGGCTCAGGATGGGATTGATTCGCTGGGATTCGATCTTGGAGATCGTACCGTTCGCTGTCGCTTTGTACCTAGAGGAACGCGTGGCAAAGAGACGATCGATCAACTCAAAACCGCGGCTCGACAAGTCAAAACGGTCGTGCTGGCGACCGACGATGATCGCGAAGGCGAAACGATCGCGTGGCATCTTCAGCAAGCCTTGAACCTGAAACACCCACAGCGAGTTGTTTACAGCGAAATTACGCCTGCTGCGGTCAAAAAAGCCATTGCCAACCCCAGATCAATTAATCAGGCCTTGGTCGATGCCGGTCTCTGCCGTACCGTTCTTGACAAGCTCGTCGGGTACAAAGGCTCGCCGTTGCTCTGGAAGTTACAGAACGGGGCAAAGTCCATGGGGCGGGTGCAAAGTGCAACGTTACATCTCCTCTGTGAGCGGGAACGCCAAATCGAGGCCTTTGTGCCGCAGGATTATTGGAATGTGTTCGTCGATTATGCTGAGGGATTTCGTGCCTTTTACTGTGGCACCGAGGGAACTGCAGAACCCGAAGCACCACAACCGGATGATGCAATCACAGTGCACGATCGTACCGCTCTAGAATCGGAACGAGTTTTGTCTCAAGCCGAAGCGGATCGGTTAGTTAGGCAAGCACAAGCCTTTCCACATCATGTGGAGTCGATCGATGGCAAAGTTGTGAATCGCACCCCACCACCGCCCTTTGTCACCTCGACGCTGCAACAAGCGGCGGGCTCGCGCCTTAAGTTTAGCCCCGAAAAAACAATGCAGGTGGCACAGTCGCTCTACGAAGCGGGACATATCACGTATATGCGCACCGATAGCATTGACCTCAGCCCAGAGTATCGCGATGCGGCGCGGCAGTGGTTGATCAATCACGATGCGGAGAATATGCCGAAGAAACCGACGCATCATCGCCAGGTGAAAGGATCTCAAGAGGCACACGAAGCGATTCGACCCACTGATATCCATCGTGCCTCAGCTCAATTGAAAGTCGAATTGTCGAGTGATGCCTTTGCCCTGTATGTCCTGATTTGGAAACGGGCGATTGCATCGCAGTGTCAGCCTGCACGAGTCCGACAAACGCGCATCGTCACGCGATCGGGCACTATCTCCTGGCAGGCGAAAGGACAAGTGATTGAGTTTGCGGGCTACAGCAAGTATTGGAATAACCTGAGTGCTGAGGTGGAATTGCCCCTCGTGCAGACCCATCAGCCGTTGACCTTAACCCAAGCCACCCACGAACAGAAGCAAACCCAGCCCCCGCCTCGCTATAGCGAACCGAAACTGGTGCAAGGTATGGAACGGCAGGGAATTGGACGACCGAGTACCTATGCCCCCACGATTCAGACGCTGAAGGAGCGGCAGTATGTAGACGTGCTCAAAGGTGCATTGCAGCCCACAGTTTTAGGACGGGAGGTGGATCGCTTCCTCGCCCATGCCCTACCCGAGTTGCTGCAAACCGAATTTACGGCTCAAATGGAGCGCTCTCTCGACGCGATCGCTGAAGGCAAACAAGATTGGCAACAGTATCTTACCGAATGGAACGAAACCTACTTTGAACCCGCGTTACTCAAAGCACAACACGTAATTCCTCAACATCTAAGCATGACGCTCGTGCCGCGTCCCGAAAAGCAGCTGCAAAAATCAAAAACTCGCTGTCCGAAGTGTCAAAAACCGCTTGCCAAAATTCCGAGTGCAAAAGTCAAAAAGAAATACTTCCTCAAGTGCGTCGAGGGGTGTGAAAATGTGGTGCTGTTTTGGTCGGAGTACACGAAACAGTGGGAAGCACCGCAAGCAAAATCGACCTCAAGCGAACGACCTCAGCCAACGTCAACGAATGCTTCTTGTCCCGTCTGCCAGCAGCCGCTCGAGCAGTATTCTTATCAAAAAGACGGTCAACCGAAAGTGCTGTTGCGCTGCTCAAACTCAAAAGCTCGCAGCGACCTTAAACACAAAGATGTGGTTTATTTTCGGACCGAGAAAGGATGGTGGAGCCCCAAGCTGGGGGAACTAGACGTTGCCTCATTGCACAACTCCTAGAAACATAACCGGCGCTGCAACGATTTCATTTCATCACTACCCGTTGATCCAGGAGCGGGTATTACGTTCCTCACGACAGCGAAAATCGCAGTGTAGATCGGCTCAAAGAACTCAAGCGCCTCAAAACCACACAGCTAGGTTTATAGCAGTTTTCCAATGAATCAACCCTTGTCTGCAGATTGGAGTATGGGAGTGTGGGGAGTCAGGTGTGGTTAACTGCTTCAGATTAGGCTCATCTCTAATCTGAAGCAGACTAACTCATGGCGCTTAAGCCGCAAAATCGCTCCAGTCGTTGACTCAGCAGGGTATAGCGTTGCCGATCCTTGACTTGCTTGACAGCAATCCCGATCGCCTTCTGCGAACCCACCAGAATCGCCAGCTGCTTCGCACGGGTCAAGCCCGTATACAGTAAGTTTCGCGACAGCATTAGGTAGTGCTGCATGTATAGCGGCAGAATGACAACCGGATATTCACTGCCCTGGGACTTGTGAATCGTCACCGCTCCCGCTAGCCCCAGCTCGTTCAGGTCCGCCCAGTCATACACGACCCACCGATCGCCAAACTGCACGGTCACGTCCTGCTCTTCTACATCAATTTTGCCAATCCTGCCCATATCGCCGTTGAATACTTCGCGATCATAGTCGTTCACGTTCTGAATCACCCGATCTCCGACCCGCAACGTCACGCCCGAGCGCACTAGTTCCGCTTTGGTTGGATGGGGCGGGTTCAGCAAGGCTTGTAGCACCCTATTGAGCTGGCGGGTGCCCACCTCGCCACGTGTCATTGGACACAGCACTTGCACGGCTTGCACTGGGTCAATCCCTAATTGCGGCATCAAGTGGGTCATCACATCCTCGATGGCTTGCGTGCCAGGATGGGACTCAGGGGCACTCAGCCATAGGCAATCGGACTGCGGTGTCTCGGAAACCGATTCTAGGCGGGGGAACAACCCTTGGTTGATGCGGTGGGCATTGGTCACGATCGCTGAGGCTTGCGCCTGACGAAATACCTGACTCAGCCGCACCACGGGAATCTGCTGGGAGGCGATGAAGTCATGCAGGATCGCTCCGGGACCGACGCTGGGCAGCTGGTCGATGTCACCGACGAGGAGCAGTTGGGCCTCGAGGGGAATCGCTTTGAGCAGCGAGTTGGCCAAGAAAAGATCCAGCATCGACGTTTCATCGATGCAAATCGCTTGCGCGGGAATCGGGTTGTCCTGATCGCGCTTGAACCGCATTGTTTTCGGGTCGAACTCAAGCAAGCGGTGAATGGTTTTGGCCTCCTGTCGCGTCACCTCGCTTAAGCGCTGGGCTGCTCGTCCGGTGGGGGAGGCAAGCACGACTGTTTTGCCCATCGCTTTCCAAAGCGCAACGATCGTGCGCGTCGTGAACGTCTTGCCGGTTCCCGGTCCGCCGGTGAGGATTAAAATCCGCTGACTAGCAGCCAATTCCACGGCTTGCCGCTGCTGCTCGGACAGGTGCAGTCCGGTCTGAGCGACAAATCGCTCAATCCAGCGCCGCACACGCGGCAGATCAACCGACAGCGGTTGCTGCACCAGTTGATGCAGGCGTTCGGCCAGCTTTTGTTCGGATTGGAAAAACGACGGCGCATAGCACAGGCAATCCCCGGTCCACCCATCTCCGCCCCGCTCCAGGATTAATTCCTGGTCTGCTGCCATTTGCTGGGTCAGCGCCAACAGCTGCCCTGGGTCAGGACGATGCTCGGCAAGTTCTAACCGCTTCACCGCTCGCTCGACGAGTTCGCGCTGCGGCAAAAAGCAGTGTCCCTCTTCAGCAGCGAGTGCCAGCACATGCAGCAGACCACTGCGGTAGCGAAACTCGGAATCTGGAGCAATTCCGAGACTGCGAGCGATCGTATCGGCCGTGACAAAGCCAATGCCATAGATATCGGTCGCTAACTGATAGGGGTTGCGGCTGACCACCTCGATCGCCGCTTGTCCATATTGCTTGTAGATTTTGACGGCATAGGTGGTGGAGACGTCGTGCGATTGTAGGAAGAGCATGACTTGCTTGATGGCCTTTTGTGCTTCCCAGGCCGCTTGAATCAGCCGTACGCGCTTTTGGGCAATGCCCGGCACCTCGCTGAGGCGCTCGATCTGCGTCTCGATGATTTCTAGAGTGTCCAGTCCGAAATGCGCCACGATGCGCTTGGCAGTGACCGGTCCGACGCCTTTAATCAAGCCGCTGCCTAAATACTTCTCCAATCCCGTGAGGGTCGCCGGTTTGGTTTCTCGGTACTGCATCACTTGAAACTGAGCTCCGTACTGAGGATGGTCTCGCCACATCCCAGTGAGCTGCAGAGTTTGTCCGGGTTGAATCGTGGCAAACGTGCCGACGATCGTCACTAGGTCCCGTTCTCGCGCTACCTTCAGCCGTGCGACCGTGTAGCCCGAGTCTTCCGAATGATATGTCAGCCGTTCGACCACCCCTTGCAAATGCTCGAGGGTGGAGGAAGGGAGAGTTGCGGTGGGTTGACTGCTAGGCTCCATCGTCAAGGCTCCTCAGGGCATGGGTGAAGGTTGCCTTGCTTTGACTATAGCCTGCTAGTTTGCTGGAGGGCGGTTTCTCCTCAAACGCGTTGCAGCATCTCGTCTCCTTTGTTCTCTACGGCAGGTGTCGTGTCTCAGTTTAGTTTGGATCTTTACAGTGCCAAATTAAATGGGCTCTTCCCAAATTTTGATGATTTGAAATCGGCAGGTTTCTCAACCGTTGAATTTGCGGTTCTCCTTGTCTCTTTTCACCAAAACTGCATATGAGCCCACTTTTTCTTGAGAGTGATCAACGATTGCCTTTGAGAAGCGCCAAAAGCTGCTTAGCAGCTGTAGTTCCTGACACTGCTGCACCTTCCATAAATCCTTGCCACTCATAGAATGAACTGGTATGCTCGCCCGCAAAAAAGATGTTCTCTACAGGTTTTCCTTCTAGGTTTGCGATCGTCGTGAAATACCCTGGAGCATTGCAGGTATAACTTCCTTTTGCAAAAGGATTCGGCTGCCATGCTTGTAGATGAGCCACAATCTGATTATTGGTTCTACGGACAGTAGAGGCAGCACCTGGAAAAACCCGATTAAGATCATTGATAAAGAGCTGGGCATCAGATTGTAGCTGATTCGGGTTTAATTTGCTTGCTAGGATGCCTCCCGTGTAGTTGGTTAAGATGCTCCGTTGCGCGGTTGCATTGATTGGATTCGTTTCCCAAGTGTTTTGCAAATACGACAAATCTGCATAGGCAGAGCCATTGCTTCTAAGCTCCACCCATGGACGATTAGTGAACCCAACCATGAGCTTGGCATTATTCCCGTAGACAAAATTTGTAATTGCTCGTTGCTTCTCAGACGGCAATTGCAATCCGCGTAGATCGACGTCACGCAGTGTTGAGAATGGAATTGCAAAAACCACAGCATCAAACTTATTAGTTGTGCGATCACTGAATGTAAGTTCTACCTTCCCTGCACTATCTTTCCGAGCGGCAACAAGCTGTTTGCCCAATTGCACTTGATTTTGCAACCGATTGTACAATCCTTCCGCGATTTTTTGGTTGCCACCTACAACGTGATAGCGTTCATCGCTAAATACTCCAAACGGTTGAAACTTGGAGCGTCGATCAGCGTGAATAAATAACAAAAATGCTAGACAGCTTTGCGCATCAATCTCGCGTCCGTATTCGCCTATATAAGCCGCTTTGATCACTGCCTTGATTAGGTCTCCAGCACCTCGATTGTCGAGATAGGTTTGTAGCGATGTGAGATCTAGTTGTCGATCTCGTTCAGTAAAGTTTTCTGCGGTAGGTTGCTGAGAGAGCGACCGCAAGTCTTCCTGCATCGCAGTGACAAAAGCACGAAACTCTTCTACGACTGATGCTTCTGAATATCGCTGCCCGTTGAAGAAGTAGAAGGTTTCTCCTGGCTGCTTATTCACGTCCTCAAGCGGTAAATTAAATTCCTGGGCATACCTCAGCATCGTTTTGTGTAGCGTGTCGATAAATTCTCCACCCCGTTCAGCAACTTGATTGGGGAACGTACCACTCAACGAATAACACCGCCCACCAACGCGAGTACTTGCTTCGTAAAGTGTGGCAATGATGCCTTGTTTTCTGAGTTCGTCTGCACAGGTCAGCCCTGCTAATCCAGCCCCAATGATCGCAACTTTAGGAGCACTGGGATTAGGGGCGGCAATCGCACGATGGAGATAACCAGAAGTGATGCCTGCGATTGTGCCTGTTGCAGTGAGCCTTCCCATGTGCAGGAGTAGGTTGCGCCGTGTTGTACGCTGGGTCGAAAGATGGGCAAGATGCGCCAATCCATCTTGGGTTGAAAGGTGATGTTGCTGACAGTAGTGAACCGTTTGAAGGATGTGAGCAAGTCGATCAAAAAGAGGTGAGTGGCTCATGTCGAACAAAAAGAAGGGTCGATCAAATTGCCATGCACGTAATACCGCCAATGTAGTATTTAATACATACAAAGCATGCTGATTATACACTATGGCTTCAGAGGACATCGATGCTCCAATAGATGTCAAGAAGTTGCTGATGCTAAATGAATCTATCCCGGAACGCGATATCCTTCTCTCAAGAAACACTTTCGACGGCAGGCGGCTGTGGGGCACAAGTTCAAAGCCAAGAGACTGAGCTGTTTTCTTCAGATGCTGAACCAGGCGTTCTCGGTATTTATCGAGTTCCGAATTTGGGGCATTACTTTTCAGCAATGCCCCGAATTCTTTTGGCTCTTTCCACGTTTTGGTGATTAGGGTCGATCGATGTTTATAGAACCCATTTAGGATCTTTTTTGACAGGCTAAGATCAAAAATAAACGTCCGCCAATGCGATCGCTGCGCTCAAACACACCAATCTTCAATTTACCGTCGGGATGGAAAGACGCCTAATGTTTCAGCGTTTCAGAGGTAGTTACATCACAATGCATCAGCCGCCAAGCACTATAAATCCCGGAAACACCACCTCCAACAATGGCAACATCCAACATTTTGCTACCCCTAAGAAGTTAATCAATACCTTTCAGCGTCTGGGCGACGATGAAATCAACGACATCCTCCAAGCGTCCGGTACGTTTGTAAACTTCCCGCTGTCGCGCTGCGCCATTGCCTTGCTGCATCGTCTGCCGAACGAGCGATGAAACCTCGTCCCAGTCTCCATACTCTTCTAGCGATGGGCGCACGAAGCCTAGAAACTTCTCAATGAGTTCGCGTGCTGGAACGGCACGCATTGTCTCAACGTCGATTAGCTCTGTATCTAATCCATAGCGGGCAGCACGCCAGTGGGCGGCGCGTATAACTTCGTGTCGCGTGGCTGGGGATGGTTTGTCTCTTTGAGCTTGTTCATAACAAGTCCGCGCCAAAGAGCGCACCAGCCCTGCAACCATTACGGCTTCATCCACCGTCATGCAGACATCTGTAACGCGAAACTCTACGGTTGGGTAACGCTCTGACAAACGCGCATCCCAGTAGATCTTTGTCGCTTCTTCTACAGCTCCAGTTGACACCAAAGCTTCTACAAGCGTTTGGTATTCGACGTGTGAAGAGAAAATTAGCGGTGGGCCGGATATGGGCCATCGGCCCCAAATTTCCGTGCGATAGCTGGCATATCCCGTATCCGTACCGAACCAAAATGGCGAGGACGCGGCAAGCGCCAGCAGCGGTGCTAGCCATATTCGCGAACGGTTCATAACCTGGATTGCCATCTCCGGATCGCTGATGCCAACGTGTACGTGACAGCCAAAGATCATGAGTTCGCGGGTCAGTTGTTGATAATCTCGCATCAGCCCTTGATAACGTTCTTTGGGCGTGACTTGCTGTTCTTTCCACTCGGAAAATGGGTGCGCTCCAGCAGCGGCAATTTGATTGCCGTCTTTGGCAGCGGCAGCAATAAGTTCCCGGCGCAAGCGGACAAGTTCTGCGCGTACTTCAGAAAGCGAGCGACAAACAGGCGTACCGATCTCTATCTGCGAAAGCTGAGCTTCCGGTTGTACTTCTTCACCAAGCGCTTTTTTAGCGATCGGCAGAATTTGCTGCTGACGTGATCGCAGTTCGCGAGTCGTGGGATCGATAATTTGATATTCCTCTTCAACACCAATGGTAAAGTCTTCTGTTGCAAGTGACATTGTCAATGTTTTTAGTAAGTTTTAGAGAATGTGTAACGATAAGCCATTTTCTGATCATTGCTGGAACAGTTTCAACAGATTTTCTGGGTTGTCCATTTTGTCCATCATCCCTCCAATTTAATCTAGCGACGGTTTCGTCTGTTTCTGCAAAGGACAAGTAATGTGTTAATCCGGTTATAAAGCGAGTTAAGCGACAGGTGCCTAATCAGGCGATCGTATTGATTGATAGAGCTCGCTGTGTTTAATCACTCAGTCAGGCGATCAACATGATTGATGCCCACAACGAGAGGCCTCTCGTTGTGAGCATTCTTATACTCTGATAAGTAGCTAGGCGGAATTAAACCGAAAACGCTGTAAGGCGGCAAAAAGAACAGCAATAAGCCTTGGTCGGTAATGTCCTAGACATGTTGTTGTCGGTTGGAGAATCTGCTGAAATGGAAGAGAGAACTTTCAATCTTTCAGCATCATGGTCTTAGAGCCAGTTCATTGTCCCGATTGTGACGGAATTGACGTAGTTAAGCACGGCACGACTGCCGCTGGCAAACAGCGGTATCGCTGCCGGAATTTTGACTGTGAGCGCAGCACGTTTATCCAAAATTACAGCTATGCCGCCTACGGTTTGCAGGTGAAGCAGCAGATCAGCGAGATGGCAATCAATGGGAGTGGCATCCGAGACACCGCACGAGTGCTTGGCATTAGCACGACCACCGTGATGGAAACCTTGAAAAAAAAGTCCACGCTTGAAAGCGGTGAATGAAACGGTGTTAGCTGAACTAGAACCGACCCAAACCATCGTTCGGCTCTGCCTTGCAGATGATCCAGAAGTCAAAGCAGAGATAGACGAAATGTGGAGTTTTGTGCAATCCAAAAAGCAACAACGCCCGTTGTGGTGGGCGATTGATCATAGAACGGGTCAAGTGTTGGCGTATGTATTAGCCAATCGCAAAGATCAGGCATTTGTGCAGTTAAAAGCCTTGTTGGAACCGTTTGGCATTATGCAGTTCTACAGCGATGGCGGGGGAGCTTATGAGCGTCATATCGCTCCCGTGTTCCACACGATTGGGAAACGGAACACTCAAAAGATTGAACGGAAACATTTAACGTTGCGAACGCGGATTAAGCGCACGCCTCTGGCGGAGCGAAGCGCTATGGCACGCAAAACGATTTGCTTTTCCAAGTCGATTGTGATGCATGATGTGGTGATTGGACTGTTCATCATGCACGCTTCGTGTGAGCCGAAGGCAACGAGTTGCGTTTGGACTATCCATTTAAGCGCAAACAACACCTCTAGGACATTACCCGACCGTCTTACTTGCATTTGCGTCACCGAGTAATTTACGATGTAAACAGTCTAAAGCGACTTTAACTTTTTCAGTTGGGGATAAGGTATTCGAGTTTCTCGGCATAAGAAGACCAACTTTGGTTGGCAAGGAGACTATCGCCTAGTCAGGATACAGCAAAAAAGAATAGTCCTCTCATAGAAGCTCTAAATCATTCGATTAGAAGTTTTAGACAGTTTGAGGAGAGAGAGGATGTGGCTAAGTTTATCGAAGAACTGGGCTTTGTTGCATGATTAAGAAATGGACAAACTAGCCTTGAGGCAGTCGTGGTATTAGGCTTCAACCTCATAGCTGTGCGGTTTAGCGATCTGGATCATCCGGTTGAGTGCAGCGCATTTGATGAAT
>JAHHHO010000123.1 GCA_019359315.1 Myxacorys californica WJT36-NPBG1
GTACCATCACTGGAGCGAGGTTTTTCGTACTTGATTCAGTTGTTCAATCGGTTTTCTGGCTGGCAGCATCGGAGTGCTCTAAGCGTGAGTTCTACTTTTTCATCCGCCTAGAGTGATGAAAGAGGGCCCTCTTTCATCACTCTCGCTGAAGTGAACTCTGAAACCTAGCTCCAGTGCGAGTTTCCTATTTTGACGGCTCGAAGATGACAAAAGAGCAAAACGCAGGTGCAGCAAAGCTTTCAGCTTTTGCTCCTACCAAAGTGATGAAAGAGGGATAAAACAGCAGTTACAACAGAAGCGTTAGCGCAAGGCGCAACTCTGAAGAAAGCATGGTTCCAACAAAAAAACTGCGTCAAAGTTAACGCTTCACTGTGTTGGAGGACTGATTAAACAACAAATCCCGCGCCTGCTCAGGATCGATTGCCTGATCTTTGAAGGCTTCTGCTTTCTCATAGGCTCGAATCGTTGTCGGACGCGCTTTAATCGCTTCAAACCAGCGTTGTACGTTGGGAAAATCCGCTAGATTTTGGCCTTGCTTTTCATAAGGCACAATCCACGGATAGACGGCAAGATCCGCGATCGAATACTCTCCTGCAATAAATTCACGGTTACTCAATTGCTTGTCTAGCACCGCATACAACCGCCCTGTTTCATTTACATAGCGATCGATGGCATAGGAAATTTTTTCAGGCGCGTACTGAGTAAAGTGATGATTTTGTCCTGCCATCGGTCCTAGTCCGCCCATCTGCCAAAATAACCATTGCAACACATCTGCTCGACTGCGAATGTCGGTTGGAATGAACGTTCCAGTTTTCTCTGCTAGATACAATAGAATGGCACCAGACTCGAATACAGAAATGGGGTTGCCGCCATCGGCGGGGTCGCGATCGACGATCGCTGGAATACGATTGTTGGGAGAAATCTTCAGAAACTCTGGTTTAAACTGATCGCCCTTGCCAATGTTGATTGGCACGAGGGTATAGGGTAATTCAGCTTCTTCTAGAAACAGCGTGATTTTGTGTCCGTTGGGGGTTGCCCAGTAGTAAAGATCAATCATAATAAGCCTCCTGACAGGGCGTAAAACTACGATACGGCAGTCCGTCGGTTGCTCTGGTGCGAGAAAGCATTGAACTACGATCGCTAATTTTCTATTCTAAGTAGATGTAGCGTAGGAAGTTCATTTTATGGTGCTCACTCCTTCAACAATGTTGACATTAGGCACGCCAGCAATCGATTTTCAGCTTCCTGATGTAGTTTCCGGTCAGACTGTTACATTAACGGATTTTGCAGGTAAAAAAGCCTTGTTGGTGCTGTTTATCAGTCGCCATTGTCCGTTTGTGCAGCACATCAAGCAGGAACTTGCTAAGCTGGGTCAAGATTACCGTGAGCAAAATCTTGGAATTGTTGCGATCAGTCCAAATAATCCGATCACGCATCCTGATGATGCTCCTGACTCACTGAAGGCGTTTGCAGAAGAACTAGCGCTAACGTTTCCAATCCTGTTTGATGAAACTCAGCAAACGGCGAAGGACTATTTGGCGGCTTGTACACCCGATATTTTTCTGTTTGATGCCGATCTCCGATTGGTGTATCGAGGACAGCTTGATGATAGTCGTCCAAACAACGGCATTCCGGTGACGGGAAAAGACTTGCGCTTAGCGATCGATGCGGTTCTATCGGAGCAGCCTGTGAGCCAGGATCAAAAGCCTAGTATTGGTTGCAACATCAAGTGGAAACCCGGAAATGAGCCTGCCTACTTTCAAACGCCCATCAATGTCCCTTCGTAGGAATGGGAGTGCGATCGCGTTCATGAGCAGCTAGTGCAATTGATTCTACTTCGCTCGACGTTGGCAACACATTTTAGAAAACGCGATCGCAATTTTGCACTCATTGTAAAAATTGAGCAAGCTGCTCTAATTTTCTCCAAGCAGCCCCACCTTGTAAAACATCTCTGGCAAGCCTGATCGCCTTAGCAAAGGTGTCAGCATACTCACCTGTTTCTGGTACAGCTTCACCCACACACAAGGCTAATGCTGTATTTAACGCCACGATGTCTTGAAGTAGGATAAATAAGCAATGGGCACAGCGGTAACCGTAGCTTTTACAAAACAGCAATGGAATTAAGAGTCAAAATTTGTGGCATTACAAAAGTTGAACAAGGACGCGCGATCGCACAGTTGGGCGCAACAGCGCTTGGGTTTATTTGTGTTCCTGGTACACCACGATACATTCCAGCAGAGCAAATTCGGGCGATCGTCGAGCAGTTACCGTCTGACGGCTCAAGATGCGATCGTGTGGGTGTCTTCTTAAACGCAACGATTGATGAAATTTGTCGAATTGTTGAGATCTCCAATCTCAATTGTGTTCAACTTCACGGTAATGAATCGATTGAATTCTGTGACGCATTACGCAGCAGATTCTCTGATGTTGAAATTATTAAAGCTTTAAGAATCAAAACGGTTGCAGATTTGGTTCAATCTAGCATTTACGAAACTCATATCGATACGTTGCTGCTAGATGCTTATCATCCAGAGCAAGCAGGCGGAACGGGTGAAACAATCGATTGGTCAACCCTAAAGGAATTTCACCCAAATTGTGCCTGGTTCTTAGCAGGTGGACTCAATCCAGACAATGTTCTCGATGCTCTCGGGTTAGTCAATCCTGATGGAATTGACCTGTCGAGTGGCGTAGAAAAAGCCCCAGGCGATAAAGACCTGGAGCGAGTGAACCAATTATTTGCAGTGCTAAGACAGTAATCACAAAACGATCGCAAATTGACTAGCCCAGTTGCCCGAGTTGCTATAAGCGAGGTGGCAGCAGATGGAATAACGATCGAAGTTGTGGCGTTACCGATTGAATGGTGCAACAAGACGTTGGTGTTGTTGTAGTCGGAGTGCTGAGATTCTGTTGTTCCAGTAATTCATTCCATGCCTGCATTGCCTCTGCGTTGGGCTGTGCAGAACGAATTTGAGTTCCCAGCGCCGCGATCGCGTCATACCAAACGCCATGTTTTGCATAGCTCACTGCTCGGTCTACAGGCGTTTTTGCGATCGCGAGTTCTTGTTGCAAGGCTTGAGGTGGGTTAATTCGTTGAATCTTTCCTTCACGATAGACAGGTACATCGAGCGACGGATCACAAAAAATCGCGAGTTCCCAGCGATAGGTTCCAGCGGGTAAAGCAGGTGCAGTCTCAGGCAGCGAGAAACTCACAACTCCAGGCTTTGTTGCTGGAAGCCGGAGTGCCTTTTTGTACACGGCTTTGTTTTGAGCATTTCGCAATTGCCATTGCACTGGAAGACCCGCATCAATGCCCTTGGGTGCATTAAACCACACCGTCGGACGATCGCTGGTTGTTAAGCCCCATTGCTGGTCAGGTCGGGTCTTCTGCGGCGTCGGCACTAATGCAGTAAACGATTCGTAGTTTTCACAATCTCCTCGGCGTCCTCCGCCTTGGCCGCGATCGCTTGGTTCACCTGGATCGGGAGGCGAAGGGGGATCAAAGCGAATTCGTCGCGGTTTCTTTGGAGTTGCGCTTTGCGCTAATCGCTGTTGAGCTTGTGCTTCAGTAATTTGAAGGAATCCGACATTGTGAATCAACAATGCGATGAATGCAACAGCTAACAGCCCTGATTGTTTAGAGAACAACATAGTTGATACCTTATCTGAAACTAGGCGAGTTCTGAAACTAGGCGAGTGAAGTCATTAAAATCTTCGATCGCTGAATGCAATCAGTTAATGAATTTTACGATTGACGGTGAAGTAATATGCAGCCGTACCACTTGTGACGATGACCCCAATCAGCGCTGGAACGAATGGAATCCATCCGCCTTGTGCCAATACAACCCAACAGCATCCGGACAGCACGATCGCACATCCTGCCAGAGCAATTCCAAATCCCTTCAACTGGCGAAAGCGCCATGCCACCAGCCCTCCCACGACAGACCAACTGCTAATCCAGAAGAGTTCACCCCAACTAGACCAAACCCACAATAAGGGGCGGTTGTCTAACACTGAACTGAGAATTTGACTCACCATGTGGGCATGAATCACAACACCAGGAGCCTTTTTAGGAAAGCTTTCACCGTAAGGCGTTGCAAAGAAATCTCCGCTACTGGAAGCCGTTACCCCGATTAACACAATCCGATCTTTGATCGCTTCAGCATTCATTTGTCCATTTAAGATTTGTCGAACGGTAACTTGCTGAGCAATGTCTTGGGGTTCGAGCGATCGATAGTTCAGTAACACTTGATTTCCGCGCCCATCAAACCGCTGATAGCCTCCCGTTTGATTGGTGAGATCTGGAAAAACAGTGTTTCCAAGTTTCAGGTCTTCATCTGCTGTGAAGGTAGGCTGGATACTAGGTTGTTGCGCAGCCAAATAGCGAAAGGCAAGCTGGGCACTAAGGGCATAGGGAGTCGTGCAAGCCGCGATCGCTTTGGGACTCACAAACAGCAAGTGCCGCCGCACCACACTATCTGCGTCTTGTACAAAGTCACTAAATCCAACATCCGCTTTGTCCATGCCCGGAGGTGGGGCAATTCCAGTTGGGTCATTAGATGCCGTATCGGGACGCTTACAGATGGCAACGAGTTGACTATTGTTCGTCAGTTGGGTTAGTCGTTGTTTGAGCGCCGGATTTCGACTCGAAAAATCGCGATACAAATCTAATCCAATCACGCTGGGTTGATGACGCTCCAATATTCCTAGCAATCGCTCTAGCGTTGCATCTGACAGAGAGCCTGCGCTTTGAGTTTCTTTCTCAATATCTTCTTCATCAATCCGCACAATCAACAGTCGAGGGTCGGGTGACTCGGTTGGGCGATGCCGCATCAGCAAATCAAAAGCTTGCAACTCTAGGGGTTGCAGCCAACCTAGCCAGCGAACGCCTGTGACTAATCCAGTGACGAGCACAGTCGTAAGCGCGATCGTACGGAGGTGCGATCGCGCCATTTGGGGAAAGAGACGACGTTTTTGACCGCACCAGTCTTGCCAAAGCGGAGGAACCTCAGCCGGATTTTGACAAATAATCGGCAACCACGTGGCACAGGGAAAATTTGACTCTAGTGCTTGCAATTTTTCCCGCGCTTCTCGCACCGATCCATACAAGGTTTTTCCACGGGTAAACGCGGTGAGAAACTGTTTGAGAAATTCTTGAGCAACGCGATCGGGCACGGGTTCGCGCATCACAATCACTTGCGGAAGCTGCAAATCTGCTAAATCTTGCGCCAGTCCTAAGCCGTCACACGAGTTAAAAATTGCTAGTTTCAGTCCTTGTGCGATCGCATGACGTAATCCGTATTTTAATTGCTCAATGGTAAGGGTTTCGGTTTGATTGATTTGAATTTGACCCTTCTGATCGCTAGAGCTGTGTCCAGCGAAAAATAGAACATCCCAGTGTGACTGCCAGAGATGCTCGTGTAACGTTTGCGCATCAGGTTCAACGAGAACGTGAATTTCGCTGTTGGGCAAAGTTTGTAGCAGAGCGCGATCGTGGTCTACATCAATTCCTTGGGAGTTTCCTAGAATACTGAGAATCCGAACCGTCTTGCGTCGGTTTGGAATTGGAGTTTGTAGCGATCGCGTGAACGTTGGCAAACTCAGCGCAATTTCAGCATTAGGGTAATCGGTCAAAAAATCCCACAAACACCAGGGTAATTGCAACACTTGCGGATCGTTAGCCACAATCGCGATGCGAATTGCATCGGCAGGAGATAGCAACGTTCGCAGTTGCCGATCGATCGATCGAAACGAATTTGCGCTGAGCCACGCATTCAGTTGAATTTGTAGGTCTTGAGAGAGGGTAGCAAATTCAGCGGCTGAAATGTGAGTCACATCGGTTTTGTCTAACTCAAATTCAAACTCAGGCGGGGCGCTAGAGCGCCGCCATTCTAAATGAGCATAGAGCGCCAAATATAGCGATCGCCAGCGTCGATAGCACTCTGCTAAGCCGTGAATTGCAGGCAAGCTACCTGTAAATTGCATCGGCGTTTGACGACCCGATTCCCACAGTTGAGCAATTACCGTAGGAAACCCGTCTCGCCAGTTGCCTTGTCCTAAATTTAAGACAACTAAATGTTCCATCTGTCATCCATGTCGTTCGAGTCCGATCGCAGTCCCAATTCTATTGTTACAACGATTGAGACCGCGATTTTATGCAGCCATCCATTTTCCTGATTGCGGCTTACCACGGATTGCCAATCATGGTGAATCCTGCCCAGTGATGGGGATGAGACAAATTCGACTTGGCGACTCTTGAAAGTTCTGGAGGTAAATTCTGGCGACCACGGAGGGAATTCATCAAGGTCTCTGGATGACGAATCATGGTCAGTTGCGTTTCCCGCAGGGCATCCGCTTTAATAGGAGCCGTTTTGAGTTGACGATAAAACTCTTGCATTAGCAGCACCGTACTGCCATCATCGACCGACCACAAACTCGCCATCGCCGCTTTACTGCCTGCCTGCACGGCCAGCCCTGCAAAGCCAATTTCAGCTTTGGCATCCCCGAGCGCCGTTCGACAGGCACTCAATACCAAAAGCTGTACGGGGGGTTGTTGCAGCCCTAATTCTTTCAGCTGATCGAGCCGCAACTGCCGATCCCAAAACTGAATATACGATTTCTGAACGGCTCCAGCCGCAAACTCGGCATGAGTCGCGAGATGCACAATGCCGTAGGGATATTTTGCTCGTTGAGACTTGAGATTTGCCAGCGTAAAGTCTTGGTTCAGCAATGAGGTTCCTTGCCAAGGAGTTTTCGTAATTGAGCTAATTTCGAGCGGAACCCCAGGCAAAGGAGTTTGCTGCCGAAACGTTGAAGCGCCCATTGCCAAAATCTGAGTTTCCGGCGAATTCCGGGCTTGGCGATCGAGTAAATTAAAGGCGGGAATGATCCCTAGATTGTACTGTTCTACTAAAAATTGCTTACCGTCGTGAAGCGCTGCAAGCGGCGCACTGCGAAGTCCGCCGCCCAAACAAAAAATCAGCGTATTAATGCCGTTTGCCTTCAGATCAGACTCGATCGGCTGAACGATCCATTGATAGAGTTGTTGTCCAGGCTGCAAATAATCTTCTGGATCTGAACGTGAATTCACCACACCCATCCGAAACGCATCAACCGTTTCAGTCAGCGCTGCTTTATTGGCAGCTTTAATGCGGCGATGGATCGCCTTTCCAGTCGGGGCAACCAGCATCACGTCGAGATGGGTCGGGCTTGGAATGGCATAGACTAATGCTGGTTTACGACCTGTTTCTCGACCGATTTGATCTAGGGCACGAGCCATATCCGGGGCGGGGAGCGCGTGAGTGGTAAACTTCCCCTGAAAATATTCTTCGTACTGCTTTTTCCATCTCAGTTCGATCTGATAAATTGCGTCTTCTACGTCGCCGCGATCGATGGCCCACTGAACGAGATCAGGTTTTTGAAGCGCAGGTTGAGCAGGTTGAGGTTGTGCTTGAGCAACGTGCAAAATATCTCCATCTGCCCTGTTATTTGAACTGCTATAGGCTATAGAGGAGCGTTCAAAAAAGGATGTGCATCCAATCGAAAAGCACAGGGTCAGAACCATCAGTAAAAGGAATGAAGGCTTGCTCATAGTTGTTAAAAAGTTTTGAATGCGCGAATGATTCCGGCGTCTAAGCTGGCGAAGCGTGATTCAGCATGTAGAGGAACGATCCGAATTATTGCTCCAGTGAGAATCAAACGTTAGCAACGCAACTTTCGATGTAACCTGCCTTTTCTGTCGTATCAGTCGTTAAGAAATAACTTAGCCTACTAATGTTCCCGCAACAGCGCTGATACCCAATTCTGTCAGGATACTTTACAAATTTAGAAAACAAATGCTGGTTTAGGTTCACCCGTATGGGTAGTTCAAAGAAATATTACATAGTAAGAATATCTCTAATATAGGAGAACAGCTCTAGCAACTATATTAATAGATTAATAGTATTAATTAGTTGATAAATCAAAACATTATGATTAATTGAAGAGCTGTCCGTTTGGTTTGTTCGGTTACAAGTAAAACTACCAAGAAAAATTTCGACTAAATAGCAACCTAGTCTCGAATTGAACCTTAAAGTTTAGTTATAGTAAGTCCTGAGAATTAATTGTAGGGGCAATGAAAGTATGCAACCCCGTCAAAGCATCACAGATCTCTTTTCAACTTTTCTACAGTTTGAAGCCGACCATATTAGTCGTTGGGCAATCGACGCAAAGTTACGGCGCAGTATGAAGGCGCATTTAACTGAGGTTGCAGACGCTAAACCTTCAGAACAATTCTGGTCAACCTATTGGCATCGACGCTGGTGCGAAGAACGAACCTTTAGAAAAATTGCACTGGGTCATCTGTCAGCCTATTTACAAGAGACCTGTTATTGGAGTGCATACAGAGGAAATCAATGGCTCGCAGAATCGCGGTATCAGGCTTCAGACTGTTTTCAAGTCGCGATCGCAGAAGTTCCCAAAATTTTAAAGGCAAGAGATCCCAATTATCCAGGAAGTCTTAAAACTTATGCGGGTAACGCATTTAAAAATATTATTCGCGACTTTTTGCGGCAGAGTCGAGAAGTCAATTTGTGTAGTGATTGGGGACTGCTGCTAAAGCTCAGCCGCAAACGATTAACAGAAGCATTAGCTCAAGCGGGTTTGAATTCCGATACCATTGCTCAGTATGTACTCGCCTGGACGTGTTTTGAAACCGCTTATCTGCCGACCAAGTCTCCAAATTTGCGAAAATTGCCTGCCCCAGATCAAGAAACTTGGGCTGCGATCGCGGCTCTATATAATAATCAACGTCGTCAGCTTAAAACACCTGGAGCCGAGCAGAGTGCCGAGACGATTGCCAGTTGGTTATCCATCTGCACCCGTCATGCCCGCGCTTATTTATATCCTCCTGTTGCATCGCTGAACGCACCTAAGCCAGGCTACGAGTCGAAAGAATGGCAGGATGACTTACCGGAGCACGCTTCCCTTGGAGTTGCGCTTGGCGCTGATTGCGAGTCTCTGCTAGATGATTTAATTCTTCAAGAGGACACCGAGGCGCGGCAAACGCAACATGGCGATGTTAGCGCGGCTTTAAAGGGCGCGATCGCTCAATTGGATCCGACCGCTCAAGACCTGTTAACCCTTTACTACAGCCAAAAACTTACTCAGCAACAAATTGCTAAACAGCTAAATGTTCAGCAATATACGGTTTCTCGCAAACTCTCAAAAACGCGCGAAACTCTCCTTCTAGCGCTGGCTCAATGGAGCCAGGAGACGTTGCATATTTCATTAACCTCCGACGTGGTGAAAAATATCAGCCTGGTTTTAGAAGAATGGCTGCAAGAAAGGATGTAAACATGAATACCCCTGCCCAACCAGAATTACCTATTTCGGATGCCATTCACCAATCCGCTTGGCAACAAAGCCAAAGTTACTCAACGCCACGAGCGAAGTGGGGTGCTTATATCAATCAAGTCTGCCTCGACACGGTGCTACCCTGGCTACAAGACGACTATGACGTTATCCCAACTGTTCAGTTCAACGCAGGCGGCATCCTAAATGGCATTGCGCTTTCACTCAACCAAAAACGCTTGATCCTCATTCCTGATAAAAGTATTGATACCAGTGAACTGAGAGTGCCGCAAGAATGGATTGATGTCCCTAGCTTGGTCGGAGATTACTATTTAGCCGTTCAAGTCAACCCAGATGAGCAGTCGGTGCGGGTTTGGGGATATACCACGCATCAGCAACTCAAGGCAAAGGGACAGTATGATGCCGACGATCGCATGTACTCAGTGGATAATTACCAATTAATTCAAGATATTCAGGTGCTTCGCGTAGTGCAGCAACTCTGTGCTAATGAACCGGCTCAAGCTGCTGTTTCTGTGTTGGCAGAAGTACCTCAAGTTCAGGCAGAAAGCTTATTGCAGCGCCTCTCTCAAATCGCTATTGATCAAATCCGCTTAGAGCTACCTTTTACATTATGGGGCGCATTACTAGACTCGGAACTGTGGCGTCAACGATTGGTTCAGCTCCAAAATCATCCTACCAATCAAACCAGTGTTGTTACGAATTTAACTCAATGGTTTCAAAATACGTTTACTGAAACGTGGCGATCTCTAGAAACAGTGTTGAATTCTGAATCACCGACGCTTAATTTTCGACAAGCGGCTTCATCTGAACTCACAATTCAGCGCGTGAAAGTGTTGTTGTTAGCTGAACAAACGGTTCTCCTCATCATTGCCCTAACCGCTGAACCCGATGGGAGAGTTGGCATTCGGATTCAACTCTCTCCGCCTGAAGGTACACTCTGCTTGCCTCAGTATCTCAACTTATCTCTCCTGTCCAGTCGAGGCGACACCATTCAATCGGTGCAAACTCGTAGTCAAGATAATTCAATTCAACTGCAACGCTTTAAGTGTCCCGTTGGAACTCAATTTCAAGTGCAGGTTAGTTATCTAGATGGAGTAGTAACCGAAAGCTTCCAATGCTAAAGCAACTCTCTGAAGCCTGTATTTGACACTATTTTGTACTTGACAAGGCTGAAATATATCCAACAGAGTCTATGTGAAAATTTCTCGTCGTTGGTTTCTGGTTTTGTTGCTACTGTCTGCTCGTAGTGCTAAAGCGGATTCAAAATCGGGCGTGGGCACTGGTATTTGGCCCTTCAGGTTTAGCTGCGATCGCGAGTTCTCGATATCAATACACGCCTCTGTTTCCATTAACGGGTGTGCAAAATTTACGCTCAGTGTTTGTTGTTCGAGAAGACAGCTTAATTCAGACGGTGAGTGCGATCTCTGGAAAACTGCGATCGGATAAACTGGCTCAGCTACAGGATACTATCTACCTCTCTTCAACTTGTATGGACTAGCGCTTCCGAACTTGTGCTGTCGTCGAGTAGCACCGTCCGGCTATGGACAATCCAACGGGTATTGCGGCAGGCAGCACGGGTGATGCCGAAAGAGGTGAGCGTGGTGTTGCTGGCAGACCGAGGCTTTGCCGATGGCAAGTTGATGAAG
>JAHHHO010000124.1 GCA_019359315.1 Myxacorys californica WJT36-NPBG1
CGTGGATGAATCGATTTCGACGCGTGTTGATCCGCTGGGAGAAGAAGCCAGAACACTACTTAGCAATGCTCCATTTATCGTGTGCTTGCATTGTGGTGCGGGCAATTCAGGTTTTCGGCTAGGCTCTCAGCCCAACTTCACACAATTATCAACACAACCTAGCTAAGAAGGGTTTCTGATGAATGCAAAATAAATCCCATAGCTGAAGCAAATCAAACCTAACTTGAGGCTCAACTAAAATTCTAGAGGGAGAATCATGCTTGTATTTAGCTAAGGAACAATCAAAGACGCGATTAAAAATGTCCTCTTCTATGGACAGAGAGAAAATTTTTGCTTTTCTAAAGTTTTTGAGGCTAACAGTTAACCTTGGGAATAAATTTCTACTGCTACCTTCAGCTACTTTTCTAGGCAGTCTGATTCTGTATCTACCTTTGAGGATTTCAATACCTACAACAGCATTAGAGGATGTTTGAGAATACGGAGAACTTGAGAAGAATTAGGTCAGCCGACGCAGCATGAGACGAATCATCGCAACGTAGATGAAAGCTTCTGAGGAAGCGGGTAAGCGCTCGTAATCGAGATTAAGGCGACGACACCAATGTAACCAGCCATAAGTTCGGTCGACGGTCCAACGTTTGGGGAGCAGGACAAACCCTTGTGTGGAGTGAGGACGCAACACGACTTGCAGAATCAGATGGAAGGTATCCATGACCCATTGCAGAAAGGCTTCACCGGAGAACCCACCATCGACCCAGATTCGCACTATCGAGGCCAGCGGTGACGCTCTTGGTGCACCTGAGCTAACAATTGCTTTGCGCCTTGGCGCTCCGGAGTGTCCGCTGCCACGACTTGGACCGCAATCAACAATCCGAGTGTATCGACCAGCGTAAAGCGTTTGCGTCCTTTGGTCTTTTTGCCCGCATCATAGCCTACCTCCTGATGCACCATGACGGCAGTTGCCACGGTTTGCGAATCGAGACTCGCAGCACTGGGACTGGGAAGACGGTCTTCGCCCACTCTGACCCACTGCACTAACTGGTCATGAATTCGCTTCCAACTGCCATCATTACGCCATTTGCGAAAGTAGTAGTAGACCGTGGAGTAAGGCGGATATTCGTGCGGTAACAAGCGCCAAGCACAGCCACTCACCAGCACATACAGCATCGCTTGCACCACCAACCTCAAATCCACCGTTCGAGGTCTGCCACTTTGAGCAGCAGGAAGCAGCAGCGATTGGAACACTTCGTACTGTTCCAGCGTGAGTTCGGTCGGATACGCTAGAGTCATGGCTTCTTGGGGGGCTGTTGAGCTTTTGTTATTCTTCAGCCTAAACCCCAAGAAGTTTCTTGCATTACGGGTGTCTAGTGCTACTTCCTAAACATCCTCTGAGACATAATTTATCTCCATGAGGGATAGATTAAATGTCTAATAGCCACTCAATAGCCAAAAGTTCAGCTTCTCAAACCTAGATTTATAGAAGCACTCACACCTTGAATCAGAAGTCACTATCTCCTTTAGCTAGAGTTTAACTGTCCCGATGCCCACAACCAAATCCATGTCCACAACCAAATTAAGGTGTGAGCAATTTTATTTTTACGCAGTTGTCTCTGTTCTTGTCTCTAGGTAGCTGAGAGCAGTTTTACGCGAGCAAAAGAGCCGTTTGACTGGCAGCGTTTTTGTTCCCGGAAGCACGCGAAGCAGCAATAGCGTCTTCTAACTGGGTTGGCGCAAGGGGTTCGTCTCGAAGGGCGGCGACACATTTTGCACATCCGCATTGAAGCGCCGTAGTTTGACGAGCCGTGGATGTCGGGCCAGTTGTTGACTCAGTTGTTACCTGTTGCGCCACAGTTCGAGGTAAGGCGTAAGTGTCTGTTGCACCAGAGTTAACGCTCCAGCCTAAATCCCGCAGAGCGGCTAGAGTTAACGTGCTGAGTGGAGTAGCCGCTCCCGAACCTTCTGCATAGGGCGTCATGAGTTCTGTGTCATATCGCGTTTCATCCCAGTGAGCGAAGACCTGCGGTTCTACTGGAACTGCAACAGCGCTCGTTCCTCCGAGTAAATCTCCGTAAGCATAGCCAGCATAACTACCTGCGGCATAAGTTGCAGAATTGCGATCGATCCAGTTTTTGCCCATGCTAAATCGCGTTCCATCGTAATCTACAAATTCAACAGGTTCCCAAGCTGTCCCAAAGCCTAAAACGTGGGCAAGCTCATGAATCATGACGTTCCGCAGGTAGAGCGGATTCGAGTTGAAGTCGGCAAATCGGCGGGCGTTGATGGTGCTTGCCCCACGACGAATGACGAGATCATTGGTGGCGCTAATCCCAAAGGTGGGTCCTGAAAGCGCTAACGTACTAGTATCAGCTAACCCCGCCTGACCGACTAAACTCTGTCCTGAAATCGTGACCGTTAGATCTTTAAACTCAGTGATGGCGCTGCGGTTGGTGATAATGTTCTCCCAGAATTTCGCTGCCTCTACGATCGCCGCTCGAGCCGTCTCCTGCAATCCTTCTAATCCGCTACCAAAGTTTAAGTTCAGGCTAAATTTCTGATCGTCTTGAGCCATTGCTGCGAAGTTTGTAGAGACGCTATAGGCAGAGGCTTGATCGCGGTAACTCAGCACTTGAATGTAGTACGTGCCTGCACTAAGGAATCGTCGGAGCGATTCGTTTGCGGTGCCGCGCTCCCATTGATACGCCAAGACCTCATTGCCATCGATCGCACCGTTATTATTGGCGTCTTGAATCAATTTAATGTCTGCATCTCCGCTAAGATCCGCTAAGTTCGCGGTGAAAACGCCTGACTCACCTAGACTAAAGCGATAAAAATCGCTCAGATTGCTGCCATTGACCTGATCGCTCACGGTAAAGATGGCTGAGTTCATTGCGATCGCGGTTGATATGCTGTCACCTTGGGTAAGAGCCGCTGTTGTCTGACCATTGGTTAGCTCCGTCACCGGACTGGTGCTAGGAATGTTGTTGCCGCCAGAGCTAGTGATAATTGCCTCGGTGGCAGAATCGCTTCGTAACAGGGTGCCTAAGGGCTGCCAATTTAGCTCGGTCGTCTGAAATGTCTCTTTACGGGCAAAGCTCCCCTGATTCAGAGACCACCCGGAATTTTCTCCAGTTTTGGTATTGTGCCACAGCAAGTCAAGGCTACCATCGCGATTAAAATCGGCGATGCTGGTAATTTTCCAGTCCAGACCCTGGGAAGGCAAGTAAACAGAGCGCTCCAACTGAGTGCCGTTCAAAAACCACAGGGCGTTCTCTCCAGTCTGATCATTTCGCCACAGCAAATCGGAATTGCGACTAGCTCTGTCAAGCTCCAAAGAATTGCTATCAAAATTGCCAATGCCTTTGATATCCCAAGCCAGATCAACAGTTCCGAGCGACACGGATTGAGAGAAATTGGTTTTGTCAAGCAACCAGACCTCAACTGCGCCTGTCTTGCGGTTACGCCATTGAATATCAAGAGAGCGTCCGCCATGCTCTGAAGCCGTGCCGTTAAAATCACCGACGGTCTCGATTTCCCAGTTCAAATCGCTGGTGGTAGGCAAATACACACTTGTGCTGAAGCTCGTTCCATTGAGCAACCAGAACGCAGTTTCCCCGGTTTTGAAATTGTGCCACAGCAAATCTAGCTTTCCGTCTTGGTTAAAATCGCCAGTGTTGGTAATTCGCCAATTAGTATCTGCAACGGTTGCTAAGGGTAGTTGTTGAGCCGTTGTGCCATCGATCGTCCAAATCTTGACCTCTCCAGTCCGAGCGTTCCACCAGAGTAAATCATCTTGCTGATTACCGTTGAAATCTCCAGTTCCAGCAAGCTGATAGTTTGAATCGGATAGGGTGAGCAGCGCTTGGCTTTTTGGTGTACTGCCGTCAAGACGCCAACTCTGAACTTTGCCTGTTGCTAGATCTTGTCCTATCAAATCGGTGCGACTACTGCTAACTAATGCAGAGCGCTGCGTTGTTGATAGAAGTGGATCTAACGGCTCAAAGTCTGATGGCAATGAAAGTGGGAGGACATTCGTGGTCAGTGGGCTATCGCCTTGCATAGTCCTCCTCTAAGGTAATGGCGTTAGTAATGGCGTTGTATTGATTGAGTTGTTTAAATGCGTTTGAACGAAACTCGAAGCTGGAAAAAACAGATCTGGAAACCCTACGACGTTTATAGCTGTTCACCGCAAACTGTGACGCGCTTTGCGCCCCGACTAAAACTTTAAGGATGCTTGCGAAGGTTTGCCCCTAAAGCAAGGTATTTGAGTTCAATAAACTAATATTTCAACTGGTCAATTATTTCGACAAGTCAAGAGGGTAGATGCATAGAGCTAACGACTGTACCGACCTAAGAATCAGTAGATTCCTATACCCTGAATTCAATTCTATAGAGTAATCTCCGGATTAAAAGATGAAGATTCAGTAAAGGATTAGAATTTTGTATCTCCTGTGTCAGAGAAGACGCCAAATAAAAGGGTAGCGGTATGCTCGACTGCGGTTATCTAAGCTGTAGATAATGGCGATGATTGGCATGATGAAGCTGGCAACCAGGAGCGCAATGCCTAATACGATCGCAATAGGAATGCCAATGATACTCGCGGCTAATAGCCCTGCTAAAATTCCATACAAATAGAGATTAATGTGAAAATTAATTGCTTCTTTGGCATTTTCTTTGATTACTGGATCGTTATTAATGAATAAAATAGCGATCGGGATGCCAATCGAGACCAGTAACGAACTGAAGAAAATTGAGCCGTGGCAAAGGGCTGAGAGGAGGCGATGTTGATCAGAGTTTTGCATAGCTATTCCATCGTCAGGTTCTATAGGAGCAACCGAATAAAGGTGAAGGAGCAGTTGCGTCTAGATCACAAATCTTAGACTACAGAGGACGGACATCTCTACTTCTATTTTCTTCTCCTAACGCGGTGTTTCTCGCTATTCTTAAAGTATTGTCAAGTCTTTCTTTCCCCGCAATCCATCAGATCCCAGCATGTCTAGTGAACTTCAGGCTGAATTGCAGACGGCGGTAGAGCAGCGACGCAACTTTGCGATTATCTCTCACCCTGACGCCGGAAAAACAACGCTGACCGAAAAACTGTTGCTGTATGGAGGTGCAATCCATGAAGCAGGGTCGGTGAAAGCTAGACGCGCTCAGCGGCACGCAACCTCAGACTGGATGGCAATGGAGCAACAGCGCGGTATTTCCATCACATCAACGGTGCTGCAATTCGTCTACCGTGCCTGCCAAATTAACTTGCTCGACACGCCAGGTCACCAAGATTTTAGTGAAGATACCTATCGAACCCTGGCGGCCGCCGACAATGCGGTGATGCTGATCGATGCAGCGAAAGGATTAGAGCCACAGACTCGAAAGTTGTTTGAAGTGTGTCGGATGCGATCGCTGCCTATCTTCACGTTTGTCAACAAGCTCGATCGTCCGGGCCGCAGTCCGCTAGAGTTGATGGACGAGATTGAGAAAGAGCTGGGAATGCAGACCTATGCTGTGAACTATCCCATTGGCATGGGCGATCGCTTTAAAGGGGTGTTCGATCGGGTGACCCGCAAAATCCACTTATTCGAGCGCAGCGAACACGGAAGGCGAGAAGCGGTTAACACCGTGATCGATTTAGGCGATCCAAATATCGAGGATTTATTGGAGCAAGACTTGTACTACCAGTTCAAAGATGAATTGGAGATGATCGAAGAGTTAGGCTCAGAACTTGATTTAGAAGCCGTTCATGTTGGAGAGATGACGCCGATCTTCTTTGGTAGTGCGATGACGAATTTTGGGGTCGAGCTATTTCTCAATTCGTTTCTGGAACACGCGCTCAAGCCTGGAGTTCACGAAAGTACGCAAGGCGAAATCTCGCCGACCTATCCAGAATTCTCAGGATTTGTGTTTAAGCTTCAGGCAAACATGGATCCGAAACACCGCGATCGCGTCGCCTTTGTCCGGGTCTGTTCTGGCAAGTTTGAGAAAGATATGACTGTGAGCCACGCTCGCAGTGGAAAAACCGTTCGGTTGTCTCGTCCTCAAAAGCTCTTTGCTCAAGACCGTGAAGTGATCGAAGAAGCTTATCCCGGTGATGTGATTGGTTTAAACAATCCTGGCGTGTTTGCGATCGGAGACACCATTTATAGCGGTCAGAAATTGGAGTATGAAGGTATTCCGTGCTTCTCGCCAGAAATGTTTGCCTTTCTCCGAAATCCCAACCCATCTAAGTTTAAGCAGTTCCGCAAAGGCGTTTCTGAACTGCGAGAAGAAGGCGCAGTGCAGATTATGTACTCTGCGGACGAAGCGAAACGCGATCCCATTTTGGCAGCCGTGGGGCAACTCCAGTTTGAGGTTGTGCAGTTCCGTCTACAAAATGAGTACGGCGTCGAAACGCTGTTAGACCACCTGCCGTACACTGTGGCACGCTGGGTCGATGGCGGTTGGGATGCGCTGCACAAAGTTGGGCGGGTGTTCAACACGCTGGTGGTGAAAGATAGCTGGGAGCGTCCTGTATTGCTTTTCCGCAATGAGTGGAATTGTCAGCAGCTTGAAGGCGATCATCCAGAATTGAAGCTCAATAAGACTGCGCCTGTGGTCTCTGGAAGAGAACCAATGGCAATTTGATTGCCAAGATTCGGATGTCTTGGGAGCGAAAATTTAGCCCTTGATATCTCGCAGCGCGAGATATCAAGGGCTTTCAGGTTTAATGCAAGAGACATGTTTGACAAGGTAAAAAATTGGTGAATACTACATCATCAATCCTTTCCATAGCAAAAGGGGATCAACTGTAGGGAGAACGTAGGTTCTTCCGGAAGCTTTACTTAAAGTAGTGAATTATACACGAAATATATTTGCTTACGGAACTCCTATGGTGTCCTCACCGAGCAACCCTTTTGAACTAGACAACGCCATTTTCTCCGAAGTTGCGCTTTGCGCTAATCGCGTTTCAAATGGTTGTTTAACTCATCACTTAAATAAGGCACTCAGTGTTGCTCCAGAAGGTATGGCAGAAGTAGATACCGAAAAGGCATTTCAACTTGTCGATCGCGTTCTTCCTTTTGAGGCGTGTCTTTATCACCAGATATTGCCGCTGTCTCTAGAAGCAGGATGCTTGTACTTGGGAATGGTTACCTTAGAAGATGCGATCGCATTAGATTACGTCCGTCGGCTTGTAGGCTTTATGAATTACACGTTGGCTCCTCAACGGCTCTCATCAGAAGCCCATTATGCTGCTCTGTCAGCTTATTTAAACTACAGTCAAGCTCAAAGAAAAACACCTGCTGAACCTTCGTCTATATCAACAGGCTCTCAAACCAGAGTTGAGGAAACGATCGCTGAGAAAGTCGCTCTCGATTTTCATTCCAACGACACTTTTCATTCCAAAGACACTTACATCTTAGAAAGTCCAGATGAATTAGATCGCGAAGAAGAACATTGCACTTCATCCCCTGAGCCAACTTCTCAGCGCGATCAACTTTCGATGCCTGGAAGCGCACTTCCCGTCTTAGAAGTCAGTACTACCCATCTAAATAGCTCCGATGAGACCTTGGCTCAACTGCCCCCAGATCAGCTACTACAAGAACTCCTCGGACGCATTTTCATAGATGGAATTGGCCGGCTCTACTTGGAGCGTCAAGCGACTAGTGGACGAGTGTTGTGGAGCCAGAATGGTATTTTGCAATCTGTGATCAACGAGCTTCCTTTGCCTGTTTTTCAAGGTCTGCTAAACGAATTGAAGCGCTTGACTCACTTACCGCCTAGTCCCCTTCAAACCGCACAACAGGTTGAGATTGAGCGGCTTTGCCAAAACAATAGAGTGCTGCTACGGCTCCGAATGATGCCTAACACTCATGGAGAGGAAGCGACCTTGCAAATTTTACGAGGCGCAGCGCTAAAGTTTTATCAGAAGCAGCAGTTAACCAATTTGAGCCGAGATGCGCTGGGTATCGCTAAGGACTTGCAGAGAAAACTAGGAGAGATCCGCGATCGCCGCACTCAAGCCAGCCAACCTCTCCCCGTCGACTCTTCAACAGTAATACCTACCTTGGGTCAGGTCTTACAGATCGTCGAACAGCAACTTGTCAATCTGCAAGACCTAGATCAGGAGGCTTAAACGATCGCAGGTTGCTTTGTCCAACGTCCTAGGGGTGTTCCAATAACGGCAAGTTCCTGCATGAGTTGATCAAACCGATCGGGCGTTAGAGATTGAGGTCCATCAGACAAAGCTTTTTTCGGGTTCGGATGAACTTCAATCATCAGCGAATCGGTTCCTGCCGCAATCGCAGCCATTGCCATCGCGGGAACGTATTCTGCTCGTCCTGTGCCATGGCTTGGATCGATCATGATTGGCAGATGCGTGAGCGACCGCAGCACCGGAATAGCAGACAAATCTAAAGTGTTGCGAGCAAATTGTCGGTCAAAGGTCCGAATGCCACGCTCACACAGAATCACGTTAGAATTTCCGGCTGCCAAAATGTATTCGGCGGCCATTAGCCAGTCTTCGATCGTCGCTGCCATCCCACGTTTCAGCAAAACTGGTTTATCTTGAGCGCCAACTTTTTTGAGCAGCGAGAAATTTTGCATATTGCGTGCCCCAATTTGGATCACGTCGGCAACGTCTGCGATCGCGTCTAAATCCGCGGCGTCCATCACTTCAGTAATAATGCCCAATCCTGTCGCATGGCGAGCCGCCGCCAGCAGTCCTAGCGCACTCTCGCCATGTCCTTGAAATGCATAGGGAGAGGTGCGGGGCTTGAATGCACCGCCACGTAGAAACTGCGCTCCAGCGGCTTTAACTCGCTCTGCGGTTTCGATGATCATGTCTTCGTTTTCAACTGAGCAAGGACCTGCCACAACCACAATCGGATGATGCTCGCCAAAGTAAACCGTTTTATCAGGAGTCGGAACAGCGACCTCGCTCGCTTCTCCATGTCGGTACGTTCGACTGGCTCGCTTAAAAGGTTGCTCAACGCGCAATACTTGCTCAATCCACGAGCTAACTTCCTGAATTTGCAACGGATCGAGCGAAACTGTCTCACCAACCAAACCAATCACAACTTTGTGCTGACCGACAATTTTTTCGGGTGTCAGTCCCCAGCTTACAAATTCTTCAGTAAGCCGTGAGATCTCAGCTTCCGGAGAGCCAGCTTTCATTACGACGATCATGGTGGAGTTCCTGTTGGGTTATAGAATGGGCATCCGCCTAGGCAGAGGTGAAGAGGATCTGCGAAGAGGGCGTCCACTCATCCTAAAACAGATATTCAGAAACGGCTTTTGAATCGTCTAATCTTGCAGGGCCACCCTGCAAAAATTTGGTTGCTCCATGAGAATCTTGAGCTTTATGAGTAAGAATGCCAGTGAAACAGCTCGATTTGAAAGAATTCAGACGTGAGCAGGCATATGCCTGCTCACGTCTGCTGAAGCACCATTGATTATTTTTTAATAAATACTTTGTTAAGACAATGTGAACTGTAACAGTTCTCGTAACGTCCTCTGAAGAACTGATATATAACCTGAATATATGGTGCCTAACGCTCAGTGGGTTGTATTTCAAGTTGTAATCGGTAGCTTAACTGCTGTTCATCAATCAACTCTCTTGTCCCTCTGGTCTAAGTGCAGTCGATTATGTTTTGAGATACAGCATTCTACCCTGCTCAGGTTGCACATGGGTTTTTAGTTAAGGGCAACGGTTACTTCAATTCTTTAACAAATCGTGGAGTAGATTGATGCATTGGACTATTGCTGCACCTTTTATCGAGCGGCAAAATTTTGGGTCTGGAAACTGGTTAGAGCCTTATGTGCCTGGTTCGCGGCACCAATTCACACTGATTCCCCGTGAGAAACCACAAGAAAACTGGCACACTCGCAAATCTAAGTTCACGGGCATTGGTGAGTGGGTGAATCACTGGCAGCAAGGTTGGGATGCCGTTCAAACCACTCAGGGCGGAGTGATTACAGTTTTTCCTCAATTAGCAGCGGTGGTTGGACTGCAGCAGCAGCTTTGTTTTCGCCGACGCATTCCTGTAGTTGCCTGGTTATTTAATGTTGGGACTTGTCACAAAGGGCTACGCCGACAGATTAGCAGAGTTAGCCTACAGCATGTCGATCGCTTTATTGTTCATACGCAGCGCGAGCGTCACATTTACAGTGAATGGCTTGATCTACCCCTCGAACGGTTTGAGTTTGTGCCCTACCAAGTTCCTAATATTCCCGTGACCTACAAAGAAGAGACCCAGCAGCCTTTTATCACGGCGCTTGGTTCCGCTCACAGAGATTTTCCGACATTTTTTGGGGCAATTGAGAAGCTCAACTTACCTGCTGTCGTTGTTGCTGGCAAACGTGCATTGGAAGGCTTAACGATTCCATCGCAAGTGGAACCGCGCTCTGGAATATCGAGAAGCGAGTGCCTAAAGTTAGCGCAGCAAGCCCGCATTAATGTAGTGCCCTTAACTCCAGATGAGCAAGTGACAGCCGCAGGACAAGTCACGATTGTGGAAGCTATGCGGATGGGATGCACCTTAATTGCTACGCGCTGCAATGGTGTAGAAGACTACATCATTGATGGTGAAACCGGGCTGCTTGTAGAACCCTTTTCCAGAGAAAGTATGCTGCAAGCGATCGAAAAGCTCTGGAACGATGAAGCCCTAAGGCATCGTATTGGTGCAAATGCAAAGCGATATGCTGATATGAATTTCTCTGACGAGGCAGCAGGAGCAGCCCTTGGACGAGTGTTAGATAGCATTGAAGATGCTCAAACAACCTGTAGATCTTCCTCTGTGTTCATCTAAGTAGTTGTACGAAATTAATTACGCAAATAGTAGACTTAATCGGCAATAGCTTAATCTAGAAGACATATAGTTATTCTCGCTCGAAAGCTGAACCGCCTGCCATGTTGAGCTACAGCAGTGTCAGAAATAAACCTCATGTCCTCCAGAGTTTGACT
>JAHHHO010000125.1 GCA_019359315.1 Myxacorys californica WJT36-NPBG1
TAGCGCGCAAAACCATTTGCTTCTCCAAGTCCGAGTGGCTGCATGACGTGGTCATTGGACTATTCATCAATCGATTCGAGTTCGGGCTGTCGGTTTAGCTACCTTTCCCCAGGTCTAGAACACAACCCAACGCAGAAAACAGCCAGAGCGAGTCTGGACTATCACTTAATTTATGAGGAGAGCTTTTGGCTTGTTGCTCCACCTCAAATCGTTGTGCCAACGTCTCAAGAGGTTTTACATGCAAATCCTCATTCGTTAGAAGAATGGCTAAGGACGCAAGCATGGTTAGCGTACAGCGAAGAATTACCGATTATTCGACGATTCTGGCGCGTGGTCTTTGGACGTAGAATTGATGTTAAACCAACGCTAATCCTGCCAGATTTACGGGGAATTCGGAGCGCGATCGCGGCAGGATTCGGCTTTAGCGTTTTGCCAGATTATCTATGTGATGGAACTCAACTTCAAATCATTTTAAAGCCTGAAAACTTAAAGCCTGAAAAAGCGGTGAAAAATCAGATTTGGCTAGTCTATCGTAAGAGCGAGCAACGCGAGCAGGTGTTGCAGATCCGATCGCTGTTTTCCTAATGGTTTACTCTAGTATCTATACCGTATTCTGTTCCCCCTCATGACTGCCACGCCCATTCGCACTGAAGGTCTCTCGCTCGTTGCCTTGGCTCAACAAACGCGCACTGCCGCCCGTCAACTCGCAGTTCAACCTGCTGATGTGAAAAATTGGGCCTTAACGGCGATCGCAGATGCTCTGGCCGCCAACGCGAATGAAATTTTAGCGGCGAATGCGGCGGACTGCGAAGCTGCTAAATCGGAAGGGACATCATCGGCTCTCTATGCTCGCTTGAAGCTAGATCAGGCGAAACTAGAAGGCGCGATCGCAGGCGTCCGTGACGTTGCCAAACTCGCCGATCCAGTCGGTGCAGTTCAGCTTCATCGCGAATTAGACGCGGGATTGGTGATGAAACGAATCACTTGTCCACTTGGCGTATTGGGTGTGATTTTCGAGGCGCGCCCTGATGCAGTAATGCAGATTTCCAGTCTGGCGATTAAGTCTGGAAATGGCGTGATTCTTAAAGGCGGAAAAGAAGCGGTTCGCTCGTGTGAAGCATTGGTCAAAGCGATTCACCAAGGATTATCACAAACAGAAATTGATCCATCTGTGGTACAGCTTCTAACAACACGAGAGGAAACACTAGCATTATTGAAACTCGATCAATATGTTGATCTAATTATTCCAAGAGGATCGAATTCCTTTGTCCAATTTGTGCAGGACAACACGCGCATTCCCGTATTAGGACATGCAGATGGAATTTGCCATTTGTACGTCGATCGCACAGCGGAGATTGCCAAAGCCGTTAAGGTTGCGATCGATTCTAAAACGCAATATCCGGCAGCTTGCAATGCAATCGAGACACTGCTAGTCCACGCTGCGATCGCATCAGAATTTTTGCTAGAAGCCGCACCTGCACTGCAAGCCAAAAATGTGGAATTGCGCGGTGACGATCGCACAAGAGGCATTCTCAACATCACCGCCGCTACAGAAACCGATTGGTCAACGGAATACAGCGATCTGATCTTAGCGATCAAAATTGTGGATTCGCTAGAAGATGCGATCGCGCATATCAACACTTACGGATCACGCCACACTGAAGCGATCATGACAGAAGACTTAACTTCCGCGCAGACTTTCCGATCTCAAGTCGATGCCGCAGGCGTTTATCACAACTGCTCGACTCGTTTTGCCGATGGCTTCCGCTATGGCTTTGGTGCAGAGGTGGGAATCAGCACACAGAAAATGCCCCCACGTGGTCCCGTCGGATTAGAAGGATTGGTGACTTATAAGTACGAAATTGTGGGTGATGGTCATATTGCCGCAACTTACTCTGGTACAGACGCAAAACCATTTACCCATCGAGACCTGTAGACAATACACCCAGAAACAACACGCCCGATGTTGCAGCTTATGCAACGTTGGTAGTAAAACAGGCGCGACCGGATACGATAGCTTCAGCTTAAGTAAGACCCCGTATGATGAAGCAATTGATACCTGCGTCTGTTCGACGTTCTGCTCGTATTGCCTTGCGATCGCTAACCGACGTTAAAACGGGTGAAGTTGCTCGCTTTGCCAACTCGTCACTGACTAAAACTGCCGAAGCGGAGCAATTTCTTCCTCAAATCAAAATTAGTCAAGAGATTAAAGCGAGCCATTATTCAGATAATAAACGACATAATCTTGCCCTCGCGGCTGAGCGCATCAATCGCATTTTGATCGAACCGGGCAAAGTGTTCTCGTTTTGGCACTTGGTCGGGCAACCAACTCGCCGCAGAGGATATTTGCCTGGACGAACGTTAGTCAATCAAACGCTGCAAGCAGAATATGGCGGTGGTCTTTGCCAACTCTCAGGACTGCTCTATTACCTAGCGCTTAGAGCCGGGCTTCATATCCTCGAACGTTATCCTCACTCCGTTGATATTTACACCGATGAGACTCGCTTCACACCCCTCGGCTCAGATGCCACTGTGGTTTACGGCTATAAAGACCTCCGATTTCTCAATCTCCTAGAGCAAGCGATTTGCTTTCACATCACGGTTCAGCCTGATTCTATTAGGGGTCAGCTTTGCGCTAGAGAACCCATTAGCGACTATCAAATCGAGTTTCGCTCGGCTCACATTCAATCGGCTCACAGTAGACATCGAGTTGAAGTAGAAACGCTGCGCCAAACGGGGTTTATACAGGAAAGCTTAGGGAAATCCATCTATCAATTGCCATAAAAATGATTGTCTCCAGTGCATCTCTCGTAAGAATTTGTAATAAAAACGCTCATCAAATCGGACTAACGTAACAAATAGTGCAGTTTTTTCGCTGCGCCTTTCAGACCTAACGGATCGATACGCCAGCAAATCACTATTTAGTGTTGGAAAGTTTAGAATGAGCAACAATTTAGCAACAAAACTTCGCGAAGGCACCAAGAAATCTCACTCGATGGCGGAGAACACAGGCTTTATCGCGTGTTTCTTGAAAGGCACGGTAGAGAAAAACTCCTACCGTAAGCTCGTCTCCAACCTCTACTTCGTGTATTCCGCCATGGAAGAGGAAATGCGGAAGCACCAGAATCATCCTGTGCTGTCAAAAATGTACTTTCCTGAGCTAGAGCGCAAAGAAAGTCTGGAGCGGGATTTGGCATACTATTTTGGCGCAAACTGGCGAGATCAGGTTGCTCCTTCAGCGGCTACTCAAGCGTATGTCGATCGCATTCATGAAGTGTCTGAGACCGATCCTGAGCTAATGATTGCTCATCTCTACACTCGGTATTTGGGCGACCTATCGGGAGGCCAAATCCTCAAGAAAATTGCTCAAAACGGGATGAATTTGTCGGATGGAGAAGGGACAAACTTCTACGAATTCCAGCAAATTTCAGACGAGCGCGAATTCAAGAAGCAGTACCGTGCGACTTTAGATGCATTGCCGATCGATGATGCCAAGGGCGATCGTATTGTGGACGAAGCAAACGCTGCGTTCGGCTCGAACATGAAGATGTTCAAAGAACTCGAAGGCAACTTGATCAAAGCGATTGGGGTAGCGTTGTTCAACGTTCTGACCCGCAAGAACAAGCGCGGCAGCACCGAACTCGCAACGGCTGAGTAACTCTCCACTACGTTTCACAATTTCATATTCTTCTGAATCCTGGGGGCTTGGTGAGTTAACATCAAGCCTCCAGGATTCAAAGTTTAGAAGCGGAGCTTAGCATAGGCTCAAAATTGCCGCTAATTTGAACGCAGGAAATGCAGTCGTTGGGGTTTGTAGAGTATGCGATTACTGCCTTAATTTGAAACATGACGACAGAAATTGCACAGCTCGGCTGTTTCGTATTCAGAAACCCTCTTGATTTCAACCGGGATCTGTCACTCTTGACAAATTAGCGCTTATCCTTCACCAGACAGATGTGTTTCTTGGCTCTGATAGAGTATTTTTCGTTAAATAGAGAAGATAGAGAAGTTTCTAGCTTCACAAACTTACACAAAACGCTTATTTTTCCGCCCTACAGTTTGGCTTGCTAATTGATTTCGTTAGTTTGTCTCACAAGCTGCATTCGTAAGCCTGATTTTTAGGTAGTTTAGTAGCAAAGAATCCGGGTATAGCGCTGGTTTACAGGCGTATTAGTCGAATTAATACTTTATTGACTTTATGGCTCTCAGAAACTTTACAATTCGTAACCTCATGGTAGATAATCTTAATAGAACCAAGTTGGGGAAACTACCGTCTAAGGTTCTGTCTCTTGGGCTTTCACTCTACCAAGTTTGAATTCTATTGCTCTCTCGCCATCTTAATGAAGATGTTTCTTTCGTCAGTCTCTACCTGCTTCAGTTCACTGCGCTTCTTGGTTTTAGCAACGCTATTAGCTTCAAAGGGTCATCTCTATAAGCCTTAAGTCTCGTACTTAAAAGTCACTATCTTTACTGTCAAGTTCATCGTTCGTGCTGAGCATCCGATTATGAAAACCGTTCTGACCCCTACTGATTCAGTTCGCGCCTACTTGCGAGAAATTGGGCGGGTTCCTCTACTCACCCATGAGCAAGAAATTCTTTACGGCAAGCAAGTTCAACGGTTGGCGCTTCTGAATGAAACCAAAGAAATGCTAATGGCACGAGGCGAGCAGTCTCCTGCGCCCGAAACATGGGCACAGGCCGCTAACCTGACAGTCGCAGAATTGCATCAAGCGATCGCAGAAGGTGAAATTGCCAAGCGTCGAATGGTGGAGGCCAATCTGCGGCTTGTGGTTTCAGTTGCCAAGAAATATACCAAGCGCAACGTCGATCTGATGGATCTAATCCAAGAGGGCACAATTGGCATGCAGCGTGGCGTTGAAAAATTTGACCCGACCAAAGGCTATCGATTTTCAACTTACGCCTACTGGTGGATTCGGCAAGCCATTACTCGCGCGATCGCAGAAAAAGGACGCACGATCCGGCTTCCGATTCACATTACTGAAAAACTTAACAAGATTAAAAAAGCTCAACGCAGTTTGGCCCAACAGCACGGACGCGCTGCCACGATCGCAGAGTTATCATCCGAACTTGATCTGCCAGCCAAGCTCGTGCGCGAATACCTTGAGCGAGCGCGAGTTCCGCTGTCTTTGGATTTGCGGGTTGGCGATAACCAAGACACCGAGTTAGGCGAACTGCTTGAAGACCAAGGCATGACGCCCGAAGACTACGCGGCTCAAACGTCTTTGCGTCAGGACTTAGAGGCGTTGATGGCAGACCTCACGCCTCAGCAACAGCAGGTTTTGAGCTTGCGATTCGGTTTAGAAGACGGCAAAGCTTTAACGCTTGCTAAAATTGGCGATTGCCTCAACATTAGCCGAGAGCGCGTGCGCCAAATCGAGCGGGAAGCCTTGACGAAACTAAGAAAGCGTAAAGGCGAAATGGGAGAATATTTAGCGAGCTAAACCGTTACGACTCGGACTACCTTCAGCAAATTCCGAACTTTTTCGGTTCGGTTCTACTGACTTCCGAGACGAGCATCGCTTGTTAAAGTAGGGTTAACAAAAACGGATTAAGTCCTCCTATTGAGGTAGATACTGTGAACGATACATCCAATCAAGTTCCTGAGTTCTTAAGCGACAGCGCTGATGCAGGTAAGCTATGGCAGTATGTTCAGTCATTGAGTCCAGAAGCGATCGCTCAACTGTCGAAGCCAACCTCTCCTGAAGTGATGCAGGTCATGGAGCGCAACATTCTTGGGCTGTTGGGTGGCTTATCTCCAGAAGGCTTTGAAGTCACGATTACGACCAACCGTGAGAATTTGGGTCGCCTATTGGCCTCTGCAATTATGAGCGGCTATTTTCTCCGCAACGTTGAGCAACGGATGGCGTTTGAGAAGTCGATCCAAGCGGTTGAGGCAGAATAAAACCGGAGGGTGCGGAAAGCTTGATCCTCTTCATCCCCCTCTTAACTTCTTGTGTCTCCAAAAGCTCCCAAAACTAGTCTTTCCCCCTCGGCAGATAAAGCTCCCCATCTGCCGATTTTTGTGATTTTAGAGCTACGTTCTACACTACTAGAGTGGTACAGTCAGTCCGGTCGCGATTTGCCCTGGCGAAACACTCGAGATCCTTATGCCATCTGGATCTCAGAGATTATGCTGCAACAGACGCAGGTCAAGACGGTGATTCCTTACTTTGAACGGTGGATGCAGCAATTTCCTACGGTTGAAGCTTTAGCAGCGGCGGATTTGCAGACTGTTTTGAAAGCGTGGGAAGGATTGGGCTATTATGCACGTGCCCGCAATCTGCATCGAGCGGCGCACGAGATCGTCACTCAGCACAATAGCGTTTTTCCTCAAGCATTAGATCAGGTTTTGGCGCTACCGGGAATTGGGCGAACGACCGCAGGCGGCATTTTAAGTGCTGCATTCAATCAACCCGTCGCCATTCTTGATGGCAACGTGAAGCGAGTTCTGGCACGGCTGATCGCATTAAACGTTTCACCAAATCGAGCGTTAGCAGCCTTATGGCAATGGTCTGAAGCCATCCTTGCTCCAGCGCCATCCTCTGAAACTTCGCAAAGTGACTCGCGCGATTTTAATCAGGCTTTTATGGATTTGGGCGCGACCATTTGTACGCCCAAAAATCCTTCCTGCCTACTCTGTCCGTGGCAGCGTCACTGTCAGGCTTACAATTTAGGAATTCAATCAGTATTGCCCATGTCAGAAACTCGTGCGCCCTTGCCTCATAAAATTATTGGAGTTGCCGTCATTTGGAACGATCAAAACCAAATTCTAATCGATCGCCGCAAACCAGAAGGGCTGTTAGGAGGGTTGTGGGAGTTTCCGGGCGGCAAAGTAGAACCGGGAGAAACAATTGAAATCTGTATTGAACGGGAAATTGCAGAAGAACTGGGTATTGAGATTGAGGTGGGCGATCGCTTAACGGTGGTTGACCACACCTACAGCCATTTCCGCGTTACTCTAAATGTCCATCACTGTCGGCATCTGAGCGGCGACCCGCAGCCCATTGAGTGTGACGAAATTCGCTGGGTCAAGGTCAATGAGCTAGATCACTACCCCTTTCCCAAGGCAAATATTCACATTATTGAAGCCTTGAAAAATCTGCCGTCTAGAACACTGCCCTGAAGGGATGTTCTTGCTACGATCAAGAACTCACCTCTAGCTTGTTTTCGGTGAACGGGGAGTGCCTTATCATGGTCAGTCAGCCTAAGCCAACATCACAGCCGATCGTTCTCACATCCCATCCGACTCGATTTGGTCCTAAACCCAATTCTTTAAACTGGGGGTCTGCAAGCCCAACGAAACGAGGCCCCATTATTGGAACTGTCACGACGCCCGCTCACCGAAATGTCATTGGAACTCATTCTGGCTCTTACGCGGTCTATCGGGCTTTAGCGGTTGCGAGCGGAAAGCTAGACGCCAATCACCGCGCTGATTTGACCAATACCTCTCCTGCCGCTCACATTGGTCCTTACCCCGCCTGGTCTGACCCTGATAAAATTGTTTCCCTCGATCCGTTCGGCGCGATCGTTGGGGAAGTCTACACCGAATTTTATGAAAAAGGCTACGATATTCGCCCCACGATTGCAATTACAAAAGCGCATATCAACATGCCTGAACTGCAAGACGCCGTAGCCAAAGGGCGATTGCAAGAAGACGGCCAGATTATGAAAAAAGGCGGCGATCTCGTTGTCACAAAAGCCGCGATCGAGCCAGTTTGGTATCTTCCCGGACTCGCCAGCCGGCTTGGCGTCGATGAAAGTATTTTGCGGCGAACGTTATTTGAGCAGACGGGCGGCATGTTTCCCGAACTCGTCACTCGTCCCGATTTGAAAATTTTTCTACCTCCAATCGGCGGCATGACGGTTTATATCGTGGGTGATCCAGATGCGATCGCAGATCCAGAAAAATCGCTCACGGTTCGAGTTCATGACGAATGCAACGGTTCTGATGTCTTCGGATCAGATATTTGTACCTGTCGTCCCTATCTCGTGCATGGCATCGAAGAATGCATCACAACCGCGCAGAACCGTGGCGCAGGCGTGATCGTGTATTTCCGCAAGGAAGGTCGAGCGCTCGGAGAGGTGACGAAGTTTTTAGTTTATAACGCTCGTAAACGACAAGCAGGCGGCGATCGCGCCGATGCCTACTTCGCTCGAACCGAGTGTGTTGCTGGTGTCCAAGACATGCGGTTTCAAGAACTGATGCCAGATGTCTTGCATTGGCTCGGTATTACACGGATTGATCGTTTCATCTCCATGAGCGATATGAAACACGATGCGATTACTGAGTCTGGTATCGAAATTGTTCAGCGTGTTCCTATCCCTGATGCTCTAATTCCGGCAGATGCACGAGTTGAAATCGAAGCGAAGAAAGCAGCAGGCTATTACAGCCAAACCGATATTCTCACTGAAGAAGAACTCGCTGCCATTAAAGGACGAGGACTCGAATAGTTTTTCCTATGTCTAATACTTCTACTGATACGATTCCTACGGATGCCCGCGAAGTGATTGCCTACTTGCGATCGCCCCAAGCCATCCGCGATCGCAGCGAACAACTTTTTGCATTAGCTCTAGCACATCGTCTTAAATATTTTCGGTGTGATCTGACGCAACTCGATTCTGTTGCTGATTATGTGATTGATGTCATTCGCGACCAGTATCCAGATCTCAATATCCCTTTTCACAGTCGATGGCGACATTTTGAAGTGGGCGAGTCGGCGCGACTGCAAAACTTAGAGCGAGCCTTTCAAGGCTTATCTGCTCTTGAACGCGCTAGAGCCAAATTCGATTTGGTTGTTCCAAGTGTTTTACTCGATGCAGGAGCAGGCGCACAGTGGAGGTATCGTGAGCCACAGACCCATCAGATTTGGCAACGCTCGGAAGGATTAGCAGTGGCAAGCTTCGACTGTTTCTGTCAAGGCATGTTTTCTAGCGATTCTGAACATCCATATCAATCTGATGCAGAAGGACTGCAAAGGGTGACATCTGAGCGGCTAGGTGCTGGGTTTCAGGTCAGTGATGAAAATCCGTTAGTGGGATTAGAAGGGCGATCGCGGCTGCTGCAAACACTCGGTCAATCTCTCTACCATTCCCCTGATCTATTTGGCATAGATCATCCCCGCATTGGTAGGTTAGTCGATTATCTACTTGCTCATGCCAAAGACGGTAAGCTATCCGTCACAATCGTGTTTCAATCTGTTTTAGAAGGACTAGCACCCATTTGGCCAAGTCGGCTTGCGATATCAGGGGTCAACTTAGGAGACGTTTGGCACCATTCTGCGCTCGTTGGCCCACCTTTCGCCGATCTGATTCCCTTTCACAAACTGTCCCAATGGCTCACCTATTCTTTGCTCGAACCGTTAGAAGAGTTAGGACTCACCCTTACCGATCTCGATCAGATGACGGGACTTCCTGAATACCGCAACGGCGGTCTTTGCCTTGATCTCGGGCTCCTGCACCTCAAAGATTCGGAGATGCGACAATACCGTCACTTTCCAGGTGATGAAATTATCGTGGAGTGGCGATCACTCACGATAAGTCTGCTCGACCGAATCGCGGATACAATTCGTCGCCGCTTAGACCTGACCAGCGCAGATCTTCCGCTGGTCAAAATTCTTCAAGGCGGAACTTGGACAGCGGGGCGGAAAATTGCCTCACAGCTACGACCTGATGGCGCCCCTCCGCTTCAGATTGACAGCGATGGAACCGTGTTTTAATCACTCACACATCTCAGTATGCGATCCTTTAGAGCTTGGCGAAAGCCAAGCGTAAACAATATCTATGGCTGAAAACATTACTATCATCGAGCATCCGTTAATTCAACACAAACTGAGTCTTATGCGGCGCGCAGAAACGAGTACGGCTAAATTTCGATCGCTGATGACCGAGATCAGTATGCTGCTGGCCTACGAAGTGACGCGAGATCTGCCCTTGCGCTACGAAACCATTCAGACGCCGATGGCAGAGATGGAGGCTCCAGTTTTAGCGCCTGATAAAAAACTAGTCGTTGTTTCGATTATGCGAGCAGGGCAAGGTATCTTAGACGGTATTCTGCAACTCATTCCCTCGGCACGCGTCGGCCACATTGGAATTTACCGCGATCCTCATTCCTTAGTCCCAATTGAATACTACTTTAAAGTGCCACACGATATCGAAGACCGAGACATGCTGGTCGTTGATCCGATGATGGCAACTGGAAATTCTGCGGTTGCCGCAATTCATCGTCTAAAACAAGCTAATCCTAAGTCAATAAAATTTCTATGTATTCTGGCGGCTCCTGAAGGAATTCATCACTTGCAAGACCATCACGCAGATGTTCCAATTTACGCCGCTGCTATTGATCAGGGTTTAGACGAACACGGATATATTATTCCAGGGCTTGGGGATGCGGGCGATCGCTTGTTTGGCACAAAGTGATATAATTCATCAGATGCAATATGGCGGCATAGCCAAGTGGTAAGGCAAGGGTCTGCAAAACCTTCACCCCCAGTTCGAGTCTGGGTGCCGCCTTTATGTACGTTTGTAGAGCGAAGAAATAAGTGTCCGTGGCGAAGAATTAAATGTCACAGCGAAGGTTTCTTTGTCCAAAGTGAAGGATTAAATGTCAATTTAACGAAGGAATATCTGTCAGATTGTAAAAGGAGCGAAGAAACAGCGAAGGTTTCTTTGTCCAAAGTGAAGGATTAAATGTCGATTTAACGAAGGAATACCTGTCAGATCGTAAAAGGAGCGAAGAATTAGGTTCTGTTGACTTTTCACCGCAACCAGATCAAGGTGCAGGCAAAACAGAGGAAACTCCAGTAATTTCGGGCCTGCTTGTCAAACCGAGAAAAAATCCGGCGATACTGCTTGAGCTTGCCAAACA
>JAHHHO010000126.1 GCA_019359315.1 Myxacorys californica WJT36-NPBG1
AGAACTTACGACTTGATGTGCGCGATCTGCTCAGTCATCTTTGTCGAGAAATGATCTCATCTATCACAGGTTATTGGTTCATCTTATCCGCTTTATCTGTAGCAGGCATTAATTGAGATGGTATTAGGCGATCGCGGGTATTACTTGAGCATGATTAGCTTAAGAAGCAGGCAAATCAATTGCATCCTCAAAACCGTTGCTATTAAGCTTCCAGATATTAGTTAATCCACGAGTTGGATCGTACCAAAGAATATCCAAGAAACCGTCCTTATTAAAGTCTGCGAAACCGTTAATTTGCCAGTTTACGGTACTAGCTTCTGGGAGATTTAGGTAAGTAATATTGCTTGCACTGTCAGATTTCCAGATAGCAATTTGATGAGTTGCTGAGTTATGCCAAAGAATGTCTGCATTGCCATTGCCATCGAAATCAGCAAAGGCTTGAATCTGCCAGTCAGTTCCAGCCACAGGAGGCAACATCACAGATGTGAACGTTCCTTTGGCATTGAGTTCCCAAATGCTAACCAAGCCTCGGGTAGAGTCATGCCAGAGAATATCGGCCACTCCATCACCATTAAAATCTGCAAAGCCTTTAATCTGCCAAGTTTCACCAACTATTGCTGGTACATTAAGATACGTGATATTGGCACCATCTAGTTTCCAAATGCTAACTAAACCTCGGTTTATATCGCGCCATAGGATATCCGCCTTGCCATCACCATCAAAATCGGCAAAGTTCTGAACCTGCCAGCTGTCACCAGCAGTTTGCGAGAGGTTGGTAAATGAAACTGTACCTAAGTCGTTGAGCATCCAAATGCTAACACCACCTGTTTTGGAATTGTGCCAGAGTATGTCAGCGAATCCATCGTTATTGGAGTCAGCGAAGCCTTTGATTGTCCAGTCTGCACTGGGTTCCGCCGGCAAGTTGAGATAAGTCACATTGTTGTTGACATCTAGTTTCCAGATACTGACTTCGCCCGTGTTAGAGTTGCGCCAGAGAATATCGGCAACTCCATCGCGATTAAAATCAGCCGTTTCTTCAATCTTCCAACCTGAAGAGGGAGCGTTGAGGCTGGAAACCGCGATCGCAGCCGTCTCGACTGCACTACTAAACGCACTTATCCCACCATTCAAAGAAGCGTTGACACCTGTAGTACCATTGGCAGCACCATTTGTGATATCCCAAGCACGGAAGGAGAAGGTTGCATTTCCAACAAAGTCAGCATTTGGCACAAATCGCACTCGTGTATCGGTCTGAATGACGACTTGGTTGAAGAAAATCGAGCTTTGGGCTGAGGTTGAGGTGTCACCTAAGAAGACAAAGTTTTTGAGACCATAGGGGCTAGGGAAACCGTCGGGAGATGTCCAAGTTCGGTAGTCCCGCAATGCGCCTGTTAGCACTTGCGTACCATTAGCAAATAGTTGATAGGTTGTTCCCTGGATCTTGATCATGTAGTCGGTCAGTTTGTTGGTGTTGAATGCGATCGCTTCAGCCCCAACAAACTGATTATTAACATCCAAGCTCTGAGCAAATATGCGACCATTGCTCCCGTCAAACTGAACTCCTAGTTCAATGCCCTGATTATCGTCACCGAGGAGAATCACGGCGACACCACGATCGGGATTGGTATGAGATTCGGCTAAAACTTGCAGGTTAAAGGACAGGCTGTAGCCTTGAGCGCGATCGAGGACAGGAAACGTAGGATTCTTCAGCGATTGCGATAAATCAGGATTGATTGTGTAGTTGCTGTAACCTGCATAAGTTTCGAGATTAGCAGTTGAGTTGAGTAGTGTTCCGTTCACACTAGCTGTTTGACTGGCGTTACCGGGTACAAATGGTGGAACACCACTGTTGTTTTTCTTCAGATTGTTGTAGAAAAACCAATTCTGCTGATCGGGAGCATTACCGAGGGCTGATGTATAGAGAGGCGTTGCACCCAGCAATGTTGCAGCCGTATCAGAGACATTGCCTAGATCTGTCCAGGTTGCGCCGCCGTTGGTAGAGAACTGCCATTTACCGTTGCTGTTGTCGGCTCCAGTGAGGGCGATCGCTTTCACTGCGCCAAAATCTACGTCTGTGATACTCGTACCAATCAGATCAGAAACGCTAATTCCTGTAGGGTTAGAAGCATTTTCGTAAATGCTCGGCAACATTGGCGAACCGCTAGTATTAAGAACAGGCGAATCATTGACTGAATTGACATTCAGGGTCATTGTTGCATCCGTAGTGCTAAAGACTTGACCATCGCTAACTTTGAATTTGAAGTTGGCGTAGTTGAAGCCGTTTGCATTTGCAACAGGTTGGAATTTGAGCTTAGGAATGTCAGCTAAGGTAATGATTTGATTCGTAGTGACAGCTTCACCCGTATCTTGAGTATTGTTACTGTCGGCATCTAGGAAAAGCTGACCAATTGTTGATAGTTGAGTCAGTTGTACCTGCTGCAAGGTCTGACTACTAGAGGTAGAGAATTTAAAGTCAGAGGCTTGAAAGCTATGAGTACTGCCTTCATCTAAAGTAACGCTGCTTGCTTGTGCAGTTAGAGGAGCATTCGGATTTCGGAGTGAAGTAATGTAAGTACTGTTATCTCCTCCATTAGGCAAACCGAGCGTGCCTGACGGGGCAAAAGAAAACTTAGTTGAATCAGTGGTTTGGCTTCCATTTCCATTGAATTGAGTAATGAGGTCAGCGTTTGTGACATTAAGTTTAATTGTCGCTGCGTCGCCAAATGCACCGAAGGCAGCATCAGATTTGTATGCAATAGAGTGAATTGATGTTGTTCCAGCATTACTACTGTCAATCCAAGCCGCATCTTCAGATCCTGCAAAATTGCCACTTGCGCCCGTGATGTGTAAGCCACCAAATTTTAACCGGACATTCCACTGCTCATCTGTGCCACCGAAGATTGGGTTATAAGTGGTGTCTTCAGCAGAAACTACACTGGAACCTGCAACTACAATGATGGTTCCTGCCTTGAATGTGGGTGCAATGCTAGATAAATTACTAAGACTGTAGATTCCTAATTTGCTGAAAGTTGTGCCGTTTGAGTCACCAAAGAAGAAATCTTCAAGTTGCGTTGCTGTTAGATCAGCGGTAAGCAAAAACTCAATGTATTCACTATCTGTAAAACTTCCTGCTGTGCGCTGGAATTCGTTGATAATAATGTCACCGAGTGTTTGAGAGTACTGGCTCATTGCCGTTTGGTCCAACACCTCTGCAGCTTCAATGGCTCCAGTGCGATATTCTAAATTCCAGTTGCCGCCCAAGCTGTTATTACCTGTCACATTGTCAGACGCAGCGACATCGGCTCCGGTTAGCTGAGCTAACTGTTGAACAAACGTCCGACCTGTCACTCCTTGTGCCACATCACAGCCATACAGCAGAATATCAGCATTGGTTGTCAACGCCTTCGCCCAAGACTGAAACTGAGAGGAGTAGCGCTCAAGATCGCTTGAACTTAACCAATCTGACCCTAACTTCAGGCTCCCAGTAGATCCATGAGAGAGAATGTGTACGCTGGAAATATCTGCTCGTCCCGTCAAAGTTTGAGTGATTTGCGCGATGGCTCCGCCAGTTTTCTCAGAAATCGCATCTTGACTCGAATCTAAAACATGAACCTCTGTATTTGGCTGAACTCCTGCTAGCAGGCTTTGATAGTCATTGACACCTGTATCGATAAATAGAAGGCTAGTTGCGCCAGAAGCCGCAGATTTAGGACTAGAGGGCAACTCAAGTAATGGATGAGAGATGCGATCGCTTGAGGTATTTGGGGTAGAGGTGAGGCCTGTAGTTGATGAGTGCTCAAAGTTCATAAGTTTCTGAATTGAAGGTGAAAGGTGCAGACTGATCAGCAGAGGTTTGCTACTCTTAATCGGAGATTATTAAGCGGAATTCTTCTAACGAAATATTTAGAAAATGGCAATCATCGACATAAAACCACTCTGAGCTAGACGAACCTAGCGAACTTCTACGGAAAAGAACGGAGACCAAAACCGTTGCTCTGTAAATTCACTGGTTAGGAAATAATTAAAAGAAAAGACAGGTTTAGAGAACCTGTCTTAGCAAGTGATATAGAGAGTTGACTTACGAATCAAGCGCGATCGCGGTGTACGCATTACCATTCAGTTTCCAAATCGTGCTGCGATTGGTACTAAGGTTACGCCACAAAATATCAGCTTTGCCGTCTCCGTCGTAGTCTGCCGTTCCTTCGACCTGCCAATCGAAATTCGTTACGCTCTGAAGCTTCGTGGTGGTGTGGCTACTGCCGTTTAGAACCCAAATGTGATTTTCACCGGTGCTGAAGTTACGCCACAAAATATCAGCTTTGCCGTCTCCGTCATAATCTGCGCAGCCTGCAATCTGCCAGTTAGAAGCCGTTACGCTCTGAAGCTTCGTGGTGGTATGACTGCTGCCGTTTAGAACCCAAATGTGGTTTTCACCGGTGCTGAAGTTACGCCACAAAATATCGGCTTTGCCATCTCCGTTATAATCTGCTGTATTCACGATTTTCCAATTGAAATCTGCTACGCGATCTAATTTTGTCGTGGTATGACTGCTGCCGTTTAGAACCCAAATGTGATTTTCACCGGTGCTGAAGTTACGCCACAAAATATCGGCTTTACCATCTCCGTTATAATCTGTTGTACTCGCAACCTGCCAATTGAAATCTGTCACACTATTTAATCGCATTGTGGTATGAGTGCTGCCGTTGAGCAACCAAACGAGGTTCTCACCGGTGCTGAAGTTACGCCACAAAATATCGGCTTTGCCATCTCCGTCGTAGTCTGCCACCCCTTTGATTTGCCAATTAAAATCGGCAACTGACGTTAAATTGGTCTTGGTGTAGCCACTGCCACCAACTTGCCAAATCTGAACTGCTCCAGTTTTGAAGTTGCGCCACAAAATATCGGTGGTCTTGTCGCCATTAAAATCAGCGTTACCCAAGATTTCCCAGCTTGACTCTTCATCATCATTGACGATCGTGGCTGTACCAACGCTGCCATTAGCAGCAAGGATGCCATTATTTGCATTCAAGAGACGAATCTGGAACGTTTCGTTCGACTCAACTCTCGTGTCTCCATTGATGTTCACCGTAATCGCTTTGCTCGTTTCGCCTGGCGCAAAGGTCAGTGTATTTGACAGTGGCGAGTAGTCTCCCTCGCTAGCAAACGCACTGTCATCAAACGTCGAATATGTCACACTCACAGGCAGATCTGATGCAGTGCTCAGCGTGACGGTGAATAAGGCTTGAGCCGTACCATTATTTCCCTCAGTGATGCTGACATTGTTGATTGCGATTTCAGGCTGATCATTATCTTCAATCGAAACCTCAACTCCATTTCCATTAATCGTATACTCAGGCGCATTCTTGACATTAAAAAAGAGCGTTTCTCGCGTTTCTGCTTGAGCATCATCAACTGGTCTGACATTCAAGTACACGGTATCCAATCCATCAGGTATTGTGACCGTCACCACCGAATCTACGATACTAATTCTGCCAGCATCGACGCTGAGGATATAATCATTAACACTTGCAGTGCTACTCGGACTGATCTCAAGTTTGACGACTAAACTACCGATTTTGTTGTTACGTCTTAGTTCAAGCATTGCCCGATCGACGGGAACGCTTGATTCTGATGCATATTTATCCAATCCATACAAACCAATAACAGAATTGCTGGGAGCGGTGTTGACGGGTTGGGTAGAAAAGCCAGAAATTTCGATGATTTGGTTGCGATCGCCAACGTACAAGCTATAGCCACTTCCTGATGAAGACGCTCCAAAAACCAAATCAGAAGTAAACGAACCTGTGCTATCGAAGCCAGACTGGAACACCTGAGTGATGCCAGAGGTTGTTGAGATGCGAACAATGTCGGAACCTGACCGAGTGTAAAGAAACTCGCCATTAGGATCGATGGCAAAGTTTCTGGCGTTGTTGACCGACGCTACTAGATTTGTCGCTCCGGTCGATGCATCAATCGAGAAGAACTGTCCATTTGCAGAGTAGTAGTATCTATCTTTAACCGGATCAAACTCCAAACTAGATGGTGAATCAGGAAGGTTGCCAATTTTCAGCCGATTACTGCCTGTCGTTGGATCGTATTCTCGGAGTTCTCTCGTCGTTCCTCTGCCCGAAGAAATTAGAATTTTGCCTGCCTCGATCGCCAGACCTGATTCAGAGCCAAAATTAGATGACTGAGTAACAACCGCAGAGATCCCACTCTGGGCATTAATTTGAACTAAGTTTCCTCCATCTATGGAGGCGTAGACTGAGCCGTTGAAAAATTGGATGTCCGTTTCAGCATAGGGAAAGAAGCCGCCGTTAGCAAAATTTGTTGCGACAGTTGAGATGGTGCGGTCAAGATTTACCTTATTGAGAACTCCGCTTCCATTAGCTTCAGCAAAAAAGAGGGTGCGAGTTGTGGAATCAAACGTGAGGGCAGCAATATCACCAGAGAACGTGTTAGCGTAAACAGATCGATTGTAGACAGAACTGCCAGTGCCAGGATTGAACGGAGGTGTAGCAAAACCAGAAATTTCGACAATGCTAAACTCATCGCCTACATACAAGCTACCGCCAACACCAGATGAAGAAACTCCAAATACTAAATCGGAGCCAAAATCATTGCTGCTGAGTCCAGTTTGAAATACTGAGGTTGAACCGTTAGTGGTAGAAATGCGAAGAATATCAGTGCCCGCTCTAGTGTAGAGGAAATCGCCGTTTGGATCGATCGCAAAGTTACCTGTTGTGAATCCAGCGCTTCCAGTGGGAGAAGTCAATTGACTATATGTGTTGGTTGCGAGATCAGCGACATAAAATTCGCGATTCGATTGGCTAAAGAAATAATATTTATTCTTAACCGAATCGTATTCAAGGCTAGAAGAACCAGAGGGCAGATTCGCAATTCTTAAGGTTGACATTCCAGTGTTCGGATCGTATTCTCGCAGTTCTTGCGATCCTCCATTGCCAGAAGTTAGTAAGAGTTTGCCTGCATTAAGCGCTAGACCTGCTTCACCCCCAATGCCAATGAAGTTTGCGACATTTGTAGCTGTTCCGGTGGTGGGATTAATTTGCACTAAGTTGCCGTTGATGGTCACCGTGTAAACTGCGCCATTTGCAAATTGGATATCCGTCGCCGCGTAGGGATAGAAGCCACCGTTGGTAAAGTTAGTTGCAACTGTGGAAACCGTCCGGTCTGCCGTTGCTTTACGAAGCGTACCCGAACCGTTATGATCTGCAAAGTAAAGTGTTCGAGTCGCTTGGTCGTAAGCCAACCCGGTGGCTCGATTTTGCAGTTGAGCAAACAGCGATCGATTGTAAACGCCTGTCCCTCCAGACCCCGATGCAATGGGAGACGTAAAGCCTGACACTTCGAGGATACGATCGTTGTCACTCACATACAAACTTCCGCCTGTGCCCGATGACGCGCGACCAAAGACCACATCGCCCATATTTCCTGACAGCCCTGTTTGAAAGGTCGATGTAGAGCCATTTGTGGTTGAGACTCGCATCACCTCGCTTCCGCCTCTCACATAGAGAAACTCGCCAGTTGAATCGATGGCGAAATTTCCAGAGATAGAGGATATTTGGCTTGTTACGCCTGTATTGAGATCCGCGCTATAGATGCCACCACCACCTTGTCGTGCAAAGTAGAATTTATTTTTGACCGGATCGAACTCTAAGCTCGACGCATCCGTAGGTAAATTGCCCAACTTAAGGCTATTCGCTCCGGTACTCAAGTTAAATTCTCGCAGTTCTCCAGGAGTACCGTTCGTTTTACCAGAGGTAATGTAAAGATTGCCGCCAACCGTTGCCAATCCTGATTCAATTCCAAAACCAGAAAATGTCGCTGGGTTTGCCGTAGACCCCGTAGCGGCATTAATTTGAATCAATTGCCCATTTCCTAACGAGGTGTAAACAGAACCGTTGGCGAATTGAATATCGGTTGCTATATAGGGATAGATGCTACTGGTTGCAAAATTTGCGGCGACTTGCGAAACGATGCGATCGCTGGTCACTTTACGTAGAGTTCCACTAGTGTTGCTGTCTGCTAAATACAGCGTTCCGGTTGCTAAATCGGTTGTCAGAGCCGCTACGCTAGGAAGCCCGCTGACATAAAGAGATTCGCTGTAACCTGGAATCGTGACTGGAAGAACATGCTCATAGCGAGATAATGTTGCCCCATCAAATGCCAACGATGCTTCGATTACCCCCGTGTGGCGCTCTAACGCCCAGTTTCCTCCTAGCGCAACATTTCCGGTTAGGTCATCCGACGCCGCTACATCTGCACCTGTCAGTTGAGCCAATTGCTGAATAAAGGCTTCACCTACTCCGCCCTGAGCAATATCACAGCCATACAGCAGAAGATCCGCATTTGGCGTCAGCGTACTAGCCCAGGATCGAATCTGGTTGGTGTAAGGGTTGCTTTGCGGTTCCCCAGAGGAATGATTGAGGATGTCCGCTGACAGCCAGTGGTTTCCTAGCCGCAATCCGCCTGCTGCTCCATGAGAGAGAATATGAACGCTAGAAATCTCAGATCGCCCCAGCAGTGTTTGAGTGATTTGCGTCACAGCATCTTGGCTGGAATTCAAAATATGCACTTCTGTTCTGTCTCGCACTCCCGATATCAAAGATCGGTAGTCCCTTACGGTTGAATCCACAAAGACAATTGAATTGGCAGCGCGAGATGGCTCGATCTGAGTTGTTTCTAGAGCAAGCGGAGATCGACTAGCAGATAGCGCAACGTCAGAAAAGGCCGGAAGAGATTGCTGAGAAAACGGTTCGCGAGACAGCATACAAGGGTGTTCCTGGGATTGATAAGCAGTCGCTCAGCGATGGCTTAAACGCTGCTATAACCAGGTGTAAGATTCCCGCTACTGGTATAAAAAATTATGAAGCGGTCTATTTCTTTACCTAAGCTCCACAATGTAAACGGTTTATTCAAAGTTCTATAGCAGTCTTTTGGTCGCGCATGCCAAAAACCCCTCCTTGCTACAAGGAGGGGTTCAGAACAATCTCAAAACAGTAAATTTAAAGCATCGCGGAGACTTAATTCATTACTGCTTCTTGCGACTTCTGGCACGGCGACGCATCAAGGCAGCAAACCCAACAGCAGCTCCCGAACCCACGATCGTAAACGGTTCAGGAATTGGTTCGCCAGTAGCGCCATTATTGTCATCATCATCGTCACCGCCGCCCGCCGCGACTGCGATTCCGGCGATCGCGCCTGCACCCAGCAAGCCCAAAGGAAGTGTCAAGCTCCCTGCCCCTGGACCAGCCGCCGCGATCGGAGCACCTCCTCCTGGCGGCAACTGACCAACCGTTGGAGCAACGCTTTCTGGAGGAGCAAGGGCAGCAGCACCAGGCGTGTCACCGCCGCCGATTGGGCAGGCGGTATCTCGCAAGCGAACAATGAAATCGTCAAAGTCCCGGTCTTGCTGATCGCGATTGCGCACCAAATCAGCTCCAGTGTCATCCCACGCTAAAGAAACGCCGCTTCCTTGACAGAAGTTTGCCGGGTCGCCGCTAAACGAAACCTGGCGCTCCTTGTTGGAGTTCATCACGTCGCTAGAGTAAACCGTCCCTGTAGGACGACCGTTGTAGTTAGACTCTAGATAAAACACATAATTTGTGTTTGCTTTGAAGTTGTAAGTGGCAGAAGGATTGGCTACTGTGCCTTGTGCGGTTCCAAGAAAGTCATTGGTGGTTTCAACGTCGCTAACCTTGCTCGATGGGTTAAAGATGCTGGCTGGCGCATCCGCCGGTTTGGTTTCAACCAGAAGAGGTGTCTTCTCATTGGTGTCCAAGTTGATCACACCGAATGTAGACTGATACGCGCCGTGAGACTCAACGAAATTTGTTTCTAGAGTCGTGTCTCTGTTAAATCGAACGCCACTGTTTCCTAGTGACATATCGGCTGCATGTGCTTGAATTGCCAAACTACTAGCGAGCCATCCCACTGTTGCGCTTAAAGCCAAGGTTGGAAAATGACGCCGACGATAGGAACTCATAGTTTTAAATGAAAATAGCTGAAAGCGAAGAGAGCTAGCCTGCTTTCCGGGGTTTTCTGAAGTGGGACTGTCTTCTAACACCATTAACCTAACGCTGTGAACAAGATTTTCAGAATTTTATAGTAAAGACACTTCGGTATGCGAACCAGCAAACCAACCGCCGCTGTATGAACGGCAACAAAGGAAAAAAGGTTAAAAAACTATGATCCTTTGTTTCTGCTCAGTGTAAAAACCTATAGGACGCTGTACATCGTCCCCACGGTGGATCAGCCTCTAGCGATGCTTGTATCGCTAGAGCTATGCCAGAGCAGGTTTGGGGTAGCTAATTTGAGCTATCTTGCCTAAAATGTCCCTTACACCCCTTATCCAGTAAAGCTTTGAGAGCTTTATCAAGGCTTTATGATGTTATGATTTCTTGCATTTTAGGTAATTCTCGGTGGAAGGGCTGCATAAACCGTAACAACATCAATAAGTAAAACTGTTGTATCATCCTGCTTCTGAGAATAAGCGGCTGAAGCCTAGGCGAAAAATCTGTCAGCATGAGCGATGGTTGAGTTTTTAATTTGTAAGCGGGAACAGGACCCAGCTCTGTGATGATTACTGCTGAAGCACATTTCTTTCGGTAGTGGTTTGAATGCTGAGATGCCATTCAAAGCATCTACTCAACCTTACCGATTAGGCTATCGGGCGTTGCTGAATGAGAAGATGAATTAGCATGGAATCGGCACATCTCGAAATTTGAGGTAGTGCAAGAGTAATCGAATTGAGTGCCTGAGCATCTCAACCGATTTCGAGTAGCACAAGGTTTTGCG
>JAHHHO010000127.1 GCA_019359315.1 Myxacorys californica WJT36-NPBG1
AGATTGAACCTTGCTGGTGGGTGTTGAAGCATTGGATGCGGCAACGCTGGGATGAGTTTGGAAACTTTCGTGATTGTGTCGATGCCGCCTTCAGGCATTGTCCTAACGTACTCGCGTAGCGCTATACGATGTATTGCCTAAGCTTATCTCCCCTCAGTTTGAAATTCAGATAGCGGATTGGGTGTTCACCCCAGACGAATTTGCGGAGTTATTTTCCCAGATGATGGCAGTGACCGTGGAGCACATTACAGCGATCGCGATCCTGAAACAGGCAGGTCATTCAGATACAGAACTCTGGCTGCCGCTCGATCTGGGGTTTAGCAAAACTGATGAGGCATCCTACTTGCCTTCCATTGAGGAGGTGACGATTGCGATCGCTCGTCACCATTCTCTAGACCCTGGTACATTAGCGGACCTGTTGGAAGCCTCCTTCTTTTCGCCTAGCGAAGACAGCGACGCGGATAGTTACGATACTCAGCAGGAAGACTTTCGGGAATCTGCTCAAGAACGATCCATTCGGGTACTCCTATCTGAAGACGAAGCCCTCAGAGCCAGGATTGAAATGGTAGTCGATCGCCACTTGCGTTGGGTAATCCCTAGCAATATGAAAGTTGAAGTGCGGGTGCTACCGATATCAGAAGCGGGGGATAGACCTTTATTTAATCGATCGGTTGAAGTAATCCATCCGTCTTCCCCAGAGCCATCCCAAGAAAGCTGAAGCAGGAGCCGCTCGGTTTCAACGAGAATTTGCTGTTTGCCGTAGCATTCCAGCCCGAGAATTCGGAGTAAACGTTTTCCGAACTGTTCTGGCAATCGAGTATGCTAAAGCATTACCTTTATTGCTCACCGTTAGAGTTCAAAGTGATGATCCACCTGTAGAAATTAGAGGTAGAAAGTAGTCCTGTAACTCTGGATCACCACTTCATCAAGGTTTTGAGATTTTAAGCAGACGTTGCCTGAGTCTACGAGAAGACTTTTTTGAAAAGATTTTTGCCAGAACCTAGTGATACAGGGGATAATGGAGCGCATCCGCTAGAATCTAGCAGTGGCAATCAACGGTGAAATTCAAGGTGGGTATGCAGCAGGCTGTTAACGCGACTTGGCTGAAAGAGTTAAGACAAGAAGCTGACCTCACACAAGAGCGGTTAGCAGTTCGGTTAGGCGTCTGTGTGTCAACAATCCGCTCCTGGGAGCGGGGACAAGTGCAGCCCACAATGACGCTGGAGCAGTGGGAAGAGTTAGCTGCGGTTGTTAATGTCCCCCTCAACGAGTTGCGAGGAAAGATTTCGCGGGTCGCGTAATGGTAGTTCGGCTGGTCTACTCGCTCTGAGCGAAGGATATCTTTTCATCGTCGGAAGTTTTTCTTGGAAGAGAGTCGGGGCGAAGGCTTACGAGGGTGTGCGTTGGCAGAACGCTCCTCCCGATGATGGACGGAAGTCACGGCAACGGTATTGCCATGACGGGGATGACGATTGTTTCTAGCATTGAGCGAAATCTTGAAGGCTTGATCGAGAGAAGGGGATTCGACTTTCTGGTCGGGTTAATGCTGCGTCCGTCCCTGACGCAGGCTCGGGACGGAAGGCTCGGTCATTTTTTCATTGAGCGTTTCGCGCTGAACCACCTCGCGATTGACCCAAGTTGCCAAGGAGAGGGCATCTCGCTCGCGAGGGTCCAACAGAAGCACGCAATTACGTCCAGTCCAGTTTTGAGGCAGATCAAAATCAACCCACAAGGCTCGCATTTTGGTGAGTTTACCCCCTAAGTCAATCCAGGCAAGTCCTTTTTCAGCCTTTAAGCCGTATTTGAGTTCATCGGCAGAGACAAAATTCTCTTCTTCCTCGTAAAAATTTTCGGTAGAAGAGCGTCCCGACTGACGCTTAGCGGTGCCATCAAACAGGGGAGAAACGGCGGAGGTGGCACTTCCTTTTGACTTTGATCGACTGGTCGATTTCTTGAGCACCGTTGTCTTGCCCAGCTATTTCGAGAGTTCAACGGAGGTGGTGTTGTCGCCAATCCGCATGGCGACCTTTAGATTCACGTTCGCCATCACCCGCTCGAAGAAGGCAGGGCTTAGTCCTAGCGAGTGATCGCTTAACCCTGCGATAGACTGTGCCCCGAATAGCAGCTCGAACCGTCCTTTACGCGCGAGTTCAAACAGATTTGCCCAGGTCGGCGAAAAGGTAGACCCTCCTTCATCAATAATCACTAGATGCGGATCTTCGAGCCGCACATTCTGGTTAAAGGTGACTTCCCCGATCGAGACTTCTAGATCTTCGCGAAACACCTTCAGCATCCGCGCTGCACCTTCCGATTCTTCTAGACGTGGCAGCATAAAGTACACAAGTTTGCCGTGCACGATCGCATCGGTGAGGCATAAATCCGAATGATTGGCACAGAAGAGTTCACCCGCGTCTCCGGCTGCAATTGAGTGCAGTTCAGACGCGATGCCTCGCACGTTATCGGTTAGCTTTTGCAGCTTCACCTGTCGTTTAAGGAAGTATGGGCGGGCAGTATGTGACACCTTGGGAAGATTCAACTCCTTACTGATTGAGAGAACGGGACAAAGACACGACCCTGAAGCTTGCAAAAACGGCAGCCTACTTCGGCTTGTACTGGGAGCCAGTCGATAGTTACAATCACGTTGGCGTTCGAAAACAACAACTATGAACACATCGTTGCCCACAAATGAAGGCACTCCTGCTGCTCAATTCCTGGATACGCCTTCCCCTTCTATGGTGATGCTACAAATGGCATCCAGCTACTGGATATCGCAGTGTATTTATGCCGCTGCCAAACTGGGAATTGCGGATTTCTTGAAAGCCGGTGAAAAAAGTTGTGATGAACTGGCAACGCTCACTCAATCCGATGCATCGTCCCTCTACCGCTTGCTCCGTGCTCTGGCAAGTGTAGGCGTATTTGCCGAGACTGAACCCAGGCAGTTTGGGCTCACGCCGTTCGCCCATTGTTTACGCAGTGATGTTCCCGAATCGATTCGGGGTGCCTCTATCATGATGGGCGACCGCGAACACTACAACAGTTGGGGCAATATTTTGCACAGTATTCAGACCGGCGAGAGTGGATTTGAAAATCTGGCGTTGCATAATAGGAAGATGAATTGAGGTCATTTGCGATGCAGTGTCCGGAATGCCAGTCCACTCATATCCGTAAGAATGGCAAGAGGAAAGGGAAACAAAATCACATTTGTGTCGATTGTGGGCGACAGTTCTTGGATCACTATGAGCCACCCCAAGGCTACTCCGATGACGTCAAACGCGAATGTTTGCTGATGTACACCAATGGCATGGGATTTCGGGCTATTGAACGGGTCAAAGGGGTGCATCACACCACAGTCATTCACTGGCTCAAGCAAGTCGGGAAGCACCTGCCTGTTGCTTACGCTCCAGAAGCAGTGCCTGACGTGGGGGAACTGGATGAACTCGAAACGTTTGTTGGATCTAAAAAAACAAAATCTGGCTCTGGACAGCTGTAGACCATTTCAGGTCTGGGATTTTAGGCTGGGTGTTAGGTGACCACAGTGCCCAAACGTTTGAGCCGTTGTGGGCAATGGTTGCCCAATGGCAATGCTACTTCTATGTGACGGATGGGTGGAGTGTTTATCCTGGCTTTATACCAGACGGTGATCAGATTGTGAGTAAGACCTACATGACCCGAGTTGAATCTGAAAACACTCGATTGCGACACTATCTGGCTCGACTGCACCGCAAGACGCTGTGCTACTCCAAATCTGAGGAAATGTTGGGGTATTCGTTGCGAAGCAGTTCCCCCTTAGGGGTAAACGATTGTTACTGCACTATCTCAAATTCTGGGATGTGCCTGTCCCAAGTTAGCTCATCCCTTCATTCAGCAACGCCGAAAATCTCTTTGGCATGAATGTGTTTGAGTATTATGCTCAAAATCCCGAACCCGCTAATGTATTTGACCAAGCCATGACGAGCTTCTCCAGTGCAGAAATTGCGGCAGTGATGGCTAGTTATGATTTCTCATCGATTCGTCGCTTGGTGGATGTGGCGGGGGGACAGGGCAGCTTCCTCACCACGATTCTGAAGGCAAATCCCCAGATGGAAGGCATTTTGTTTGATCTACCCGAAGTGATTGAACGAGCAAAGCCGCAGATCGCTCAGGAAGCCGTTGTCGATCGCTGCCAGCTAGTAGCGGGAAGTTTCTTCCAATCTGTGCCCGCTGGAGCCGATGCCTATCTGCTCAAACACATTATTCATGACTGGGATGATGAGCGGTCAATCGCTATCTTGAAAAATTGCTGCACTGCAATGGCAGAAAACGGCAGAGTGCTGGTGGTTGAACAGGTGATTCCTCCCGGCAACGCACCCTTCATGGGCAAGTTATTAGATGTGAATATGCTGGTGATGGCTCCGGGTGGCAAAGAACGCACCGAGGCGGAATATCGAGCGCTGTTTGAAGCTGTCGGATTCGAGCTGACCCAGATTGTGCCGACACAGAACTTTGTCAGCGTGGTTGAAGGGGTGAAGCGATAGAGATTGGAGTTGCTGTCGAGGGTGCGATTGGCTTACGCATTGCCCCGCACGATCTGTCGATTAAAAGTTGTTTGTCGGTTTAACAGATTGATATTATCCAAAGAGAAAATCTTACACGTAAAGTTCTCAGTTGAAGTGATTGCTAATCCTAGCTTGTGAGGGATGCTGGGAGAATTACACCTCATTGAGCCAACTTGATGATGCAGGTTATGAGCGGACGCCATTCATCTGTTAAAGCGATAAATAATCTGTTAGCCGACATCTTGCCTTATCATCTCTGTGGCACAACCCAAAAATCACCTCAAAAGTGAGCCAGGTTCGCTCACAGCGAACCTGGCGGTCAAATCATCACAGCCCGTAACAAACGGCTGTCTGTCGAGTGCCGGTGCTCTATAGTGTACTTATCAAAAGCCCTGTACCGAACCCGCTACACAGAAGGTTAATTCGATCCCTTGTTGATCCGAAAAATTAACTGTTGCTGATGAGCTATGCCGCCCCGCACTGAGAATTAAGTGGAGCGTAGAAAAATGATTACCCAAGCAACCAGAACCGAGATAAAAAACCTGACAGAGTTTAACAGCGAGACGCTTTTTGGAGCTACCATCACTCGATTGTTGTCCCATGGAAAGCTTTCTACTATCGGTTTCGATCATGTGAGAATTGCCAAGGGGTCTTCGTTGAAGCCACACATTCATGCAGCCTCTGAAGCCTTTGTTTATATTCTAGAAGGAACTGGTGTAGTCACTCTAGAGAACAGAAATTATTGGGTTAGAGCCGGCGATACAATTTACGTTCCTGCCGGAGTTAGCCACGGCTTTAGTACGCCTAATGAAGATGTTGTATTACTCTCGGTACAATCGCCCCCTATCTACCGGGAGGAAAAAGCACCAGATATAAATTTCAGCAGCAGCTCACCATAGCCTCACTTGCGAATTGTGATTTTGACTAATTTTTGGACAATTGCGCTGCTTAACCCCTGATTTTTACGTTAGCCCGAAAAGCTAAGTTTTGCTCGTTCTGCCCTGAACTCTCCTGTTTCTGAGGTCAGGGCTTCCCATTCAGTTTACCAAGTTGGAGGGAAAGATTCGGGCTAAGTGACTAAATTTGGGATCCTAGGCGGAAACTTTCAGTCCAAATAATAGTTTTGCTGCGGCGTGCGGCTTTGCTACCTGCGTTAAACCTAAACCATGAACTCAGAAACAAATGAACCAAGTCCAGAAGAACTCGAACGGCGTAAACGATGGTTCGAGTGGTACATGGACGGATTAGAAAATCATTTCGTTATGGAGCCACAACGGGAAGAGGCTGATTACCGTTGCCCATGCTGCGGTTGTAAAACACTAGGTGAGCGCGGCGGATATGAAATCTGCTCCGTCTGTTTCTGGGAAGATGATGGACAAGATGAACAAGACGCCGATGTACTTCGAGGCGGGCTAAACGGTTGGCTCAACCTTACGCAAGCTAGAACCAACTATCGAGAGTTTGGCGCCTGTGAGAGACGCTTCATCAAGAACGTCAGAAAGCCGCTCGCGGAAGAAGTGTAGGCATGAGGCACCAACCGCAGCATAACCAGTCGTTGCAGTCGACGCCTCACACTCCGTTCGTTCCTCACTGCGCTTCAGGCGCGGCTGAACTCAGCGTTAGACGGCTTCGTTTCTCGGTTGGGGGCGTAGTTGTAAGCTATCTGTGTAAGCCGATATCAACTACCGCTACTAATCTTGATGTGATACGTTGAAATTGCCAATTAGAGTAAAGGCCGTGATCAGCAGGTCAAATAAGGACTCTCGAAAACGGAAGCGGCTTTTAACTGTTATGACAGCGGTGCTTGCACTTGCTTACTTGTCAACCTGTTTATTTCTACTTGTATGGCAGCGTAGTCTAATTTATCGCCCGGCATTAGAACTGTCGCTGCGACCTGATGCCTCAGACTTCAACCTCCCCTACGAAGATGCCTCGATACCAATTTCAGGTTCTCAAGCACGACTACACGGCTGGTGGATTCCTGCTTCTGCAAAATCAGAAAACGTTGTTCTCTTACCTAATGAACCTACCAACATTCTGACTTCTCCCAAAGTGATGCTATATCTTTGTGGGGTTGGGCGAAACATGGGGGACTGCAATTATCTGGCTCGCGTGTCAGCCTTTCGGCAGCTAGGTTTTTCGGTACTGGTGTTTGGCTATCGAGGGCATGGTCTGAGTGAGGGAGATTTTCCCAGTGAGTCGTAGGTTTATCAGGACAGCCAAGCCGCATGGAATTACTTGCGGAATGTGCGTCGGATACCACCAGAGCAAATCTTGATTTATGGCGAGTCTCTAGGAGGAGCGATCTCGCTGGACTTAGCGATAAGACATCCAGAAGCAGGTGGGTTAATCATGCAAAGTTCATTTACCTCGATGCTAGAGGCGATTGGGCACAGAAAAGTTCTCCAGATTTTCCCGGTTGGGTTGCTTCTGACGGAGCAATTTGATTCGCTGTCCAAAGTGCGATCGCTTCGGGTTCCTGTTTTGTTTCTGCACGGCAGTGCTGATTCAGTTGTACCGTCTGAGATGAGCCAACGTCTATATGATGCTGCTCCTGAGCCAAAACAATTGTTGATTATCTCTGGTGCGGATCATGTAAGAATTTATCAGCCAGGGGAGCAGTCATACCTAAAAGCCATTCAAAGATTTATTGAGTTAGTGCAACAGCAAAACATCAGCCAACCGCCTAACGATTCTGGTGCAGTGGATTGAATGAAATTGCTTGTGGTGTTGCAAAATTATTGGCAACCGCTGACCAGAACCATTAGCTTTTACTCTAGAAGCGGAATTGCTTGATATCTATCAAATCTGTTAGGTACATAAATAAAGGAAAGGAGTCGCCGCTTTGAAAGAATGGAAACGATCTCTACGTATTAGCCTCAAGTACGCTAGGAGCCTGCTTCGTGGCTACCCTTTTTTTTATGCTCGGCAACAAACTCCTCATCAGTCATATCTTTACCCTCATTTATGGTGTGATTCCGTCACAGCCATCCCAAAGCGTGGTAGTCCAGAAATTCGGAAAAATCGTGTCATAAACTTGCAACTGGCTGCAAGCAAAATTCACCAACTTCAACTTAATCCTGGGCAAATCTTCAGCTTCTGTAACTGCGTAGGCGATCCAACCTTAAGTAATGGGTTTAAGGCAGGACCCGTGTTTGTGCGCGGTCAAGTGCAGACGGGAGTTGGTGGCGGACTATGCTTAATTGCTACCAACCTGTTTCATACGTTTTTGGTTTCAGGTTGCCAGATCCTGGAGCGACATTGCCATAGCATCGATGCTTACGGGAGCGATCGCTTTTACCAGCTTGGTCAAGATGCTTCGATCTCCTATGGCTATAAAGACTTGATCGTCCGAAATCACAGTGCTGTGGCACTACAGTTGCGCTTACAAGTACTGCCAGAGACGGGTCAAGTAATCTCTAGCTTATGGGGACAGTCTCCTTGCCCATGGAAGGTTAAAGTTGACTCTGTGGTTTTGCAAGAGTTGTTATCTCCTTCAGCAAATAACGTTTCTGGTTGGATCGTTGAAACTCGACGCTCTGTGCGTGATCGAGCAGACAATTCGAGAGTAAGGACTAGATCGAAAACCATGACTGAAGAACTTCCATGGCAACTTAATTACCGCGCCATTAGTTTTTACAAACCCTGTACTGAAAGCAGTTTGGAGACCACTGGTAAGAGCGATGAAATAGAGCAATGAGATAATATAAGCAATGCCTATGAAAGCGATGTCATCATTTGTGGAAGCTTTTGATGGCAAAAACCAGCTAACAAGTCGATGAAGCGGACTGTTGAGGGATCTTTAGTGAGGGTGCGAACGTTGTCAGCTGCCGCTTATCTTGGTATTAGACGGCAAGGGGCTCCGGGAAGAACTAGGTTACTGGGGTGAGCAGGTACATGTATGCGCTATTTGCCATTAAAGAAACTGCTGATTGGGGAACTTAGTTGGAAGAGGTTAGTGCGATCGTTGCTATTTATTTACGCTTTTTTTGCGCTCTATGTCTTTTTTCGAGCGGATAGCATGATCTTTTTACCTCAGCCTGCTACCTACCAGAATACAAAAGATATTCTTAGAATCCCTGTCGCTGGTACTGAAAAGATATCAGCAGTATATTTGCCGAATGCTGAAGCTGCCTATACTCTCCTCTATATTCATGGAAATGCAGAAGATCTAGGGGATATTCGCCCTGTGTTAGAACGCCTGAATAGCTGGGGATTTAGTGTTTTTGCTTATGACTATCGAGGTTACGGAACCAGCGATGGTAAGCCAAGCGAGGATAATGCTTATCAAGATGCTGATGTTGCTTATAGATATCTGACGCAACAACTCAAAATACCGCCTGAGCAGATCATCCTATACGGTCGATCGATAGGAGGAGGATCAGCGACCGACCTAGCATCTCGGCATTCTGTTGGTGGTTTGATTTTAGAGAGTACATTCACATCTGCATTCCGGGTCGTTGTACCGTTTTCCTTACTCCCCTTTGACAAGTTCTCTAACCTCGACAAACTGCCAAAAGTTCGTTGCCCTATTCTTGTGATGCATGGTCAAGCTGACCAAACCATTCCGATTCAGCATAGTCAAACCCTCTACAACGCTGCGTCTGAACCCAAAATGTCTCTTTGGGTAGCAGGGGCAGGACATGATGATTTCACTTGGGTAGCAGGTGAGCGCCATCAACAAACTCTATTGTCCTTTCAGCAACTTGTCGACGAAACATATCCACAGAAATAAGTTGCATCAGAAGCAGTATGAAGTAGCACAAGATAACAAATCGATGGAGCGGATTTTTAAGATCATGGTGCTTCGCTTAAGACTGTCTACCACCGCTCATCTCATCCGTTATCGCTGAATTCACTCTTTTAAATCTTGGTTAACTGCCGCACCCGGCAGAAGTTCAATTTTAGAGAAACGCTTCTCATACCAAATCAATTAATACCAACTACAGATAGTCCGGGCAATTTTTGACAAGTTAGCTGCACCCACGATCGCAGCCGTCACCCCCACCTCACCGTCTTACTCTTTGTTGTACGGGTAAGCCACCTGCTTAAACGGCCAGACCTCCGTCATCCACTGGCGCACAAATGCGCCCAGGTCTGCTTCTAAGCCCGACGCTAATTCACTGCTGCGAATCCAGTAAGCAACCTGCGCATCCATCTCTGCCCCGGCTGGTGGATCAATGTAAACGCAGCCCAACAGCCGCGCTTCATCTAGCGACATGACCGCATAGTTGAATGAGGAGCGGAGCTGAAACTCCTTTTGGTGCCAACCTAAATCAATCAGATCTTGCTCGATCGTCATAGCTGCAGATGGCCATCCCCATGCTGCTCCAAAGCGGGCCCACAGATGCTCGCGACTAGACATGACCGCGTCAAAATCTTTGATCACGTCGTGAATAGTAATGGAGCGAAGGCAGAATTGGTGGGTCACAACCCGTCTGGGAACGGTAAATGAGCGTGGAAGAAACGACATCCTATCCTCAACGTTTTGCCCTACTCCTGTATAGAACCCATTTGAGATCTAATCCTGAAACTACAAGCCTTGCAGCTAGCTGGTTTTCTCCATTTTCTGGCAGAAAACGGTTTTGCTAGGAAGGCTCTACCATTGATCGCAGAGTAACGGCTTCCTTCAAAGCCAAGTATCACGGGAAAAGATCTCAAATGGGTTCTATAGGACGAGTGAACTCATTTTCGCATGGAAATTATAGACATCACAAAACCGCCTAGAGGAGGCAGGTAGAGCTTGAAACTTCCTTTTATCTAAAATAAGAAATTATGCCGGATAGGCAGTGTGTCGCATCCCTTTGTTTAGGCAAAGTTGGTAAGCTTCTCCGTCAAAATTATTCCTGAAAAGTTTGTAGCGAGTCGTAAACTCGAGCCAATTTCCGGCTCTCTGATCGTGAATCCCGACTTTGCGGCATCTGCCGCAAGCGAACTGATGTAAACCATCGTTTCATGCATTGCTTCAACCCCTCGAATGCCAGTGCGTTCCACTCGTACCAAGTGGATCAATACATGCTACAGATAATAGCAGTCGCGTTTGAGGCAAAGGGATGGTTGGAGTCAGCCGCATCGAAATTCAAGAGAGTACAGAGCAACTCAAACACCTGATGCACTTACAAA
>JAHHHO010000128.1 GCA_019359315.1 Myxacorys californica WJT36-NPBG1
AGAACTTACGACTTGATGTGCGCGATCTGCTCAGTCATCTTTGTCGAGAAATGATCTCATCTATCACAGGTTATTGGTTCATCTTATCCGCTTTATCTGTAGCAGGCATTAATTGAGATGGTATTAGAGCGAAAGGAAGTATCCCTCTTTCATCACTTTGGTAGGAGCAAAAGCTGAAAGCTTTGCTGCACCTGCGTTTTGCTCTTTTGTCATCTTCGAGCCGTCAAAATAGGAAACTCGCACTGGAGCTAGGTTTCAGAGTTCACTTCAGCGAGAGTGATGAAAGAGGGATACTTGCTTTCACCGACCAGGGTCCATAATCCTCTACATCAATCTGTTCACGAACAGCAATAGTTGGATCCTGATGCCATGCCACTTTCCAATTTGCTTCCACTGTCTTGTCGAAAAAGATGCCGCGTACAACTCGTGCTTCCCTGCCAAGCATTGGCTCGATCAAAAGGCGAAGGGCTGGACTGTTTGCGATATCTCTTGTAAACGGAACAAGATTGAGGAGGTTCCTAATTCCATAGGCTGTGCCACCTCTACGACTCACTGCTCGATCTATAGGGATTTGTGTTAGATGTTCAATGAGTAACGAGATCGCCTCGAAATCTAAGACATTTGGGACGACGGTGAACCCATCCCTTTCGATTGCGTGAATGTAATTAGTCATCTATGTAAATTAACATTCAACAAAGCCGTCTAACAAAATGATTCGACTTCTCCTAGCTTCTTACAATCTCAGCACGGCTGCTCGCATTCGCTCGATTGCCATCTGGAGATTCTCTAGCGAATTGGCATAAGAAATTCTGAGATAGCCATTACCAAACTCACCGAACGCCGTTCCTGCTAATAGTGAAACGCCTGCTTCATTGAGAAAATAATCGGCTAGCGCATCACAAGGCAATGGTAATTGCTTCACATTTGGAAATGCATAAAATGCACCAGCGGACTTGAGGCAATGAATGCCCTCGATCGCATTTAAACCATCGACTACAGCATCTCGACGTTGATGAAATTGCGCCACCATTTGATCAACAAATTCTTGTGATCCTCGAAGAGCTTCAATTCCAGCAATCTGCGTAAAGGCACAGGTGCAGGAGTTGGAATTGATCATGAGGCGAACTATTCCCTCAACCAGATGTTTGGGAACAATGCCATAGCCGAGCCGCCATCCCGTCATCGCATAGGTTTTAGAATGACCATCGAGCAAAATGGTGCGCGATTTCATATCGGGAAACTGAATGAGGCTAGTGTGGTTGCCTTCGTAGAGAATGCGCGAATAGATTTCATCGGAGAGGATGTAGAAATCGTGTTGGTGGGCAAGGTCTGCGATCGCAGCTAAATCCTCTGCTTGCAATAAACCTCCTGTGGGATTTTGAGGGGAATTGAGAATTAACAAGCGAGTGCGATCGGACACGGCTTCGATCAAATCATCTAGATGAAAGCGAAACCCAACTTCTTCGCGTAGCGGCAATGGAACGCCTTTAGCGCCAACAAAATTGATCACGGATTGGTAGATCGGAAAGCCCGGATCTGGGTAAATCACTTCATCGCCTTCATTCACCAATGCCATCAGCGTAAAGAAAATAATGGGTTTGGCTCCGGGCGTGACGACAACTTCGTCGGGATGGATTTCGACCTTTCTGGTCGTCGAAATATGTTCGGCGATCGCTTCTCGAAATGCCAACAAGCCAGCCGCCGGAGTATAGCCTGTATAGCCATCTTTCATGGCCCGAAATGCAGCTTCACAAATGGAAAATGGGGTCGGAAAGTCGGGTTGCCCAATTTCTAAATGGATGATGGATTGTCCTTGAGCTTCTAGCTGTTGCGCTTTGGCAAAGACATCAAAGGCAGATTCTGTCCCTAATCGACTCATTCGTTCTGCAAATTCCATGCGTTACACCTCATAATGTAGACTTTGCGCAGCATCCCCCTAGCGGTGCGTACCATGGATGACCATCGTGCAGAGGGGGCTGTTGAGCGGCGATTAGCGCAGAGCGCAACTCTGACGGAACCGCCGCATATCGATCGCGCAGGACTCGCCGCATCACTTTGTTCGATGCGGTGCGGGGCAAAGCGTCTACTATCACCAGATCCCAAATTTTGAATAACGGATTGAGGCGTTGAGCGATCGCGGCCTGTAACACTGCTTTGAGTTCTGCGTGCGTTTTTTGAGTATTGGGCGCAACGACCGCATAAATAATCAACTGGGTCGGCCCACCTTCAGACTCAGATACCGTTCCTTGCGAGTTGTGCGGAGTGCTAATGGCGGCAGTTTCACAAATGTCCGCAACAGTACTAATCACTTGTTCAATCTCGGCGGAACTCACTTTAATGCCGCCTAGATTCATCGTGTCGTCTACGCGACCACAGGCACGATAGTAGCCATTCGGCAATCGTTCCAAATAATCCCCATGACGACGCAACGGCGAGCTATGGGTGTTAACACCTGACTCCTCAACATAACTAGCTGTCTCCGCAAAATAAACCTGATGATGGTCTTTGTTCAACAATTCTATAGACAGCCCGATCGCAGGTGGAATGATAAAGGCTTCCCCTTCGGTTGCAGGGCGATCATCAGCGTCTAGAATGGCAAAGTCTAAACCCAGCGCAGGGGTTGTGAACGTTGCCGGAATGCAAGGCTGAACAAGAGTGCCTGTAATGTAAGCTCCTCCAATTTCAGTGCCACCGCAGTATTCAATAATGGGTTTGTTACCTGCTAGCGACATCAAATACAACATGTCTTGAGGATTAGAGCATTCACCTGTAGAACTAAAGGCTTTAATCGCACTCCAATTCAATCCCTGCATACAGTCGGTCGTTTTCCAAACTCGCACTAGACTGGGGACTACACCCAGCATCGTTACCTGAGCGTCCTGAACAAATTGACCGTATTCTCGTGTGGTCGGTGCGCCATCGTAAAGGGCGATCGTGGCACGATTGATCAGGCTCGCGTAGATCAGCCACGGCCCCATCATCCAGCCCAAATTGGTTGACCAAGCCACTACATCACCCGGATGAATATCGTGGTGGAGATGTCCATCCACCGCACATTTAATCGGTGTCGTTTGCGTCCAGGGGATTGCTTTAGGATCTCCGGTTGTGCCAGAAGAAAATAAGATATTGGTGTGTGCGGCTGGAGTTGTTGAAATCGCATCAAAGGTTACGATCGCGCTGAGAAAGTCATTCCAGGTTAAGTCACCGGAGCGCAATTCAACGTTTGGGACGGGCTGTTGAGATAGCACGATCGCCAGTGGAGCCTTGGCGTCAATCACCTTGGCATAGAGCGGTAGCTGCTTTCCACACCGTTGAATGAAGTCTTGAGTAAAAATTGCTTTTGTGTTCGCTAACCGTAATCGAGTGGCAATTTCAATTGCCGCAAAACTATCGGCGATCGACACCACGACACAACCCGCTTTGATGATTCCCAAGTAAATTGCTACCGATTCAGCAGTCATCGGCATTGCAATAGCGATCGCATCTCCTGGCTGAAACCCTAGCTCGACTAAGCCATTTGCAACGCGATTGGTAAGCGCCTGTAATTCGTTGTAAGTCCAGGTGCACAGGGAACCGCCTTCTGTTTGGAAAACGATCGCGGCTGTGTCTCCACAAGCTTGCAAACAGCTTTCGACAATATTCAATCGAGCATTCACAAGCCATTGCGGAAATTCTGCGCCCTGAGATAGGTCAACGATTTGCGTGTAGGGTTTCCGAAAGCAAATCCCGAGCCGTTGAATCATGACCTCCCAGAAAGCGCCCCGATTGCGAGTTGACCAAGAGTGCAGGTCTGCGTAGGTGTGAATGTTCAAGTCCTGCATGAGCGCTGCAATGTTGGTTGCCTCAATTTGTTGGGGTGATGGAACCCATGCGGGAGAGAGTTCTTGGTGCATTGCCGCTTCCTCATTCAATGCCTGCTAGGAAAATCCTTTAATGGGGCTTGCTAGTTGCTCAATAGCTTGAATTAATGAGTCGATAGAATGAATTGACTAGGGAAGATACTGAATTGACCCGTCGATGGAACGAATTGACTACGGAAGATACTGAATTGACCAATCGATAAACTGAATTGACTCGTCGATGGAACGACTTGATTAGAGAAGATACTGAATCGAGGCGTAGATAGATTCAACGGACGGGGCAAGCGCTTCTCTACCCTTGCTTTCCCTATAACGATGAATTGATTTGCTGTAACCCATTCCAAAAGACTGCGATCGCATCCAGGATTTGTTGACCTCCCGCAATAAATTTGGCGCGATCGAACTCTGGTCTAAAATAAACCGCTTCTAGTTCTTCTAAGGTATGTCCTGCGTGTTGGGCTTCCACGCGATTGTGCCACGTGAAAAACGCCAAGCGGAGTTGTGGATAGCGACTTTGTTTGATCTGGGTCAATCCATCTTCTAGCTCTTGCCAGAACCCTGCTGCCGCCCAATTTTCAACGGCAAAGCTGGCACCCTCCGCGATATTGGGATCATCACTGCCGTACAGACGCTGCAATTCATCGCAAAAATGCAGTGTGGTTGGGCTGCCGTGCTTGCGCTGACCAATCTCCTCGTAGTGCAAGCCGATCCCTTCTGCCACAGCAGTCAGCCACTCAAAATGAGCCGCCCGAAAGCGACAAATTCCACCATCGACGGTTCCTTCTGTACTGACCACTTCAGGATCACCTTCTCGGTCTTTTTCCTCGTCTGTTTTAGGTGTTTGTGGATTGGTTGTTCCTTCCAACTTGCGATAAATTACGCCTAGCTCATTCAGCAGAATCTCGCGGCTGGCTCGTGATTGTTGAAGGGTTGGGGAGTTAATGACTTTCAACAATGCCGCGACCAGAAATTGATTTGAGAACACAGAAAACTGCCGAATAAAATGCCGCAACTGCTCATCTGTGGCATTGCCTGCTTGAAACCAGCGAGTATAAGCATTATTCGTAATGATGGGATGCTGCAAAAGTTCACGATCGACCTGGTGAAGAAAATCCTGGAAGTCATCCACTTGTTGTTGTGTTAATTCCCCCTGATGCAGGCGTTTCTGAATTCGATCAGAAACAGATAGGCGAGTGGAGGGAGTTGTGACGGGGGGCATAGAGCGGTTTCTCCTTATAAAACGAACCAAGGATCGCTTGACGATCAAGCAACCCAACTGTAGGAATATTGCGCGTCCTCCAACTCAACCGCTTGTCGAGTCAGTGTTAGCGGACGGAATGTATCAATCATGACGGCAAGTTCATCGGTGCGCTCTTTGCCGATCGACCCTTCATACATGCCTGGATGCGGGCCATGCGGAATGCCATTCGGATGCACCGTAATCGACGATCGCTCAATCCCCTTGCGGGACATAAAATTCCCCTCAACGTAGTAGAGAACTTCATCAGAATCGACATTGGAATGGTTGTAGGGCGCAGGAATGGCGAGCGGATGATAGTCAAACAAGCGAGGCACAAATGAGCAAATCACAAACCCAGGTGCCTCAAAGGTTTGATGCACAGGCGGCGGTTGATGAATGCGTCCGGTCACGGGTTCAAAGTCGGCGATGTTGAAGGCGTAGGGATAGAGATAGCCATCCCAACCCACGACATCGAGTGGATGATGATGATACAGGTAGGTCGTGATGCGACTGGCTTTGCTAAGCTCCGAAGGAGCATGAGCTTTTATCCGCACTTCAAACTCGCCGATTTCATCGTGCGGAATTAATGTTTCTGGTGGGCGTAGATCCCGTTCACCGTAAGGCGCGTGTTCCAGAAATTGACCGTAGCGATTGAGATATCGAGCAGGCGGTTCAATGTGTCCTTGCGCTTCGATCACCAACATCCGTTGAGCAATGTTGGTATCCGGCAACAGTTGCCACATCACCCCGGTCGGAATCACCAAGTAATCACCCGGACGATAGGGCAACCGACCGTATTGACTCTCTAATACCCCGCTACCCTCATGAATAAAAATGACTTCGTCCCCGTGAGCAAACCGATACCAATACAACATTGGCTCCGTAGGTTGTGCCACTGAAATGCACACATCTCGATTCGCCATTAACGGAATTCGAGCCGCGATCGCATCTCCTCCGCTCGATACGTTCCCAGTCCGTAAATGACGATGACGGAGTGCCCCAACCTCTTCAAACTCCAGCGCGATCGGTTGCTCTAGAAAAATCTTGTCAACTTGCGTGGGTGGGTGCAAATGATAAAGCAGCGATTGAATGCCCGCAAAGCCGTGAATGCCCATTAATTCTTCGTGATAGAGCGAACCATTTGGATCACGAAACTGGGTATGTCGCTTGTGGGGAACCGTGCCTAGCTGGTAATAGTACGTCATCGCCGGATACCGTTTTGCTGGATGTCTACAACAGAGTTGAGAGTCTAATGTCTGGCTCCTGATCTAGAGATTTCCTCGGAGTGCTTGTTCGCGTTCGATCGCCTCAAATAATGCTTTGAAATTGCCTTCACCAAAGCTCTGGGCACCATGTCGCTGGATGATTTCAAAGAACAGAGTGGGACGATCTTCAACGGGCTGCGTAAAGATTTGGAGTAAATAACCCTCGCGATCGCGATCGACTAAAATTCCGAGTTCTGCCAACTGCTCAATTGATTCATCAATCTTGCCGACTCGTGCTTCTAACTCTTTGTAATAAGGAGTTGGCACACGTAGAAACTCAACGCCTGCCTGCTGTAATTTTGTGACCGTTTCAATGATGTTGTGGGTTGAGTAGGCAATATGTTGAACCCCCGGCCCCTGATGGTATTCCAAATATTCTTGAATCTGCGATTTTCCCTTCCCTAAAGCAGGTTCATTAATGGGCAATTTAATCTGACCAGAACCGTCTTGCACCACTTTAGACATCAACGCTGAATATTCAGTCGAGATTGCTGCGTCATCAAAGTGAACCAATAGCTGAAACCCCATCGTATCGGCGAAAAACTTCACCCAGTGTTCCATTGCGCCCCATTCAACATTGCCAACAATGTGGTCAATCGTTTGGAGTCCTGCTTCCCAGCCAGGCTGAACTGAATGTCGAGGTTGAAACTGAGGCGCAAAGACACCCCGGTAGTCCTGCCGATCGACAAACTTGAGAATGACATCGCCGTAGACATGGATCGCCGCATAGTGAAGTAGCCCCGACTCATCTTCTGCAAGGGTCGGCGGTATCGCTGCGATTCCTGCGGAGTTGCGCTCGGCGCTAATCGCGCCTCGTGCAGTCACGTGTTGATAAGCATCCACGACGTTGGGCACCTGCAACGCAATCACCGCCACATGATCGCCATGCTTCAGCACACTACGAGCAATGGGATGATCAGAATTTAGTGCTGTGCTCAGAACCAAACGAATCTTGCCTTGCTCCATGACATACGAAGCAACTTTGCGACTCCCTGTTTCTAAGCCTCGATACGCTGTGTTGGTGAATTTAAAGAAGGTTTCATAAAAACTCGCTGCTTGCCTTGCGTTACCAACATAGAACTCAAGGTGGTCGAAACCAAGAATAGGAAATGAATCAGTCATTAGGTTCCCCCTTAGCAGAGGAAAGATGTAAAAGCAATCACTTAAAATCAATAGAACCAACAGAATGTATCAAGATATAGTTCTTGATACAAATCATATAGAGAAACAGTAACGTCCTAAAATAGCTAGCAGCTTTCAATAACTGCGAATAAAAGTTTGCGAATGCAAACAGTGGCTAACAACCGAATTTGAAGCGTCATTTAGGTTGTAGAGTTTCTATGGCTTTTTAGAATCAGTTAATAAACCAATCTGAGAAGCCATAATTAAATTATAGATTTAACTTCTCAGACTTGCTAGTAATAATGATCACGATCAATCTAAGGGGAGGTTTAAGCAATATACAGATTCCCTGCCCTCTTCCGAAGGAGAGAGAGCCGGACATTATCCAGTCTAGCTCTCGACGTTTCAGTTACATCTGTTGGTCTTAACAGTCAAATTAGTACACCGTTTTTAGAAGCCAAGATTTAGAGGAGGTGCAAACGAGTGTTAACATCGCTCAAACGGCTTCTCGCATCGATCGTAGACTATGCTGGGCTCTTTCCACCTGCGCAGCTAAGCTTACCTGAGGCAATGAATACTTACGATCGCGCCCACTCTTCTCCACATTCGTGGATGCTCGATCGCTTTGTTTTGCCCGCCACTCGGCTACCTGAGTTCGTCAAGCTTTTGCCAATCTTATCTGAAGAAATCCCTTCATCTCAGCACTGGTCATTGAGCATAATTCTGTCTAAAAACTGGCTAGCAGAATTGGAGCAGATACATCGAATCACCGAAGCAGAATTTCACTGCAAGGATTCCATTAGGATTAGTGCCTTGGAAGTTGCCCCACTTTCACCTGTCGAAATTCAACAGGGATATCTAGATCTGCCTGCTGAAGTGGACACTTTTTTTGAAATTCCGTTTGATGCTGACTTAGAACCGCATCTGAATATTCTGCAACAAATAGGAGCAGGCGCAAAGCTGCGGACAGGTGGCATGACTGGCGATGCGTTTCCCGACAGTACACAACTGGGTCAGCGCATTCTGTCATTCGCGAATGCTCGAATCCCGTTCAAAGCAACGGCTGGGTTACATCATCCCTTGCGCGGTCATTGCTTCACTCACGCCTCGGATATGACTTCTACAACAAGAGCTTCTACAACAATGCACGGTTTTTTGAATGTCGCGATCGCTTCAGCCTTTGCTTACCATCACGCCATCACGCTGAATGAGGCTGTGGCAATCCTTGAGGAGCTGTCGATCGACCCATTTCAATTCAGCGTGACCGAAGTCAGGTGGCATCATCATTCCCTCTCCATATCTGAGATTGAGCATTCGCGATCGCAATTCTTTCGCTCGTTCGGTTCCTGTTCCTTTCAAGAACCCATCAACGATCTTTACGACTTGAGGTTCCTATGATCTGCGCGATTGATTCTACTCACGATCCAAATTTGCGGAGTTGGGTTAAATCAGCGAATCAAACCGACACTGATTTCCCAATTCAAAATCTACCGTTTGGAGTATTTCAAGCACGAGGGCACGCTGAAACGCCTCGAATCGGGGTCGCGATCGGCGATCAAATTCTGGACTTAACGGCTTGTCAGCAGATCGGGCTACTTCAGGAACTACCAGAGTCTCTAAAAGCGGCCTGCTGCGCTTCGACCTTAAACCCATTAATGGCAATGGGGAGAACAGCTTCATTGTCGTTGCGCCATCATCTGAGTCAATTACTCCGCGCAGAACAAGCACCTCCAGCCGACGGCACTATCCTTGTTTCGATGTCAGAGGCGCAATTGCTTTTGCCTGCCACCATCGGCGACTACACCGATTTCTACGCCTCTATTTTTCACGCCACTAATGTTGGTAAGCTATTTCGCCCCGACAATCCTCTGCTGCCAAATTACAAATATGTCCCGATCGCCTATCACGGACGAGCATCCTCGATCGTTCCGAGTGGCACCCCAATCAAACGTCCCTACGGTCAACAGAAACAACCAAAAGACTCAGCGCCTACGTTTGCCCCGTCTCAAATGTTGGACTATGAACTTGAAGTGGGTTGCTTTGTGGGCATGGGGAATGAATTGGGAGACCCGATCGCGCTCGATCAATCAGAAGACCACCTATTCGGACTGTGCCTCGTGAATGACTGGTCTGCGCGAGACATTCAAGCTTGGGAATATCAGCCACTCGGCCCTTTCCTGTCAAAAAGCTTTGCCACGACAATCTCTCCTTGGGTTGTGACCCTAGAAGCCCTTGCCCCATTTCGAGGTTCTGCGTTTGTGCGGGCTGTAGATGATCCACCCACCTTGCCTTACCTCATGTCATCGACTAATCAACACTTCGGTGGCATTCAGTTAACTCTAGAGGTGTCGCTGTCTTCTGCGCGGATGCGTCAAGAGAAAATAGCGCCTTTGCACTTAAGCCGGAGTGAATTCCAACAGATGTATTGGACGGTGGCACAAATGCTGACTCATCACACCAGCAATGGCTGCAATCTTCGTCCTGGAGATCTATTTGCTAGTGGAACTATTTCCGGGAGCGAGGCAGGCACGCAAGGCTGCTTGTTGGAACTCACGCAACGGGGAACACAGCCGCTCGTGCTACCGACCGGAGAAGTGCGATCGTTCTTGGTAGAAGGGGATGAGGTTACTCTTCGGGGTTATTGTGAGAGAGAAGGTTACATCAGAATTGGGATAGGTAAGTGCCAGGGAATAGTTGACATCAGGGGACAACAGCGAGCTTGAGAGATAGATGAGACGCTGAATAAAAGCCACACAAGCAGAACAAATAGTTGTGTCGAGAAAACTTTTCTAGTGACAACTAAACTACTACGACTTGTGATAGTAGTTTGTTTCTTGATTAGGGAACAGTGTATCTCAAGCTGAGTGTATTGCTAAACTCTTCGGAATGATTACTTATACCATCTCAATTAATGCCTGCTACAGATAAAGCGGATAAGATGAACCAATAACCTGTGATAGATGAGATCATTTCTCGACAAAGATGACTGAGCAGATCGCGCACATCAAGTCGTAAGTTCT
>JAHHHO010000008.1 GCA_019359315.1 Myxacorys californica WJT36-NPBG1
ATTCGCACTTGGGCTGTTAATCTGTTTCGTCTACAGGGGGAAGCATCGATTACTAAAGCGCAGCGTCGAGTAGCGCATGCCATTGATGCTCTTTTCCTCCTCATACAATGAATTAGCTCTGCGGTTGGGGGGATCTTTGACCCACTTCGTGAGGAGGGCAGCAGCGATATTAATGATTGCAAGATAATAAAAGCGACGGAATTACCTAACAAATTTCATGCTTTCTGCTGTTTTGGTAAATTGGTCAGTAAAGATGCTCATGATCGTGCGGCTCCTGAGTTTGACATTTGCGTTCAGCGACATTCCTGACTGAAGCCGCACTTCTCGTCCATCTGCCATCAGCGATTGTTTTTCTAACCGAATTTTGGCGGGGAAGGTGTAGACAGGTTGAATTTGTGTGGGTGGTAATGCGTCTGACCCAATCCAAACGATCGTGCCCTTGATATCGCCAAATTCGCTAAAGGGAAACGAGTCAATACGAACATCCACTGCCATGCCTTCTTTGACAAACCCAATATCATGATTGGTAATCGATACTTTTGCGATCAGTGAATCATCAGGCACAATTTTGAGAATGGGTTCAGCTGGAGATGCGACAAATCCAGAGGTGTGAGCTTTGAGGTCAAATACAGTTCCGCTCACCGGGGCATTTAATTGGCTGTATTTTAGGGTTTGTTGAGATTGAGTAATTTGACTATCAATTTCTGAAATTTTCTTATTGTTTTCTACGATTGCTTTCGTTAGTTGACTATCAATTTCTGCAATCCTTTGGTCGTTATGAGCAATTTGCGCTGTGTTATCTTTACGATCTACTTCTAGCGTATTTTGAACTTTGACTTGTGATTGCGTGATCGCGGCTTCAATGCGAGCTTGCTCTTCAATTAATTGATCCACTTCCGATTGGTTTGTGGTGACTTCTTGCTGTTGCTTGAGGTATTGCACTCGCGAGATTGCTCCGCTTTCGGCAACAGGTTTCATATCCGTTAGAATCTTCTGATTGAGCGCCAACGTTTGTTTTAGCCCTACTAACTTAATCTGAATCTGACTCAATTGTCGGCGTAATTGCTCTGTATCTAGGCGAGCTGCGATCGCGCGACTATTCAGCTCTGCCTGATTTGACTGCAATCGCTCTTGCTGAGCTGAGGTGAGTAATCCTTGAGTTGAACCATCAAGTTGAGTTCTAAATAGCTGATTTTCTGCCACTAATGCCGCTCGGCTTTTGGTCAAGCTAAGAAACTGAGGCGGGATTTGCAGCTCTGAAAAGGCTACTGTTTTGCCCTGCATTTGCGCTTGGTAAAACTGATTTTCTTGCAGCAGTGCCATCCGAACTTGAGCCAGCGATGCTAACTGTGCTTGTGGGCTAGTTTGATCGAGACTGAGCAACAGATCGCCTCTCTTAATACGCTGCCCATCTTGAACATGAACGGCTTTCACAACGCCATTGACTGGAATCTGAACCTCTTTGACAGTGCCTTGGGGTTCTAGCTTACCTTGCACTGGAATCGCTTCTTCAATTTTAGAAAAATTTGCCCACAGCACAGCCGTAGTTGCCGTTACCATGAGTCCCCATAGGATGGCTTGTGACCACATCGAAGTTTGTTGCATCATCAGCGGATGCTCAAATGAAGGTGGTTTTGAAGGACGTTTAGGAGCAGAGGCAGACGTACCCGTTGCGCTAAGAGGGGTGTGATTTGGGGGCGGTTCGTTTGTTGCCGTCATAGGGTTTCCTGATCTGCGTTATATCAATTTAATGTTTGAATGCGAAATCGCGAAGAGACGTTTCAGCGAAACGTCTGTACGATGTTAGAGCAATCATCTTTTGCATTCATCGATGGATTTGGTATTAGAGCTGCGATTCTTGTTGCTGATAGAGGCAGTAATACAGTCCTTTCATATTCATCAGTTCGCTGTGCGTTCCTTGTTCTGCGATCGTGCCTTTGTCCATCATCAAAATTCGATCGGCGTTGCGAATCGTTGCTAATCGGTGAGTGATGAAAAAGACAGTACGTCCCTGGAAGACATCCATGAGGTTTTGACAGACTTGGCGTTCGCTGTGCAGATCGAGAGCACTGGTCGCTTCATCGAGAATCAGCAAGCGGGGGTTTTGCAGGACGGTTCGGGCGATCGCAATGCGCTGTCGTTGTCCGCCCGATAGTGCCGCTCCTCGTTCACCCACTCGTGTGTTATAGCCATTAGGCAAACTCATAATAAAGTCATGAGCATACGCCGTCTTTGCAGCGTCTACAATTTGCTCTGGCGTGGCATCGGGGTTGGTCAGAGCAATGTTCTCTTGCACAGTGGTATCAAACAGCAGCGTGTCTTGCAGCACCATACCAATCTGTCGTCTTAACGAGTACAGTTCAACTTTGTGAATGTCGTACCCGTCAATCAAAATTCGACCGGATTCTAAATCATAAAGACGGGGCAGCACCTTAGTTAGAGTGCTTTTACCCGCTCCACTTTGACCCACGACTCCAACAAATAGACCTGCCGGAATGTCGAGGTTCACGTGGTCAAGCTGTAGAGGAGTCGCAGGATTAAAGCGGAAGCAAACATTCTCATACTTCACGGATCCTGCGATCGCGGGCATCGGAATGTTTTGACGATCGGCTTCTTCGGTTTCTTGTGGGGTATCGAGAATATCGCTGAGTCGCTCTAGAGAGAGTGCCGTTTCCTGGAAGTTTTGCCAGAGTTGAATCAGACGCAGTAAGGGGCTAGTCGTGTATCCTGCAATGATGCGAAAGGCAATCAGTTGCCCTAAGGTGAGTTGACCTTGTAGAACGAGGTAGGCTCCGACCCATAGCAGCAGCAAACCAGAAAATTGGTTCAAAAATTGACTAAATGCGCCCGCTGTAGTGGACGTGAGTACGGTCTTAAAGCCAGCCGATACATATTGCGCGTAGCGGTCTTGCCATTGCCAGCGCGATCGTAGTTCAATGTTCTGCGCTTTGACTGTCTGAATGCCAGACATGACCTCAACCAGATAAGACTGAGTTGCCGCATTGCGTTCTGCTTTAGCGCGCGCCTGTTGACGAAGAATCGGAGAAACAGTGAGGGTAAGTAGCCCAAATATCGGCACTGTTGCCAGCGCTACGCCTGTCAGTAACAAACTGTAGAACAGCATGACAACAATGTAAATCACAGAAAAAACTGCATCCAACACAACTGTCAAGGCTGTTCCAGTCAGAAACTGACGAATATTCTCTAGTTCGTTGACGCGAGTTGAGAGTTCCCCCACAGGACGCCGCTCAAAGTAGCGCAATGGCAAGCGCAGTAGGTGATCAATGACCTCACTTCCCAGCGTCATATCGATTCGATTGGTGGTATCGACAAACAACAGGGTACGTAGTCCAGTCATCAGCGCCTCAAAAATGCCCATGATGACTAGCAAAAACCCAAACACATGCAGCGTGCTGGCGCTGTTTTGCACAATCACCTTATCGATAATCACCTGAGTAATCAGGGGATTTGCCAGGGTAAAGAGTTGCACAAAAAAAGACGCAATCAACACTTGGAGCAATACTTTGCGGTGCTGGATCACCGAGGGCAAAAACCAGTGCAGTCCAAACTTCTGTTTCGGTGTGTTCTTGGTGGGCTGCAAGAGCAACACTTCGCCTTCTTCACCCCACGCTTCGATGAAGTCCGCAGGTTTGCGCCGCTGAATTCCTTGTTCAGGAATGGCGAGCACTAATTCTTTCTCACTAGCTTTGTAGAGCAGCGCAAAGCCGCCTTGCCATTGCAGCATTACCGGAGTTTGTAGCCGACTCACCGCCGTTGATGGAACGGTTGCCAGTTGAGACGTTAATCCCATAAGTTCTGCGATCGCGCCGCAAAATTGCAGGGACAAGCTACCTGTTCGCGTCTGCTGATTGACCAGTGCTCGACGCAGCACATCTCGACGAAAGGGCATTTGCCAATGTTGGCTCAGCATCTGAAAGCAAGCAAGGGAGCCATCTACCGGACCTCTGCCCCGCACATAGGGATACTTCACTTTACGCCTAGGCGCGTCTTCGATGCCGTCCAGTGCAGGCGGAACCTCTGGTGCAAATGGAATGATATCGCTGGATAGGCGAGGGATATCCTCGATCGGTAAAGCCGGAGTTGGCGGTTGCAAGGAAAAATGAGGAATCCCGACAAGTCGAGCTGACTGGCTCTCGACTATCAGAACGGCGGGGGAATTTGCTGGCTCAAGGTGACTGGCGATCGCAACATTTGTTTTGCCCCCACTCAATAACCACAGCAAATTAGGATCAAGCTGACTCAGTGGTGTTTTGCCTTGAGCTACAGTCAGCACAACCGCTTCAGGAATTGTGCTTAGCGTCAGCGCTTTGAGGTCTATCTCTCCGATCGCCCGTCGTTGAACTTCTGCATTGAGCAAGTCATACAGTTCTGCTGGGTCGCAGTGCTGTTGAAAGGCAACCGCAAAATCTGGTTCTTGCTGAAGCAGGGTGCGAAATTCCTTGGCAGGTAAGGTCAGACAGAGCGATTCCATAGATGCGATCGCGGTTTCACATGCTACTCCCCGTACAAGCCCCACCCACCCTAAAATCGCACCAGGACGCAGCAGTTGCAACGTTTCAGGTAAAGCAGTTTGAGACCGATAACCTAGCAGTCTTGCCTGTCCTTGATAGAGAACCGTGATTTGAGCAGGCAGTGTTTCTCGCACGACGATCGCTTGTCCCATTCGGTAGCGCAACAGTTGCAGGTTGATGGAAAGTTGCTCTAATGCGTCTGGAGACAGTCGATCGAACGGGGGCGTGGTGATTAAAAAGTCGTAGATGGGGGTCTTGGTGGAGGTCATGCGTGGTTTGGGGAGAAAGAAAGCGATTCAGACACTGGTTCAGGCACTAATTCAGACAGAGATTCGGATAGTTGTACTTGCGCCAGTTGCTCTTGAACCCACGCTTCAAATAAGTTATCGAGCAGCTTTTGGCGCGTCGGTTCATCAAGTTGGGCAGAAATTAGTTTTTCTAGGCGTAAGATGACAAACCAAGGTTGAATGTGCATTGGCGGCAACAACTGACCAGGCTGACAACGGGCAAGCTGTTGAGAGATCGTCGGATGAGGCTGCGTGATGGGTACAGGTCCAACGAGTCCACCTGTTTCGGCTTCAGGTCCTTGAGAATATTGACGGGCAAGATCAGCAAAGGTCTGCTCACCCGCTTGGAGCCGAAAGTAAAGTTCTTGGGCAGTCTCAAACTCTGCAATGCGGAGGAGCGAGTAGACGACCTGATTGAGTTGAGACTTGCACGAGAGAAAGTGTGACTCAAGCTTGCCGCTCCAGTTGGCTTGCTTAAATTTTTCGATGCGAATGGGTCGGGTTGCAAGACTCTGTAGTTGATCCGCAGAAATACGAGTTTGCGTTAACCAAGCCTGACGCTCAGCATCGTTAGTAATGCGCTGAGCAACGTAAAACTGCCGCAAAGCATGTTCTGCTTCTTCTGCACTACATTCGATCGACGCGATCGCTTGATCAATCACAAGCTCGCGGCAAAGTTGGGGCAGCAATTGATAGCGAATCAGCAGAGGAATAATGTCAGTATTACTAACTATCTGATGACCGACTTGAAGGACTGAAGCCATGATCAGGGGGCAAGGCAAACGTTGCGTTAGAGGAACAGGTCTCGTTAGAGAATGCTTTAGAAAGGGGATTCTGAGCTGCATTTCTGTTTCAGAGTCCTCAAGCACTTTAGCAAATAGTTTTCAAGTTGAAAGTTTTTTTGTAGCCCAATAGACCAAGGTACCCAGTATTAATACGTAGAAATTGGATAATAAAAAAATCTTTTTACGTACCTATATTGATGAATGCCTCTATCTAAAGAAGTATTTTTCTATCACAAGCCTCCAAATACTACACAAAGCAAACTCTATGAATCAAAGTTTTCTGATTCAAGACTTAGTTATCTCGATCGTTGCTCAAGACTTGAATCCTTCGCTGATTAACCCTGATATTCTGAGATACAGCGGTGTGATTTCGGCAGACTGGGAATTGGCTCGTCCTCCCGCTTATACCAAGAAAACAGCGCAGGTTACGTTCACAAATGGTGTCAATATTATTGGCGAACCTAATCGCATCATGTTTGCAGAGTCGATCGCCGATAAAGCTCCTGGCTCTATTCTGGTAGCTGACGTTGCCCAAAAATATGCTCAAAGCTTACCGAATCTAGGGTTTAAGGGAGTCAGCATCGACGCTAGAGGTTATATTGCCCTTGAATCTACTGAAGGAGCATCAGAGAGCTATGTTACAGAAAAGCTGTTGGCTCCGGGTGCCTGGCGCGCTGAAGGAATGCAAGCTTCACTGAATTTAGTCTTTCAGTACGATCGCGCGCCTTTATACCTCACGATCACAGATGCATTGCTGAAAAAGAGTGATGAATCGACCACACCGATTGCCATGTTTAGCGGTAAATTTAACTACTCCATTGATGGCGAAACATCAGATGAAAAGCTGAACCAACTGCATCGCGCACTTGAAACAGTACAGGCCGACTTGACGCTTTACACCGATCTTGTTAGCAACAAATTTCTTGAGCAACCACCCCACTCCATTGGGGTTCCTAATCTATTTGCCCTCAGTGCTGCTGTTTAATTCAAACATTAAGTCAGTAATCAACTGATCCGGCTTTGACCTAATTTTGGGTGTGAAAAATTTGGTTGACCACGTTCAACTTGTGTTGTTCTGTGGTCAACCAAATTTCTGAGTGAGCTTTTTTTTACAAGGATAGGGACGATGAGCAAGTCGATCGCGTTTGTTGATGCTTCGTTGGCAAAACTGGGCTTGAGTTTGCCCAACTTTGAGGGTGAGGTTTATTTCATCCCATCTGGGGAAGATGGGGTTAACTACATCACTGAGGTTTTACACCAACAACAAGATCTTGACTCAGTTCACTTATTTTCTCACGGAGCAGAAGCGTCCCTTTTTCTTGGCCATGTTGCTCTCAACAACTCAACCATTCAAAGCTATCAAGCAGCACTCACAAGCTGGCAAGCTGCTCTCAAACCGGAAGCAGATTTATTAATTTATGGCTGTAATGTTGCTGCAGGAGCTACTGGAAAAGCATTTGTTAACCAACTCGCACAACTTACTGGAGCGAATGCTGCTGCGTCTGAAGATGTGACAGGCAACCTCAGTAATGGCAATGCGGACTGGAATTTGGAGTATGTTAACGGCGCGATCGCGACGATCGTACCTGCAATTACAACCCCTCAAAATCTAGCTCTAGCATACACCTATGTCAGCGAAGCTAATCCAGAGTATGATGCCGCCCGTGGTCAGAACTCATACATGAAGGAGGATGACACTGGGCTTGGGGAAGATCAAGAGACGTTAGGCTTATACGTTGGGTATCAAATTGACCTAGATGACTACAGCTTTGATTGGGATGACGAAGGACACCTAAAATTCTATCTTTCACCGTCTCTAAAAGTAATTACCTACGAGCATAACTTCTTTGGGCGAGAAGCTACTATTCAAGGCCCCGTCTGGGACTATGATGAACCCTACAATGACATTTCTGCTGTTAGAGTCTTTCTCAACGTTGACGACGATCAGGAATGGGTTACGGGTAAAGATGAAGGGACAACCCTTGATCTAATGGGCGGCGACGATGTTGGTGAAGCCAAGGGCGGTGATGATAACTGGCGTGGTGGTGCTGGCAACGACACACTTTATGGTGGCGATGGCAATGATGACTTGAGAGGTGAGTCGGGCAATGACGACCTGAGAGGTGAATCGGGCAGTGATACGCTCTATGGGGGTGATGGCAATGATGTGCTGTTTGGAAATGATGGTGATGACAGCCTCTATGGAGAAAGTGGAAATGACACCCTTCAAGGGGGTTCTGGCAATGACACGCTGGACGGCAGTTCTGGCGGTGACACCCTCTATGGGGGTGATGGCGCTGACATCATCAAAGCAGGCAGCGAGAATGACACGGCTGAAGGTGGATCAGACAATGACAGCATTGAAGCAGGTAGCGGTGATGATGTCATTAGAGGTGATGATGGTCACGATACCATCAGGAGCGAACAGGGCAATGACACGGTGTATGGTGGCAATGGCGACGATACCATTACCGATGATTTAGCATCAGGGGCTGGGGGAGACGATCGCTTCTATGGCGAAGCGGGTAACGACACGCTGCGCGGTGAGGAAGGTAATGACTACCTAGATGGTGGCGATGGCGATGACTACGTTGAAAGCGGCAATGGTAATGACACGCTGCTTGGAGGAACCGGAAACGATATTCTGGTCTATGGAAATGTCGCGAATGGTGACGTAATTGGAACCGGAAGGAATGACTTAAGCACAGGTGATTCGGAGATCAAAGTACCAACAGGCAGCGGTTGGCGTACTGCTTCAGGGCAAGCCACGGTTGATGGCGGTACTGGTACCGATACTCTGCGAATTGTTGGGGAGTATAGTGATTATGACATTACTCCAGAAGTTTTGCCATCTGGAGATCTTCGATTTACAGTCACGAATCGCGCCAACCCCAACGACAAAGTTGTTGCAACTAATATTGAGAACATTGAATTTTGGAACAACTACACGGTTTACAAAACTGACCTTCCCAATAAACGAGATTTGCATATTCGCAATGGTCAGGTATTGCCGATTCGGTATCAACTCAATGTTCTGCAAAACGCCTCCGAGCAACTCTACTCCAGCAAAGATGATCTAAGCGCTGAAACTTCTGAACAACTCCTAGACAATGGAGTACTTTGGAACAAAAATCAAATTGGTCAAGTTGAAATCCAGCTCAAAGATTGGAAAAACCCCACTCAAAACTATGTAATTGAAGGGGAAGCAGGCGAAGTCGGCTCGAAGCGAGATCAATACGTGCTGCCGAACGGATTAGCGGTTCGATATGAGCTAGTTGTGACTGGCAATTTTGGGCCCACAGAAGCGGAGTATCTCAGCGATAAACTCCGCTTTAAGCGCATTAACACTGAAACGGGTCGATCTCTCGATCAAACCGGAAGCGGATTCTCCTACATTATTGAGAATTTTGTCATTGTTCCTCCCGGCGAAAGTAAGGCAGTCATTAATGTTCTACCGATCGTCGATGAGATCCAAGAGGGAATCGAAACGGTTGAAGTCCGCATTGTTGCTGTTGATTCGGTAAATCAACCCACTGCGGGCACGGCTGCCACAAGCGCCTATTTTTACCAAGAAGGATTCTTATATCCCAGCATCGAAACGGCATCTGGGCAAGACTATAAAACTCAAAATAATGCTGAAAACGTTATTCAAGATGGCATCAACAAAGGCTATGTCCTGCTTCCAGTGACTTTGGGAGGAGATAAAGCTACGGTTGAGATCGCAGATTCGGGGCTATATCAAGCAGGGATTCGTCTCATTGATGACTACGGATTTCGGGTCAATGGTGAACTGAAACTCAATGAGCAAGGTAGCACCAAGCTTTACTTAGGATTAACAAGCCGTCCTCAGCAAGATGTGACCGTGACGATCGCCGGACAAACCTACACCTTCACCAGCGATCGCGACACGTGGAGTCAACTCAAAGAAATCGCTCTGACAGGTGCACCGGGAACTAACTTAACCCTTGATGTTAACTCTACTGATTCGTTCTACAACGCACTGCCCAATCAGACGATCGCTCTAGTCAATCAGCCTTCAAATCTCAACATCCCAGAGCCAGTTTCGCTTCAGTTGGGTGGTGGTAACTATATCCAGCTACCCAGTAATTTGACTTTAACTGGTAATTACGCGATCGAATTGTGGGTCAATCCTTCTTCTCTCACAGGCACACTGCTACAAAGCAGTGGCGGTGCTTTAAGCCTGGTGAACGGACAATTACAAGGTACAGGCGCGTTCAATTTTGTTGGTAACGACCATAACACGCTAAAAGCGCAAGAGTGGCACAAAGTAACGCTGCTGGCAGCGGGTACTAGTTTCCAAGTCTTTATTGATGGAGACAAAGCAGGCAGTCAAGCGATCGCTGCAAATACCAGCCTAACTCTACAAACAGTAGGCAGTAATACGAACGAATTTCAAGGACTCGTTAGCAGCCTGCAATTTTGGGATCAAATCGTTGCTCAAGACGACATCTACATCGGAACGCTGAAAGCGAAATACAACATTGATGAAGGCTCTGGCGTTACCCTCAAAAACCAAGCCCCTCTCTCAACGATCGCAAATGCAACCGCGTCTTACGTCAATACTGAGTCTGTGCTATGGGCACCAGGACTTCCGTTAGCAGAACCCGCTTATCAAGAAATGTTGTCGGATGAGGCGAAAGTCTTTGGCTTCGTCAACCGCAACTTTGATTTTCCAAAAGTATCGGTCAATGTTCCAGTCGATCAGCGCTCGATCGTAGAAGGAGGAGATTCCTTAGCCGCGTTTGAATTGCTACTAGATAAACCCGCTCCGCGCGGTGGAATCACAGTTAGCTTTAATCTCAGCAACCTGACGCTGAATGAAGATCCAGCACTGCGTCCTCGAGCCGACAGTGGAGAGGCATGGAAGGGCATTGATTTTCAGGTTCGCACCCAAATTAATGTCAACGGTACACTTCAGGAAAAAATTGAGTCGGTTGACTTTGGCAATGGGCTGACGACCTCTATTTACATTCCAGAAGGCGCACGCAAAGGAACGATTTTTGTCAATGCTCCTGATGATCTGCGAACTGAAGGAAATCAATCGATTCAACTGCAACTGACTGGAGTGAGTAACAGTGAGTCGAGTCACTACGTCCTCAACAGTAGCCAGAGCCAAGGCGCGATCACGATCGAGGATACAGACAAGCTTGCCGTAGAAATTCTCAGTCTTCAAAGCAGTTTCAGCTATGACACAGAGAACAATCGTGTTACCAATGTGAATCGTCTAGAGAAAACTGATTCCGTTGTTGTGCGCGAAGCAGATGATCAAACCGTAACTCTACGATTTAACGTTGATGATCTGCAATGGGATAGTCAGGCAATTCAAAACGCAACGATTCAAATTACCAATGCGGCTGGCTTAGCATTAAACCAAACGACACTTGATCTGTCCACAGAACAGAGATTTGGCATTATCTCTATCAAAGGAGAGTATGTTAACAAAAGACTCGACGGTATTTTGACGATCGGTGGAGTAGCGCGATCGTTCTCGGTTGTTCTGACGAAAGATCAAGAACTTGCAGATGCAGAAACGCTACGACTGAATCCGACAGCGGCAAACTACGAGGAACTCAAAACCACCTTTGAAAAAGGACATCTCCTCAACGATGCAGGCACATCTTTACCGATTCGAGTGCGTCAGTCGGGATGGAGTGAGTATGTTTATGTTCAGCTTTCATCGGCTCCTTTAGGTGGCGCAGGCAAGCAAGTTGTTATAGATCTAAACGCGACTGATAGCATTATTGGCACTCAAGAAGTTGAGCTATCGGCGCAAAAACTGACCTTTACATCGGCTGACTGGAATCAACCCCGTCTAGTCGGAGTACGCGGAGTTGATGACGCCTTTAATGATGGCGACCAGCAAGGGCAAATCGTCGCTTCGATTTCAACCGATTCTACTCAAACAACAGACACTGCTTATCAGTTGGGAGGCGATAGTGCTCGGATTCTCTATCTCAATGCAGGGCAGCCTCAAGAAGCTGCTGAACTGACTGAGCAGGAGGTGGCAGACCTCTACCAACCTGAAAATCCGAGTAAGCCGAACTACCAATTCCAAAAGAATCCGCAAACTACCGATTTAACCATCCCAGAAGGGCAAACCGCCCAGATTGGAATTACAGCAGACACCACTAGCCAAACAGGACAACTTAAGGGACGGTTCAAAGTCCTTCAAAGCTCTGTATCGAGCGCTCTGCATCTGAATGGACAACAGGATCATATTCACTTCAATCAAGACCTGAATTTGGGCAATGCCTTTACAGTTCAACTGGCGTTCCGGTGGGATGGAACCAGTGATCAAGGGCAGCCGATTCAACTCGTGCATACCCGTGATGGCAATGGCGATTTATTCTTGACCTCGACGGGTCTTTTGGAAGCGCATTTCAAAAATGCTCAGGGTCAACTGGTGGTCGTGAAAAGCACTACCCCTCTTCGCGCCCAAGAAGAATATTCCATCAACTTTGCAACTGATGGGCTAACCACCAAACTCTATGCTAATGGAACCTTGATTGGTTCAGGACAAATCAGTGCGTCTACGCCGATCTCACCTGTTACAGTCGATTCTCTCTTTGGCAGTGCAAACATCACTCAAACCGACAACCTCAAAGGCACGGTGTACGGTGTTCGGTTCTGGAACCGTGAGTTACAGCCAGCTGAGATCCGTCGCTATTCGCAAAGTTTGCTCAATCCTTCTTTTGTTGCGTTTACGTTAGATCAGGCAACTAAGCAGGTTCGAGTCAGTCTCAATCGCGATCTGATCACTCACGCCCCGACTAGCCCAATTCATCTTTTCTTCCGTCGCTACACTTACACCGGAAATACTACTGAACCCGATGTTTCTCAAGTTGAAGTGGTCTTTAATCAGGGCAACTGGCAAGACGCGCTGAACGTGCCGTTTGACTTCAGCACAAGCCAGTCTTTGCTCGATGATGTCCGAATGATCACCGTTCAAGGCAAGAGCGAAGATGGCCAGGCGAAAAGCTTTATTTACAACGTTGGCAATACGTTTGATCTAGAAAATCTCCGTCGTAACAGCTTGATCGGAGAGCTATCGCTCACCAGTGTGAGTGCATTGGATCTCAAGTCAGACTTCACCTCGCTTGAAAAGCAGCAGGGAAGCATTTTAGCGGGTTTAGCAACATCTCTGAGTCTTTACAATCGTAGTGCTCAAACCACGAGCGGCGTTCTCAAAGCAGATTTGTTAGGCAACCAACTCACCCTGACTCAAGCCGATTCCTCTGGAACAACGCAGGTTAATTATGAAGGCTTGCGGATTAGCGATCGCTTCTACTTCCGCACCCCGATCGCAGGAACGCGGGATCAGCTACAGGCGTTTGCTCAGTCGATCGGAGGTCGCCTAGCAACCGTCAACGAGGAAGGCTTAAACGCTCTACTGACCGAGAGCTTTACCCGCAACGGCAGTATTGTGATTGGAATGCAGAATACTGGCATCTGGCAAAGCGGCGACTCAGTGGCAGAAGATTTATTCTCCTGGCAAAAAACATGGATGCCCGGCGAGCAACAGCCCAACGGAGTCAAAGTTGATGCGAATGGGCAGTGGCAAGCCCTCAGCACCGGAGAAACTGCCTACGGACTCGTTGAAGTTCCCATTCCTCGCGCCGTGTGGAATAGTGCAGTGGCTAGCCATACTGAGGGAGAAGATGCAGCAACATCAGGCGTTGATTTTCAGAATTTAGAGGGTACAGCCGTCAAGAAAGGAAGGTCTGCAACCTTTCCCCTCTCTGGCGATCGCTATGTGGGCGATCGTCCGACCATTATTGCGGCTGACTTCACAGGCGACCAAAAAGCCGATCTGCTCATCCTCTCTGAAAGTGCAGGGGCACAGTTCTACGAAAACACAACGGCAATTAACGGCGAACTGACCTTTACTCCTCAAAGCAGCACTCAGCCAAAAGTCGATGTCGAGGTTCTGGGCAAAGATGTTAACGGCTCAGAAGCACGTCTGGTAGATGCTGATAATGACAACGACTTGGATCTCGTTTGGAGCCGTGATGGTGGTCTCGTTGTTCGCTTAAATCAGTCCACGAATGGAATTGCTTTTTCTGACCCCACAACTATTGTTCCTCTGCTCGACCAAAGTACAGGCATCATTGGATCAGGGCAACCCGGCAGCATTGTTGCCTTTGACTTTGCGGATATCAACCAAGATGGCGCAAAAGATCTCACGATCGTTGATGCGAACAACCAGCTTCAAACATATTTCGGTAACCCAGCATTTGATCTGCTGCATGGCTTGCAGAAGCTACCTGATGCCGAAAATCCGTTTCGCAACATTGCCTTGCCTCAAGGTACGCCACTCGGGCTAAAGTTTGCCGATATTGTTGGAGACAAAACCCCAGAACTATATGCTTACGAACGCGATGGTGGTAATGGTAGCTATTTCCGCTTCTTCTCGTCTGAGCGAGTGGGAACCCTCAACGAGATTCTCTACACCGATCGCACCTTTGGTGATCCCATCACGAATCGGGCACAGCAAATTGGGGATCTAGAGAGCCTGACATTTTTAACCGATCGTGGAGTCGATTCGGTTTTCCTCAGTCTCGATAATGCTCATTATCAGTTCGGTACTCTGGTTAGCAAGAGCAATGAGATTGTCTTCGACGGGACGACCCAATCTGGATCGCAAGCTCTCCTCAATCTAGTGACGCTGCAAGATGGCGTTGTTGAAACCGATGAGCGCCTAACACTACAGCTTCTACCCACCGATGATCTCAGTGTTGAATCAGGAATGGATCAAACGGTTCACATTACGATTCAAGATGATGATCGTCCGGGTGTTTCTCTAGAGTATGTTAGTGGTAATGGGCAGACAGCTCAAACGATCGCCAGCCACATTACAGCCTCAAATAATCCCAACCTTGCTCTAGTTGAAGGACAAAAAAGTGAGGGTTTTTATGTTCTGCATTTAGACTCTCAACCTCAAGCAAACGTAAGTCTCAAAATTCGCAACACAGATAGCGATCGCTTGCAGCTAGAGCGGATTTATCCCTTTGCTGTGACGGTCAATGCAAACGGCAGCCTCACCATACAATCTCGCCTCGCCAATAGCCAAAACGATTACACCCTCAGCTTCAAATCCAAATTGTTGCAGGGCATCCCCGTTCGGAATGCTCAAGGGGCTTATACTCTGCAACTTCAGAGTTCCTACACGACACAACTGCAAAGCGCGATCGCGCTTAAAACACCAGAAGAGATTCGCACCTCTCCCACAGTGCAGAATCTGTTGAGACAGATTGGCATTCAGATTAGCAGCAATGACCCCACTTACCGAGTTGGAGCCAGCTTCAATGCCAATCAACTGCTACAAGAGCGAATTAGCGTTTCTCCCAAAGAAGAAATGCTGCTACAAGTTCGTCCGAATAGCTGGGAGCAGAAAATTCTGCTGCGCCCGGTCGCTCCTGACAACTTAGTAGACAATCATCAAGATGCTGATCCGCGTTTAATCATCAGCATCGATAGCAATGATCCAACCTATGGATCATTGCCAGTCTTGCAGGCAGTTGTGCCTGTTAGCGACAGCGATCGGGCGGGCATTAATATCAATCAACTGAGCGACATTCGAGAAGGGGTTGATGGAGGTCAGTTCCAAGTTAGCCTCAACTCTAAGCCAAAGGGTACAGTTCTAATTACCCTCCAGCCTGGTGCGGTGCGGGGTGAAACTCCTACGGCGACGGATGCAGAAGGCAACCCTGTTCTTCCGGCTCATACCTATGTTTTGATCAACGATGCTATGTCTTGGCAGCAGGCACAGCAACGAGCGTGGGAACTCGGCGGGCATCTCGTCAGTATTGCGTCGGCTGAGGAGCAGCAGTTTTTACAGGAAAAGTTTGGCACTCAGCTAGCGGGTAGCGATTTCTGGATCGGTTTACAGCGTCAGAACTGGACGCAATGGACAGACCACACCGATGTTACTTACCAAAACTGGAGCAATGCCCAACCTGATAATGCTGCTGGAGCAGAACATTTCGGTTATGCGTCCAGCACCGACTGGCAATGGAGAGATGGCGATAGCAGTCTGAAACTGCCATTCATTGTAGAAATCGATAGCCCTGATGATAGCGCGATCGCGCTTGACAAAAAATACTACGGCGACTCAATCCAACTGGAGTTTAACGAAGACAACTGGAATGCGCCGCAAACCGTTAAAGTGCGGGCAAAAGATGATATCCATGTCCGGGGCGACTACCAGAGCTTTGTCTATGCCGATGTGCGATCGGACGATCCAGACTATGCCGGTAAAGCCGTTGATCCGGTGACTATTCAGATTCGCGATAACGACCTGCCCAAGGTGAGTGCTTACACGGTTCTCGATGCAGGCGAACCCGGACAAATCGGCTTCTTTGGCTTAAAGCTCAATACCGATCAAGTCAGAAACCCAGAAGGGCTGCGAATCTACTACCGGGTCAAGGGCTGGCAAACGGCTCCAGCAACGCAAGGCGAAGACTACCAGAACTATGTTGATCTCACGCCCCAAGAGATCAACTACGTCACCGTTGCTCCCGGTCAAGATCTTGCCAACGTTGTCATCTTTCCGATCGACGATTACATCGCAGAAGGGTTTGACATCACCTTCAAGCCGAATGGTGTGAATGTTGTCTCTGACCAAATTACGGCTCTAAAGCACCGTCTGATTCAAGGCTCAAGAGTCGCATTTACTGTCGATGGCGGGAGTGGAACGCTAGCAGAAGGGCTGTCTTCTGATAACGTCTACTACGTCAAGGTGATTTCAGAAGATGTTATCCAACTCTATAACGATGCAAACCTAACTCAAAAAGTGGACATCACATCGGCGGGGGCAGGCACAACTCGCTTACTAGATGCCACAGGCAAAACAGCCGCAGAAGCCAAAGCAAACACTAAGCGGTTTGAAGCCGTTGAGCTAGAGATATTGCCCGACCCCAATGGCACAGCCCCTGGTTATCAGCTTGCACCGATCGATACCAAAGCATCGGTTCGAGTCTATGACAATGAGGAAGTTGGTTTCCGGTTTATTTTGTCAGGTCAGCAAGTCGTCGATAGCAGCAATCCGGCAGACAAAGGCTACTTGACGATCGCGGAACATCCAGACCTAGATAACAACGACGAGTTTTCGGCGGCAACCTTCTTAGTACGTCCTCTGTCTGATCCTGGCAATACCACTGGAGGAGCCCCGAACTGGTTAGCACTCCGCTTTAACCCCCGTTGGGATCAGAACGTCAGCCAGGAAATGCAGGTTCACTTGATGGATGAGCCTAAATTTGATGAAGAAACCGGAGAAGCAACCGTTACGATCGCGGCATACGACTCGTGGGGACGCAAGATCAAGTTTTATCAGCTTGATCCAGATGCAGAACCGGGTTCAATTCCAGAACTGACTGACGAATTAGAAGTCACCGTTACTGAAGACACCTGGGGAGAACCGATTCAACTGAAGAGTGCCGTCTTTTTTGACACGAATGGCAACGGTGATTGGGATGCAGGTGAACATCGTGGCGTTACCCTGAGTGATAGCAGCTATTTCTTCTGGGATGATGCGAACGATGATGGAATCTATGACGATAGCGAAAATACTGATCTGAGTCAGTTTAATGTCGGTATCGACAAGGTGAACCAAAATGTAGCGCTGTCAGATTTTGATCTCGATGGCGATGGTTTCTTGACGATGTTTGAATTTGGTCAGCGCCCGGATCAGCAAGACGGCTGGAAGCTAGTTTCTGAACTGGGAACCGCGAAGGCAGTTGTCGTGGATGACGGTGATCAGGTTAACCGAGTTGAAATTGTTGGAAGCAACGATGTTTCTGTAGGTCGCTGGTCTAGTTTCTCCGTCTTTACATCGTTCCAATCTGATGATCCCGATATCGATATCAAACTGACGGCAGAAGATGGCGTACCGGATGATCTTTCCCTGCCACCCAGCTATGGCTCTGATCCGTCCTGGAAAGATAATTCCATCTACTTTGACAGCAACAATTGGGCACGCTTCCAGCGAGTCAAGATTACCGGACTCGATGACCAGGATTTAACCAAAACTCTGATTGATGGGGAACTCGTTCCAAATGATCTAGGCTACGACATCGATCGCGTCTTACCGCTCGACATGAAGGTATACGAAGGAGAAGGCAAAACCGGGCTCTACGCAAAGAAATTTGACAATGCCCAATCTCCTTTGGTGCTCACTGTCAAAGACCGTCGATTGGAGAATGATGTTGTTGCAGGTTCCCTCGATCAAGGCTTTTCTAGCTTAGAAAAAGCGATCAATAATTATCGCTTGCCTCTGATTGGTCAACTCTCTGGTAAGTTGCCTCCCTTTCTCAGTGACTTTATTCGATCGTTTACCGAAAACCTGGATAAGCAGCGATATATCACAGGTCCTTCTCTCGCTAGAGCACTCAGCGATGCGCTCAGCGAACAGCTAGAAGGCACAGGTGTAGAGGTTGAGGTTGAATACGACGCAAAGGATCAGAAAGTCAAGATCAACCTGGCATTTGGACAAGACTATGACCTGTTCAAAGTAGCTCTCGATGCCGATTTGGGATTACCGGCTCTGGGATTAAAGACTGAAGGATCATTGTCTTCTATCTTCCACTTCGATTTGCGAGTCGGCATGACGCTCGATCTCAAGGAAAGATCATTCCTCCTAGATGTGTCTGAAGACGAAAAAGGAACCAGTCGAACCGGAGCGGATGCCGCTGTTTTCCTTGACCTCAACAACTTTAAAGCAACAGGCAACATCGCCTTTTTACGAGCAGAACTACAACAAATTCCGCTCGATGACTTCATCAATGGGCACAAACCTCAGGTGACCATTTGGCTAGAAGACGATCCCATTTTTGCTTCAGGAACAGAAAGCCAGACGGTTAGAATTCGCGCCTACGATGTGAGCGGTGAAGCGATCGATCTAAATTTGACCTCCAGCGATACATTCGCCGCTTACACCAAGACTGAGGACACATGGAAACATCCCATGATTCTTCAGGGAGTCGGCTACGACGACATTGACGAACTTTCTGTCGAGTTCAACGGACAAACTCGCCGCTTTCGAGTCAACTGGAAGGGTGAAAAGGAAATTCAAGGCTTAAAAGTTGACGCAGAACTGTTTGATCGTGATCCTCAAAGCTTCTTCCAAGAATATGACGGCGAGAAGAACATTCTAGACACCTTAGAAAAAAATGCAGAGTCTGAAGGTCTACTCGCTGAGGGCGATACGCATAGCGAAGGAGCTTTAGGCATTGGCTTCTCATTGCTTCAGAAGAAAGCCGTTGATGTCGATGTCAAGCGCAAGTACGAATTTGAAATTGAGGCAGACTCGAAGGAACAAGGTATTCCGACCTTATACACCGGAGATAAAGAAGACGGAGCTGACAACTTAGATGCCTTTTTAGAGGGTGAAGGTCCTCAAGAAGGCTCAGTGTCTATCACCTTGGGAGGCGTTGACAACAACTCTGAGATTCCCAACTTCTTCACGGTCAAACTGTATCGAGTGATCGATCCAAACCGTGACCCCTACTCGGGTGACGCGATCGACGATCCAATTTACTTCCCCAATCAGAAACTAGTTCCGCTCAACTTCACGTTAGGAGCAGGAACCGTAGATCCCGAAGACCCACAGCCAGAAGATCCGCGTCTACCATTGCGTCGTCAGCTATCGGTGGGCGGTACAAGTAACTCTTACAACTTTAAAGAGTTCAATGGTTACGGAATTGACTTTGCCACGGGCTCCCTTGCGGGCGATATTCCGCTCGGTAGCGATATTGTCTTTCAAGTGAGTAAGGGACTGCAAGACGGTCTTCCTTCCGGGAAGATGTACTACATTCAGCCCTTCAATGACGAGGATGAGGTCATTCATCAGGTCATGAACTTTATCGAAATTAGTGGAGCGGCTCCAGAGGCTGGCGCTTTGCCTCCAGAGATTATTGTGATTGACCCCGATGCAGCCGAGAACAATGATCCGAACCTTAAAGACGAGAAAGATCCCCTGCCTGACACGTATATCCTTCAAGGAGATAATGTCAGCCTTAGCGATGGGCAGACCAAAAAGACAGCAATTTTACTCAAGAACTCTGAGGGTTTCGTTGTCAAGGCTGCTCCAGCACCAGCGACAGGTGGTACAACAGGCGGTACAACAGGCACGGGTGGAGGTGCGACTCCTACCACTCCTGAACCCGCTGCCGAAGATACCTACGAAATCGATGAAGTTGGCATTCCAACACGAGAATCTGAATTGAGTGGGTCTGAGTTTAATGGCACCAAACTGAAAGAACTCTTTGACTACACTCTAAATGGAACAGTTGGAGCAGCCTTTAATCTCAAGACCTCGGTTTCTGGAAATACATCGTTCCCATCGGTCAGCGTAGATCTGGGGTTAGCAGGTCAAGCTGAGAAAACAAAAGGTGAAGATGCCAATCTATCTCTCACGATCGGCTTAAAAGATCTTGGCTTAGATCTAGGCAGTTTCCTAACCAAGTTCGCAAAACCTGTTCTTGATGGCATTGATCAAATTCTTGAGCCAATTAAACCCTTAGTGAAGACGCTCAGCACCGATGTTGAACTTCTGAAAAAACTAGGACTTGCAAACTTATTTGATAAAGACGGAAACGGCCAAGCTTCTATTCTCGAAATTGCGCTTACCCTCTCTCAGCTAGCCAAGAGAGGTGGTGCAACCAAGTATGCTGACTTCTTTGAAACAGTAGTCAAAGTCATTGACTTTATCGAAACTCTTGAAAAAGTCAACGCGAAACTGGCAAAAGGAGACAATCTTGTTATCCCCTTACTAGATGAATATCATCTCCAGTTGACTCCAAGCAAACCTGCGGAAAAGCAACCTGGAGCAACCGGAGAAGAAGCTGGAGGAGAGACTGGGGGAGCAACCGGAGGAACGGCAGCAGCCGAAAAAGGATTGCCGACGCCTGCAACTGAGACTTCGACGATCGAACACCAGGCAACTGCTCCAAAACTTCCTGGAACAGAGGGGTTAGCAGAAGAAGCAGCCAAATCCTCAAATCCCACTGGCAAAGATCAAGCAAGTTTATTAACGAAGCTAAAGAACCTCAAGGGCTTGAAGTTCCCCATTCTGGAAGATCCAGTCAGCATCGTTAATTTGCTGTTTGGCAAGGATGTGAACCTCGTACTCTACAATTTGCCAGAACTCAAGCTAACGTTTGAGCTTGAGAAGAAGTTCAATTTTCCGCCCTTTCCTCCAGCCTACGGAAAATTGGCAGGACGCTTTGAAGTAGGGGCTAATCTTGGGTTTGGGTTTGATACCTACGGGTTCCGCCAGTGGGCACAAGATGACTTTGCGCTTAAAAAAAGCTACCAAATTTTTGATGGCTTCTTCTTACAAGACTGGACACTTGAAAGCTACCTGTCTAGTGCTGATCCAGAGGACAAACCGGAACTGTATGCCAACGCAGAAATTGAAGCGGGGGCTGGGGTAGATCTAGCGCTTGCAGACTTCTATCTGGGAGGTGGACTTGGTGCTGATGTCAATTTCGATTTAGAAGATAAAGGCGAATATGGCAGTGATTTAGGCACTAGCGACGGCAAGGTGCGGGGTTCAGAAATTATTGCAGGCATTAGCAACCCTCTGTCGCTCTTTGAGCTATATGGACGAATCTACGCTTTCCTCAAAGCATCTTTAACGCTGGGTGTATCACCCTTTAGTTTCGATGTGTTCAACGAGAAATTTGAGTTCCCACTATTTCAGTTCCAGATTGGTGGTGCTCAAAAAAGCGGTAAGGCAGTTCAATCTGAAGTGGTGGGTGGAACCGTCTTCTTTGACTCTAACTTCAACATGAAGCTCGATGAGGGCGAGGCTTGGACACTCACTTTAGGAGATGGCAGCTACACCTTTGGCATCGACACAGCTGAATTAGATGTGGATGGTGATGGCGAACTCACGTTAGTCGATGGTCAGATTGTGGTCATTGGGGGACGAGACAAAGAGAGTGGTTTACCGATCGTCAGCCCGATGGTTGCAACACCCGAAAGTAGCATCGTTTCACCCTTGACGACGATGGCTACCGAAATGGCGATCGCAAGCGGTGGCGACCTGACCGCTAGCACAACTAAGCTGAAAGCCTTCTTCAATCTGCCAACTACTCTTAATATCAGCACCTTCGACCCGATCTCTGCCATTCGTAGCGGAACCTTGGAAGAAGCGGCAGCAGGGCTTCAGGTTTACAAGAGTCACATTATCCTTGACTCACTGCTCTATAACCTGACACGGGTTGCAGGGGGCTACGAAACTAATGGCATTACGGCAGATCTCGTAATCGAGATGGTGGGCTTTATTGGCAATGCGATCGATGACGTTGTGATTAACAGCAATCAATCCTATGCCGATCGTCTAGAAACCTTTGTGCAGCAAACCATCGATCGCTACTACCAGGAAGAGATTTTGCCTGACCTGTCTGGTGCAGCTCGAACGGAAGCTCAAATCGAGCAAGGCACGATCGTGCAAATTCTCTCAGACACGTATCAAAAAGTGGCAGGAGAAGCAACACTGACCAATCCAACCCTTGACACGATTCATCAAGCCTTTGAAGATCTCACACCGCTGAAGACCGCACTAAAAACCAGTCTACCTGGCACCCTTGATCGCTATCAGCAGAGCTTTATTACGGCGGCAGAAGCCACTCAGCAAACAACTCAAGCGATCGCGCAAGCGTCTAATCAAGCTCCCGACATTGATGGAACCAAACTCTACGCTGCCTTCACTGCTTACGAAGGCGCAACCGTTGCTCAAATTTTCGGATCGACCTTTTTGAACCAAGACCCAGGCGATAGCTTCTACGGAGTCGCGATCTCGGGTTATGTTCCTCAAGTCAGTCTTGGCGATTGGACGTACTACAACTCGACCCAACAGCAGTGGGTTGTGCTTGACCAAACGATTACTTCCCAATCAGCGTTGGTTCTTAAAGCGAGTGATCAACTCCGGTTCGTTCCACGAAGTAATGCAGGCGGGCAGCAAACGCCTCCTCTGTCTGTGCACTTGATTGATCGAAATGGACAAAGCTCAGATCAGCTTCTGCAAACGGGCGATCGTCTTAACTTAAATACCGCTGATCCCAACGCCACGCCTGTCGGAGGCGCATCTCCTTTCAGCGAACAAACCCTTAACCTATCTATCGGAATTACAGTTCCTACCACTACTATGACGACTGCACCCACTCTGACTGCCACGATCGCTGATATTGAGAATGCCATCTCTGTCTTTGAAGACAGCCCTTCTAACCCATTGATCACCTTAGAAGGCGCAACCGTTGCTTCTTTGTTTAGCCAATACTTTGCTCCTAATTCCGTCTATTCAACGGTATCGGGAATTGCCATTAGTGACTATAAGTTCAGCCCTAGTCAAGGCAAGTGGCAATACAAAGAGGGCGCAGACTGGATTGATATCCCAGAAGTAAATCGACAAACCGCTGAAAATCGGCATTTCTTGCTCAGTGCCAATTCTTTGCTTCGCTTCGTTCCGGCTCCCGACTACTTTGGCGTTGCAACGAATTTATCTGTAAACCTGCTAGATTCTCGTGTAGCGGTTACATCGGGGAGCAGAGTTAACATCACAACCGAGCCAAGCTACAGCAACAGCTACACGAACATTCTGCAATTCCAGACTCAAATTGATACGGTCAATGATGCTCCTGTCAGCAGCCTCAGCTTTACCTTTAACCAGACTGATGCGGAGCGCATCAATGACAGAAGATCTCCAACTTCAGCCGAACTCAATCCACCTGCTGGACGCAGTGATCTCTATCCTGCACCGATTAAGGTTGAAGGATTGCTCGGAACAATTCAGAAGGTGACCGTTACACTCAAAGGGTTGAGTGCAACCAGAGCTAACAATCTAGATATTTGGCTAGAAGGACCTCAAGGGCAGCGAGTGATTCTGCTTTCAGATGCAGCAGACAGTAGCCCGATTAGTAACTTAACGCTCAGCTTTGCGGATGGTCAATTCCCTGATGCTTTAGCGCTGTCGCCCCTACAAAACAACAATACCTACCGACCAACTAACAACTCTGTCACCAACGATCCAGATCCAACCGAGTTCACTGGAGCGCAAACGTCTTTCTCGCAAATTATTGGATTGGATGGCAAAACCTTAAATGGAGACTGGAAACTCTACGTTCAAGATGATACGGATAGTGGTACAGATGACGCTAACTTCGGCAGCTTACTCAACGGCTGGAGTATCACTTTCGATCGCCAGGATGGTAACTTTAGCGCGATCAATGAAGACAACACGAGTACTCCACAAGAGTTGACGATTGAGCAATTGTTTGGCAGCCGTTTTACTGACAAAGATAGCAATACGCTGAAAGGGGTTGCGATCGTTAGCAATGCAGCGACAAACGCTCAAGGAGAATGGCAATACTTTAACGGCACTGCTTGGATAGGGATATCCTCTGACCTAACCGAAACTCAGGGATTGTTGCTGTCTCCTAGCACAAAACTACGTTTCTTGCCTGGGAGAAACTTCAATGGGCAAGCTGGAGCCATCGCTGCACGTCTCGTCGATAGCTCTTACTTTGACTTTACCGTTGGAGCGATCGCAGATGCCCGTTTCCAAACGTCAGGCGGTCCGTTTAGTCAGGCAATCATCAGTAAAACGATTCAGATCAATCCTCTCAATGATGCGCCGACGGTGATCAAAGATGCGGCACCAACCTTTCCCACCTTCTTAGAAGACACCACAGACGATGCTCGCACTGTTGAGGCGCTCTTCTCGTCCTCGTTCCAGGATTTAATCGATGCAGGAAATGCTAACCAAAATACCTTCATCGGTGTTGCCATTATTCAGGACTTTCCTACCCCTAATTCAACTGGAACGAAAGCCACCGAGCAGCAGCTTGCTTATCAGAAAGGCCATTGGGAGGTTTACGATAACCAGCAAAGCAAGTGGTTACAATTGCCGAGTGATTTGAGCCAGACCAATGCTTACCTCGTTCCCAAAGCCACCAAGATTCGGTTCAAACCTTCCCTCAACTACAATGGAGACATTGCCCCTCTAACGGCTTACTTGGTTGACAATGGTGCAGGAACGTCGATCGGTCTTGGGCAACGAGTGAATTTATCGACAGTCGGTATCGGAGGAACCACTCGCTACACCGAAACGACCGTCACTCTGACAGGCAAGATCGAAGCGCTCAACGACTTCCAGCCAGTTGCTAAAGACTATGCAACTGCGGTTCGGCTCACCTCAATGGGGCAAGACGAAGATGTTGACGCTCCGATCAAAACAGTTGACGCTCTTTTCGGTGCTCGCTTCTCAGATGCCAATTCAGGGATTGCTGATGGATCGGATGGTGATCAATCTACCTTTGATCAAACTGACAAAGCCAATCATGGCATTCTGGCTGATGCAGGATTCTGGGGCATTTTGATCACGGAGATTCCCTCAATAGCATTGGGTAACTGGCAGTACAGTGCGGATGGAACGAGCTGGGTTTCTGTATCGGGGTGGACGGCAGGTAGTGGGTTGTATCTACCCAAATCCTATCAACTTCGCTTCAACCATGCAGGAACGGATACTAATGTAGAAGCTCCTCCGTTAAATGCTTATCTAGTAGACACTAGCGTTCTTGATACCAATATCAATACAGGGGTGGCTCAATTGGGTACGCTAGCGAGTCCCAAGGCTGCGATCGCGTCTGCCATCCCTCAACCAAACCGGGCTGGAGAAGCAAGTCCGCTCAGTGCTAATTTGCTCACCTTAGCGCAGGCGGTAATTGCTCGAAATCATGCCCCTGTGGCAGCAGGTGAGACGACTTTAGCGGCGATCGATCTAACGATCGCGGATTCTACCGGAGCAACAATTTTAAGTCTCTTCTCGGGCAACTTCAGCGATTCAATTGACGCAGGCACCCTAGCGGGTATTGCCATTACTGCAAATAGTGCAAATCCGAATGAAGGGTATTGGCAGTACTCTACAAACGGCGGGGCTTTGTGGCAATACATTCCCACCACAAACCTATCTGATGCCCATGCTTTTACCTTAAAAGCAGATGCCAACACCAAACTACGCTTCTTACCCAAAGCCAACTACGTTGGTAAACCTAGCGACCTAACAGTGCGGTTGATTGACAACAGTGCGATCGTCAGCAATGGCGAACTTGGAATAGATGTTTCTACAAACGGTGGCAGAACTCCTTATAGCCAGAAACTAGTTAACCTCAGTACTAGAATCGATCTAGAACGTTCTGGCAGTGTTGCTCTGGTAGGAGATGCTCAGAAGACGCTATACGTCGAGGCGAATGGAGTTCTACAGACAATTCTGCTGAACCAGAAATTGGTAGGAGCCGACATGTATGCGGGATGGCAAGTGCTAGGAGCAGAGACCGTCAACGGTGAGAACCGTCTGTTGTGGAAGTTTGCTGGCACGAACGAGCTGTACCTGTGGCATCTAGATGACCAGTGGAAGCACAAGTCGAGCAGCGGTGGCTGGTCTGCTACCTCGTCTGAAGGCTTGAGTTTAGAGCACGACTTCAGCCAAGACCTCAATGGTGATGGAGCGATTGGAGATGCGATAACGCCGATTGAATCAGTTGGCAATACCACCCTTGTGCAGAACGGCTTGAAGCATCTTTCAGTGGAGAGCAACAGCGGCAAGCACACGATTCTGCTGAACCAGAAATTGGTAGGAGCCGACATGTATGCGGGATGGCAAGTGCTAGGAGCAGAGACCGTCAACGGTGAGAACCGTCTGTTGTGGAAGTTTGCTGGCACGAACGAGCTGTACCTGTGGCATCTAGATGACCAGTGGAAGCACAAGTCGAGCAGCGGTGGCTGGTCTGCTACCTCGTCTGAAGGCTTGAGTCTGGAAGCTAATTTCCAAGTAGATGCTAATGGCGATGGCACGCTCTATCAAGCAAACAATGACATTATGGGTGATGTAGATGCCAATACCCTTGATGGTGGAATAGGCAACGACATTCTTAACGGTGGAGCTAGTAACGATATTCTGATTGGAGGTACGGGTGACGATATTCTGATCGGAGGCACAGGCAATGATGTCTTGACAGGTGGAATTGGGAGAGATCAGTTTGTCTTTGATTCGTTGGCTGGAGGTGTTGATACCATTACCGACTTCCTGGTGGGAACTGACAAGCTTGCTGTGTCTGCTACAGATTTTGGTGGCGGACTCGCTGCCAATGCTGAAATTACGGAAGCTCAATTTATCCTTGGTATAGCGGCAATGACTAGCAGCCACCGATTTATCTACGATTCAGGGAGTGGTGCTTTCTTCTTCGACTCAGATGGTTCTGGTTCAACCTCACAGATACAGATTGCTACTCTTAGCAGTGGGTTACTGATGACTCAATCTGACATTCTTGCTGTGGCTCCCAGAAAATAATTGTTCTTGAGATAGGTAAATCTTAAGAGCAATACGTCGGGTAGGTTTTGACACGAGAGCTATCCGTCCTCTAATCACCGAGAAATCTGCTTTATTTCTAGGATTACAACTGTGTCATCTGGCTAAACCGTGAATAGGTTTAACTGAGCGCGATCGCCTTTCTACGATCGCGCTCATTCACTTATCCCAAACCTTGGCTAAACCGTGAATAGGTTTAACTGAGCGCGATCGCCTTTCTACGATCGCGCTCATTCACTTATCCCAAACCTAGTTTGTGGGTATTTCCCCTAGCTACAACTGGATTGTCTTAAACCGTGCTATCACAGCTAGAGGCTTGTAGTCATCGACTTTAGCATTGCAAAATGTTGGATGAACTTAGACGCTTGTCCTTAATAAATCACCCCAGCGTTTCTCTCAAAAACGCCCATTTATCAGCAATTTCTTCGATGACCTTTGCTGTCGGTTTGCCTGCACCATGTCCCGCTTTCGTCTCAATCCGAATTAGAACAGGATTCGTTCCGGTATGCGCCGCTTGTAATGCCGCCGCAAATTTAAAGCTGTGGGCAGGAACAACGCGATCGTCATGATCTGCCGTCGTGATTAGCGTAGCCGGATAATTAGCAGGCTTTAAATTGTGCAGTGGAGAATAGGCGTACAGTGCCTTAAATTCCTCCGGGTCTTCCGGCGAACCGTACTCAGACATCCACGCCCAGCCAATTGTAAACTTGTGAAAGCGCAACATATCCATCACGCCCACAGCGGGTAGGGCGGCTCCAAATAAGTCCGGGCGTTGCGTCATGCACGCGCCCACGAGCAAACCGCCATTACTGCCACCTGCGATCGCGAGTTTAGCAGAAGACGTATAGTTGTTTTGGATCAGCCATTCTGCCGCCGCAATAAAGTCATCAAACACATTCTGTTTTTTGAGCTTTGTGCCCGCCTGATGCCATTCTTCGCCATACTCGCCGCCGCCCCGTAGATTGGCGACTGCATAGACGCCGCCTAGCTCCATCCAGACGAGATTGCCAACCGAAAAGCTTGGTGTCAGAGAAATGTTAAAGCCGCCATAGGCGTAGAGACAGGTGGGATTGTTTCCATCTAGCACCAGTCCCTTTTTGTGGGTGATAAACATAGGGATCTGCGTGCCGTCTTTGCTGCTGTAGAAGACTTGGTGAGTTTCGTAATCCTCTGGATTGAAATCCACTTGCGGCTGACGAAAGACAGTGCTTTCCCCGGTCTCTAAGTTGTAGCGATAGATTGTGTTTGGAGTGGTGAAACTCGTGAAACTGTAAAAGGTTTCTGTATCTTCGCGTTTTCCATCAAATCCTCCGACAGAGCCAATACCCGGTAGTTCGACTTCTCGCACGAATGCGCCGTTGAGGTCAAAAATTTTGATTTGACTGCGGGCGTCTTTGAGGTAGGAAGCGACGAACTGATGGTTAAGAACGCTAATGCCTTGCAGGGTTTCAGTCGCTTGAGGAATGATTTCTTGCCATTGGGCACGATCGGGAGTGGTGGTTGGAATTGCGATCGCGCGTCCTCGCGGCGCGTCCAAATCGGTTTGAAACCAAAACACACTGCCATCGTTGTCAATAAAGCTGAACTCCGCTTCAAATGTGTTGATCAGTTCAACAACCGGAGCCTCTGGGACAGACAACTCTTTGTAAAACACCAGGTTGCGGGAATCTGTGCCCAGCCACACCGAGACGATGAGATAAAGTCCATCTTCGGTGACCCCGCCGCTAAAGCCCCATTCTTTGTGGTCAGACCGTTCGTAAATCAGCAGATCTTCAGATTGATCTGTGCCTAAGCGGTGGTAGTAGAGCTTCTGAAAATAGTTTGCATCTTCCAACTTCGTGGCAGCGTTGGGTTCGTCGTAGCGCGAGTAGAAAAAGCCTTGACCATCATGTGTCCAGGATGCACCCGAAAATTTAATCCATTTCAAGCAGTCTTTTGCATGACCCGACTCGCGGCTGTCGTCTCCTGTTTCGATGTTGCGAACAAACCATTCTTGCCAGTCTGATCCAGACGTCGATAGACCATACGCCATCTGGTGCCCATCCTCACTGATGGCAAATCCGGATAGAGCAACGGTTCCATCGTCTGATAGTTTGTTTGGATCAAGTAAAACTTTCGGTTCATCGTCTAATGAAGTCAGCGTGTAGAGGACGCTCTGATTTTGCAGGCCATCATTTTTGAAATAGAAATAGCGCTTGCCCTGCTTAAACGGAATGCCGTACTTTTCATAGTCCCATAGTTGGGTGAGACGCTGTTGGATCTGCGATCGCTCCGAAAGATTCTGCAAATAGCCAAACGTCAATTGATTTTGTGCCTCGATCCAAGCTTGGCTTTCGTCTGAATCTGGGTCTTCAAGCCACCGATAGGGATCTGCAACCGAGGTTCCGTGATAGGTGTCGGTTTGGTCGGCGGTACGGGTGACAGGATAACGCAGTGACCCAGCAGGATTCGTCATGGCACATCTTCAACGACTACAAATTTAGTTGTAGCGCAGTCGGAGAATTCTGAACATGAGCAACACTTGCGGTTCTCCGACGCTCAAGATGAACGAAGAACCCGCGATCGCGCTATCAGCCAATGTAAGAGTCGGTGCAAGAATCGCGCCTATGAAATCTACTGTTCTTAATTTAGAACAGGCACGGTCACCATTCAACTTCATATCGCAAAGATGCGCCAACTGATAGAGCGGTAAATTGAAGCATTTTAGATGAGAATAGAAATGTGCAGTGCATTCGTTCTTGTGTTGAGCCTTGAATCAGCCCTCTTCTAAAGCCAATCGGTCTAACCCTCAAGAAACGCATCTCAATCGGGCGCGGGGGAGCTTGCGACAAGCGTTTACAAACTACTCGCAGTATCTGCGATCGACAAAAAATGCTGTTTTGCAAGCTACGCTCAAACGCGAATTAGACATCCTTTCGGCCAATCTAAATAAGCTCGATACGTTTGTCGTGCGCATTGCGGTGTTCGGCTTAGTCAGTCGCGGAAAATCGGCGGTGCTGAATGCGCTGATGGACGACAAGGTATTTGAAACAGGCCCAATTAATGGAGTCACGCAGCAGCCGCGCACAATTCGATGGTCGCCTAGAGGGGGCTGGGTGTCACAGCAGAGCGCGATCGCGCCTCAGCAACTCGGCAACGTTCAAATTGAGCTAATTGATACTCCCGGACTTGATGAAGTAGACGGACAAGTGCGGGCAGAGATGGCACAAGAGGTCGCAGCACGCGCTGATTTAATTCTGTTTGTCGTTGCTGGAGACATCACGCGCACAGAATACAAAGCGCTGTGCGATTTGCGGCAGGCTCAGAAGCCAATCATTATTGTGTTTAACAAGATTGATCTGTATCCTGATCAAAGTCGTCAAGCGGTGTATGCCAATCTGCAAAAGCTAGGTGGCAGAACGGGCAGCAGCGAACGACTAGAACAATTGCTGACGCCAGATGAGATTGTTATGGTCGCGGCAGAACCTGCACTGCTCCAAATGCGAGTGGAATATCCCGATGGTCGGATCGCGACTGAATGGGAAACCCCGCCGCCCGACATTGATCAATTGAGGTATAAAATCTTGACGATCTTGAATCGGGAAGGACGATCGCTCTTGGCGCTCAATGCGCTGTCTCAAGCGCGAACGGCTGAAACTCACATGGCACAGCGGATTGTAGAACTCCGCGACGGCGAAGCAGAGGCGCTGATTTGGAAATTTACGCGCTACAAAGCGCTTGCGATCGCGCTCAACCCGATCGCCGTACTTGACCTCATTGGCGGCGCAATTTCGGATGTGGCAATGATTCGTGCCCTCGCCGATTTATATGGTCTACCGATGACGCGCTACGAAGCTGGAAAACTGCTGCAAACGATTTTAGTCAGTTCTGGCAGTTTGCTGCTGGGAGAACTCGGCAGCGGACTTTTGTTTGGACTCGGCAAAAGCGCGTCGGCACTCGCTACTGGAATCGATGGATCAACCAGTTTGTCGGCAATGGCAGGAGCCGCGATCGCGCAAGCCGGAATCGCAGGATACGGGTCTTACTCGGTTGGTCGGGCCGCACAAGTTTATCTAGAACAGGGCTGCACATGGGGAGCGCAAGGCGCAAATACAGTGATTCGCGAAATCCTCAGTCAAGTCGAACCCAACACGATCATCTACCGACTGCGCCAAGAACTGCTGTAAAACTGCGATCGCACCAACTTCAACAGCACTGATGCGATTAGCGCAAAGCGCAACTCTGCAAGACCGCTCCCCAACCTGCTTGGTTCAGGGATGAAGTAACTTGGTGTAACCCCTACTGCTCTTCAATTGGCAACAAACTCTAGAACTGACGAGATGAACGGCTCTACTCATCTGCTACATTTGCTAAGAAATCCGTTGCCAATGAGACTTACAAACTGAGACTTACAAACGGTCTGCAAACTCCGTTTACGCCGTTTCCCAAATGTGCCGAATCTCATCGGGAAGAAAGCCTGCAATTTCCTGAATTCGTTCTTGGGAAAGTTCCTCTTTGGTGGCTGAGAACACCGCCGCCACTACTTCCTCTGGAGGAATAGCGCGAGATAATCCTCCCTCTTGACGAATCCGGAACAGGAACGTATCTGCCTTGATTTTCAACGGCGGACGCACACGGCTTAGAAAGTGAACAATCGGATTGGTGTCTTCCCACAAGTCGGAAACTTCAGTCGCCAGCGGAGTTGCTGTGTAAAGCGTCTTATCGTCGGTGCCTTCCTCGATCGGCACGTGTAATTCTTCAGAAACCTTGTCTACGGCCTCGTTCGTCATCATGTCGCGCATTGTGCGGAACACAACCTCAGTCAGGTCTCTTGCATCATATAAGTCGGAGAGTTCCGCCTTGATCTTGACTTTTTCTAAGAACGGCGTAGCTTCTGTTGGGATCGGGACTGTCTCGCCCTTCTTCTCCGTTAGTGCTTTTGGCGGATTGGCAATCATATCTGCCAGCATCTCCCGCCCCTTCTCAGTCAATTCTGCTTTTTTAAACTCGATCAAATGTGGCAACGGGCCATCGGGCGCACCATAGGTATTCGCAATTCGCAATCCAGACCGTTCGGCATTGACCAGATCGGGCACGTCATCTTGGTTGGCGTAGGCGTTCCCCGAGAATTCAGCATTAATATATTGACGTTGATTTAAGAAATCTAGATGTCCCAAAAACTGGGCTGGTGTCAGTTCAATGCCCGCAAAGTCACCTTCAGTAAATTTGACCGGATCAGCTCCAGGGCCACGATCGCTCTCGTCGATGCGCTTCAGCATGATGTACACGACATCATCACGAATGGAAATCGGCATATAAATCTCCTATAGAGTGTCTTTTAGTTGAGCCAATAGCCTTGCTATCCCATGACTCTCAAAAACTATTGCGCACTGTCTCTATTAGCCTCATCTATCAGGGGGATCATTCCACTCAAAGGAAATTCTGTCAGCGGTCGGATTTATATTTTGCGATGTTAAAAATAAAAATTTTGAATTCAAACTCTCCATTCTTTGCTACAAAGATGAAGAGAAGTGGAACGCTGAGCCGTTACCGCTACAACAAGCGCTACCGTAAATCTCAGTCCCCAACGTAGACAACACATAAACCAGCGTACTTATGGTGAACTATCAATCTGATCCAGACATGACCGAATCATCATCAAGCGAATCGAACGTCATTGAGGTGATCGAAACTGTGATCGACAGCCTCGATCAGAGCGATAGCGCAATGGTGAACGAAACCGATGGCGGACACCTCTGGAAGTTTAAATACGGCAGTGTTGAGGTGTTTGTTCAACTCACAGGCGAGACAGATGAAGACACGTTCACTGTTTGGTCAACGGTATTGCCTCTACCTGCCCAGAACGAACCGCAGTTAATGAAAAAACTGCTAGAAATGAATTGGATGAGTACCTTTGAAGCGTGTTTTGGGATCTTTAACAATCAAATTGTTGTGCTGTCGAGCCGAACCGTTGCAGAACTATCTCCGGGCGAAGTTTCGCGCTTGATTACGGTCGTCGCGACGATCGCAGACGACAATGATGAATCTCTGCAATCTGAGTTTGGTATGACATAGCACAAAGGCGGGGTTGCTCAGTGTCACTTATAGACAACTGAATAACCCCGCCTCAAGCTGATCTAATGGTCTATTAAATCATTACCCTATTGTCCCGCTGGAGCGCCCATTTCCATGACAGCGCTTCTCATGAAGTTGATGCGTTGCTCAAACGACAGCTTAGAAATGGCTTCCGTGAACTTCTCGGTTTCGCTAGGCAACTGGTAGTCAGAAGGCACTTGGATGATTGAGCCATCTTCCATTCCTTGTCCCAACAGCAGCCAGACTTCTAGTCTGCCACTCGAACTGAGGGAAGTGTATTCGCGTCCCCATTCGCTGCTTGCACCACTCACAATGTCTTGCTGCGCTTGCAACTGTTGCTCTTTGGGTAGCTCACGAATGCGATCGCAGTAGGCGTGAGCCGCGACATCAGCGCTGTGAGCAGGGTCAGGGGACAGCTCATCTTTGATATCTAAATAACCAAACCACAGCAATGCGAGTTGCGTATCGACATCGTATTGACGAAATTGCTCTAACGCTTGAGTTGTATCTTGGTCAGTTGCGTAAGTCATAGAGTCCTCCAAAAATCAATTAAAACTCTCTCAGTGATTAGTAATTCCGAGAGGTTCAATCGTTGTTTTTATTTTCTTCACATACCTTAATGACTGCATTTCAATCCTTAACCTAGAAAAAGGTAGAGACCACACATCAAGCGTAAGATAGAGGTATTTGCGGATAGCGGCTCAGAGTAAGGGTTCTAGCCGTCTCTACCAAAAGAGTGAGTATTTTCTTAAGTGTGGATAAATAGCGAAAGATGGAAACGTGGCGGCTCATTCCTCTGATGCAAGCATCGGGACAAGTGCAGATGGCGATCGATAGTTGGCTCTTAGAGCAACATCGATTGGGTAAACATCCACCCACCCTCCGGTTTTACACTTGGTCGCCCGTTACCCTTTCGCTGGGCTATCATCAGCGCCAATATCCAGCCTTCTGGAATCATTTATGGCAAGACTGGAGCATTGCTCTGGTTCGACGTCCCAGTGGAGGACGTGCGGTGCTGCATCAAGGCGACCTCACCTATGCGATCGTCACTTCTGGGCTGTCCGGTAGCCGACTGCAAGCCTACCAAACGATTTCTGAATTTCTGATTCGAGGCTGGCATACGCTCGGCGTTGACCTCCACTATGGGCAGGGGGGACGCGACTATCGGCGCAACCCCAACTGCTTTGGAACGGCGACCGTCGCGGATCTGGTGACTTCTGACGGGGCAAAACTGATTGGCAGCGCCCAACTGCGAAAAGAAGCGGCTATTTTGCAGCACGGTTCAATGCGGCTAGAACCGGATGCCCAGCTTTTCCAGCAGGTGTTTGAGGAAGAGATCAGGATGCCATTGAATTTAGTGGATCTAGCCATAACAGGTGATGTGCTGGTCAACACAGTCATGGATGCTTTGATTGCTAGCGCGATCGCGCAGTTTCAAATTAATCTCGTGGAGCAACCGTTGACCCCATCCGAATGGAATCAAATTGAGGAATCAACTTTCTCATGGCGAAATCAAGCTATATTCAGCAACGCCAACTAGAATTTCAAAGGACGATTGGTAGTCCTGGCGAACGGCGTTAATACTCGATGGATGCAGTACGGGAGCGAATGGGATGGTGATCGATTTTGGGCGCGAAACTTGCGGTGTCTTAGAAACGGCGGAAACGCGAGAATGGTTAGTCACAAATGGGATTGGAGGATTTGCATCAGGTACGATCGCAGGTCTTCTGAGTCGTCGCTACCACGGATTATTAATTGCCGCCCTCAAGCCGCCTCTGCAACGTACCCTGCTGTTAGCCAAGCTAGAAGACTCAGTGCGCTATGGGGAAGATAGTTATCCGTTAACTACGAACCGTTGGTCTGATGGAATGGTTAGACCTAAGGGCTATCAACATATTGAGCGATTTTATTTAGCAGGTACGATTCCGGTTTGGCGCTATGCTTGCGGCGATGCGCTGCTAGAAAAACGCATTTGGATGCAGCAAGGGGAAAACACAACGTATGTTCAATATTATTTACATCGTTCAACGCAGCCGCTAACGCTGGTGTTGAAAACTATGATCAATTATCGTGATTACCACGGTGATACGTCGGGTAATGACTGGCAAATGGATGTTGAATCTGTACCGCATGGCGTTCGCGTATCTGCTTTTCCTCAAGCTGTACCGTTTTATTTGCTGTGTGGTGGCAATATTTCGCTATTTCACGATTGGTATTACGGGTTTGACCTAGCCGCAGAACGATCGCGAGGACTGCGCGATCGCGAGGATCATCTTCATATTGCGACCTTTCAAGCCACGCTAGAACCTGGTCAATCGTTGACGTTGGTTGCGAGTACAGAGGCCACTCCAAATTTAGAGGGAGAAAGCGCCCTGCGATCGCAGCAAGTGTACGAACAGCGCTTGCACGATCGCTGGAAAATTGACTTACAGGGACGGCTGCAAAGCCCTCGCCTTAAACAGGTTGAAAGTAGTCCTCCCTGGATTCGTCATCTCATTCTGGCAGCAGATCAATTCATTGTGAATCGCCCTCAGCCTAACAATCCTAACGGTAAGACGATCATTGCGGGCTATCCCTGGTTCAGTGACTGGGGACGAGATACGATGATTAGCCTACCTGGGCTAACGTTGGCAACAGGACGCACCGAAATTGCGCGATTCATTATTCAAACCTTTGCTCAATCCGTGGATCAAGGAATGTTGCCCAATCGCTTCCCGGATGCCGGAGAACTGCCCGACTACAACACTGTTGATGCGACCCTTTGGTATTTCGTTGCAATTCATCATTACTACATCGCTACTGACGACCAAGATTTAATCGAAGCGTTGTTTCCGGTGTTGGCAGATATTATTGATTGGCATTGTCGTGGCACTCGTTTTGGTATTCATCTTGACGCGGCGGATGGGTTACTGTATGCCGGAGAACCAGGTACGCAACTGACGTGGATGGATGCCAAAGTCGGCGATTGGGTGGTGACGCCGCGGATTGGTAAACCAATTGAGGTGAATGCGCTGTGGTACAATGCGCTCCGCATTTTGGCGAAGTTTGCTCGTCAAATTGGCAAACCTCATCGCGAGTATGATGCGATGGCAGAGCGGACATTAGTGCGATTTTCGCGCTTTTGGAATGAGCCGGTTGGCTACTGCTATGACGTGTTAGATAGCCCAGATGGAGATGATGCCGCGCTGCGTCCAAATCAAATTTTTGCGGTGTCATTGCCCGAAAGCCCGCTGTCTGCGCCTCAGCAAAAAGCCGTTGTAGATGCCTGCTCGCGATCGCTGCTGACCTCTTACGGGCTGCGATCGCTAGACCCGAAACATCCCAATTACAAAGGGCAATATGGCGGTGATCCGGTGCAGCGTGATGGGGCCTACCATCAGGGCACAGTCTGGGCTTGGTTGATTGGGTCGTATGCGATCGCGCACTATCGCGTGTATGACGATGCAATCAAAGCGCGTGAATTTTTAGAACCGATGGCAAATCATCTGTCATCTCATGGTTTGGGAAGCTTGAGTGAGATTTTTGATGGCGATGCGCCGATGGTTCCGAATGGATGTTTTGCTCAAGCGTGGACGGTGGCTGAAGTGTTGCGGGCTTGGTTTGAGATCGGCAAGCCTGGCTAATAAAGCCATACCAGTGCCGTGCCCTTACACAGAGCGATCGCTTAATTGAGGAAAATGCGACTGTGTTAAGGGCGGCAGTGTTAAAGATAGAGAAACGGTATTGATTCGATTACAGCTTCACCGACTTGATATGGCTACGTGGATCATAGCTGCGATGCGTGCGAATGGTTTCATAGGCTTCGCGCTCGATCGCGGTTAGCTCTTTTGGAGGTGCGATCGTAATTTTCACCATTTGATCGCTGCGCTCTCCTTTGAGATTACGCCAGCCTTTCCCTCGCAGGCGTAACGATTGCCCTGAGCGAATTCCAGCAGGCACATTGACCTTGACGCTGCCATCGGGGGTTGGCACATCGATTTGAGTCCCTAACACGGCTTCATCCGGTGCGATCGGGACTTCACACACCAAGTTGTCGCCATCAAACTGAAAGAATGCATGAGGAATCAAGTCAACGGTAAGGTAGAGATCTCCGCGTTGACTTGTGTAGTGCGGGCTAAAGCGTCCTTTACCACGAACTCGAATTCGATTGCCTGCCTTGGTACCTGCCGGAATGCGAACCGTGATGTTGTCTTCACTGCCAATTTGCAGCCGTTTCTCAACGCCGTTAAAGGCTTCAGAAAATGTGAGTTTGATCGAGGCTTCGGTGTCAAGACTTACGCCTGCTGAGGCGCGATTGGCTCTGCCAAAATCCGAGGGATCGCCGCGTGTCCCTCCATCAAATCCACCACCGCCCGGAGTCCGAAATCCACCACCGAACGGATCAGCAGTCCGTCCGTAGCCGCCTGCCGATTTGCCGAGCAAATCGTTGATAAAATCCTCGAAGCTGCCGTAGCGTCCAAACTCGAACTCATCAAATCCTGCCGAGCCTCCCGTGTTAAACGGCGATCGTCCGCCGGAGGGACGCCCTGCGCCTGCTTGTTCGGCTTGACGCCAGTATTGTCCAAACTGATCGTATTTCTTCCGCTTGTCGGGATCAGAGAGGACTTCGTTGGCTTCGTTGATTTCTTTGAAACGAGCTTCTGCGACCTTATCCCCTGGATTAACGTCAGGGTGATACTGCCGCGCCAGTTTCCGAAAGGCCTTTTTAATCTCATCGGCACTGGCGGTTTTGCTCACACCCAGAAGGGAATAGTAATCTTTGAAATTGGTTGCAGCCACTCGCTCATCCCCTCGCAAAATTAGTCATTATTTTAAAGTCACGCACTCTAAGTTTAGAAGCTAATTCAGAATGCCCAACCTGATTGCTCCTCTAGGCTACCAAAATGTCTCTGTGACTAGGGTAGGTTAGATAGCGAAAATACCGTAATTTGGGGTGGTGTTGATAACCCATCACTGGAAGTCAGCGGATTGGCAGCAGTAATGGAGCGCTGAAATGGCTGAGGGAACGATCGCCGCGCTCCGTTTAGGGCGAGAAGCTCGGTAACAAAAATAATTGGTTTAGGCTGTTAAATCTAGTGCCCATGACGTTAAAACTCTAGCTAGAAGCCGCAACGCACTTGTTAGACAATGATTCTGCAATAGATTCTGAAATAGTACTAGGCAAAACGTTCCACTTTGCCTGCAAATCTATCAACGGAATGTCCCAAAGGGTATTCCATTGCACACCGAAGAGAGGCTGAGCTTGTTTGCCTATCCGCCATCCTTCAGTTAAGGCATCCATTAACTGTTCGGCTAAATCTAAATCCTCAACAGTTGTCTTTAGTAAGTTTTTAGCCAGCATCGCGAATGAGAACCGTGAAGCTCGCAATTGTGCTGCCACAAACGCTTGTAATTTGGTCTCGCCTGCCATACTGATATCCGCATTAATGACAACGTGCCAAATATCGTGGACTTCGGTGAGATGCACAATTAAGTAGTCATACTCATCCTCAACGATTTGGCTTTGAATCGGAGTTAAGCCATTGCGGAGTAGATGATCTGAGTAGGCATAGCCTAAGGTTTCTTGGGGCAAAGCATGAAGTTGCTGAAGGTCTATAGCACCTAGGAGCAAACGGTTTTGAATAGCATTCTTAGCTAAAGGATGAGCGGAGAGCAATTCTACTGTTCGTCTAAACCCTGCTTCATCATTAATAGCATTCGCTAGATTCCAGATTGCCTGAAAATCACCGTAGGGAGCTTTCAGTATCTGCATAAAGCGCTCAAACACCTGCATCTTCCATTGTGAATGCTGCTCAGCCGAGTCTTTGGTGTTCATAGATCCTCCTCACCTCAATGGTTTCATAACTTTGTAACGCTCTCGTTGAGGTGGTAACTTGGTTCTAATGCACCATGATAGTAATGTCTCTAAGCCCTTGCAAATCTTAACAAGCCACTTCAAGACAACAACTTTTCAGTATTCTGAACACTGGCCTAGATCATTCAGTACCCAGATACTTAGCATCCTTCCCAATCTCCGATCGCACGTCTCATCCTTGCGGTTCCCCCGGAGTTGCGCCCTACGCTAATCACTCTCCTCACAAAGTTCGCCCTTCACTTGTCGAGATCCAAATGCGGCTATCTCGATCTCACCATCCTGTATCGAGTTTCGCATTGACGCTACTCAATTCCCTCAATTCCACATCGAGTTTGCGCAAAACGTTCCTTGATACAACTTCGCTGTATTGAGTTCGTGCAAAGCCCTCCTTGATACAACTTGGTGATATCGAGTTCACGCAAAAATTTCCTCGATACAACTTGGTGATATCGAGGAAGCGTATCGCGAACTCGATACAGCATCTCGGTACTTGATAACACGTTCACACGTCGCGATTACCCGTAGGGGAACTTGCTTCGCAAACCACAGGCTAAGATTCCCCTTTACCATTAATCTTTACCATTAATTAAGTTGGAGAACGGCTCAGTTTTCTTGATACTGCAATCATTTTTCGGCGATCGCAGTAACAAATCTCCATCTTTCAAACAAGCCGAATTGCAGAACACGCGCTAGTGTTGGAGAGTACGTCATTTAAGGGTCGGACAAATGGCAACAAAGCAGCAATTCAATAGCTTTCAGGAACTAATCGCCAGTTCGGATATGCCAATTCTGGTAGACTTTTATGCTCCCTGGTGCGGTCCCTGTCAAATGATGGCAGGCTTTTTAGACCAAGCCAACGAGCAGTTGAAAGACAAAATTAAAGTTGTCAAGATCAACGTCGATAACTATCCTGATCTAGCCTCTCAGTACCAGATTTTTGCATTGCCTACTTTAGTCTTGTTCAAAAAAGGGCAGCCTGCTCATCGGATTGAAGGCGTTATCCGACCTCAACAGCTAGTCGAACGGATACAATCCCATTTATAAGTTGGTTGTAATTCGCAATTCAGTCAGAATCGAACCCAAAACCTAACGATCGCTACGATTGATTGCGAATTACCTGCTTAAAACCGAGTTTCATATTCAAAAATGGCCCGACTGTCGCCAGAAAAATCGGTTGAACCCCGAAAGAGTAACCCATCGTTGATGCGATAGCGAATTCCAAACTGGGTTGGTTGATCGGAAGTGAGAACGCGAAGCGCCGACGCCGACAGACGACCTGTGATATCAACGCCGACCTCTGCGGCTAAACCAAGGGTCGATTCGCGACGGCGATCGCTGCGCTGGAGCGTTGGAAAGAGTCGAAATTCGCTCAGCCCGATCGCATTACCAATAAAGCCTTGAATGTTGGTTAGCAGCGCAGAACCCGCAAGATTCGCGATACCCAACGTACTATCGCCGCGACCCAGAGTATTGACAAAGCCACCGCCAATCAAGCCAATGATCTCGCCACGGCTTCGACCGGGACTGCTCGTAAGGTCTAAGTTTTCAAACAGTTGACTCGCCCGCCCGGTCGCTTTTGCTTGAATTCGCACGGTTTGCAATGATCCTAAGCCAGTTGCTAGCAGCGAATCATCTCTGACTTCAGAAGAAATATTAGTGGTGGAAATGCGGTTTCGCGTCACTTCCGGAACGGACGCAATGAGGCGGACATCGAGTGTAGGATCAAGCCCCTGCGATCTCGTGAACGTTGCTGTCTGTGGATAGCCCCGCGCTAACACAAATTGGGTAGTAAATAAATTGACCTGTCCGGCTTTCAGTGCAATTGTCCCTTCGGGTTCGGGATTGTTAAGTGTGCCGTTGACGAATAGGTTTCCCCGCGCCAAAAAATTGATGATGGGAGGACTGACAACGCGGACGCGATCGCCTAACACCAGCTTGAGATTGTTAAATTCTAACGGCTGTTGTAATGAGGCTCCGCTTGCTTCATTGCCGCTTGCTTCATCAGGAGAGGAGTCGCCTGCGGTCAGAGAGGCGGTATTGTCAGGAATTAAGACCTGTCCGTCCGTCAACCGGACTTCCCCGCTTAATTGAGGCGCAAAGGCAGTTCCTCCCGCAGAAACATTACCGTTGACGGCCCCTCGATAGAGTCCTTTGAGGTTAATCGCCAATCGATCTAACGAGACCCCTAAGAGATTAGCAGCGTCCGGATCAGACGAATCTAATGTGCCAAATATGGGAAGCACGCCTTGAGCCGATACTTGACCCTGGCTATACTGTCCGTTGAGCGATTGAACCCGGATGCGATCGCGATCAAATTGAATCGAACCCGTCACGCCAGTTAATGGATCAGGTAACGCTTGCGCTGCAATCGTTGCATTGCTAAAGGTAGCGGTTCCCGTTGCTATAGGTTGAAGCAAGCGACCCGTTACTTGCAGTTGAACTGCGCCCTGTCCGCCTTGCCAGGCGATTTGCGGCGTCAACAGATTGAAAAACGCTAACCCTTCATTTTTGACATCAAGTTTGAGATCGATTTGATCGCTTTCGGGAAACGTCGTTGCAAACGGCAAACGATACGGAATGCTACCCTCGATCTGAATCGGTTCCGGTCCTGCAATGGCAATCGTACTGCTCACACTTAAGCGAGCATTTGTGTAGTTAAAATTGCCTGTTGCAGATTGAATTTGAGTTCCATTGACAAATCCATCCGTGAGGTTTACTTCTCCTAGAGCAAAAGGATTATCGCGCCGTCCTTGAATAAAGGCAGAAGCATTGAGCCTACCGCTAATACCTAAGGGCAAGGGATAAATTCGGTTAATCTCATCAACGGGTAGATTGGCGATCGTCAATTGTCCTGACTGCTGTTCGCCGCCAAACTGTCCGCGCAGCGTGATTGCTGCTTCACCTGACCGCAGTTGCAACGGCGATAAATTGACGACTCCATTTTCTAACGTGCCTTTCGCGATCGCTTGTTCGGCTGTGAAAATGCGGTTTGGATCGCGTTGCACTTGTCCGTTAACTACGTCGGCAAAAGATGGGTAGGGACGCCATTCAATGTTTTTTCCACTCAGATCAAACTCCGCCTGAACTCCCGATTGCAGCGAGGCAGAAAAATCAATCGTGCCGTTAAATTCGCCGCGAACATCGGTTAGCTCTGGAATGGTCTGCTCTTGGCGAGCCGTTGCCCGCTGCCGGAGCAACGCAATAATTTCTGAAAACCGTTTGAGCTGGTCGTCTAGCGATCGCTCTGGTGTTCCTACAGCAGCGGTTTTCAAATCAGCAGCCCTCCCATAAGTGGGCGATTGAAGGCCACGGGACAGATCGCTAATTTGAGAGATTTGTAGAGTTTGCAGAATGTCTTCGAGTCTGCCTTGAGAGACCACAACTTGTCCATCAAATTGGGGTTGCGATCGCAGATCTAGATTTCCTGACAGCGCGTATTGGCTGCTGTCTCTTCTGACGATCGTTTCGTCAAACTGAAACACATTGTTGCGATTAACAAAGCGAGTGCTAATTCGCTCTCCTCTAAACGTTCCGAGGTGGGGATTGTCTACGGCTAACGCTCCATTCACCACGCGCAGTTGATCTAAATCAATGTTGAAATTTCCTGAAAGCTGCCCACCAAAACCACCCAAAGCGGCTGTATTAACCCCTGGAAGAATAAAGCCATCCAGTTCTAGTTGTCGAACGTTAACCGCAAACAAATTATTTGCCGTCGCTCTGCCGATGACCGTTGCGCTACCTCGTTGCACATCGAGCGAAATCGGTCGATACGCCGGATTCAGCGCTAGTGCGATCGCATCGCGAGTGCCTGCTACTTGGACGTTAAATCCTCCAGTTGGATTTAGTTGTAAATTGCCGCGCAAGATCGGATCAAAAGCAATCCCGTTTAGCGATAGTCCCCGCACCGTTGTACTTCCGACCACTCTGGGAGCCGCAGGCGTTCCGGTGAGGCGTCCAGTCAGATCAACGGCTCCGCTCAGTTGGGTTACAGGGGGACGAGGAATGGGGAGATTGACGAGAGCATAGCCTGTAGTGCGGATGTCGAGATCGAGCGCGGTGATTTCAAGCCGTGGCTCGAGGCGAGTAAAGAGCGTGCCGTTAGCGCTAAATCCGGGAGCTGTGGCTTGCTGAACATTAATATTGCGACCATTCCAGGCGATTTGAGCTGCGATCGGGTCAGTGATTAGAGAAATGCCTTCAGACAATCGCACTCGTCCATTAGCGCGAATATTTGAGGGACTGAAGGAATTCACAGTTCCGGTCACGTTCAGATTTCCGGTTAACTGACCGCGCAAGTCTGGAGAAAATTGTTTTAGCCCAATGCTTGCGATTTGCGTATCGGCCTTCCACTGTCCTCGAATAGCATTGATCTTAGCGTTGATGTTGCCAATGCCTTCAGTGAGTCTAGCCTGTCCATTAATTTGAATATCAGCAAGGTTAAATGAACTCAATCGCCCTGCTAACTTAAAGTTTCCGCTTACCCGCCCGGCTACCGATCGAACAAACTGAGCTGCTCGAATACCCGATGCTCCAACCGTTGCTTCCCAGCGCTGCCCAACGGTTTGTCCAGTTGCGGTTACGGTTCCGTCTGCCACTTGCAAAACGGTGTTGCGTAGCGTAGCGTTTCCGTTAGCGATCGCAATTTCTCCAGTGCCCGGATAGGTTGCTTCAGGGGCTTGCCACTGCGCGATCGTTTGCACATTATCTAACGTGCCGCTAATTTGCGCTTGAGTGTTGACACGACCAACGGTAATGGAAGGAGACGCATTATAGAGTTTTGCGATCTGATCTCCTGGCAAATTCTCACCCCGGACGTTGAACGCGATTGTTCGAGACGTGCCCAGATTCAGAACACCATCTCCACTGAGCTGTCCGCCTACCGTAGGCGTTGCTCGCAGGTTAGAAATAGCGAGATTCTGAGTTTGGGTATTGAGTCGAAAATCTGTGATCGCTTGAGTCAAGGTGAATCTATCAACCTTGGTTGGTTTTGCACTGCGAACATTGCCGGACACAATGGGTTGATCGATCGCTCCAGTCAATTTTACGTCTGCATTGACGACTCCGGAGGTCGCCACCGGAAGCTGAACCTTAAAGGTATTTACAAAATCTGCGATCGCTAAGTTTCTGACAGTTGCAGCGAGATCAAATCCTTTTTGAGTATCTATTTTGCCATTGGCAATCAATGGAATTTTTCCTAACGTTCCTGTTGTGTTCTCTAGAGTAATTACTGTGTCATTAACTTGTAAGTTTCCCGTTGCCCTAGTCAATGTTTGTGGCAACTGAGGAACTTGTAGTGCTACATCTTTAAACTGGGCTGTACCTTTTACAATAGAGCGAGCCTTTGGACGGAGAATAACGTTGAAGTTTCCGTTTCCTCGTCCTTGCGTCAGATCGATCGGCAACTTCACTAATCGATCGATTTCTGCGACTAAAAAGTTTTGTCCTCTAACGTTGAAATTAAAATTTGCGCCCTGATTATTGAGCAGTTCGCCCTTGAGATTAAACTTACCGCCTGTGGTCGATTGTCCGTCTAAGTCAAACGCGATCCGGCGGCTGCGATCGAAGATGTTGGCGTCACCGCTTATGCGGTTTAGATTGACAGAAATTCTCTTTTTCCCAAGTTCTGGAAACGGAGCTAACTCCAGTGTGGCATCTTCAAATCGAAGTGATTTCAGTTCTGTGGTGACAGTTCCCGTATCCGTTTGGGCAGAAATTTGTGTTTCAATCCATGCTCCATCTTTATCTTGATCCAGATAGAGATTCGGTTTAATTAATGTGACATCTAGATCTAATTTACGGGTCAATATCACTTGCCATAAGTTAAATCCAACCTTGACTGACTCAATCGCCGCGCGATCACGATCGGTCGCTGTTGCTGGAATGTCGCTTTTGCCAAATCGTAAACTCGCCAGCGAAACGCCCTCGATCTTACCTAACCGAACCGGACGATCGAGCGATTTACTCAGACTCGCTTCGACTATCGGCGCAAGTTTCTGCGTGATAAAGAACCACCCATAGACCATACCACCTACGATCGTAAGCAATCCAACGAGGACAAGCGGAACGCCGACGCGACTGAGCAACACGAGCCACAAGCGTTTACTAGAAGGATTTCGGGGATTATTTTTAGGTTCGGGCGATGGAGTCATCTACACGAAGACACAAAAGAGCCAATATATAGTTAGCACACCCCCGAATTTCTGAGCCGAAGAATTTCTAAAAGATGTCAAAAATAAAGCACGTGGACAAGTCTCCAACAGAGTATAAATCGCGATCGTCATCTCCAACACGGCAACCATAGTCTCTGCTAGCGCAAAAATCTAGATTGATGAAGCGCGATCGCGCCGCTGTTAAAATTGTTACCTCTCCAGCCGTGTTCCGATCTGCCCCTCGTCATGCCTCCACGCTTCCATCAGGCAGCGTTGTCCCTGTTAAGATTGCTCCCCCTAGTAGAGCGCTACTGAGTTCTGCTTTGGCAAGATTCGCGCGGGTGAGGTTTGCACCTTGAAGATTTGCCCGACCCAAGTACGCTTCAATCAAAACCGCTTCGACTAAGTGGGCATTTTTCAAGTTGGCGCGACTCAGGTCAGCTTGGTTCAGTCGGACTCGGTAAAGATTGGCGTGCTGCAAGCTCGTTTTGTGCAAGTTGGCAGCGTTGAGGGTCGCATCTGCTAAATCTGCGTCATTCAGATTGGCGTCACTCAGCCTTGCGCGATTAAGCTTTGCGTCGCGCAAGCTCGCTTGACTGAGATTTGCTCCGCTCAAGTTGGCGTCAGTTAGAAACGCGCCGTTCAAGCGAGTTTCACTCAGGTTGGCTTGGCTCAGATCGACTTCTCGCAAATTGGCCTCATTCAAATTCGCCCCTGCAAGATTGGCTCGACTGAGATCGGCTCCTGCTAGGTTTGCCCCGCGCAGATCAGCCCCGCGCAAATCCGTTCCTCGTAAGTTTGAGCCGTCGTAGCAGCGTTTCTCTTCCCGGAAGTTTGCCCCTTTTAGACAGGCTCCCCGCAAGTCGGCTCCGCTCAAATTGACGTTACGCAAGTCTGCCCCGATCAAATTTGCATCCAGTAGTACGGCTAGACCTAAATCAGCCCCTCGTAAATCGGCGTTGTAGAGAACGGCTCCTTGTAAGTCAGCATCTCGCAAGTTTGCGTTGAGTAAGTCGGCTTGGCTCAGGTTTGCCCCACACAGTTTTGTGCCCAGCAAATTTGCCGAGGTTAAGTTCGATCGATTGAGGTATGCCAAGACCAGAGTCGCGTTGTGGAGATCAGCATGGCTCAAATCCACTCCAATGAGGTCTGCTCCCATTAAGTTTGCGCTACTTAGATTTTGTTTAGAGAAATTAGTTTCCCCTGCTTCATAGCGTTGTAGTAATTCTTCAGCGTTCATATAGTTCTCCCCAAAATTTCCTGGCGACCCTTTGGATCTTCGCGGAGCGAATCGCGGCTTTGATGTGGTTCTGGAGACGCAGAAGGTTGGGCCACAACTTGAGTGGGACTGGCACAGGTGATATCGGCAGCACTGCCTGACTGCAAAGCGTGCTGAATTTGCTGCTGTAGCACACTATAGTTTGGCTTTAGCGCCTTGACTAGCGCCTGTCCAACGTCGAGATACTCGTTGCCACCTCCTAGTTCAGACGGATCACTAAACTGTTGCGCCATCTCTTGGAGCCTGTGTTGCAGATCTTCTAGTGCCGTGCGGTTTGAGGTGCACTCTGTGCTAACCGCTTGACTCAATATTGTTCGCAGTAACCCTTCTAAACTGTAGAGCTTAAGGTTGGACCAATCCTGCGATCGAAACTCAAACCGATAGTAAGCCAGCGAAAACAGCAAAATTTTAGCGCGGAGCGGATTGGTGTACTTGAAAATCTCTAACCGCAGATCAAATAAATCGATGGGGAGCGGCTTTGATGGGGAATAGGCTTCCGCTGTTGGGGCTAAATCCGTTGCTGTCGGCCTGGGCGGTTTTGCAGGAGGGATCTCGATGGAATACAACGGCTCGATCACCTGCAAAATGGCTTCTGCAATCAGGGCATACTCGATCGGCTTATTCAAGGTTTTGACGGCGGCGGCTAATCCAACTCGGAGGCAGTCAAGCGTGGCGTATGCTTTTGTTAGCTCCTGAAGCAAATCTGTTAGCAACGTTTGCTCAATGACATAAGGATTCGCTTCCCAATATTTTCGACACACACAAATCAATAGTTTCTTAATGCGGCTGAGATTGGCATCAGATTCCAAAAGGTGTGCAATTTTTGCGTGAGGGGTTACAGGCTGTGATGAGCTGACAATCTGCGTCGTTGCCTCACTGTCAGAACCGCTCGTCACGTAAAGCACGGATAGCTCAGTGGTGATGAACTGTGCAACAACCTGATATTCAGCGGATTTGTTCAGCATGCCGACTAGATGATTGAGATGCGATCGCAGTCGCTCTAAAGTCGGATAGCGCTGGCGAAGTTCGTCTACTAATTCTTCCAAATCAATAGCACTTAAACGAGCAGAATCGTTCTCCCACCAGTCTTTGCAGGCATAGAGCATTAATTTCTTAATCCGAACGGCATGGGTGTCGCGTTCAAATTGATGAGCAATTAGGGCAGATGCATCCGACATCAAACCATACGGAAACTACAGGCGTAGAGTGCCCTTTTAGAGGGAGGTTCTCACGGAGGGAAAAATTGAGGGATGCAGAATGTCTTACAGCAACGTTTTAGTAAAAAATAACTTGTAAAAAACAACTTGTAAGTAAAACAACGGTCTACTACCGACAGGGTGGCAAACGGCTATCCGCTAATTACTCGCACGATGAAGTTTACGAGAGTAAACCTGTCGCTTGAAAAAGGTGTGTTTGTAGTTCAAAACTCCTTCTAGCGTTAGGTGTTCCATAGGGTTTCCATCTCCACCATGAAAGGGAACTGCCCCCATGTGCAGAATGCTGCCATAAGTGTAACGGCGGATGGCAGTGCCAACTTAAACACCAGGAGACAAAACAGCTAATGGAGCCACGACAGCTTAGCGAAGAACTGCGTAAAGGGCAGAGCGACGACCTCACTCGCCGCCGCTTAATTGTTGGACTATCTACGTTGGGAGGAGCGATGGGACAAATCGTCACACTCTATCAAACTGGAGTGATCAGTGACTTACCCGATCCTCCCATCCCCATTTTTGATTCAAGCAAAGTGGATGCTTCTAACTACGCCTACAGCCGCTTTAATTCGCCAGATGGTCCGCTGATGATACTCAATTACGCAATTACCGCTTGGCTTGCGAGCGCAGGGGGTAAGGATCGAGCGCGGAATACTCCCTGGCTACCGATCGCGATGGCAGGCAAAACGCTGATGGACTCGGTGCTGTCTGCGGAGCTAGCGCGCGAGGAGTGGAGCGAGAACGAAGCCCTCTGCGCCTACTGCCAAGTCGCAACGCTGGCCTCCTTTGCCTCCTTCGCTCTCGCGATACCCGAAGCATTGGCAGCAACTCGGTATTGGCTTGGAAAGCGCGATTCAGTCAAAAATTCGTAAGCCAAAAATTCGTAAGCAATAGACGAGGGATGAAATCAGCTCTGATCCTTTTTTCATCCCTCGTCTATTGCTTAATGCAGCACTAGATTAAGCAACGCCCGTTATTCCTCAGGGAATTGGAGGGGTTCGTTTTCGACGATCGGTTCAATAACAGGTTCAGCAATAGGTTCAGCAATAGGTTCGGCAATAGGTTCGGCTGCTGGCTCAGGGAATTCTACTGCTCGTGCTTCGGGGAGTTGTTTGTCTTGGGAAAGAGGAGCCGCTAAGGGGATAGGCGCTTTCTGAAGCTCTGGAAGGGCGACTAGCTCTCGCTCTACTTCGCGAACTTGAATTGGAATTTGGAGTGGCTGTAGTTCTTCGAGCCAGCATTTCGCAAGTGGTAAGGTCTGATCTAGATCTTCTAGAGCGCGTGGAATCACCATCACAGAGTGCAGTTCTCCGATGCGATCGGCTTCTTGCATGCCCACATCGACTGCCATCGCCACATTCGCAACCGTTCCTCGAATAATCGCAGTACACAGCCCTGCGCCAATCGAGTGGTACGCTGTGAACGTCACATCAGCAGATTTGAGCATGGCATCTGCCGCGCCGACCATCGCTGGAAATCCGCGCGTTTCTAGAAGTCCCACTGCTAAGTTTCGGAACCGATTGCCTTCTTGACCCAACGCGAGTTGTGCAAGCTTACTGCCAATCGGCAACACGGCTTCTAAATTTGCCATGGGTCGAGCAATCACAATCGTTGAAACCTCTTGCCCAAATTGCTCGGCAGTGTCTTTGCCCACGTCGATCGCTAATCGCACATCAGAAATGCCACCCCGAACAACGGCCGTACAAAAGCCGCCGCCAATCATTTCATAGCCGACAAGCGTTACCCCGGCTGACTTCAGCATCATGTCTGCCGTCCCTACGATCGCAGGGAAACTTTGGGTCGAAATGAGACCAAGGGCGGTATCGGTAAAGCGGTCTGAGCGATTCATCAGCAAGGGAGAGGTGAGGGTGATCTAATCTTAACGTTGGATCTTCTCAAAAATCCGACCAAAGATCTTTAGGGCTTCGGAAGTTTGCTTCTGAGCCGAGGTGTGAACGCAGGCCAAAATACTCCATTGAAGGGTTGGAATATTTAGATATTGTGCAACTGATAAAAGCTCCAGAAGTGATGAAAAATTGTGACCCATCGTAACGAGGACTGCCATCACATTATCTCGCACAGTGCTGCTCTAGAACGATGCGAACCGCTACAGAGGCCCTCAAATACGTCAACACCTCCTCAATTCATGAACATTATTGTCGCTGTCCCGACCAATGACTCGAGGTTGACCTCTTGAAACAGAGCGTTGAAACAAAGTCATGACCCTAGCTTCCGTTTTATCAATTGTTACTTAACGAGTTTGTTTTCTTACTCAGCGGATTCAAGCTGCCATCTCGCTCGCCTCTATTTTCCTTTTTTTCCTTGTCTTCTGGAGATTCATGGAGTGAGAAAATTTGCTGCGGTACTCCGATTTCAATCCCTTCTGAATCTAAAGCCAACTTCAAGCGACGGCGAAACTCGCGTCCTACGTTCCACTGTTGTAGTGGCTGCGTTTTAATCCAGACTCGAATCGTGATGCCATTACTACTAAAATCCTCGACTCCTAGTACCTCCGGTGGCTCTACAATTTTCTCCTGCCAGTCCTGAGCTTGGCTCAATTCAGTGCCGATCTCTTGAATCAACTGTATGGCACGATCCAAGTTGGTGTCAGATGAAATTACGATCGACAAATCTACCCGTGACCAATCTTTCGACAAATTTTCTACAACAGTGATAGTACTATTTGGAATGGTAATTAAGCGCCCTTCTGCGTTGCGTAACTGCGTGATTCTCAAATTAAGCGATTCAACTAAGCCACTGACTTTACCAACCTGAATGATGTCACCTACAGCGTACTGATCTTCTAATAAAATTAAAAACCCATTAATCACATCTTTGATCAAACTTTGAGAGGCTAGCGAAATTCCTAAACCAACAATTCCTGCTCCTGCTAGTAGTGGGATAATTTGGATGCCAATTGAAGATAAAACTAGTAGAATTGCAATACTAATGAGTACGATCGCAGCTAAACTTTTCGCTACTTTAGAAAAGGTAGACAATCGGAGAAAAACTCGCTGAGAGTCTTTTAGAGAAATAAAATCGCCTTTTTCTAATACGCGAAATAATCGATCGATCAATACATCGCTGACTCGCATCAAAACATAAGTCACTAATATAATCGTGACCACTCTTAATGGCGTCGATAGCACAATTGGCTGTAGCCAACGAGTGTAAGGAAACAATCCTAATAGCACGAACCCGCCGCTACTCCAAATCACCGCTTGTCCAAGTTTTAGGAGACGACGTTGGACATCCTTGAAGTTACGCTGCTGCCGCTTCATCATCTGTTGCTGCACAATCAGATGCGTTTCATGAGGAGATAATTCTTGAGTCGAGGGAACAGGTGGGATCTCTGAGGTAATGCGATCGCGCTGCTCTTTGAGCCGTCGCTGAACGTGAGCCAAGGCTCGACTCGCAATAGCTAGGCTAAGCACAATCCCCAGCGCCACAAGAACCTGCCGACTCAAAAAATCAGACTGCCGTTCTTGCCGCGATCGCAGCAATGCCGACCGAATAATTTGGGTTAACTCTTCGGCATAAGCAGATGGCTCTTGCCCTTGCAATTGAGCATCTAGGGTTGTTACCGTCATCAGATACTGGCCATTCACTGAAATGACCGGCAGATTGCTGCTCGAATCGATCGTTGAACTCACTTTCAATTTGGCTTCGTCGAGGTTCCGTTTCGCAATTCGGTTGAGTGTCGCTTCAATTCCCTCAATGCGAACTCGCAGCGGCATTGTTGAATTATTTTGAGTCGAGTTATTTTGAGTCGAATCGCGAACAACGGACGATGCGATCGTAAATAACCGATAACCATCCAAGCGCACCTCTCCCTTCTGCACTTCGGCGTCAGGTATCAGCGAATTACCGAGACGCTTCGGTAACTCAAGCGGCGACGCCAGTTTAGGCAGACTTGGAATAGGTGAGGCAGGTTCTTGTGCAGCAGGCTCTTGTGCGAAAGTAGGCTGGCTCAGGAATAATACTAGACTTAGCCCAATTGAGAGACCAACAGCGAGGTTGTTCCGTCGTACTTTTCTAGTGAAGCTCCTGCAAAACCGCACATCCATTCCTCCTAACTTAGTCAATAACTTAGTCAATATTAGTCAACACTGTTCTGTCGCAATCATGATTCGGTCTTCCGATTCGTCTTCATTGTTACCGTACATCCACTTTGTCTGCAACCCAAAAAAAGGTCTGCAAGCCCCAAAAAAGGAAGCCGGACTGAAGAATCTTCAATCCGGCAAAACTCGATAGACTTTAGATGATGGACACAAAGGCTCTGCTAGAGCGCTTCTTGGTCAAACTTAAGGATCAGATTGCAGTACCTGAGGCTGAAGCAACCCGACCATCTGCTGAATGCCGCGATGAATGCGACGAGTCACTGTCATCGGGCTAACTCCGATCTGTTCGGCGACTTCTTTACGAGACAGGTCGTGCAAAAAAACATATTCGATCGCTTGCCGAGTTTTATCTTCTAGCTGGTTCATTGCCTTCTGCAACTGCTGACGATCTTCTTCGAGATGTTGCAGGGCTTGATAGCGAGCATCGGGCAAGGTATCGCCGAGCGTCATGGGAGAATCAAGCTGTTGGCACACGGTTGCGTCTAAACTCAAGGGCAAACGGTTCTTGGCAGCTAACTTGCTCTCTCGCCATTCGTTGAGCGTTACACCTAGTACCGTTGCAATCTCGTCGTCGGTCGGTTGGCGACCGTTTGCTTCGGATAGCTGTTCACGAACGCGCTGTCCTTCTTTATTGAGTTGTTGCCAACGGCGGGGAATCTTAACAGTACCAGCGCGATCGCGCAAGAAGTGCAGCATTTCACCCCGAATGTAAGGAACGGCAAAGGAGCTAAAAGCGCAGCCTTGATTGGGGTTAAATCGCTCAATGGCGCGAATCAAACCGAGATAGCCAATCTGCTCTAGATCTTCGTAGGGTTCTGCACATTGGTGACTAACCCGGTGAGCGATTTTCCGAACTAAGCCAGCATTCATCTGCACTAACTGGTTTCTGACTCGAACCGAGGGGTTTTGGTGATAGGAGACCAGTAATTCCATACCACGAGAGCGGAGAGAAGATTGAGTTGCCATCATCTGTACAAAGGTCCGTCGTTCACATCAGCGTTGAGCTTATTGTCGATTTAAGCCCTAGGAGAAACCATCGTCGATTTACGGTACTGAGCAAAGCTTCTTCTAGGTATGTTCGGCAGAAACACGGAAAGTCGTTTGCCTTTGTAGTGAGATGTTTTCAACTTTCTTTGTGTGTGATACAGATCATTGAAATCCTTTGAAAGTATGGTTAAATATGGGGCTAATTTAAGCAGGCCAAAGGGTTTTGAGCTTCGGGTTTGAAAAAAGTGAGTGTGAAATATCGTCGCCAAAATCCTCATCCGATTGAACGATTTTGAAGTTGCTCCCTAGAGAGAGGGAAAGAAATTGTGCCTTTTTTACTGTGTTGTGTAGTGTTCAAAAAGTAGAAAAAAGAAATTTGTAAATATGGCAACTCAAAGCGGAAGTAAAGCTCAGCACGATGAGAATGTTTCCAAAGAAGCGAAGCAACATCAGGCAGAAGCGACTGAGCAAAACAATGCGCCTGACCTCGAATCCGCCGCTGAACTTCTACACGGTGATGTTACTGAGGTAGAATCCGACGTGGCGATCGATGCGATCGAAGAGTGGGTGGACTTCCTCAAGGGTCACAAGGAAGACGGTATCAAAGACCTGTCGGCGAGCTTGAAGGAACTGAAAAAGCTTTTGAAGGGCAAGAGGTCAGAAGCAACCGAAATTGCTGAGGTGCTGCACAAATTGGGCGAGCAGACCAATGCGATCGGTGACGAAGCTGAGCGGGGCGTGAAAGGTCCTCTGCACAAGCTTGGTAAAGGGTTGATTGCAGCAGGTAGCAAGATCGAGAAAATCGCCGAAAAAGCGGGCAAAGGGTCTGAAACAAAATAAGTCAATCTTCTAATTCTTGAACCGCTTGGAACAGCGCTTAGTTGCTCCAAGCGGTTCAGTTTTAGTAAACCCTTTGTCTACATCGACGCTTGCAATCAAGCGGCGAGCTGATCACCGATCGTCTGGATTCCCTCAATTCTTAGCTGTTTAACCAGGACACAGAATTTTCTAACGAGAAAGTTGACCTACATCTTAAACTTCCCTACACCTTAAACTTCTCTGTGATCCGCTTCATCACTTCATTTACATTCTCGCGACTGTTGAACGCTGAAATGCGGAAGTACCCTTCACCCGCTGCGCCAAAGCCCGAACCTGGAGTGCCAACAACATGGCAAGTGTTTAGCAATTTATCGAAGAAATCCCAACTCGACAAACTGTTAGGTGTTTGTACCCAGACATAAGGCGCATTTGTACCGCCGTAAACTTTAATTCCCGCGGCTGTTAATTGTTCGCGAATAATTTTAGCGTTCTCCATGTAGAAGGTTACCAGTGCTTTTGTTTGCGCTTGACCTTCAGGAGAGTAAACGGCTTCGGCTCCGCGTTGCACGATGTAAGACACGCCATTAAATTTGGTGGATTGACGGCGGTTCCAGAGCTTCCACAACTCAACATCAGATCCGTCGGCAGCTTTGGCAGTGAGAGTTTTTGGTACGACGGTCAAGGCGCAGCGCGTTCCGGTAAAGCCTGCATTTTTGGAGAACGATCGAAACTCGATCGCACAGTCTCTTGCGCCTTCAATCTCGTAGATCGAGTGCGGCAAACTTGGATCAGTGATAAACGCTTCGTAAGCCGCATCAAAGAAGATAATCGAGCCGTTTGCGTTGGCGTAGTCAACCCACGCTTTGAGATGCTCTTTGGTTGCCGTTGCGCCTGTCGGATTGTTGGGAAAGCAAAGGTAAATGAGATCTACTTTCTGTGAGGGGATTTGCGCCGTGAACTGGTTCTCCGCCGTAATCGGTAAATAGACTAAGCCACCAAACTCACCTTTCTCGTTTGCCTCGCCCGTATGTCCTGCCATTACATTCGTATCGACATACACCGGATAAACCGGATCGGTGACAGCAATCGTGTTGCGATCGCCAAAGATGTCGAGCATATTTCCGGTATCGCATTTCGAGCCATCGGAAATAAAAATTTCTGACGCATCAATGTCGCAACCACGAGCCTGAAAATCGTGGGTTGCGATCGCGCTTCTAAGCCATTCATACCCCTGCTCTGGACCGTAGCCTTTAAAGTTAGCGCGATCGCCCATTTCTTCGACTGCCTTGATCATCGCCGTGCGGCAAGCTTCGGGCAGTGGCTCAGTCACGTCACCAATTCCTAACCGAATGATTGGCGCATCGGGATGGTCGGCGGCAAAGGCGTTAACACGACGGGCAATCTCAGGAAAAAGATAGCCCGCTTTGAGCTTCAGGTAATTGTCGTTGATGGTTGCCATAGATTGTGATTTGCGAGGTCGTTAGACAGTTTACTGCGAAAGCCCTTTCTCTGTAGGGCTAACTCAGTGGCAGCGGATTTATAGCGAATATTACTGAAATACTTAAGCGATCGCGGAGGAACCGAAGTCTGGTGGAATGTCTTGCCAACGTCCTTGACCTACCGCCCGCACGGCTTCTTTTAGCGATACATCCCCTGTGTAGATGGCTCGACCGACGATCGCGCCCGTCACGCCTTGCGGTTCTAGCGCTAATAAACTCAGCAGATCGGTCATCGAACTGACGCCGCCCGAAGCAATGACTGGAATGTCTACCACAGAAGCGATTTCTCGGAGCGCCTCTAGATTTGGGCCTTGAAGCGTACCATCGCGGTGAATGTCGGTGTAGATGATGGCGGCAGCTCCCAGTTTTGCCATGCGATCGCCCAGATCCGTTGCCAATACTTCTGAAGTTTCTAGCCAACCTTTGGTCGCTACTTTGCCGTTGCGGGCATCAATGCCGACGATGATCTGTTCTGGAAATTGGGTGCAAAGCTCCGTGACTAGTTCAGGTTGCTCGACAGCAACCGTTCCGAGAATCGCCCAACGCACTCCAGTGGCGAGCAGATCGGCAACACTGCTGCGATCTCGCAACCCGCCGCCGACTTCTACGGGGATATCTACCGCTTGCACAATCGCCCGAATCGCGTCTAAATTGACTGGACGCCCCGCCTTTGCGCCATCGAGGTCAACAAGATGTAGCCGAGTCGCCCCGTCTTCTACCCACTGCCGAGCTACCGCCACCGGGTCGTCGTGAAAGACCTGTGACTGATTATAATCTCCTTGGTATAACCGTACGCATTTACCGTCTAGTAGATCGATCGCAGGAATAACGTCCATAGAATGAGCAATTCTAAAATGAGCAATTAGGGTATAGCGTACAAGGAATTATGGCTCGTGTTGAGTTGCGGTTCCTGCGGAGTTGCGCTCTGCGCTAATCGAAAGTCTTCTTGCAAAAAATGCTAAATGAGATGAAATAAAGCTGGCTCTAGGGTGTAGGGTTTAGAGATAGAGCGATCTGAGGAAACACACATGGTAGCGCGTCGGCAGCAAAAACCGTTGGCAAATCTCTCCAAGCAAGCGCCTAAGGAGCAAGCGCCCAAAGAGAAAGCTCCTAAAGCTCAAGCACCTGAAGATCAAGTGATTGAGGCAGAAGTCGTTCCAGAAAAAGAAGGTGCTCCAACCCCAGAAACGCCTGCCATAAAAGATGCTTCACCCCAAAAAGAAACCTCAACAAAAGACGTTTCAGCAGAAGATGTTTCAAAACTCGAATCAAAAATTGCCGAATTAAAGGGTTCTTTAGAAAAAGCTCAGACAACAGAAAAAACGCTGCAGAGTGCGATCGAACAGTTGCAAACCCAGTTAGATGCGCAAACAAAGACAACTGAGAAACTACAAAAAAGTCTAGAGAAGTCTAGCGCAGTTCAGACCGAGCTAGAGGAGGCACAAAAAGCAGCAGTGCGCCTCGCAGAAGCTAATCAAAAGTTGATTGACGAAAACAAAGCACTTAAGGAAGCGCAACTAGCTGAGCAAACAAAAACTGAGAAACTCCAAAAAAGTCTAGAGAAGTCTAGCGCAGTTCAGACCGAGCTAGAGGAGGCACAAAAAGCAGCAGTGCGCCTCGCAGAAGCCAATCAAAAGTTGATCGACGAAAACAAAGCGCTTAAGGAAGCGCAAAAGCCAGAACCAAAATCAGAGAAACTAGCAACATCGCAATCTAGGTCATCCCAATCGGCTTTAAGTCCTCAGGAGGACGTTCTTCGTCGGCGACAAACGGCAGCGCTCTCTCATCCAGTATTTCCGGGCAGCCCACAGCAGACTGATTTAGATATTGGTTGGGCAGATTGAAATTCGATCGTTCTGTTAGCTACTAAGCTTTTTTCATCAAATGCTGGGCAAACCGGAATACTTTCTCAATGAAAATGGAATTGCTACCGCTATGGCAATTCCGGTGGACTATTCATCAAGGGAAGAAATCAAGAGTTTGCCATTAGCAATCAAGCTAAAGAGACATTTGATGTGAGCGCTGCGGAGATGTCAGAATCACAGAACCGATAGTCCGAGAAACTAAGCCGCGCGAGATTGCAGCGTGAAGCGATCGCGGTTGTGCTGCTCTTCAAAATCAATGATTGGCCCTTTCGGCACAATCTGATTTGGGTTTACTTGGGTCTGGCTGATGTAATAGTGGCGCTTAATGTGGTCTAAGTTGCACGTCACTTTGATGTCTGGATGCTGATACAGATCTTTCAGATAGTTCCAGAGATTCGGGTAATCAACAAGCCGTCGTAAATTGCATTTGAAGTGACCGTGATACACCGAGTCAAATCGGTAGAGGGTTGTGAACATACAGATATCTGCCTCGGTCATTTGGTCGCCACACAAATAACGCTGTTTATCGAGAACGGTTTCCCATCGATCTAGATGGTCAAATAGTTCTGTCACTGCTTTTTCATAGGCTTTCTGAGATGTAGCAAATCCCGAGCGATAAACACCATTGTTAATTGGAGTATAAATTGCGTCTATCGTCTCATCTATTTTCTGTTGAAGTTCACGTGGATAAAAATCTATTTTTTTCGTTGCTAATTCTGCAAACTCTACGTCAAACATCCGAATAATTTCACGAGATTCGTTATTGACGATCGTTTGTTTTTGCTTGTCCCACAATACTGGAACTGTAATGCGCCCCGTGTATTTTGGATCGGCTTTGAGATAAATTTCTTGCAAACATTGGGCGTGATTGACCGAATCGGGAACTGCGCCCGCCTCGTCAGAAAACATCCAGCCCTTGTCGCTGAGAATTGGATCGACAACCGACATGCCAATCGCCTCAGTTAAGCCTTTTAGCGATCGCATAATCAGCGTGCGATGCGCCCACGGGCACGCCAACGACACATAAAGATGATATCGTCCTGCCTCTGGCTTAAATTCGCTAGAGCCGTCGGTTGTTACCCAATCCCGAAACACGGTTGGAGTGCGGTTAAATGCGCCCCCTTGATCCCGTTCGTTCCACTCGGTCGTCCACTTCCCTTCGATCATTCTGCCTAATGCCATAATTTCCCCTGGTAGTAGTAATAACAATCGTGATTTTGATACGCCAGTAATAAAACTCTCTTAAGTAGGTAGGGAGCAGCAGAGAATATATATTCTCTGCCGCAACTGCGTTATGCCAAGTCAAACACTAAAACCTCTGTGTCTTCTTGACCCACAAGTTCTAGCGTTTCTTCGTCATCCAACGCCGCTCCATCGCCTTGATTTAGCAGATGACCATTCAGCGAAACCGAACCGCGTACTACCTGAACCCACGCATGACGATGATCAAGCGCATGATTGACCTGTTCACCATTTTGCAAAATAGTGCTGTAAAGATTGACATCCTGGTGAATTGTGACCGAGCCATCTCGTCCGTCCTGAGATGCAATCAGCCGTAGTTTGCCGCTCTTTTCCGCTTGGCTATACTCTTTCTGCTCGTACCCAGGCTCTAAATCGCGTTGAGATGGCAGCAGCCAAATTTGCAGCAGGTGAACATTTTCAGATTTGGAGTGATTGTACTCGCTGTGGGTCACTCCCGTTCCAGCGGTCATACGCTGCACTTCGCCAGGGCGAATGATGGAACTGTTGCCCATGCTATCGCGATGCTCTAACGCGCCCTCCAAGACGTAAGTAATGATCTCCATATCGCGGTGAGCGTGCGTCGGAAATCCTTTGCTTGGTGTGACGCGGTCTTCGTTGATCACACGCAGGCTCCGAAATCCCATGTGATTCGGGTCGTAGTAATTGGCAAACGAAAAGGTGTGGTAAGTGTTCAACCAGCCGTGATCTGCGTGTCCCCGCGCGATCGCTTTTCGTAGAGTAATCATAAGTGAACCCTATGTTTGGATCTAGAATGTACTAACTCGTACTTTCTGACCTAAAGATAGCATCTACACTGTTCTAGTGCAAACAATTAATCGAGCAATGTTAAAACCTCATGACAATTATCGGCAGCCTCTTAAACTCCGCGAAGCTGATGCTTCTAGAGCTAGCGCTAACCCAAATGATGAAACTGATTGAAAGATCCGATTTGCTTTTGGCACTCCGTGGAATCGCGTAAGGGCTCGAAGTACTTCTCTATTATTTCGAGATTAGTACCGACGGAATTCGCTATTTGGGAAGGCAACATTAGCCATTTGAATGAATTTTTGCTTGACCAATATTTTTCTCAAAATTGAAGCCTACTACTCCAAATAAAAATCGTGCAATCACGTATTCTATCTGTGGTTCCCGTGCGGTTCAATTTGACGAAATAAGCGATTCATTTAATAAAGATTTTACAAAGCATCCGCAAAACAACGGAATTAGTGATATTGGAAACGCAGGAAATCACGGGGGTTTTAGAAAAAGTTTGTGATTAAATTAGGCGATGGTTAAGTTGCTACAGAAGCCGGTCTTTGTATCCTGCTATACCACTTAGACTCACTTCTACGGCAGTCCAGTAGTTCTACCCGAATATCCTTAACGATGGGAAGTAAGATGAAGCCAGTTAAACCGTCTCTGATCCGATTTGGCGCTGTAGTGAAACGCCTAATGTTGCTTGCAGGAGTTAGCTGTTTAAGCTCAGTTGCTCTAGGATCGAGTCAAAATATCGTTGCCGCTCTAGAAACCGGATCGCAGCGTCTAGCGTGGCAAGGTGCTTCGTTTCCGGTGGAAAATTTTCAGGGGTATACCTCTGCATTTGGGTATCGTCGGTCTCCTGATGGGTCTTACAATCGGGAGTTTCACCGGGGTTTAGATATGGCAGCCCCCCAAGGTAGTTATATCCGCAGTTGGTGGGCGGGTAAGGTCATCGAGATCTCTGACAATAGTGCCTGTGGAACCTCGGTTGTGGTTCAGTCTGGCGATTGGATGCATATCTACTGCCACATGCAGGGGCGCATCGAACGAGATAGTGGGGGCAGGCGCTATATCAGCGATCGCGCAGGCGGTCTTCAGATTTGGGAAAACCAAGCGATCGCGGCTGGTGCACGAATTGGTCGAGTCGGTATGACTGGTCGTACTACCGGACCTCATTTGCATTGGGGCTTGAAATATACAGGTCAATGGGTTGACCCTGCTATGGTGCTGCGAGCGATGTATGCAGAGCAGGGCAGCCAGTCTGTGTCGAGTAGACCTCGGTAATCTGGAATCAAACCGCTTCATTAGTAAACGCCTAAATGCCTCTCCTATCGTTTTGGTAGGAGAGGCATTTCTGTCGTTACTCTTATCCTAATCCGGGGTTTCTCGATTAAGGGTTTGTTTGAGCTGGCTGCAAATTAGGAGCCGGAGGATTTACATCTACATTCACTTTCACAGCAGGCAGGGTTTCAACTGCAATAGGAACGACCGGAATTTGTGAACTAGGTGCCTCTACAGGTTGGCTGGGCAAAGCTTGAGTCGGGGCTAGATTTGGAGATGTCACAGGTTGCGGATTAGGAGGAGATGTCACAGGGGTAGAAGGAGGGGTAACCGGATTAGAAGGAGGGGTAACCGGATTAGAAGGAGGGGTAACCGGATTAGAAGGAGGGGTAACCGGATTCGGAGCATTACCTCCTGCACCAGGGTTAGCTGCACTAGGATCTTTTGTGGCTGCTTGTCCTCCAGTAGATTCTAGTTGCTGACGCGGATTAGGAGGAGATGTCACAGGTTGCGGATTAGGAGGAGATGTCACAGGGGCAGAAGGGGGAGTAACCGGATTCGGAGCATTACCTCCTGCACCAGGGTTAGCATTACCAGGATTAGCATTACCTCCTGCACCAGGGTTAGCATTACCAGGATTAGCATTACCTCCTCCTGCGCCAGGGTTAGCATTACCTCCTGCACCAGGGTTAGCTGCACTAGGATCTTTTGTGGCTGCTTGTCCTCCAGTAGATTCTAGTTGCTGACGCGGAGGAGTTTGAACTGGGTTAGGGCTTGGGTTTACGACAGGAGGTTGAGGAGACGGATTTACGACAGGAGGTTGAGGAGACGGATTTACAACAGGAGGTTGAGGAGATGGTGAAGGGCTGACTATCGGCTGCGGGGTTGGATCACCTGGGTTAGGCTGAATTAATGTAGGTGGTGATGCAGAAGAGCCCGGCTTAGCTTCCTGAGCCGGGGTTTGAGTGGGCTGTGGGCTTGCCGGTGTAGTAGGTGGTGTTTTATCCGTCGGTTGAGCCGGTTCGCTGGGTGGAGTTTTTCCAACCGTTGCACCCGGAATCTGCGGCACGTTCGTGTTTGCAACGGTACTCAAATTGCCATTATTAAACAGGGGTGTTGAACTAGGCGATAGTTTCGTATTGCTAGGATTCTCGATCGTGGCGATCGGGTCAAGCGGCTTTTGTTGCCGTAAGGCATCTGCGGTCTCTCGCTGAACTGCCGCGATCGCAGGATCAGGACTAATTCTTTCTTTAAGCGGTAAATCTAGACCGCGCACCATATCACTGGTTTCGTAAAACGTTGGAATATCAAATCTGTAGCGCCGAATAAATCCAGTCTGATCGACAATTGCCATCTGTCCAGCTTCCAACGCCTGCTTCTCTCCATTAGCCGCCGTGATCTCCATCGGCCCAGCAGGATTGTTGGTGAGCGCTCCAACTAAGGTGGTTTTGGTTTTCTCGTCATAGCGCACAAACAGGGCTGATCCCCTGACGCCCGCCGATGCATTGGGCGTATCAATTCGGGTACTGCCTTGACCCGGCTTAATTAATAACAGTACGGTGCCATTGTTAAGGCGGAAGTTTCGCGTTCCTGGCGTAAATCTAAATAGCGCAAGTTCGCCAACTCTAGCGTAAGATCCATCATTAAAGCGTAGTCCTGCCCGCGATCGCTTAGATGTCCAAAGGGCATCTTCGGGAAGCATCTTGTCTCTCACTGAGGCATTCCGCAACCCCTGGTTTCTAGGCTGCAAGCGTACTTGACGAATGACCTCACGGATTTCAGCAGATTTGAGCGTTGTCTCAGCACGAACTGGCAGCGAAAATAATGCGGCACTCATTCCATAAAAGGCAGCCGTGACGGTTAGGAACAGTTTGGAGGACATAGACGCTCCTATGACAGAGAGAGGACAAAGCAAACCGAAAGTGGACTCATTCAACGCAGGTTTGCCGATTAAACTTTACAGGAACTCGGCCTATAGCGAGTAACCTATTTGGGTGAGAATACAGAACTGCATCTTTACGGATACTTTACATCTGATTCTAGAGCCTTGGGTGCCTCACTATATAGCTTTAAGAACTCTTCATAAAGAATTAGGTGAACGTACTCTGTATCACTGGTATATGCAAGAGTTATAGAAATGTTCCGGAAATCGTTCGTTATTCCTTGCTGAAGTAAAGCAAGAGTGCTCCATGACAGGCTGTGATCAAATTTCTCGTAATAAGCTCCTCCCGTTTCTATGGCTCTCGCAAAGTGTCTCTCAGGGGCGGAGACAACAGCAAGTGAACCAGTTTAGCTTTCATAGCTTAGGACAATTTGTATTTTGGGTCAGCTTAGGAGTTTCAACCCCTGTTTGGTCTGCGCCGATGCCGCTGTCTCAGCAAATTCCGCAAAATCGTGCAGAGAAGCTAGGCACGCTTGAAGTGCGCCTAGCGCCAAAGGCGCAAGCTCCGAAGGACATAGCGCAAAGCCCAACTTTCAAAAAGCTGGAGTTGTTCAACTCTGAGGCCAATCGCGTAGGAGGGGCTAAAGAGCTGGTTGAGAAGACACAGAGTGAGGAGGTACAGAGCCAAATTCCCAGTTCATTTAGTCAGACTAGAATCGTTTCGCAAGGAATTCTGAATCAGCCACTACAGAATCCGCTTCAGCCTTCACCGTGTTGGCAATCCTTGAGTCGATCGCGCTGCTCGTTTCAAGCGAGCCAGGCGCGATTGAAGCAAACCAATTCTGACGGTGCAAACGCCCTGCAAGCGGCGCAAGCTCTCGATCCAGAATTAGGAATCTTGCGAGTCGCACCGGAGACCGAGCGATCGCAAAATGAACTGGGAACGTTGCAAGTCGCACCAGAGACCGCACAAAACAGCGAGCTAGGAACGTTGCGAGTTGAGCCAGGGATGGACGACGAGCTAGGAACGTTGCGAGTCGCACCGGAGACGGCACAGCCAGATGAACTGGGAACCCTTGCGCCCCCTGATCTTAATGCTCAGTCAATTGATGGAGCCGCCGATCCAGAATTAGGAATATTAAGGTTGCAAGAAGACACCGTTCCACAACTTCCAGAACTGCCATCTCCTACCAAGCAAGCCTCTGTTTTCTTGCTGTCACGAATCGATTATTTTCGTACCACCAATGTTTTCTCGGGCATCGATCCCACCGATGATGGGCTAATCCGCTCAGGGGTGACGCTGTTTTATGCTCCCCGACTGGGACCTAAGACATTTTTGGTTACATCGATCGATGCAAACTTGATTCGCTACACGACTCTTGGATCGACTCGTGCTACTCGCGCTAATAGCCAAGGCTTTCTCAACTATGACGAACTCCGGTTTCGAGCGGGCATTTTTCATCAACTGACCCCTCGCATGTCGGGGGAAATCGGCTGGAGTAATCAACAACTCTTTACAGCAAAAGAAGGATTGCAAACGATCTTTAGCGGCGATCGCTTCTTAGGTGAAAATGCCCTCCGCATCGAGTTGAACCGCCAAGATCAAATTGCTCGAAAGCTGACGCTAAATACGTATTATCAGTTTCGCCTAAATTTTTCTGACCCTAACGATCGCAGCCGCCTGATCAATTCGCTGACAACATCTTTGAGCTACGACATTACCCCGAAGCTTCAAACCGCGATCGACTATCAAGTTGCGTGGTCACACTTCACTCAGCAGTCGCGAAATGATGTATTTAACCAGCTTGTGGGGCGTCTGAGCTATACGCTCAATCGGAGCAGCCAAGTCAATGTGTTTACAGGATTTAGCTTTGGCAATTCCTCTGAGCGTAATATTGATTTTAATGGGTTTGTTTTTGGGGCAGGGCTGGTATTTAACGTGCCACTGTTCTAGGGTGAGCTTCTCACGGTGTGAAGACAAGTATGCAGAACGGAGGGTAGATCAAGCATTTGTCTACCCTCCGTTCATCAATAGTCAGTCAAGTTTTATTAACTACTCCCCCGCCTCCAGCACAAGGCTTTAGACATCACGATCTGTAAGGGTTCAATGTTAACGACGAGTTGAGGCGCACACGCAAATCCTGTGGATTGACGACAACCACCTCATTTCGGTTGCGTCCAAGGAGCAGACCACCTAATGCACCTGCACCCGTTCCGATCAAGACTTTACCCAGCGTGATCCTCTTGTTGCCAGTGATGCCTGAAATGATGGCAGCGGCACCAGAACCAAGTGCTGCCCCTTTTAAAAGAGAATCGGTGCTCACTCCTCGGCGGATCGTTTCTCGGCGAGTTTCGACATTAGAAATCGCATCAATTTCTTGACGAGTTCCATTCGGGAAAATCAAGGTTCTAGCGAAAAATTGCGTTCCGCCCCCAGTCGGTCGGAATTCTCCTTCTACTTTGCTGCCTGAGGGAATCAAGATCGTGCGATCGCGGTCATTGCCGCGAACGTTCACCGGCAGCGTCAAGGTTGCCTTCAGCGTTTCATTTGGAGCAACCAAAATTTTCTCCTGGTCATAGCTCATCGGCAGCGTTGTCCCGGCAGGAATGGTGGTTCTTCCAGAGTAAACAGGTGGGGTTGAGCTTGGAGAGGGTGGGAAGAGTTGTGCCAGCGTCATGGGTGCGGGCGTGGCGGTAGCAGAACCCATCAGCGCGATCGGTGCGACAGCAGTAGAAGACATGCCGACGGTCAACGCAAGAGCAGTACTGGTTTGAAGTTTTTTCAGGTTCAGCATATAGATCCTTAAGTCAGTCTGGTGGCGATTAGATCTATTGACTCTGGGGAAGAGACAGGAGTTCCTTATTATTTTAAAGAAATGAAAACTTGGATCTTCCTAAATTGAAGGGATGAGGGATAAAGGAGAAGAGACGCTTGCGGCAACGCTAACGCCAACAAGCAAGAAGCTAGACTGAATTCATTCCTGCTGCGCGTCTTGACAAAGTAGTAGAAGCAAGTAGCAAAAGACCAAGCACAATTAAAAATACTATTTCAGTCAATCTAATATTGAAAGGCAAATCCAAAATCTCTTACAAATCAACCCTTTTAGCGATTACACTCAATAAATAAGAGTGCTGGTGTACTTTCGTGCATCTGTACTGAGTCTCGTCCTCTAAGGACATCGGCACTGGGGCTTTGGTCAAGGGTGACTGGATTCTCCACATCCCCCACCCTACACTCCATCTCGCATCTCTCTTATGATTCCGCAGTCCCTCACGCTGAGAAATTTCCTGAGTTATCTCGACGCAACGCTCGATTTTCGAGGGCTGCACACAGCGTGCGTTTGCGGTGCGAATGGAGCAGGCAAATCGTCTCTGCTAGAGGCAATTTCTTGGGCAATTTGGGGCGAGAGCCGGGCAACTTCAGAAGACGATGTTATTCATGTTGGGGCAAAAGAAGCAAAGGTCGAGTTCATTTTTAGCATTCATCAGCAAACCTATCGCATTTTGCGATCGCGTCACCGCTCCCAAGGCGTTTCTCTAGAATTTCAGTCTCAAGATTCCACGGGTACACACTTCCGCTCCCTCACCGCGAAAACGGTTCGAGCGACACAGCAACTCATTTTTGATCATCTCAAGCTGGACTACGACACCTTCGTCAACTCAGCCTATCTTCGTCAAGGGCGCGCTGATGAATTCATGCTTAAGCGCCCTGCCGAGCGCAAGCAGATTTTGGCAGACCTACTCAAGTTGCAGCAGTACGACGACCTTGCTGAACAAGCAAAAGATCAGTCGCGCCAGTTCAAAGGACAAGTCGAACTGCTAGAGCGAAATTTGACTCGCGTTGAAGATCAGTTGCAACAGCGAGACGCGATCGCGCAAGAACGCACCCAGCTAGAACTTGCGCTCCAGCACCTCCAAGCAGAACAAGCCGCGAGAGCAGAACACCTCCAGCACCTCCAAGCGCGTCAGCATCAGCGACAGCACTATCAACAGCAATTGACGTGGCAACAGCAACAGCAACGCCACCTGACGCAAGATTGCCAACGGTTGCAAAAAGAGCTTGCTCAAGCCGAGCAGCAACGGCAGAGTTTAGGAATGCTGTTAGGTCAAGAAGGCGCGATCGTAGCGGGTTATGAACATTGGCAAACCCTACAAGCCCAAGAAGAAACTCTCGCTGCCAAATCGCAAGCCCATCAAATTGCTCAATCTCAACGACAACACTACCAGCAGCAGCAAACCGAAAAATTAAATACGTTGCACAGCCAGCTTCAGCAGCTTCAAACCCAAGATGCCGCCCTTGAGGAGCAACTCCAAGACATTGAACGTACGCTGACCAAAGAAGCAGATATTGCCGCCGGAGTAGAGCAGCTACAGCAGGCAAGAGCGCAACTGCAAACGCTCGATCAACGTCAACTGCAAGCCATGCCACTGATACAACGGCGACAGCAATTGCAGGCAACCCTCGATCGCGCCTCAACCCGGCTGGCAACGCGGTTAGAAGAACTCCGAACCTCTCTCCAGCAATTGCAGGCTCAGCAGCAGCGTCAACCCAACCTGCAACGGGCGGCTGTGGAAGTTGCCACTCGCATTGAAGCGTTAGAAAAATTGCAGGCGTATCAAGATCAAGTCCGCGATAAAGGACTTGAGCGACGTGCATTCATGGAACGACTTCAAGCGCAACAACGGGGCTACGAAACTCAGATTGCCGAAATTGACCATAAGATTCGACTGTTGCAAGCAGAAAATGTCATTGTTGAACCTGTTGTCTCTCGATCTGGTGAGGCGGGTGAGAGCGAATTGCTGGAGTTGCGCTCTGAGCTAACTTCGACGTTAACCCAGGCCGCAACAGTCACGAAATCTAAGCCGTCATCCTTCGTTCAATCTCAAAACTTTCCGCCCTGCCCCTTGTGCAGTCGTCCTTTGGATGAGCATCACTGGCAGCTAGTTCAACAAAAGCATCACGAGGAGAAACAGGAGGTGTTGGCGCAATTGTGGGTCGTTCGCGAACAACTCACCGTTTCTGAACGAGAAATCCAAGTGTTGCGGCAAGAGTACCTGGAGATTGATCAAAAACTTAAACAGTATGGGCAAAATTTAGAACGGCGCGGACAATTGCAAGAGCAATTGCAAACCACAGTAGAAGCCCAAAAAAAATTAGAACAACTGAATGCAGAAGCAATTCAAGTTGACTCAACCTTAAAGTCTAGAGCGTTTGAGCAGGAGTTACAGCAAGAGCTAGAATTGCTCGATCAAAGCCTGCACCAGATCAGCTACGATGAGCGCGACCATGCTTTAGCTCGTGGAGCAGTTGATCGCTGGCGATGGGCAGAAATCAAATTTGTTGAGATTAAGCAAGCTCGAAAACGCCAGGAACAGATTGCCAAGCGGCAGCCGGAACTGCGATCGCAAATCTCCATCCTCGAACAGCAGATCGAGGCGCTAAACCATCATCTCGCGATCGCGCTGGCTGATCGCGATCGACAGCTTGCGGAAATTGGCTACAACCTCAACCAACACAATGCGATTCGCACGGCATTGCGTAACGCTCAATCGTGGCAGCTTCGCTATCAAGAACTGTGCCAAGCCCAACAGCACTATCCTCAAGTGCAGCAACGACTTCAAGAACTCGCTCAAACGCTGCATGTCCGCAAAACCGATCTGACGACAATCATCCATCAGTGTCAAGAATTGGTTCACCTTCTGGAGCAAACCCCCGATCTGACACCCCACATTCAAACGTTGGAACAGCAAATTCAACAACAGCGACTTCAGCTTGACCAACAGATTGTTCAACTCGGGCGAGTTCAGCAGCAGCAACAGCAGCAAGAGGCGCTGAGTCAGGAGTATGAAACGTTAGTTGCTCAACTGCAAACTGCTCGTCAGCAGAGCCGCGTTTATGGAGAACTCGCGCAAGCATTCGGCAAAAACGGGATTCAGGCGTTGATGATTGAGAACGTTTTGCCGCAGCTCGAAGCTGCCACCAATCAAATTTTGTCTCGCCTTAGTGCCAATCAGTTACATGTCCAGTTTGTGACTCAGCGTGCCCGAAATGCCAAGTCTAAAATTACAAAGGCAATGGAGACACTCGATATTCTGATTGCCGATGCTCACGGAACTCGGCCCTATGAAACCTATTCGGGTGGTGAAGCGTTTCGAGTTAATTTTGCGGTGCGGCTAGCGTTGGCGCGGTTATTGTCGCAGAGATCGGGTACAGCGCTGCAAATGCTGATTGTCGATGAAGGGTTTGGCAATCAAGACCAAGACGGCTGCGATCGCTTGATTGCGGCTATTAATGCGATCGCGCCTGAATTCGCCTGTATTCTCACCATTACTCACATGCCTTACTTCCGCGAAGCCTTCCAAGCTCGCATCGAAGTCACGAAAACTCAAAACGGCTCACAGATTGCCTTGTGTTTGTAAACCTATTCGATGTAAGCACTCAAAACACGGATGATTCGTTAATGCTTCAGAAGGTGCTTAAAAGACGAGTTTTAAAGCGATCTTTTGGGGCTTGAAGCGATCGCAAATACTTCTATAGTCTTGAACCATCCGCTCCGCTTCACATTCATATCGATCTTGATCGCAAGCAAAGTAACCTTCAACTAAAAAAAGGCAACTCCAGTGTGGAATTGCCTGTAATGTCTGGAACAGTAAATCGATAAAAATTCAGAAGAAACTAAACTGCCTCGAAGTTCTTCTCTCCCGTCCGAATCCGAACGACTTGATCAACTGGACTAATGAAGATCTTTCCATCTCCAATTTCTCCAGTTCTTGCCGCCACGATGATTTTGTCTACCACCATGTCTACTTGTTCATCTTCGATCACAATTTCAACTTTAAGTTTCTGTAAAAACTCGACCGTATACTCCGAGCCACGATAACGCTCTGTTTGACCTTTCTGCCGTCCGAATCCTCGGACTTCAGAAACCGTCATACCCACGATTCCGGCATTGACTAGAGCAATCTTGACTTCATCAAGTTTAAACGGGCGAATAATAGCCTCAACCTTTTTCAAGCGCCTACACTCCTTATGTTTCCGCTATATCAACAGCATGACTCTATCTATCATCGTTACATAGATTAAGTTTGTAACAAGTAATACATTTTATTCCAATGTAGGAGTCACGCTGTCACACCTAATCCTAAAGTGTCCCACAATCGCACCGCGATTTGCTTAAAAAACTATTTCAGGGTCACTACTCCGTATTTCGTTTTATCACGAAATCATTGAGATACTTCGCAATTCTCTCAAACAAATGTGATCCGTGGAAGTTTCGCAAAACCAATCGCGGCACTTTAATCTATTCGTTATTTTGAAGCCGGAGACGGCAGCAGCGGACGTACGATCAAGAAGCCTGCACCAAAGGCAGTCACCACAATTAACGCGATCGCAACCCCTAACCACCATCCACTTAACTGGTTACCTGATGACTCCGACTCTGGCAAAAGCTTGCGGCGGGGCTTGCTGTCTTGCTCGATCACCAGCGTTTCAGGAGGAAACGGAGAATCGAGATTGGGCAACTTAGATAGCATCGGCGCGCGCGGAGTTACTGGGGCGGCGATTGGAGCGATCTCTAATTGAGGTAGTGTTTCAAAGCGAGACGGCGTTAAACTTTCCTCAACAACTGAGTTTCCAGCAGAGGTGCGCGAAACACTTTGAGCCGCTTGGCGCAAATTCAGCGCGGACTGGACGGCTTTCTCAATTTCTTGATGCAAGTGCCGATTTTGCTGGGTCAACTGCTGATTTTGCTGCTTTATCTCGTCTAGAGCGGCTTTGGTCGCTTGCAGTTCGGCAGTCACTTCTCGGTAGAGTGAGATTGGAACTGAAGGAGCATAGGAAGGTGAGGACGAGGGAACTGCCTGTCCAGCGTTAGTTACATTTCGCATGGGGTTTGAATTCATTGGGTTCGGATCAACGTAGAAGTGAAGTTCAAAGTTGGGTTAAATCGCTAGAGGCAGTTCCACAATCGTTATGCCTGGTCATGTCTTACGTTTTTCTGCCATAAGAATAGCTGCAATTACACCAAGCAATGCGCTAATAGTCAAGGTTTTTCTGAGAAAAGTAATGTTTTTCCGTAAAACTGAGGATCTTGAGGTCGCTAGTTTGATGAGAGGGGATCACTATCAGAGATCTGGAGAAGGAAATCGGTTGTGTTCTGTAGATTCAAATTGGTTTTTATTCAACGTTTTGCAAGTGAAGAAGGGCTAACGGCTTCGCTTATGGCTAGATTCTTATGGTTAGAGCAGAATTGATAGAATCAAAACACTGAACTATATAGACCAGGCTGGCTAGACATGTCTCAAACTCAAGAAACGCAGGTAAAGTACGGAGAACGGCTGATTGAAGAAGGCAACTTAATTACGTTCCCCAATCCTCGAGCGGGACGTCGCTATACCATCAACATTACGCTGCCTGAATTTACCTGCAAGTGTCCGTTTTCTGGCTATCCTGATTTTGCGACGATCTATGTCACCTACACGCCCGATCAGCGTGTGGTTGAACTGAAAGCGATTAAGCTGTACATCAATAGCTACCGCGATCGCTATATCTCCCACGAAGAAGCCGCCAACCAAATTTTAGATGACATCGTAGCGGCTTGCGATCCGCTCGAAATCACAGTGAAAGCAGACTATACACCGCGGGGCAACGTTCACACCGTCGTCGAAGTGACGCACAGCAAAGCGGTCTAAGCTATTCTTAAGTTTAAGCCATCCTTTGCCAGCGGCGCAGTCCCTCTAGCCACAGCCACCCCATCACACTGCCGATGAAGTAGGGCGGAAAATCTGACCAGGAAAAGGTATTGCCAAGCACAAGCCGTCCGGGAAGGGTGGCGCGAAGGGCTTGAAGCCATGATGGTTGCCAGAGTTGCAGCACCTCGATCGCACAGGTGGCAAGACTGACTGCGATCGCAATTCTCAATGGCGGTATTTTGGGATAGAGAAGCTGAACCAGCAAAATCCAAAACACTTCATAGGCAAGGCTGCCCAGAGCGTCGTGAAGACTGTTAGGCAGCCAACCCTGGGAAAATCGAACCCCATACCCAACTGGAATAATGAACAAAATGCTGACCAGCAATGCAACGCGGTAGGGCATAAGACGCGCAATTAGAAACGTAGAGTCGGCGTTCGTACTTAATCGATTAAAGTCCAGCGACTAAAATTCAGTGATTAAAGTTAAGCCAAGATTAGCCGCCCTAAATCATAACGTGCCCTCTTTCAATCCTTTTGTGATCCGCGCCAAATCCGATTTTTCGTCCACCGCAACTCGTGTCGGAGAGCCGCTAATGATGCGCTCGAAGTTGCGGAACGAATCTTTAATCTCAGGGCCTTGAGCGCTAATCGTGTACTCGCGAATGCCCTTATCGTGCCAAGAGCCACGCATCTTAAACACATTCAGCGCCCGCGACATTTCCCCTCGAATTTCGACATATTGCAGCATCAAGATTGTATCGGTGATCGTCGAAATGTGGGTGTCGGTGATCGAATGCGATCCCATAAATTGATCGGTTGTGTTGGTGAAGAATCCTGTAATTTCTTCTTGTTTGGCAAAGCCAGTCACACCAATCACAAATTGACGGAAGGCATTGTTGCTTACTCCCCGTGCTAAGGCAGACAACGAATCGATCGCAATCCGGGACGGCTTAAACTCAGCAATCTCTGACTTGATAATCTGCAAATGATCCTCTAGTCCCGCCGATTCAGGATAGGCGCAAATGATCTTGAGCAACCCTTTCTGCTCTAAGTCCTCAAAATCAATGCCCCACGAGTAGGCGTTACGCGACAGTTGAGCGCGCGATTCTTCGTAGGCAAACAGGATTGCGCGATCGCCGCGTTGACAGGCCTCTTGCAAAAACTTGCTCACCAGCAGGGTCTTGCCCGTCCCGGTTGCGCCCGTTGCCAAAATAATCGAGTCTTTGAAAAAACCGCCGCCACACATTTGATCTAGGGTCGTGACTCCCGACGACACCCGCACGTTTGACGATCGCTGGGTTAATCTCATCGCGCCTAGCGGGAAGATATTGATGCCGTCGTTGGTGATCGTGAATGGATACTCCCCTTTCATGTGGGTTGTTCCGCGCAGTTTGAGAATTTCAATCGTGCGGCGACGACGTTCTCCTTCTAAAACATTGCGCACGATCGCAACATTATCAGAGACAAATTCTTCGACGCCAAACCGAGCGACCGGACCGTACTCTTCCACCCGTTCGGTCGTCATGATCGTGGTTGCGCCAACTTGCTTTAGGCGTGCCACCAAGCGAAAAATTTCTCGGCGCACCACCGATGCGGCATCATACTGCTGAAACACGGCTGTAACCGAGTCGATCGATACACGCCGCGCTTTGTACTTGCGAATTGCGTATTGAATCCGTTCAATCAGGGCAGACAGATCAAAACTGCCGACCACATCTTGCCCTTCTGGGTCAGGAGACGCATCTAAGATAAACAGCTTACCTTCATCGATCAACTGTTGCAGATCCCATCCAAAGCTAAGTGCGTTTTTAATCACGTCGGCTGGAGACTCTTCAAACGTGACAAAGATCCCCGGCTCATCAAATTGAGTAATTCCGTGATAGAGAAACTGAACGGCAAATAAGGTTTTTCCAGTTCCAGACGTGCCACTAACGAGAGTTGTTCGTCCAACGGGCAAACCTCCATGACTGATGTCATCGAAGCCCTCAATCATTGTCTGGATCTTTTGAACGCCTACCATTTCTAACGAACTGCGAGGATCGGTCTGATTAATCGAATTCATAAGAGTAGTTATCAAGCATGCGGAGCGAGGCTCCTAAAATTGAAGGCTAGACCTGTTACATTTTTACATTGAATCACCTAAAAAACTTGATAAATCAGGGCTTTGCTTCCAATATATCGGCAGTATGTTACCGTTCCATTTCCTCTTCGCGCAATTCTTCGTACAAGAGATCAAGACCGATCAATACTTTTTCTCGATCAGAGAGATCTCCAATGATTCTGCGCACAGGTGGAGGCAAAATTTTGGCTAATGTGGGCGTTGCCAGGATCTTATCTTCTTCCGCAAGTTGAGGGTTTTTAAGTACATCAATGACTTTCAGGGCGTAGACGCCTTGAAACTCTTTTTCAAGGATGTTGTTTAGGGTTTTTAAGGCACGAATTGAGTTCGGCGTGTTCCCTGCAACGTACAGTTTTAGAACGTAGGTTTTCCGTAGTGAACTCATAATTGACCCTTATTTTTTGAGCGCTTTAGAAGATACGCAAAAAATCATTTTGGAGGATAGATAGCAGATAAAAATCACTAAGAATTGTAGATTAATTTACCTCCGGTGCGTCAGGTATGCTCAGCAAAAGCCTTGAATTTAATTGAATTGCGATCGATCATGCGATCGACATAAAGATACAAGCTCTGAATCAAAGGCTGGGCAGGCGCTAATTCGGATTTGCGTTATTAAGCCCCAAAGATACAGAGGAAATTTACGATTCGCGAGGAACTGATCGTCGATACATCTCACACAAATGCGCGATCGTATCGATCAGCGTTAACCGATAATCGAGCAACACCTCCTCACTCCGGCCTTCTAATTTTAGCTGCTTAGAAAACTCGTCCATAAAGTCCATGTGAATCTCTACAATTTGCGCCACTGGAATATCCGCAAAAAAGGCAGCATTAACAAAATTATCAACCTTTTGGTTGAGATCAACGTCTTCTGTAAAATACGTCAAAATAATTTCTCGATAGTCTTTTCGCAACTGAGCTAACAGCGCATGGCGCTCTGTCGGAGGTAGATGACGCAAAAAATCTTGGGGATTTCGCTTGTAGTAGACGCCCAAATATCCCAATCGCTCTTTCAGTTTGTCGGTGAGCCGCCGCTGTTGCAGCATGAGAAAATTTTGGGTTGTTAACTCTCGGGTCAGGTCAAGGCCTGCGGTGCTATCGGGTAAACGGCAGGACGGAGAGAGATTCAAAAATGCTGCGATCGCAGAATCAATGTACTCCGTGATCTGCTTTAGCTGATCGAGTGGCACTCGAATCTCAGCCGTGTGGTAGATCGGGGCAACAGACGTCACTCCGGTCTTACTGGCTTCCGGGTCGGTGACAGTGTCGGGGTCAAGAATCACCGTTGGCAAGAGCGTTGCCTGAGCGTGCAGCCAGTCGATCAGCTGAGGAAGGGGTTGTCCATCTTGCAAGATCAAACAGTCAAGCTGCTGCTTCTCGCGCTCGATTAAGTCAAAGAAGGCGGCTTGCGAGTCGGGTTGCACAACCTTGTAGCGCTCATCATCGAACATTGACACCAGCGATCCTTCGGAGCTTGGTGAAGCCAATCGGGCCAATGCTAGAGAGTTAACAAAAATACAGATAAATAGTCGCGGACGAATGCCGGAAGGGGATGAAGCGGTCAAGGCTGACTAACCCTGCGAAATGACATAAAACAATCTAAGAATAAATCTTAAACAGTGAGAGTAAGGAATGCAATGGAACAAACTCAATCACTCAGGTCAGAGAGCATCTTAATGATTGGCATCATAAGGATTTGGACTACGCTATGATGGAGAGTCTCAAAAACAATCTGCTGAAAGACTTCTTAATGATTATTTAAACCTTATCGTACATTGTTCATTATAATGACAAGAGGAGATAACCTTGATCAGAAGTTCGGAAGTAAGTGGTTCTCCTAATATATAAAAAACTTGATTTCAGGCCTTGCCTTCAAGTAGTTTCGGCAACAAGGCTCTGCAAAAGACACAGTAATTTAAGGCTTAGCCAATTATCTTAGTAATAGTATTTCTGGTGACGATACCTAATTCTTTTAATTGCACAGATAATTGCACAGAGTTGACAACTGACTAACATGTAAGCGTTGACGCTCTTGATGGTTAGCTCCATGGCAGGTCTCAATGGTTATGCTCAATGCTAAGTTCCGTGAGTTTATTGAACCTGCCCCCGTTTGTTCCGCCTCGGCAGGCATTTCGATCGCGGCTGAACTGGTTCACCAGCAGGCGTGCGATCGCATCGTAATGATTGACGACTCGAAGTATCCTGTTGGTTTAGTCCATCTCCACCAACTGCTGCCTTTCTTGAGAGCAGATTGCGTCCACCAACCCCTTTCAACGCTACTTAACACTGGCTCGCTGCCCTGTGTTATGCAGGATCAGATGCTAAGCGATTATGCTGCAGAACTGGAGTATTCTCCGGTGCGATTTTGGGCAGTCATCGATTGCGATCGCAACTATTTGGGCATTGTCGATATTTTCTACCTGCGGAAGTTCTTAGCGATCTCGACCTCAGACGACCGAGATGATAGCTTGAGAACTGATCTTGACGCGGTTCTCGCCTGCGACTTTGAAAGAATTCCCCTAGAGTGCAATGAAGACACCGGAGCGGGTGCAACATTAACGACACTGACCAACATTTCTGAGTCACAAATTCCTGAGTCGCGGCATCAGCTTCAACCAGAAGGCCTACCAGAAGCCGCCGAATTGCCTGCTGATATGGTGCGCCTGAAGCGGCAGTTGCGCTGGCAGATCGATCAGCTCCGGACTCAGGTTCAAACGCGTTCTCTGGTCGCTTCGACTAAAGCATCGCTTTCGACGAGCTTAGCAGAGCCAGTCGCGGCGCTGCGATCGCTGATGCAATTTTTAGAGCGCTTACCGTTGCCGCTCATGCTGCAAACGACCGCAGGCGATGTCGTGGCTCGAAACATACACTGGCAACAGCAGTTGGGCGATTTAGTCGATCCGGGCTGGGTGCAACGCGAAGCCGCCGCCATTTTAGAATATGCGATGCCGCCGCCCGAAGCCGACGTCAACCGACAGTCGTTAGAAAATACGGTCGGGCATTTGGATGAGGAGGAACTGCCTCTGGCGGTGGGTTCGTGCCAGGTAGGTGCCACTCCCAATACCTGTATTTGCATTTGCCCATTAAAGAGTGGACAAGAAAGGACTCTACAGTTTATCAAGATTCCGCTAGGTGACTTACTATCGGGGCGGAAGTTAGAGATATTCTCAGCTGTCCCATCTTGGTCAGAGTTGCCGTTTAGGCTGGCGACGCTGGACGGAGTGCAACCCGGAATGCGCCTGTCATCTCCCGCCTTGCCCGAAGAAGATTTGTGGCTTGTGCTAGCACAGGATGTCACCGAGCAACATCATCTGGCTAGAGAATTAGCGGCTAAAAATGCAGATTTGGTTCACCTCAATCGGTTGAAGGATGAGTTTTTAGCCTGCATCAGCCACGAGTTGAGAACGCCTCTCACAGCAGTACTGGGCTTATCGGGTTTGCTCAAAGACCAGTTGTCTGGTTCGCTAAATGAGCGACAGGTGCGCTATGCCAACCTGATTCACAAAAGCGGGCGGCATTTGATGACGATCGTGAATGACATTCTCGATCTAACCCGCATAGAAAGCGGGCAATTAGAGTTAGCCCTAGAGCCAGTAACCATCGCAACCGTGTGCGATCGCGCCTTTGAGCAAGCCCAGAACCTCTGTTTTGAAGAACACGAATCAGACGCGAATTCAGGGAGTCCTGCCTTTAGCTACACGATCGAACCAGGGCTAGAAACATTGGTGGCAGACGAATTGCGGCTGCGTCAAATGCTGGTTCACCTCCTCTCCAATGCGTTGAAGTTCACCGAGGCTTCGGGGCTCATCGGGCTGGATGTGAGCTTATGGGAAGGCTGGATTGCCTTTACCGTATGGGATACAGGAATTGGAATTCCGGCAGAAAAACAACATCTTATTTTTCAGAAATTCCAGCAGCTTGAGAACCCGTTGACGCGACGGTTTGAAGGGGCAGGACTCGGACTTGTGCTGACGCAACGCTTAGCGCGGCTTCACGGCGGCGATATTTCCTTTACCTCTGAAGAACATCAGGGCAGCCAATTTACGCTGTTGCTGCCGCTGACGCACCCGCAGCCGACTCGAACCATTGGCGGAACGACCCATCGCCCGACTCAAAATCGGTTGGTGCTGATTGTAGAAGCCGTGGTGCAATCGCTCGAAAACTTGGCTCAGCAACTAGGTGAACTCGGCTATCGCTTCGTCGTCGCGCGTTCGGGAACCGAAGCGGTCGAAAAAGCTCGTCGCTTGCAGCCCTGCGCGGTGTTTCTCAATCCGCTTTTACCGACCCTATCGGGGTGGGATGTGCTGACGCTTTTAAAAGCCGATGCCCAAACGCGAGGCATTCCTGTGATTGTCATGGGGACTCGCAACGATCGCACCTCTGCCTACCGCAATCAGGCAGACGGGTTTTTAAGCTTGCCCATTGCTAAAAAGCCGCTTAAGCAGATTCTCAGCCAGTTTACTGAAGCAGCGTCTATTGAGTCCTCTGAGCCTGAGACAAACTTGGTTGTGCTGCGAATCAGTCCGACTCGGTACGCTGATCTGCATCGGTCACGCCATGAAGCGGTGATCGATCTCAATGCGCTGCTGCATAGCCACAACTACCGCGTTCTCGAAGCCGATGATTTAGAGCAAGCGGAGCTACTCGCTCAGGTTTGGAAGCCCAATGTCGTTGTGCTTGATCCAGTGATGCCCGATCCAGCGGCATATTTAAAGCGGTTGGGTGAGCAATCGTTTCTTTCCTCCTTGCCCCTCGTGACGCTCGATACTGCCACCACTCAAGCGGCGAACCAGGTGTCTGGCTTGACCGTCTTTCCGTGCCTAGCGCCCCTCGTTGAGCCATCGGTTTCTGCTGAACAGTCAGAAACGTCGGCATTACTTCAGGTGATTCAGGTTGCGGCAGGGTTTGCGTGGCGTCCGTTGGTGTTGGCGCTCGATGCGGCGAGGTTAGGCAATGTGAAGGACGCCCATCCCAAAGAGTCGGAATGGCTGCAAGCGCTGATACAGTATCTGCAAACGGCTGGGTTTCGGGGAATGGTGGCGCGATCGCACTCCGAAGCGCTACAAAAACTTCAAACTAGAAGCGTCGATTTGCTGCTGGTCTATTGGCATGAAACTGATTTGGACGGCTCTAGCCGAGATGTCCTGAATGCGATCGAACAGTTGCCTTACAAGCCGCCTGTTCTCGTGATCGATCATTACTCAACGGCAGATGGCATTCGGTCCAGCCAGTTAGAGGATGAGATTTTTGCGCTGTTAAATAGCCTTTCTACCCACACTCTTCCGCCGTTGCCGATGGAAGAATTGCTAAGCCAAATTAACCAAATTTTGACGAATTGAGTTTGGCTCTACGTAGGTTTCACTCTCTGCCTTCCTGGAGTGGGTAATATTGTGGACCTGTTGATCACTACAACACTACCGGTTGTCAAATTATGCGGCGGCCAGAAACTTGAGGTAGGCTTCACTCATTTCCTCAACCGCTAACTGGTAGAACTGCTGCCCGTGTTCTGGAGTCGCTAGGGCAGGATTTGACCCCATTCGTCCATCAGGGTATCGCTGACGAAAATCGACAGCGCTATAAATTCGGTGGTCTTTTGATACAGCTTCACTGAGGGGCGCATGTTTAATGGATGCTGGATAAACGTACTGCGTTAGCGCTACTTCACTCGGCGTTGCGTGAGAGCCTTCCTGGTCGCCGTATAATTCTTTCGCTAGCTTATAAACTGAACTGCCCATATACCAATTACTGACTTGACATTGAATCAAGTGGCTGTGGGGAATGCCGATTTCTGCTAGATGAGCGTAGGTTTCAGAAAAGGCGGCTTTTAAAGTCGCGACATTTCCGCCGTGTCCATTGATGAAGAAGAATTTGTGAAAGCCAGCTTTTGCTAAAGAAGTGAGGTAGTCACGAATTAGCAGAATCATCGTGCTGGGGCGGAGGCTAATACTTCCCGGAAAAGCGGTATGATGGAGCGCCATGCCAACCTGAATGGTCGGTGCAACGAGGGCTTGGGTGGCGTCTCCAACTCCATGCGCGATCGCTTCTGCACAAATTGCATCCGTCCCTATCAACCCGGTAGGGCCATGCTGTTCGGTTGATCCGATCGGAAAAATAATGCCTCTGGAGTGTTCGAGATAGGTCTCGACTTCTTGCCAGGTACTGAGGTGGAGTAACATAGTCAACGTGTCTAAAATCAGAGGTTAGCAGTTTATGAAGATGGTGGGGTCTCCTCGGGTACGCTAAGACGTTATCATTTTCAGTAGTGATGTTGCTCAGAAAGCCGATTGTTTAGGCCTTCTACTATTTAGGCATTGTTTAGGCATTGTGGACTTAAACCAAGTATTCAAAACTCCGAATCCCGTCATTGGCGTCGTGCATTTGCTGCCGTTGCCGACTTCTCCGCGTTGGGGAGGCAGTCTCAAAGCGGTGATCGATCGAGCAGAGCAAGAAGCAACGGCTCTCGCGGCAGGTGGCGTCGATGGCATGATTGTTGAAAACTTTTTTGATGCGCCCTTTCCCAAGGATCAAGTTGACCCTGCGGTGGTGAGCGCGATGACGGTTGTGGTGCAACGGCTAATGAACCTTGTGACGCTGCCAATTGGGCTGAATGTGCTGCGGAATGATGCCCGCAGTGCACTTGCGATCGCGTCCTGCGTGCAGGCTCAATTCATCCGCGTCAACGTTTGGACGGGCATTATGGCAACCGATCAGGGCTTGATCGAGGGACGCGCTCACGAGCTAATGCGCTATCGTCGCGAGTTGGGCAGCGATGTCAAAATTATGGCAGATGTGCTGGTCAAACATGCTCGCCCTCTGGGATCGGTGAATTTGACGACAGCAGTACAAGATACGATCGAACGCGGCTTAGCCGATGCCGTGATTCTGTCTGGATGGGCGACGGGTAACCCGACGAGTCGAGAGGATCTTGAACTCGCTAGCGCTGCTGCCAACGGAACTCCGGTGTTTATCGGCAGTGGAGCCGACTGGGAAAACATTTCTGACCTGATGCACGCGGCAGATGGGGTGATTGTGTCGAGTTCGCTCAAGCGCCAAGGCAAGCGCGAAAATCCGATCGATCCAATTCGAGTCAGTCGGTTTGTCGAGGCGGCGCGGCGGAGTGTCCCGTTAGAGAACCCTAAGAAGTCTATTTCTTCAGTCAAGATGCATTCGTAGAGTTTAAGAAATAGGTAAAACGTAATTACTCAACCCAGTAGCCAATCGGTCTGTTGTGAGGTAAGGGCACGGGAAATAGCATCAAAGGCAGAGATGCCCTGACGCTTTGCCGTGTTGACCAGTGAGCGAACTTGAGCGAATAACTCCGCCCCCCAGTCCGAGCGGAACTCGTTGGTCACTTTGCGAAAGACACCACTCCAACGCAACGCCTGCTCACTGGAATTATTAGTCGGCGGAATCGGCTCATCGGTCAAACACAGCAACAGATGAGCGTGAATCTTCTAATAGCGTTTGAGCAACCTTTGTCCCTCGACCGATTTGGGGTTCAGATTCAAAATCTCCCGCAGTGAGCTGGATGCGCTGCTTGGGCTGAATAAATCAGACACCCAAACTTGGCGGTTGATGCCCCGCTACCACGCTATCAATGACCGTTTTGCCACGACTGGGACGAATCACATGCAAACACACCTGGTCGTTTTGAAACACCCATTCCCACTGGTTTTTCCCATTCACTCGTGCTCCTGTCTCATCACTACCAACCAATGGCAAAAGCTTATCATCTTCTGTCGAAGGTGAGCTTAAGTCAACCTAGTTGAGCAATTACTCTTGTTCTTCTCTACCTGCACCACAACCCAAAAAATATCCCGCTAGTCTCACAGGAAGTTAGCGGGAATGGATTTGTAGGAAGAGGGTTGGAACGCCTACTGCTACATTGACGGTACTGCAAAGATTCGGCTGCTGGGAGGAATGCGATCGACGGAAGGAGCGCTGTTCGGTCGCGGTGAACCAACCGGAGAAGATTGATCAGCTTGAGAGAATAGTGCTACGACTCGCTACGGGAAGCAAATCCTAAACGGCACTACCCAAATTTGATTGCAAAAACTCTTTCACCACTTGTTTCACATCCTCTTTTTTGCCATCCACGCGATAATTCAACTCGCGCATTTTCTGTTCAGAAAGTTTGCCACCAAGTTGATCGAGAACTTGACGCAAGTCGGGATGTTTTTGAAACAGGTCTTGACGCGCCACGGCAGCAGCTTGGTAAGGCGGAAAATAGCGCTTATCGTCTTCAAGCACTACTAGATCTTGCGCCGACAGCAATCCATCGGTTGTGTTACCTGCAACGAGGTCTACTTGTTTGTCTTGAAGCGCCCGGTAGAGCAGACCAAGATCTAACACTTTGGGTTGCCCTGCAAATTTCAGATTGTACGTTTTTGATAGACCCGGAAAGCCATCTTCGCGATTGAGAAATTCAAATCCAAATCCGGCCGTCCATTTTGGGGTTTGTGCTGCCGCCTGAGAAAGCGTTTTTAATTTGTATTGACGGGCATCTGCACCACGAATTACCATCGCAAATCCATTGTTGAAGCCAAAGGGTACGCTCCATGCCAGTTTAAACCGTCGAACATATTCATCTTTTACGGTCTCAAAAACCTGCTTTGGATCTGTGATGACAGGTAGCTTCAGAATCGTTGTATAAGCCGTTCCAGAATATTCTGGGTACAGATCAATCTGTCCATTTACGATGCCGTTGTGACAGACAAAGGTTCCACCGAGATTAAACTTTCGCTCGACTTGTAACTTTGTTTTGCTCTCAATCTGCTGCGCTAGGATTTCTCCTAAAATAACTTGTTCAGTGAAATTCTTAGTACCGATGACAATCTTATCTTGTGTCGGTTGGCAAGCCGCGATCGCACTGAGCAATCCCATCATCAGCAAGAACAACGCTACAAACTTTTTAACCTTCATTTCTTCACCGTAAGACGACGTTCAACCCAACCCAGAATAAAATCAGCGACGAGTGCTAAAATCGCTGCCGGAACCGCTCCCGCGAGGATAAGTTGATTATCCACCACAGCGACTCCCCGAAAAATAAACGTCCCTAACCCTCCTGCCCCCACAGCCGCCGCGATCGTTGCGAGTCCGATACTAATCACAGTTGCTACACGCACGCCTGCCAAAATCACGCCCAGAGCCAACGGCAGTTCGACCTGTAGCAGGAGTTGTCTGTCGGTCATGCCTAGCCCTCGTCCTGCTTCTCGAATGGCTGGATCGACGCTCATAATCCCAACGTATGTGTTGCGAATAATCGGCAGTAGAGAGTAGAGAATGAGCGCGACGATCGCGGTTCGCGCTCCGATGCCACCAATGATTGGAACGGGTAATAGAAGTCCAAACAGTGCCAAACTTGGAATGGTTTGCATCACGTTTGCGAATCCTAAAATCGGTGTTCTCAGTTGAGGTTTACGCGTGATCAAAATGCCAAGCGGAAGGCCGATTAGAATTGCGATCGCAGTCGCCACTAACACTAACGTTAAATGTTCTCCGGTAGATTGCAAAATTTCGTTGGCGTAACGAGTGAGAAAATCCATTCGGCTAATCCATTGAACTTAAATCCATTAAACCTAGAAGGGAGCTTAAGGGTACTCCGATTTGCGAGTGCTGAGAAACGCTTGGGCTTCGGGATGCTGCGATCGCGCAAAGTCGTGTGGGGTCGCCAGTTCTACTAATTGTCCCGCCTGCATTAAGCCAATCTGAGAACCGAGAGTAAAGGCTTCTCCAATATCGTGAGTCACGAAGACAACAGTTTTGCCTAACTGTTGCTGCAAGCGTTTGAACTCCCGCTGAAGTTCGACTCGCGTAATCGGATCAAGCGCGCCGAATGGCTCGTCCATCAGCAGAAGTGGCGGGTCGGCAGCTAAAGCTCTGGCAACTCCCACGCGCTGGCGCTGCCCACCAGAAAGCTCGTGAGGATAACGACGGGCAAATTGAGCCGGATCTAACCCAACAAGATGAAGTAATTCGTCTACTCTCGATTTGATGCGCTGGGAAGGCCATTTCTCTAGCGCCGGAACAACGCCAACGTTGCGCTCAATGGTCAAGTGAGGAAATAGACCGACCTCCTGAATCACGTATCCAATTCGCCGCCGTAGGTGAATCGGATTCCACGTTTGGGTGGAAACGCCTTCAACTTGGATTTCACCTGCTGTTGGGGTTAGCAAATGATTGATTAATCGCAAGGTTGTTGTTTTGCCGCAGCCGCTTCTCCCCAATAATACTAATGTCTCACCCTGATCAATGCTAAAACTTAGGTCAGAGAGTAAGGGGCGGCGTTCTAGAGAGTAGTAGACGTGACGGAACTCAACAACCATAGTCTGTCATTCATGATTCGTGAATTTGGTAAGCCGATCTCGGATATTAGGTCGAATATTAGATGGAGTGACCCAACGGATTGACACAGTTTTTAGATGAGTCGTGGCTAATATCCGTTGCGATCTCGCTCCTTACCTAAAATATCCACTTCATAACGCTCTGCCGCTAATAGCACTTGAATGCCTCGTTCCTGGCAGCGTTGGGAGAGAGCTTCAACTTGAGCCACAGTCGCGGCGCTTGAGGAATCTAGTTCGGGCTGCAACGCATCTAAGCATCCCTTAAACCCTAAGCACGCTAACCCGTAAATTAGCCGTTTGCTTAGATCAGCATGTTGGTTATAAATATAGCCGCCGTGCGTATCTAAATTTTTAGTCGAAACGATTCGGGAAAAGTAGCTGCCAACTCGCTTATTGGGCTTACCCTTGGCGTAGCTCACAATGCCCACTTCTTTACCTGTTTTCTTGTTGATCTCGGTGTAGTCTGTGCAGTCAAAACAGGTAAATAGTTCTGCGATCGATTTGCCGCCCGCACTTACCATATCTTGCCGACGCGAGAGCGGAATGTTTCTACTAATTGACAAATAATCTAGATAATTGGGGCGCTTAACATTAACGCTGCACACTGTTTCCAGATTGACAATGCCGAACTTCATCTTGTAGCGCTTTCCTAAATTGTTCTGAACGGTCTGAGCACATACAAAGATATTGCCGAGCCGATAGCCCCCTTCCCGCGTTCTGGCCGGAAAACTAAAGTAGTTGGCGATCGTTGAAGCTAATTTGAGAACAGTGTCGTGTTTGTTGACAAACAAGTAAGCTTCCTCAAATCGACGCAGGGAGGAGCGCAAGGTATTTCCGCGACCTGAAATAATGGTATCGGCTGGGATATCAGGCGCAATTAACACCAGTTTGCTCAGCCGAAAGACGTTGCCAATGTCGGGCGAGGGCGTCTTATTTTGCGCGTTCATGCTAAGGCTGCCAATCGACTCTCGATCAAACACGTCCGATAGAATGCGTACGGCCTCGGTGACAACAAACGCGCCCATACTATGGCCAATAAACGAAAGCCGAATGCGCTTGTTCTTCCAGTAGTCCACTCCTGCGTCCGGCTGAGGTGATGCCGCCTCAACGATCGCGAGATCGAGTTGACGCACAAGCTCAACCAAATCAGGCACGCCGTAATAATTTGCCCGCCACGTATCTCTGAAATAAACGGTGAGTCTCAACACAATGAGTGTTGCAATAAACAGAATAATTGGAACGGTCAAAAACAGAAAAATTTTCAGAGAAGCGACAGATAAGCTGCACAGGCTAACGAAAATGCTAACTGCTAGAAAGATTCCCATTAGCAATGGAATTGAGTTCAACGTATAACGCAGTTTGTTCCAAAAGCTGCCCGATTCATCGTTGTTAAATTTCTCCGATGACCATCGATACCCAATCACGACTAATCCTTCCGGAACGCGATCGCGATACTGATCGCGCAAATATTCACACGCAGTTGTATACCAGGTATTTGCCCCGTTACGATCGGTGTTGTAACCATGAGTCAGAACTAAAACTTGCGCATCACTCTCGTGTTTTCTAAGATGTTGAGCAATATCGCTCATTGCCGTATTAGGTTCCCCCGACACATCTTCTTCGATCCGATCCTCAACATTGATCGGAGCCGTACTCATGACAAAATACCCCGGGCAAACAGCGTCCTGCACGTATAGGGGACGAATATTGAGTAGATGATGGCTCATGGCTTGTTCTAGGGGGGCTAAAAGAACAGTGAATAGTGCGTCGCAATCATAACGTGGCTCTCGGACAACGCTAAACTCGCGTTAACAATACATACAAAAAAACCTCTCAGTTTACGCAAAACTGAGAGGTTTAATCATAAAGGCAGATAGCCTTAGAGAAACTAACGATTACAGATCGTCATCTAGAGTGTCATCAATCAAGTCGTCATCATCGTCATCCAAAATCGGTGAGAACGATGCACTCGGGACACCTTCATCTTCCAAGACATCTGGCGTCTCCGCCGCTCCAAAGCTCTCGAAGCTAAAGCTGGGGCGATCCTCGATGCTATCTAAGCCGTAAGTACGAGCGGTGCGATCGTCGAGTACCATTTCCGAAAAATCGGTCTCGTCATCAAAGATCGTCGGGTCGTACACCGGATCGAGATCTGGGCTACCCACTTCTTCGTAAGCATTGAATCCCGTTCCAGCCGGGATCAGGCGACCAATGATCACGTTCTCTTTGAGACCACGCAGCCAGTCGGACTTGCCCTCGATCGCCGCTTCGGTTAAGACGCGAGTCGTCTCTTGGAAACTCGCCGCCGAGATGAAGCTATCGGTGTTGAGCGATGCCTTCGTGATTCCCAACAGTACCGGAGTATATTGGGCAGGCGCACCTCCCGTAATCGACATCGCTTCATTCACCTGATCGATTTGGTACAGCTCGACCAGTTCTCCAGGCAGCATGGTGGTGTCACCACCGTCATCCACCCGCCCCTTCGAGGTCATCTGACGCACGACGACTTCGATGTGCTTATCCGAAATGTCAATCCCTTGAGATTGATACACCGCTTGCACTTCGTTCACCAGGAAGGTCTGCACCTCGCGCAAACTAAAGGCGGAGGCATCGAGACTTCCCAATTCCTCACTCTTAGCTTGGAAGAGCACTTCCAGCAATTCATGGGGATTCGCTGGGCCGTCGGTGAGGCGCTCTCCCGCCAGCACTTTTTGTTCGTCAGACACGATCACATTCTGGCCCGGCCCCAAGGGATACTCGGTGATTAGACCATCGCGATCGATAATCTTCACCTCAACCGAATCATCCTCTCCATAAACCACTTGTGCGGTTCCAGCTCGTTTTGCCAGGACGCACGCTTCCTTCGGTTTGCGACCTTCTAGCAGTTCTTCAATTCTCGGTAAACCTTGAATGATGTCTCCGGTTTTGGTGCGCTCAAAAATTAGCAGTACCAGGTTGTCACCCCGCTGTACCAAGTCACCATCGTCTACGTGCAACACGGCTCCTGGAGACACTCGATATGGACGTGCCACTCGCAGCGTCACCTGATTTCCGTCCACTCGCAGCACTTGACCAGAGTCTTCGAGCGGTTGCTTAGGCGAAAGATCCGTGCCAGCAACCATCAGATCACCTGGACTGACGGACGGTGTGCCTTTGGCTTCCAGTGTGACCGTATCTGCTTCACGCACTACAAGAATGCGACGAATCGCTTCTGCCCCTTGGCGAATCCCCTGAACTTCTCCAGCTTCCTTACACTGAATTTCAGTTCGAGCGACGACGGCTCCCGGTGCAATTTGGTCACCGTCTTGTACCAAGATCTGTGTGCTGGTCCTGCCCTGCGTGGTATCTGCTGAGATGTCCCGGCGAATCACTAGCGATTCAAGAATCACCAACTGTAAGCGATTAACATCCGGATCATCGGTATCGGTCACCACTTCGATATCGGCTGCCAAAGCGGAATCTTGATCGATCTCTAGCACCAGTTGAGTCCGCAGCAGGTCGTGTCCTTCGACCGACTTGACACGCTCACCGTCTTTGTAAGGCAAACGTTGCACTGCCCGCAGTCGAATTGCCCGTCCAGATTCCTCAGCGCTCGATTCTTGGCTCGGCACAGATGGCTCATCGGGTACGGTAAATTCCATCACTGGACGCAGCAAAATTGCTGGACCTTCAGGTGTCTCAATGTACTCTGCGTAGCGCAGTTCTTCAGAAGTCAATCCGGGCATCACCTGCTGACCAGGATTAACCAAAACGGCTTCTCCCTTAGTAATCACATCATCGAGGCTATCGATCATGTGCAGATCGCCCGGTTTAACCACGATTTCCCGCAGAATATCGTTCTTCTGGGTCACTTCGACGACCCCATTGCTCTGACAGAAGATGTCTTTTACCACTTCTGTGCCAGCTTCCACATACTGACCGTCTTCGACCATCAGCAAGGAAATGTCTTTGTTGACCTCATGCGCTTCTTCTGGAATCCACAGCAGCGTACCGCCTTTGACAACTTCGTACCCTTGCTTGGCTTTGCCTTTTTTGCCAATTTCAACTCCAGAGTATTTGATGATGCCACCCGTTTGAGTATGGTAGCGATCGTCAACTAACTCGGCGACCACCTGACCGCTTGTGACCTCGGTTCCGGGCGTGGCTTTCAGCAAGAAGATCTGGTTGTTGGTCGTTTCAAGGAAATACTGATCGCGTCCTTGGTTGCTATCCACGCGCACTTTGGCTTGATCAAGCATCACCGAAGCGGTAATGATTTCAATCTCCCGTCCACCTTTGCTGTTTTCGCTTGTTTCCGGTAGTCGAACGATACCGCCGTTTTCGGTCACAACCTTTGTCTCGGCGATCGTCCCACCTGCCACCACGCGATCGCCGTTCTTCACGATCGGTTCAGCTCCCGGCGGCAAGTTGTAGACTTCTCCAGAGAGAACCCACATCAAGCCACCCCGCTGAGCAATCCGGGTGGTGTTGCCCTGACGGTCTTTTTTCTCTTCGGGCACAACGTCTGCAAATCGGACTTCCCCTGCTAGATCAGAGGCAACGTCTTTTGCTGCTTTCTCAGTCGTCTTGCGACCCCGGCCTGTCAACGGCACTTCGGCTAAGATCTGACCGGCTTTCACATGCTGTCCGTCTCTCACCAGCAGGGTTGCACCTTGAGCAACCGTGAACGTTTGCTGCTGTCCGTCTTTACTGTCGAGCAAAATCTTGAGGTCAGATCCGACGCTTTCAACGATCAGCGCATCTTCTCCGTGACGGGTGCGGAGCGGACGAGTTCTCAATTTCTTCGGTAGTTTGATGGTGCCCGCAAAGCTAGCTTTTTCTTGACGCGCCATTTCTCCGGTAAACACACCACCCGTGTGGAATGTCCGCATCGTAAGCTGGGTTCCCGGTTCACCGATCGACTGCGCCGCGATGATGCCCACCGCTTCGCCGATGTCAACCATCTGATTGTGGGCCAAGCTCCAGCCATAGCAGTGCTGACAGACCGATCGCGCCGCTTCGCAGGTCAGCGGTGATCGGGCCAATACCTCTTTCACTTTGGCTTTGCCGATCTGCTGAGTCATTTCGTTGGAGATCGCTTCGTTGCGAGCCACAATGACTTCGCCAGTTTCAGGATGTAGCACATCAGCCGCCGCAACCCGTCCTAACAGCCGATCTTTAAGGGGAATGAGGGTGCGATCGCCATCCATCATTGGACGAACCGGAATGCCGCGCTCAGTGCCGCAATCCACCTCACGGATAATCACGTCCTGAGAGACATCGACCAAACGACGAGTGAGATAGCCAGAGTCTGCTGTTCGCAGGGCTGTATCAACAAGGCCTTTCCGCGCACCATACGAGGAGATGATGTACTCAGTAACGGTCAAGCCCTCCCGGAAGTTGGTCTTAATCGGTAGGTCAATAATTTCCCCTTGCGGGTTTGCCATCAAACCGCGCATTCCGACTAACTGACGAACTTGGGAAATGTTACCCCGCGCTCCAGAGAACGCCATCATGTAAACCGAGTTCAAGGGGTCGTTTGACTGGAAGTGACGCACCACTTCATCTTTTAGGTCTTCGCTGGTTCCGTTCCACGTATCGATAACTTTCTGGAATCGCTCGACTTCTGTAATTTCGCCGCGCGTGTACTTTTCTTCTGTTTCCCGAATCGTTTCCTCGGCGGCATCTAACAATTGGCGCTTACTGGGAGGAATTTGCAAGTCATCGACACTAATCGATACGCCTGCTTTCGTCGCATATCGGAAGCCCAATTCTTTGATCAAATCCGCCATTTGAGCCGTTCGCGCCGTTCCATAGTGCGTGAACGACCACGAAATCAGGTTTGTCAACTGCTTCTTGTTGATTACCTGATTGCGAAATACTTGCTTTTCTGTTTGCTCTGCCATCGGTTGCTCGCCTCTAGATTTATGATTTTGGAGTTGGGACTTGGGCTCTAGAAGATACTCTATCCAAAATCCCAATTCGCTCTAACCCACTACCGCATCCAGAACCGTCTTGTTGTAGATGATGCGTCCTGGCGTAGTCTTGACATATTGAGAGATGAGATTGCCGTCTTGGTCTTCCCGCACCCGACGATAGTTATAGAGTTTGGTCACGATGCCATCGGGCGATCGCTCTTCCTCAATCACTTCGTTATCGTCAACGTCCATCTCGACCTTGCCGTCAAAGCGAACCCAAACGTAGGCATGCAAATCAACAATATTCTGCTCGTAGGCATTGATCGCATCGTCTAAACTCGCAAAGTAACGCCCCACGCCTTTAGTGGCTCTGGGGTTTTCGGCGGTCAGGTAGTAGCAACCCAACACCATATCCTGGCTAGGCGTAATGATCGGACGACCCGTTGCGGGCGAGAGAATGTTATTCGAGGCCAACATCAGGAGCCGCGCTTCTGACTGAGACTCAATCGAGAGCGGCACGTGAACCGCCATCTGGTCTCCGTCAAAGTCCGCGTTAAACGCAGGACAGACTAAGGGGTGAAGTTGAATGGCACGCCCATCGACCAAAATTGGCTCAAAGGCTTGAATCCCGAGACGGTGTAGCGTTGGGGCACGGTTGAGCATCACCGGATGTCCTTCAATCACCTCTTCGAGGACATCCCACACGGTCGGATCGTTGCGCTGAATCAGCTTCTTCGCGGCTTTGATGTTATTGACCAAGCCTTGACGAATTAAACGGTGAATCACGAACGGCTGGAATAGCTCGATCGCCATTTCCTTAGGCAGTCCGCACTGGTGAATCTTGAGTTTCGGACCGACCACAATGACGGAACGTCCCGAGTAGTCAACCCGCTTACCCAAGAGGTTTTGACGGAAGCGACCCTGCTTTCCTTCAATAATGTCGGAGAGCGATTTGAGCGGACGATTGTTTGCACCCACCACGGTTCGACCGCGACGACCGTTATCAATCAGCGCATCCACCGCTTCTTGCAGCATCCGCTTTTCGTTTCGCACAATGATCTCAGGCGCAAGAATCTCTTGCAACCGAGCTAGACGATTGTTACGGTTAATCACTCGACGATACAAATCGTTCAAGTCAGAGGTAGCAAATCGTCCACCGTCAAGCTGTACCATCGGACGCAAATCAGGCGGAATCACCGGAATCACATCCAACACCATCCACTCCGGCAGCGATCCAGTGGCAATAAAGTTATCCAAAACCCGCAGTCGCTTGATCAACTTGGCCCGCTTCTGCCCTTTAGACACCGCAATTTCTTCACGCAGCCGCTCTGCTTCTTCGTCTAAGTTGATGTCCTGTAACAACTGCTTCAGCGCTTCTGCTCCAATTCCGACCTCGACTCCAGTCAGTTGAGAATCTTCGCTGTAGAGTTCGTCCTCAATTTCAATCCACTGATCTTCCGTCAGCAGTTGCTTGTAGGTCAAATTCTCTGCGTTGCCCGGATTCAGCACGACATAAGCGTTGAAGTAGACAATTTGCTCCACATCGCGCAATGGCATATCGAGCAAAATTGCCATGTAGCTGGGAATTCCTTTGAGATACCAAACATGTGCCACTGGGGCTGCTAATTTGATAAAGCCCATGCGATGACGGCGAACTCGCGATTCAGTCACTTCTACGCCGCATCGCTCACACACAATCCCCCGGTGGCGCACGCGCTTGTACTTACCACAGTGGCATTCCCAATCTTTTGCAGGTCCAAAAATGCGCTCACAAAACAAGCCATCCATCTCAGGCTTGAGGGTGCGATAATTGATTGTTTCTGGCTTGGTAACTTCGCCTACAACCTGCCCGTTAGGTAAAGTCCGTTCTCCCCATTGACGAATTCGTTCGGGAGATGCCAGACCGATTTTCACATAGTCAAACCGTTGCTCTAGCTTTGGCATCGCATCGTTTCCTTATATTCCGAGTGCAGCGAAAAAGGGGAATGAGAAGAAAAGGTGAGGGATAAAAAATTTCATCCCTCATTCCTTCCTAGTCTTCGTCGTCTTCTAGAGATTCCCTAGAGATCGACTCATAAGTTGGGCGAGACGGTGCGCGGCGATTGTTGACATCTGCCATCAGATCAACTTCCATGTCGCTGCTGCTGCCATCGTCCTTGGTTTCAACTTTATGAACAGCAACGTCGAGACAGAGGGACTGCAACTCTCGCATCAGTACCTTGAACGATTCCGGTGTGCCAGGGCGGGGAATCGCTTTGCCTTTCACGATCGCATTGAGTGCTTCGTTTCGTCCCTGCATGTCATCAGACTTCACCGTCAGCAATTCTTGCAGCGTATAAGCCGCACCAAATGCTTCGAGTGCCCACACTTCCATTTCTCCAAAGCGCTGACCGCCTTGCTGAGCCTTACCACCAAGCGGCTGTTGAGTCACGAGCGAGTAAGGGCCTGTTGAGCGAGCGTGAATCTTGTCGTCTACCAGGTGAACCAGCTTCAGCATGTAGGCTTTACCCACGGTGACAGGACGATCAAACGGATCGCCGGTTCGTCCGTCATACACCTGAATCTTGCCTGCATTATCAGGGTTGTAGAGCCACTTTCCATCCCGCCCTTCACTTGTCTCAAGCCGTGAATCCCGTGATTCTTGCAGCTTGCCGTGAACGGTTTCTCTCGACTTTTGCTCTCCGTGCATTTCATCAAAAGGAATAACCTTGAAGCGAGAATCGAGACATTCTGCTGCCCATCCCAGCAAGCACTCGTAGACCTGACCGACGTTCATCCGGCTCGGTACGCCAAGAGGATTCAATACAATGTCGATCGGGGTGCCATCGGGCAAGTAAGGCATGTCTTCAATCGGCAAAATCCGAGAAATAATCCCTTTATTGCCGTGGCGACCTGCCATCTTGTCACCAACTTGAATCTTCCGTTTCTGAGCCACATAGACGCGGACGACCATGTTGGCCCCCGGCGGCAATTCATCACCTTGCTCACGAGTAAACACCCGTACATCGACAATGCGACCTTTCTCGCCGTTGGGAACGCGCAGCGAATTGTCTCGCACATCTCGTGCTTTTTCACCAAAGATGGCACGCAACAGCTTTTCTTCTGGCGGCTGATCCGATTCTCCTTTCGGAGTCACTTTACCGACGAGAATATCGCCCGATTCGACAAAAGCTCCAATCCGAATAATGCCATTCTCATCCAACTGGCGCAGGGAGTCTTCCCCAACGTTCGGAATTTCGCGCGTGATCTCCTCAGGACCAAGTTTGGTTTGACGAGCCTCGATCTCAAACTTCTCAACGTGGATGGAGGTATAAACATCGTTATAAACCAACCGTTCGCTAATCAGAATGGCGTCCTCGTAGTTGTAGCCTTCCCAGGGCATGTAGGCCACGAGAATGTTCTGACCAAGGGCGAGTTCACCTCGTTCAGTAGCAGAACCATCTGCCAAGATTTCTCCTGCAACAACCTTGTCACCGACAAAGACGATCGGGCGCTGGTTGAGACAAGTATCTTGGTTCGATCGCTGATATTTCTGAAGCGAGTAGCTCAATTCTTTGCCCGAATCTGCGCTACGAACTTTGATAGTGTTAGCGTCCACATAGGTCACTTCTCCATCAGAGCGACTCACAATGACCATGCCGGAGTCACGCGCTGCTTGTGCTTCTAAGCCCGTTCCCACGAGAGGGCGCTCAGGGCGCAGTAAAGGAACTGCCTGACGCTGCATGTTCGACCCCATCAGGGCACGGTTTGCATCGTCGTGTTCCAAGAACGGAATCAGCGAGGTTGCAACAGAAATAATCTGCACGGGTGAAACAGCGACATAGTCTACTTCTTCAGGAGATGCTGTCGTGAAGTCTTGACGATAGCGAACTGCGATCGAGTCACCAAGAATTTTATTGTCTTCATCGGTGGTGATATCGCCTGCGGCCACCCGCAGATCATCTTCTTCATCCGCCGTCATATAGGCCGGAGCTTGATCTTTTAGCACACGCCCGTTTTCGACTTTGTAGAAGGGAGTCTCGATGAATCCGTAGGCATTGACACGGGCGTGAGTTGCCAACGAACCGATTAGACCTGCGTTTGGACCTTCAGGCGTTTCGATCGGGCAAATGCGTCCGTAGTGGGACGGGTGAATGTCTCGAACGGCAAATCCTGCCCGTTCACGAGTCAGACCACCGGGACCGAGAGCGCTAATGCGTCGCTTATGGGTCAATTCCGCTAGCGGATTGGTTTGATCCATAAACTGAGATAACTGCGAAGACCCAAAGAATTCTTTAATCGCCGCAACTAGTGGTTTTGGGTTCACTAATGAGGCAGGCGTTAGAGAATCGGAGTCCGAAACAGTCATCCGTTCACGAATGATTCGCTCTAAACGGTTGAGACCAACTCGGACTTGGTTTTGTAGCAGTTCACCGACCGACCGGACGCGACGGTTGCCCAAATGATCGATGTCGTCGATCATGCCGATGTCAAACTCTAAGTTGATCAAATAGTCGATCGAGGTGAGGATGTCTTGTGGTGTCAGAACGCGAATGGCTTCTGCAACGTTGAGGCGCAATTTCTTATTCAGCTTGTAGCGTCCGACTTTGCCCAAGTCGTACCGTTTCGGATCAAAGAATCGAGACTCTAATAGCTGAGCGCCGCCATTGACCGTTGGAGGTTCACCCGGACGCAGTTTTCGGTAAAGCTCTAGCAGCGCTTCTTCTTCACCGTACTGACCTTCTTTCTCAATTGTCTTCTGAAAATATTCAGGGTGACGCAGCGAGTCAAAAATTTCGTTGTCGCTCAGACCTAGAGCTTTGAGCAGCACCTGAGCCGACAGTTTACGAGTTTTGTCGATCCGCACCCAAACGAGATCATTCTTGTCGGTCTCAAACTTTAGCCATGCGCCACGGTTGGGAATTAGGCTCGCATTGTAGGTGCGGCGTCCGTTTTTATCTGTCTCCGACTTGTAGTATACGCCAGGACTACGAACAATCTGATTGACGATGACTCGCTCAGCACCGTTGATAATGAACGTACCGCGATCGGTCATCAGCGGCAGATCGCCAATGAAAACCTCTTGCTCTTTAATTTCTCCAGTTTCTTTATTAATCAGGCGAGTGGGCACATACATCTGTACCGCATAGGTGCTATCGCGACGTTTCGCTTCATCAACGTCGTATTTCGGGCGCTTCAGCTTATAGTCTTTTCCAATAAAGTGAAGCTCTAGCTTTCCGGTGTAGTCTGTAATGGGTGAAAAACTATCGAGTTCTTCGATCAAGCCTTCTTCAAGAAACCAACGGAAGCTCTCCCGTTGAATTTCAACCAAGTCAGGTAGAACAAAAGCGGGGGTGGTGTAGGTCTGCTCAGTCATGCGTCTCCTCTGAAGGGTCACGCCCAGCGCGAATCCCAGATTTTACGGTATTTGCAAAAATATGTCAATGCAAAAAGTTTGGAGTTCCTAACGAATTCCAAATTTACGAAATATTCGAGTTCAGGTGGTCAGTAGCCAGGGGAGCCTCCAAGATTTCCAACAAGTTTGGAAGAAAGATGTGAGTTGAGCATCGTCGCCACTGGCACTTGCGAAGCTAATCGCTTTGGAAGATCAAGCTTTGATGGAAGAGATAAAGCTAAAAAAACGGTTGGCATTCGGACATTTGGCTGCACTCCTCCCATTATGGCGCAGAATTTACAATTTGTGGGTTGACGAATCAGGAAACTTATGTGATCAGAGTGTTCGAAATTTCGAACGAGATGCTGTAATTTTAGGGAGCGGCTAGTCCAAACAAAGCGCAGGCATTTTGAGTGGTCTGTTCTGCAAGTTGTTCTAGGGGAACGTTGCGCAGCGCTGCCACTTGTTGAGCCACGTACTGAACATAAGAGGGTTCATTTCGCTTTTCTCCTCGTTTTGGCACTGGCGAGAGGAAGGGACAGTCCGTTTCGATCAAGATGCGATCGCTCGGAACAATCCTAGCCGACTGGTGAATCTGCTTAGCGTTCTTAAAAGTGACCGTCCCGCTAAAACTGACATACAGCCCCAGATCGAGAAACCACTGAGTTTCTGTTGGCGTGCCGCCCCAGCAGTGCATGACGCCATTCACCGATCCGTGATCCTGCCACCATCGCCGCAACACCTCTGCCATCGTTTCGGCAGCATCGCGACAGTGAATAATGACAGGCAAGTTCAGTTGATGCGCGATCGCAAGGTGGGCTTGAAAGGATTCAATCTGCTGGTCTCGGTTCTCCGCTTTAAAGAAATCCAGCCCCGTTTCACCAAGAGCAACAACCCGCACATCAGATTGAGCCAATGTCAAAATTTCTTCCTTCGTTGAATCGGGCGACCACTTTTCCTCGACATCGAGTGGATGTAATCCCACCGCAAACGAGAGTTCGGAGAAGCGATCGGCAAGACTCTGAATGGTTGAAAATTCGGACGGCTCAACACACGAATGAATCAACCGGACAACGCCTGCCTCACGCCAACGAGTCGCGATCGCATCTAGATCCGGCTGAAACGCCTCGAAATTAATGTGAACATGGGTGTCAATCAGGTGCATTGGAAACGGGTGTCAAGAAGCAAAGTGTGGAGACGGGCACTTGAAACCCAACCCAATCAAAACTTAGGAAGCGGTTGTCGCTTCGTGCTGCTTCAATACGCTTGCCAAACGCGACTTTTTGCGCGCGCCATTGTTAGTGTGCAGCACACCGCGCTTCACAGCTTTATCAATCTTGGAGAAAGCCGCAGACATCGTAGACTGAACTTCCTGCATCGCTTCAGGAGACGGTTGAGCGGAGTATTGGCTCACTGCCGTCAGATATTTCTTTGTCAGCGTTCTGACAGCCGACTTATACGCCTTGTTGCGTAAGCGATTGCGTTCCGCAATCAGGACACGTTTTTTTGCAGACTTAATATTAGCCACGGTTATCTCAGAACTCTACTTAAAATGTAGGTGGATACAAAATCGTCAGATAAAATACTATAACATCTAGCGCCAGCAATCGCATGATCCCCTAAAAATCCGAGTTAGGCTAGACAGCATATCCAGATAAAGCTAGATACAATAGTAGTTGTGGGCTAACTCAGGGCACAACCAAGACCGCTCAATTCTTCAGACGAGTTTTTTCTCAAGACGGACACTGCAAAACTCCATGCTGCGAATCATTACTCAGTGGACTGAGGCGAAAGCCGAACTGCGACGGATTTGCGATCGCACTCATGACGATCAAGTTATGCACAAGGAAGCGACTGTCCGAGAGGTGTTGCAAGCTGTGAAGCGGCAAGGCGATCGGGCAGTGCTAGAGTACACCCTAGAGTTTGACCAGCAGCAACTCGCGCCTGAAGATCTGCGGGTGGGTTCTGCTGAAATTGATGCTGCCTATCAGCAGGTGTCTCAAGAGTTTGTTGAGGCAATTCGGCTAGCAAAACAGCAAATCGAAGCGTTTCATAAGCAGCGTGTGCCCAAAAGTTGGGTTCACTTTGGCGATGACGAAATTGTTTTAGGAAAGCGTTACACACCTGTGGATCGGGCGGGCTTATACGTCCCAGGCGGAAAAGCGGCGTATCCCAGTACTGTTTTGATGAATGCAGTCCCGGCTAAGGTTGCTCAGGTTCCGAGAATTGTTATGGTGACGCCTCCCGGAAAAGATAAAACGGTTAACCCCGCCGTTTTAGTTGCGGCACACGAAGCAGGAATTACTGAGATCTATCGAGTTGGCGGGGCGCAAGCGATAGCTGCCCTTGCCTATGGAACGGAATCAATTCCTAAAGTGGACGTGATTACAGGCCCAGGAAACATTTACGTCACGTTGGCAAAAAAATTAGTCTACGGAACAGTTGGCATTGACTCTCTAGCAGGTCCTTCTGAAGTTTTGGTAATTGCTGACCATACGGCAGAGCCAAGCCACGTGGCGGCGGATCTATTAGCCCAAGCCGAGCACGATACGATGGCAGCGGCGATTTTGATTACGACGGATGCCACGATCGCCCGGAAGGTGGTGGATGAAGTGGAGCGGCAGCTAGTTGATCATCCCCGAAAACTGCTGACCGAAAAAGCGATCGCTCACTATGGCTTGATCATCACCGTCGATTCGCTCAAAGCGGCAGCGGAGCTATCGAATGATTTTGCCCCCGAACATTTAGAACTCGAAGTGGAAGATCCGTGGAGTTTGCTTCAAGACATTCGCCATGCTGGGGCAATTTTCCTGGGAGATTCGACGCCTGAAGCGGTGGGAGACTATTTAGCCGGACCTAATCACACGTTGCCCACGTCTGGGTCTGCTCGCTATGCCTCTCCGCTTGGTGTCGAGACATTCTTGAAGCACTCTAGTTTGATTCAATACTCTCCGACGGCTTTGCAGAAGGTGGCGAACGCCGTTGATACGCTGGCAACGGCAGAAGGACTGCACTCTCACGCTAATTCTGTGCGGATTCGGATGCGGGGCAATTTGAATCCCGAAGCTTAACTATTGCACGGGTAGGTGGTCATAAGTGGGGTGGCAGGATCGCAATGATTTTGACATGTCAATAATTTAGCGATCTACTACAACAAGAATCAGATCAAATCTCGCGATTTTCGCCGCCCTATTTTACTTTGTTGCACGGGAAGCTACCACATCCTCTTCAGAGTTGAGATGTGTGGAGTGGTTAAAAAGCAGTCAGCTCGTCGCTTCAATCGATCCTTCTTGTGGAGCAATCACGATAAGACATCCTTTCTGTTCTCAGTGAATGTTGACTTGGCCTGTCAACGCATTCGTACAAATGTTGATTTAACTATCAACGTTTACGGGCAATATTTACGGGTTTCTTATCCTCTAACAGATTGAGCGTATGGGAAGAGCAGGAAAAGCCCCCAAACAGTGGCAGCATATGAAGTTAGCCAGAATAAATTAGCTGTCGTTTTAGATGTAGATCGTGCTGTTGTGAATCGCTGGTTTCACGAGCAAGTCGATTCAAGCGCGGAAACGGTTGCAGATACTGTCAAAGCTTTTATCTTAAAAGTATCGATGCTGCTGCTGAAGAATTTATTGAGGTATATCTGGGTAATTCGATGCAAGATGATGGCCCACTGACGATCTAGTCGCTTGAACTCCTAAATACTGGTGTAGAGTCAAGTCAAGAGTTCAACTATTGGCACTAGACAGAATCAGCAAATCAAGGCTCGACGCAGAGAGAGGGCAAATGCTAAATACCATTTTGATTGCTTTGGATATTCATGCGGATGCTGCGGTTTCTCCGGATTCGCGCTCTGCGCTAACCGCTTCAGAATCTCGTCCTACGTCACTCCATCAGCGCTTGGCAGAGCCGACTACGACGAACGCTCTTTCAGATCAACTGCTTGAAACATTGCAGCACCTCCAGCTTCAGCCCAGTACGAAGGTTGTCTTATCGCATATTGTGCCAGCAATTGAAAGCGAAGTAGAGATCAGTGCCGATCGCCCTCAAGCAGACTTAGAAAGTTTTCCTTACGCTCAAATAGAGAAACAGCTACAGGCATATCAACAGCAACTGCCTTATGAAAGCGATATCGAGATTGTCACGGGTGATCCGATCGAGGAAATTCTGCGATTAGCAAATATTCATAGGGTGGATCTCATCATTATCGGTAGCCGAGGATTAACAGGAATGCAGAGAATTGTGCTTGGCTCGGTGAGCAGCCAAATTGTGGCAGACGCGCCCTGTTCGGTGTGGGTGGTGAAAGGGATTAGGGATGAGGGATGAAATAGAGTTTCAGCTTTAATTTCTTAACGCTAAAGAGAACCTTAAAACCTCCAAAATCGGCTGTTGCATCCCTCCTTGCGACGCAGGTCGAAGACCTCCCTTTTGATCTATGCCATCACCATGCCGCCATCTACATTTATCACTTGTCCCGTGATGTAACCCGCTGCTGGAGCCGCTGCTAAAAATTGAATCATTCCCGCCACCTCTTCAGGCTGACCGTAGCGATTGAGCGGAATCAGGTTTAGAATGCCTTCCGCCTTCAAATCGGCGGTCATGTCGGTCGAAATAAATCCTGGAGCAACCGCATTTACGGTAATGCCGCGACTCGCAAGTTCTCTTGCCACCGTTTTAGTAAATCCAATCACTCCTGCTTTCGCGGCACTGTAATTTGCTTGTCCAGCATTGCCCATTTGACCAGCAACTGATGTGATGTTAACGATTCGACCAGAGCGCTGTTTCAGCATAATTTTGCTGACGGCTTTCGTACATAAAAACACGCCCGTTAAGTTCAGATCGATCACGGCTTGCCATTCTTCGGGCTTCATGCGCAGCAACAGGGTATCGCGAGTGATGCCCGCATTATTGACTAAAACATCGATTCTTCCCCACTTCTCCATCGTGGCATCGATTAAAGCATCAACCTGATCGACTTTCGAAACATCCGCCGCGATCGCGATCGCTTGCCCGTCCATCGCCGTAATTTCCTCTACAACGCCCTCTGCCGCACCGCTCGAACTTGCGTAATTCACAACGACCTGTGCGCCTTCTGCTGCAAGAGCTAGGGCCGTTGCACGTCCAATACCTCGTGATGCTCCGGTGACGATCGCGACTTTTCCTTGCAACTGTTGGAGTGCTGCTGGCAATGCTTCCATAGAGAGTGTCCCGATAAGTATGCGAATCTCATGATACTAGGGACAGGGGAGACAGAAAACTAGAAGACGATAACGAACAGAATTCGCAGTATCATGATCCCCAGAAATGTTAGTCGTGTTGTAGACCTATGGTTGAACGATCGCATCGTTCTTGTAAAGATGCACTTAATTGCATCTTCATCCAACACCGCATCGAAGCTGATCAATAGTTCTATAACACTATGAAACGCTTTAGGCGCTCTTATAAGCTCCCTTCTTCTATCCCAAGGCAGATTTAAAATTTTTTGAAAAGATGATTAAGTCGAGAAATCAAGTTGGATTTTTTGGGGATGCAGAGTAGGATCGCATCTATTGCACGGTTGTATCAAAGCCAGGGCAATAAACTGCCGTTACTGATAAATTATGACCAGAAATCGCGGTGTTCCAAATCGGATTCCAAAATCGTCAGACCGACGCTTATTAAGGCAGGGGAATTCGCGACGGAACGTGCGTTCTGAGTCAGAAGCAGCTCAGCCGCCATTAGACTCAAAGGCTTCTGGTCACGCCATTCAAATGAAACTAACTCACCGGGGCAACCGATTTGAAACTGCGTCTGATACGGCTCGCAAGTGGCTAACCAGCGATTGGAAAATTCCGGTCACGCTCAGTCTAGCCGTCACAGGAGGATTAACGGCACTCTCGATCGGATTTTTGCTAAAGTTGCCTGCTGTCCCTAACTGTCCCTCTATTTTTTGGCCCCTCGCTTCTGGCTCGTTGCGCTTGCATTGCGCTCAGCTTGCCGCCGGAAAACGGACAGCAAACGATCTGTTAGAAGCGATCCGTCTGCTCAACACGTTGTCGCCGGATCATCCGCTATATGATGAAGCGACGCGCATGATCGGGATGTGGTCAAAAGACATTCTTGATCTAGGTGAAGAAGCCTTTAATGCTGGAAAACTAGACGAGGCCATTAGTACCGCGAAGAAGGTTCCTCAGCAGTCTATTGTACGGGCTGAAGTAGAGGGAAGAATTAAGCGCTGGCAAGGCATTTGGGCAAAAGCTGAGAAAATTTATCGTGGTGCAGAAGACGCGCTCCGGGCGGAAAACTGGCGTCAGGCATCGACGAATGCATCTCGGCTGTTGTCGATTGACAACGTATTCTGGCAGACCACCAAGTATCAGGAATTAGCTGAGAAAATTTCTATTACCCGCGACGATATTTCAAAACTGGCAAAGGCGAAAGATTTACTCGCTCAAGGAGGCTTGAAGAGTCTTCAGGAAGCCGTCAAGCTGGCGTCTGAAGTGCAGGACAAAAGCTATGTCTATCAAGCGGCTCAAGAGGTGCTGGCAAAAACGGGGCACAAGCTGTTTGAGTTGGCCGAAGCAACAATTAAGCAACGAGATTTGAATGGCGCACTGGACATCGTGAAGCAGATTCCGGCAGCCGCCAAGTTACAAAAGGAAACTGAGGATTTTGAAAAGCTCGCGATCGCTCAGTCCAGAACGTGGAGTGGTAACGAAGCGGACTTTGATTCTGCGATCGCAACGGCTCAAGGCATTGCCGCAGGTCGTCCACTTCATGCGCAAGCGCAGCTGTTGATTGAGCGTTGGCAGCTAGAAAAAGGCGATTTGGCACAACTTAACCGGGCTAGAGAGTTAGCTCAGTCAGGTCGCCCGGAGGATTTGCAGGCTGCGATCGCAAACGCCGCTCAAATCCCTAGCTCAAATCCTCGCTCTGCCGAAGCCCAAAAACTCGTCAATCAACTGACTACTGATGTCCAGACCAAACAAGACCGCCCAATTTTAGAGCGAGCCGAACAACTGGCAGGTGCAGGAGATTTGGCATCGCTTGAGAGCGCGATCGCCCAAATTGATCGCATCGGTTCTGGACGGGCGCTCTTTGCCGAAGCTCAAGATCGACGGCAGCAATGGCGGCGGCAGATTCGGCAAATTGAAGAGCAAGAACGGGCGCTAGCCGCCCCTCCTCCGAGTCAGGCCCCAATCGCATCTGCTGCGGGCGTAAATGGGTTGTCGCAAGATCCACAGTCGATTCAGAGTCAAGAAATACAGGCGGATCAACAAACATTAGAGACCGCTCGCAAAGCAGCAAATGGCGGCACGATCGATGACTATGCTAACGCCATCCGGTTAGCCGATAGTGTGCCTTCAACAAGCTCAATTCGGGGTCAGGCTCAGGAGTTTATGAATCAACTGAGTCAGCAAATGTATGTCGCTGCCCGCAGTCAGGCAGATTTCGATATGTTAGGCGCGATCGCGTCAGCAGAAAAAGTTCCGCCGGGAACCGATTCCTATGCTCAAGCTCAACAGCTTGTGCGATCGCTAAAACGGAGTTTAGGCCAGTAATTGCTTCAAAAAAGTAATTGCTCCAAAAAATTAGAGGCGCAATTGCTTCGTAAGCAATCGCGCCTCTGACATTACAACATTATCTTTAAGCGCCCATTAGCCTCAAACATCAGGGGTTGGAGCACGGTTAATCGTCGGCGCTAGAAAGGCAACCAGTGCCCCGATCGCAAATCCTGAAATATTACGAACCAACGGCAGCCATTCAGACGTTCGGCTAACAACCGGGCCAATGCCAAATGCGAGAAATAAAATTCCCCACAACGGCGAAAAGATCAGCGCCCACTGCCAAGCAAAGACTTGACCTTCTTTACGGGGCATTCCTGCAAATCCGAAAATCACACCGCCGAGCGTCGAAGTAATTAGGGTTAAAACCCACTGCTCTCTTGGCAAGCCCGGAACAACGTTACATCCGCCTTGCCGCAAACAGCCTTGTACCGATTCGAGAGCTTGAATAATAGACTGGTCTTCGCCATGCTCCCGGACAAAGAACTGATTTCCAAATCGAGTTTGTAACTCGATCCAGAAGGTTCGAGACAGTAATGGATAGAGATCATCTCCAACACTAAAGTTTAGAATGTTGCCGCCCCGCGAATCTGCAACCAGCATGACGCTTTTGTCATCAAGTCCCCAAAATTCCTTAACTGCCCTTCCAGGAGTGCGATCGAACTGCGTCAGAACCCGCAACTTCCAACCTGTTTCTGCTTCAAACTCAGACAGGTTTTTAGAGAGGTTCTCTTCTTGAATCGAGGTTAGAGCATTGGCTAAATCAATAACGTTTGTGGGCTTGTCCGGCAACAAGTCCGGGTTGTTGAATGCCTGAGCCGCAGGTGCGATCGACCAAACAGAAATAAGAACCAGAAAAGCCGCAAGTCCTTGGATTAAGCGGCGTGCCCATAAGTTTTGCATTAGTTGTTGCTTCACGACGACCTTAAAAGAACCATCAATAAACAAAATAAAAGCCTGAACAGGATTACTAAAACGTGATGTCTTTTAGCTTACCATTCGTTACATTTGTTAACCATACTCTAATATTACGAATATTACAGAGAATTAACAGACCGGGTATGAGGAATTGGAGACTGAAAAACAAGAAGGGCATCCCACCAAGGACACCCTCTGTTTAAAAGTAAATGTTAAAAGTAATGCTATGAACTCATTCCTCCTCTCGTTCTCGCTCACCGAATGCTGAATTTGCCGCCGAGGAATCTTAGAAGCATTAGAGCGAGCTGCTCGCGCTAATACTCATTCTCTCGTTGAGCAGGTTGGAGATCGGGAGAACGAGTCGAGTCTTGATTTTCAGAAATCCCATGATTTCTATTGTTTAAATTCTGCTCAGCTTGAAGCAGTTGCTCATCTAATGGCTCATCTACTAGATCATCTAAATCGTCGTAGTCCTCTAGCTCTAGGTAGGGCGGCTCAAAATCAGAATCATCTCGATAACGCTCTCGTTGGGAAGAACGTTGCGTTTCTCTGATTAACTCAGAACGACTTGAGGGTAAGCGGGGCGAGTTGCGATTGGCTTTGCCAAGCTCCGAAGGATCGCTAGGGAATTCGGCGCGTCGAGACTGGGAAGCAGTTGTCCCTGGCGGTTGAGTAAAGGTACGCCACGCCGTTTTTACTCCTGCCAAAACACTCCGGCTAGTCACTTGAGCCTTCTGAACCTGCTGTTTTACCCCAGTAATACTTTGATCAACTTGCTTGACCACTTGTCCTGCACTCTGAACGCCCTGACTCATATCATCGGTCAACTCGCTCACTTCTAGACCCGTTAACCGCATTGCTTCTAATGTCGGCGGCAACTCTCGATTGAGTGTGTCAAATAGCTTCTCAGCGCTGCGAGCCGCCCTACCGAGTTCTTGCAGCGCAGGCACAGCAACAATTAGGACAGCCGTAAGGCTAACTGCCACTAAAAGAATAGATAATCCTAGCCAAAAGATGGGATCAATCACCAGCATGTGCCTATCGCAAACGATCGCGCAGGGGAGGTTGAGAGTCAGATTTTCGCTCAGCATCGCGATTGAGCAACTGATCTTCACGAGTGGCTTCGACGCCTGCTGAAATGGCTTCTCGCAAGCGACCTAATGTTCCGTCCCAGTTTCGCATTGCCGTTTCAGACAAGCGATCGGCTTGAAGTTGAACGGTGGTAGATAAATCTTCCGCTAAATCAGGAAGGGCATCTGCCGATTTTTTGAGCAGTTGCCGCGTTTCTTGCCCCGTTCGAGGAGTCGCCAATATTCCAGCGATCGCGCCGATCGCGGCACCCACGATCATGCCTCCTAAAAACGCTCCAGACCGATTGTTTGACATATCCCGTTTCCTTCCTTAACTCAGCCAAATTGTGCTTCTGGGTGCAAACCTACTTCATGGAGCTTATCTTATTCTGCCAGATCCAAACGATCTAGCTTCGATACCTCCGTCTTGCAGCAGATTTTCTAATGCGGAGAGGCAGCAGCCCACGGGTTAACAGGGTTTGACTCAGGTCAAGCAGAGCCAGCGCTTGTTTCGCTTGACGAACCTTTGGTTGAAGTTGCTGATAGGTTCGACGCAGTTCTTGAGTGCTAAGTTGCCCCCGTAAAATCGCTTCAGGGGCTTTGTGCAGAACCCGGTGAGTATTGCGCTCTGCCACTGTTAGAGCATCAGCAGCTTGAGAGAATGCTTGACGTAGCCGCCAAACTTGCCAAGTCAGGTAGAAGCCTAATAGCGCGATCGTCAGGTTAATGACTACAACTACCATGACCATAAGGTGTCTCTCTAGGTAGGTTAAAGATCCATAGGTTAACGCTCCATGATTTAGAAATCGCATGATTTAAAGATCATGGGTTTAGCTCATCGCCCATTGGTTCCTTCTCATAATAGCTGTGGCTTTGAGAGTCCGACCGAGACTAAAGACAAATTTGATGAGACAAATTCAATTTTTACAGGTAAAAAGATATTGCCAAAGCAGTGCTATCTCAGTAGCGCTCAGTATCATGAGGAACTTGTGAATGCTGGTCTGTAAAGGATTTTCACTCCTTAATCTGTAATCTGCGCTGAGACAGGTTCAGCGACCTCTGTGTAGAACATTTCTGTGTAGAACATCGTATATTCGGAACGTTTGAGTTATGGTACAGTCCCCGTCATCTGCCCTTTATGTCAATCCAGCCAGCGGTAATGATAGCGCCGCAGGAACTCAGGCTGCGCCTTTCAAAACAATTGCCCGTGCGCTTCAACAAGCCAGATCTGGCATTATTCAGCTTGCGCCCGGAACCTATGATGTATCGAGTGGCGAAGTGTTTCCGTTGGTAATTCCGAGCGGTGTCACGGTGGTTGGCAATGAATCAGCTAAGGGGAATGGCATTCTAGTTAAGGGCGGCGGAATCTATGCCAGCCCAACTTTCGCCGGACAAAATGTGACGTTTCGGATGGAAACGAATGCCCAGTTGCGCGGGGTTACGGTGACGAATCCCAACACGCGTGGAACTGGGGCTTGGATGGAATCGACAGCTCCCACGATCGCAGGCTGCACCTTCACTGAATGCAAGCGAGAAGGCGTGTTCGCAACGGGCAGCGCCAATCCGATCGTGGTGGATTGCGTATTTATCAGAAACGACGCGAACGGGGTGTCGATCGTCCGCAATACAAAGGGAGAATTTCGGCGCAACGTCTGTCAGAACACCGGATATGGATTCGCGATCGGTGATAATGCCGCTCCGTTGCTGATCGACAATCGCATTTCTGAGAACCGCAATGGCATTGTCCTCTCTCGATCTGCCCGTCCAGTTTTACGCAACAACATCATCGAAAAAAGTACTGAGAGTGGCTTGGTGGCGGTAGAAAGCTCAGTGCCAAACTTAGGCAGTCCTCAAGATCCGGGCGGGAATATTTTGAGAGATAACGGCGAGTTTGATCTCCAGAACGCGACAAATCCACCGATTACGATCGCATCTGTCGGCAATCAACTCAACCCTGCCAAGATTTCTGGTCCTGTAGATTTATTGGTTAGTCAAGTTCCGACCCCAACGCCCACACCTAGTCCGACCCCTACTCCTAGCCCGACCCCTACTCCTACTCCGACCCCGGCTCCTAGTCCGTCTCCAACTCCGATTCCCGTCCCAACTCCAACCCCTACACCGACCCCGACACCTGCTCCATCCGGTGAATTAGCGGATATTCGTGGACATTGGGCAGAAAGCTTTGTTCAAGGATTGATCAGCCGAGGATCGATTAGCGGTTTCCCAGATGGCACGTTTAAGCCTGAATCTCCTCTGACTCGTGCAGAATTTGCTGCGATCGTGTTCAAATCCTTTGATCTGCCGTTCAAACAGGAAGCTCCTAATTTCTCTGATGTCCCGCAAAACTACTGGGCGTATGAAGCGATCAGGCGAGCGAGCCGAATGGGCTTCATTACCGGGTTTCCGGATGGATCGTTTCGCCCAGGATTAAATATCACGCGGGTTCAAGCCTTGGTTGCTCTGGTGAATGGATTGGGGTTAAGTGGTGGAACTCCGTCAAATTTGGGGCTGTATCGCGATCGCGAGCAAATTCCCAGCTATGCCGTAGATAAAGTGGCAACGGCAACGCAGCGCCGTTTGGTGGTGAATTATCCGAATGTGGCTCAGCTAAAGCCGTTGCAAGATATTACTCGCGCTGAAGTGACAACATTTATCTATCAAGCTTTGGTGGCGAGCAATAAAGCAACTGCGATCGCATCCAATTACATTGTCAATCCTGATACCTCAACAACAGCATTCGTTGACATCAACACTCATTGGGCAAAAGATTTTATTCTTGGTCTCTCCAGTCAAAATTTTATTCAAGGCTTTGCAGACGGAACGTTTAAGCCTGACACACCCATGACTCGCGCTCAATATGCCACACTTCTTGCCAAAGCCTTTAACCCAACCCCAAAACGGCAGGCAGCTACCTTCTCCGATGTTCCAGGGAATTTTTGGGCGAAAGGAGCCATTGAACAAGCCTACCGAGCAGGGTTCATCTCTGGTTTTCCGGATGGAACATTCAAGCCTAACCAGAATGTAACTCGCCTGCAATTAGTGCTGTCATTGGTGAGTGGGTTTGGGCTGACCCCCGCTAGTCCAAACGTGCTGGCGATTTTTGACGATCGCACTGCCATTCCATCCGCGTTTCAAGATCGCGTGGCGGCGGCAGCTCAAGTCGATATCATTGTGAACTACCCCAATCAACGCCAGTTTAATCCCAATCGAGAAGCCAGCCGCGCGGATGTGTCGGCAATGGTCTATCAGACTCTGGTGCGAGACGGACGGGTGGCTGCGATCGATTCGCCTTATGTCGTAACTGTCTGAAGCGGCGGTGGCTCAATGTTAAGAAGCTAGACAAATATAAATCGCCTGGAAGTCCACAATGTGCGCCTCTCCGGGCGATTTAGCCAATGCTAATTTTCGTTATGACGTTTTGTAAAGTTCCCTGAGATGGGAGAATAGATTTCAACGTATTGCGATCGCATCACTATGGCTAAAATCCAATTTTCTCAAGGCATTGACGAAGAAGTAATTCCTGATGTGCGTCTAACCCGTGCCAAAGACGGCAGCAACGGAACGGCAACATTCTATTTTGATAGACCCAAAGCCTTGGAACTGACAAGCACTGACAGCATCACGGGCATGTACATGATCGATGAAGAAGGCGAAATCGTTACTCGTGAAGTCAATGCCAAATTTGTCAACGGGCAGCCGACTGCACTTGAAGTGCTTTATCTCATGAGATCGGTCCAAGAGTGGGATCGATTTATGAGATTTATGGAACGCTACGCTGAGCAAAACGAGCTAGGCTTCTCCAAATCTAGCTAAAGGAATGGCACATCCTCATCCTGATGCGCCCGATCGCTCGATCTGCTGCGCCGTGATTACAGTGAGCGACACTCGAACGCCTGACACCGATCGCAGTGGTCAACTCATTCAGCAGGTCTTAACGGAAGCAGGTCATGCGATCGTTCATTACGCGCTGGTCAAAGACGAACCGGATCAAATCCGCGCTCAACTCGTCGCCTTGAGTGCTGACCCAAGGTTAGAAGCCCTAATTTTTAACGGTGGAACTGGGATTGCGCCAAGAGATACAACCTTTGACGCAATCGCAGGTCTGCTCGAAAAAACGTTGCCTGGATTTGGTGAGCTTTTTCGGATGCTGAGCTATGAAGAAATTGGCTCACGCGCGATCGCTTCACGCGCGATCGCGGGCATTTATGGAGGCAAACTCGTCTTCTCCATGCCCGGTTCGTCCAATGCCGTGAGACTTGCAATGGAAAAATTAATTCTTCCAGAACTGGTTCACCTAGTCACACAGCTAAACGACGAACACTAAAAATCCCCTTCTTCTAGGTTTAGAGAAAGGGGATTAAAGCTCTTCTCAACCTACTTATTTAACATTTAAGCTTTGCTGAGCAGTCTGCTTCATCATTGGCTTAGCTAATGCCGTGCGCTGAATCACAGAAATAGCACGGGCATACTGCGGATCTTGCGGTGTGCCGATCAGCTTAGGATTCGAGCTTAAGAATTTTTGTTGCGCCTCAGACAACTCAATCTTGACATCAGGAGTTACCCCTTTGTGACTAATGTCGGTTCCTTTAGGCGTGTAGTAGTGAGCGATCGTCACCGCTAAACCAGAACCATCCGACAAGGAGTGGACAGACTGCACCAGCGCTTTTCCAAAGGTTTGGCTACCAATGATGGTTGCACGTTGATTGTCTTTTAGCGCTCCGGTCACAATTTCACTAGAGCTTGCCGATTGACCATTGACCAAGACGGCTAATGGCAGCTTGGTCAATGCCGTATTACGAGCCGTAAACTCTTCGCTGCCGCCCTGACGATTCACAGTTTTAACGATCGCGCCTCGATCCATCCACATGCGGCTAATTTCGATACTCGATTGCAGCAAACCACCCGGATTTCCGCGCAGGTCTAGCACAAAGCCATCGACCTTCTGAGTCGATAGATCCTGAATCGCCCGACGCATCTGGGCAGAAGCATGACTGCTAAATTCGTTCAATCGAATGTAACCAATCCGATTTTTGCCTTCTTGCTTGAGGCTATAGCGGACAGCTTGCAATTCGATTCTCGCTCTCGTAATGGGCAGATCGAATGCACTGGCATTCCGTCCAATTTTCAGCGTTACCCTAGTTCCAACTTCCCCACGAATCAGGTTTGACGCATCTTCAACGGTCATTCCTTTTGTGGCTTTGCCGTTGATCGCCAAGATGCGATCGCCCGATTTAATGCCTCCCTTAAACGCCGGGGAGTTCTCGATCGGCTCGACAACGGTTAATTCCTTTGTCTTTTCGTTGAGTTCTAGCCGAATTCCAACCCCGGACAATTCCCCAGAAGTCTGACTGCTTAACGATTCAAACTGCTTTGGATCCATAAAGCGCGTGTAGGGGTCGTCCAGCTTTTTCAGCGCGTCTCGCAGCGCATCATATGCTTGCTGACGAGACGTGTAATTTTTGCTGAGTAACTCCTGACGAATCGTTGACCAGTTGTTTTTATTAAACGTTCCGTCTACGTACTCGCGATTGACGATCTGCCATGCCTCATCAAGTATTGCCTTGGGGCTATCTTGCAGTGCGGCGCGGACCGAACGACCAGGACCAAACAGAGTTGTGGTAGCTGTAGCGGCGATTACACCACTGCAGAGGGCTACTTGGAGAAGCGAGGGTCGATTCATTGAGGGTGGTGCTGATTTTAAGGTGGACAGCTACATACAGATGAATTCAAGATGTCCTAGCAAATTTAGTCAGTCTCGCAAAAGGTTTGGAAGATACTAACTACTTCAGTTAGAACGTATGACTATCAGTATGACCGAAAATATTAAGGGTGCGGAGCAAAAAAGACCGCAATTTGACGGAGAAGAGTATGAACAGAGTACACAGGTGACGTGGAGGGATTGTGACAGTTTCAGGACACTTTACAAAGTGTCTTGGCTGCAAGAGTAATGTAGCTCAATCTGACGCAAATCGCACACGGTGATTGCAGTCTTCACAACAATTGCATCAAATCCGGGCATATTAACCAAAATATTTGCCTCATTTAATTCAATTTGTTGCGAGGTTGCCCTGTGGAGTTTAGTGTTAGGCCGTCTGTTCTTACCGTTGTCAAAGTTGGGATCAGCGTTGGGTTGCAGGGCGCGATCGCTCTGTCTGCGATCGCGGGGATCATCTCTATGCAACGCACACAGCTTCAAAAACCATCACTTTGGGTGGAAAATCCGGCGCAAGCGCAAAAACAGGAATCGCTGCGATTAGATCTATTGAGCAAAGCGCCGAGCTTCGGGTTTGACAATCTGATCGCAGACTGGGCGTTTCTCAATTTTTTGCAATATTACGGAGATGAAGAGGCGCGATCGCAGACGGACTATTCTCTTAGCCCAAAGTATTTTGATATTGTGACGCAGCGCGACCCGCGTTTTGCCGACACCTATCTCTTTCTATCGGGCACAGTTTCTCACCAGATAGGACAACCCGAACAAGCCTTGACGCTGATGCAACGCGGAATGAAGACGCTATCACCGCAAATTAACTCGAAAGCGTTTGCGGTTTGGCGGTTTGCCGCTCTAGATCAACTGTTGCTGTTAGGAGATGTTCCAGGCGCAATTCATTCTCTAGAGATGGCGTCGAATTGGAGCGCTCAGACGCAGGAGTATCGAGACCTTGCCCCTGTTTTTAAGGGATCAGCAGCGTTTCTAAAAACAGATCCTGATAGTAAGCTGATCCGCTTTCAGGCATGGGCGGCGGTGTACATGCAAGCCGGAGCAATGGGCGATCGCAAAACTCAGGCGCGAGCAAAACAAGAAATTTTAGCGCTGGGAGGAGTGGAAAAAGTTGATGAAAAAGGACGACCTATCTTTACGCTTCCCCAAGCGGCTCAGACTCCAAAAAAGCAGACTGAAACGCCTTAGACTGCTTCCGGTGCTGGGGACGGGACTGCTGCTCTGGTTTGCCTCAGTTTGGCTCTCGCTTTGGTTGGCGGCTTCACGTCCGGTCGATGTAGTGTTGGTATTGGGCGGCAGCGTTCAGCGAGAGATCGCCGCCGCGCAAATAGCAAAGCAATCGCCCACGACGCCGATTCTAATCTCTCAAGGTTCCCTTGATCCTTGCATTCGCTCCATATTTCAGCAGGCTGAAGCGCCAATGGAACGGGTTTGGCTAGAGAAGTGTGCCCAATCGACGTTTGACAATTTCTGCTTTAGCATTCCAACCCTCCGCCAGTGGAAAGCTCGTCATGTAAAACTGATGACCTCCAAAACCCATCTGCCAAGAGCGATGTGGTTAGCGCAAATTCTGCTTGGCTCTCATGGGATTTGGGTAGAATCTGCGATCGCCGAAGAACCAGGCATTCCTGGTAATCGAGAATTTGCTTGGAAGACAGGATTAGATGTCGGTCGGAGTTTAGTTTGGGCGTTGGTGAGCCAGGTTTATTCGCCAAACTGCTCAAACATGGTTCGGCTCCGCGACGTTAATTCGAGCGATTGGTCACCGCAAGGGTATACCTGTGAGCGGCAAGGGCGGCGCTCAAGCGAACCTAACCGTTTAAGATCTGCTCCATCATCCGATTAGCTTGAGCGGCGTACCCGCCTCCAAACAAGTTGTAATGATTGAGAACATGGTAGAGATTGTAGAGAATCTTCCGTTGCTGATATCCCGCATCTACCGGGAAAACCTCGTTGTAGCCTGCATAAAACTCCGATGGAAATCCCCCAAATAGTTCTGTCATGGCGAGGTCAACTTCGCGATCGCCCCAATAGGTTGCCGGATCAAAAATCGTAGGTTGCCCTGTCGCTGTAACTGCTGCGTTACCTGACCATAAATCTCCGTGAACCAACGAAGGTTTGGGCTTGTGTTGGGCCAGCAGTTCCGGAATGAAAGCAAGTAAGCGGTCTTGCTTGGGAAACCGTTCGCCTCGCTTGTTGGCAAGCTGGATCTGATAGCCAATGCGATGCTGAGTGAAAAAATCACTCCAATTTGATGTCCAGGGATTGAGTTGAGGCGTAGACCCGATCGTGTTATCTCGCTCCCATCCAAACGCGATCGCCGTTTGAACCTGATGAAGCTGGGCGAGTTGCCGCCCCATATCTGTCCAGGCTTGGCTACTGCCTCGACCCAAATCCAACCATTCTTGCACCAAATAAGCCGAACCCTCTGCCACTCCCCAACAGATGGGTTGGGGGACTAAAATTGTCTGCGTCTCCCGCATCTGCTGCAAACCAAGTGCTTCCGCTTCAAACATTGCAATCTGATCGGCGCGATTGAGTTTTACAAAGAATGCCCGATTGGTGCCAAGCTCGGAAGGATTGCCATCAGAAACGCGATAACCTCGATTGATGCAGCCTCCTGTGACAGAACTGCGATCGCGAGCTTCAAACAAGCGTCCGGTTGCTTGAGAAATTTGAGCGTCAATGGAAGACCACATGACAAGACCACACGACAGGATTATTCGCCGGGTTTGATGATGACGATGCCGTAAGCGTCAGTTGGGAGGTACTGTTGAGCGGCAGCCTGAAGATCAGCGGCGGAGAGGGATTGAATATAGGCGGAGTAGCTGAAGGCGGGTTCTAAATCACCGACTAAGGTTTGGTAGTAGCCGTATAAACCAGCGCGATCGCTGGGCGTTTCATTGCCAAACGTAAAGTGATTGGCAACTTGAGTTTGAACGCGGGACAGCTCGGCTTCGGTCACGCGACCGGATTGTAGCTGTTCGATGTGGGCTACGATCGCGGCTTCTACAGCATCGATGTTTTCTACGGGCAACTGCGCTGATACCGCGAAAACGCCCTGGTGCAGGTAAGTCATATTACTCACCGACACGTTAGAGACTAATCCCCGCTCTTCGCGTAAGTCTTTCACCAATCGAGCGGTTCTGCCATGACCCAGCACACTGGTGAGAACGTCTAGCTCGTAGGTATTCTGTAAGTCCGTCAAGCCCGGAACCCGCCATAACAGCATCAATCGAGCTTGCTTGAGAGTTGGGTCAGTGTACTCTTGGCGAACGATCTGGGTGAAAGACGTTTCAGCAGAGGGAGAGGAAATGTAGGGTGTGGGGCAAGAAGTGGAGGGCGCAAGCTGAGTGAAACTATCTTCAATGATTTGGATCAAGCGATCGACGGGCAGATTGCCAACTGCTACAGCCGTCATGGACTGAGGCTGATACCAAGCGGAGTGAAAATCTCGCATCTGTTGCGGAACGAGTTGTTCGATCACTGAAGTAGGACCTAAAACCTGACGGCGATAGGGCAGTCGCTCAAATGCCAATTCTGCCATGCGCTGATAGGTGCGACGGCGCGGGTTATCCTCAGAGCGGCGAATTTCTTCTAAGACCACCGATCGTTCTCGCTCAAACCCATCATCTGGAATGCTGGCATTAAGCAACACATCCAGTTGAAGCGGCGCTAACTCGGCAAAATCTCGGGGAGCCGTTGTGATGTAGTAGTGCGTATAGTCTTGGCTCGTCGCGGCATTCGTGACTGCACCGCGCTGCTCGATTTTTTGCTCAAACTCTCCGCTCTCAAGGCGCTGAGTTCCTTTGAAAATCATGTGTTCTAAAAAGTGAGCCATGCCGTTGATGGGAGCAGACTCGATCGCAGAACCGACGTTGAGCCACACATTGAGATTGACAGCATCGACGGGAATCTGTTCGGCAATGATCGTTAAGCCATTCGACAAACGATGCACTGTAGGAGAGTTTAGTTTCGGAGATTTAACTAGAATCGAAGTCATGTCTCGCCCAATATCAGCGTTTGCTTAGTCCATCTTACTCCGTAGTAAAACTTAAGACTTCTTTTAGAAGATCTTTTATGAATAGCGAAGAATTCCCTCTTCTGAATCTATCAACCCGTTGCTATCAGATTCTTCAACAGCATCGTACATTATTCGTCTAATCACTACTTCATTAAGGGATATTAAGGATTAAGGGAAATTAAGGAAAACGCTAAGAACCACTCAAGCCAGCGCGATCGCTCTTGAAATCTAATTTAAGTGCAGCTCAATGTCGATAGGCGATTTTGAAGAATTAGGTAGCGTGACTACTCAAACTTCGGTGATTTTTAAGAATCTACCAAAAGGAGGAGTAGCACCTGAGTGAACGAAGATGTTAAGTTTTGTGTCTTTGAGAAATAGGGGTGTGAAGGATACCAAGGATGAAGATCGTAAGTGCTCCTTCAGAGCTTGGATAGCCTATCCTGTGTAGCTTGTGCTTCTAGCGGTAGTCAGTCTGGAGGTTTGCGTGCCCCACTTTGATCCGATTGAAATAGCTGTTCTATCCTAGTCGCTAAAATCTGTCGCTGGAGCCACTAGGATTTTAAGGCTCAGCGCTAAAGTGAAATTAAAGATTAAGTAGCTTAAACAGAGAAGAACGCTATTTTGCATCTGAATTTTTACATCCGAATGTAGAGCGTTCTGAAGAACATAAAACGAGGTAATTCTAATGACTCAATCAAAAGCAAATGCTCAACCAATGGAGCAGCAGTTAGACCAGTTAATCGATCAGGCACATGATGCTTGCAAAACGAGCGGTGACGTTTCCAGCGAGTGTGCGGCAGCTTGGGATGCGGTAGAAGAGGTGCAAGCGGCCATGTCAGATAAGCGCGATCGCCAGAAGACTAAATTTCAAAACTACTGTGATGAGAATCCAGATGCGTCAGAATGCCGTATCTATGATGTCTAGATATCTATGATGTCTAGAGATGTCTAGAGAATAGAATTCAAATCCGCTGCGCCCTTTTCGTTTTTGACGAAGAGGGCAGTTTTCTTTTGAAGAAATATGAGTTATTGAAAAACTGAATTCACGAAAAACTACACACACTGTCTCAACGCTTCGATATCAGCGCTGACGATTTTTTCTAAATTTCTCGTAATTTTTTCAATATCCCAATTCCACCAAGCCGTTTCTAGTAAAACAGCAATTGTTTCGTCAGAAAACCGTTTGCGTAAAGGACAAGCTGGATTTCCGCCCACGATCGTATAAGGTGGCACACTCTTAGTCACGACAGATTTTGCAGCCACGATCGCACCATCCCCGATGCTAACGCCAGGCATGATCACGGCTTGGTATCCAATCCAAACATCATTCCCAATTTCAGTGTTGCCCTTAAATGGCAATTCACTCAGTTGCGGCATTACCCGTTCCCAACCATTACCAAAAATCTGAAATGGATAGGTTGAGAACCCAGACATTTTGTGATTCGCGCCATTCATGATAAACGTCACGCCTGTCGCTAAGGCACAGAATTTACCGATAATCAATTTGTCGCCAATGAACGGATAGTGGTAGAGGACATTGCGCTCAAAATTCTCGGAGTCTTCCGGATCATCGTAGTAAGTGTAGTCTCCGACGATGATATTTGGGTTAGAGATAACCATGTTGATAAAACAAATTTGAGGAAATCCCGGCATCGGATGCGGATTTTTTGAATCGGGATGTTGCATTAATTTTGATGGATGAGGAATGTCTTCGACCCGCTTCGCGACGAGGGATGAGACCGTTCTGATTGTTTTTCATCTCTCGTCCTTAGCTCGATAAAACACTAGTTCAGTCGCGATCGTAGCAATTGCAAAAGCTGAACATTGCTCTAAATTATTTACAACGGCTTGTCACTAAAGCGATACTTTACCGGAAATTTGCCCGTCCACCGCAGCAGGACAACTTCTTCCCGCAGTTGCTCCTTGGTGGCGGTCGCTAGACGAGTGCGAAATAAATCGATCGCTTCTACTTCGTAGCCTAACGCCTCAGCAAGGTCTGCAATCAGTTGCCCCGTGCGAATCATCACGCGCAGATAGGAGGCTTGATCCCCAACCACATATGCCAATCGCGCTCCTGGACGCAAAGCATGGCGCAAATCGGCTAAATGCTTTGCCATGCCGCCAAAATACAGCTTTGTAGCTTGAGCATAAACGCGCTCAAACCCACTCGTTTTTCCTTGTTCTAGACGTCGCGCATCAATCTCACGCGCAATGCGCTGAATTTCGGGGTGATGTACGACCCACTGATCATCGTCATCGGATGTGTAAACGTTGCGGCTGTTCGATCGCATCAATCCCCGCTTCAAAGTCTGAAGATCCGATTTGTTTTTGAGAAATCCTAGTAGAACCGATTCTAGCCGCGTTGTGCGGGTGTAATCTTTCTCATTGGGATAGGGCGGAGAGGTAATCACCGCATCAATGGAGGCAGGTTTTAAAACCGTCAACAGTTGGCGAGAGTCGGCATGATGAATCGTCGCAGGGGTAGGAGACAACTGCTGGAGGTTAGGCAAATCATTTGCAATTTCGCGCACGGCTTCTAGCCACGCCTCTACAACAGGCGCATCTGCTTTGGCTTTGCCAATACTGACTTCGGGCGCAAACCGAATATTGCTGATCGAAAAGACGATCGCTTTGGCTAAGGCAAGTTGCTGATGGCGAGAAAAGGGTGATGACGCCTGAAGCTGGTCGAGCAGAATCAGCGTTTTGTGGAGCGGTAGCGGACTAATGGAGTTTTTCAACAGCAATTTCTGACTTTCTTCGGGTAACGTCCGCAATCCCCGCTCCTGTTGAATTTGGGCTTGTGCGATCGCGCCAATCTGCTGAACGTGCTGAAGTAGCGCTTCGGGATCAGGCGTCCAGTCGAGCTTGACGCAACCCGCAAACCACGCCATTCGATTTGCCTCAACCCCAACTGTGGGAATGCCGTTTTTCTTGCACTCGACGACCGTTGTTCCGGTTCCACAAAATGGGTCAAGCACCGTCTGCTCTGGTGTAATTCCAAATTTCTCTAAGTACTGCTGCACGAGGTGAGGCGGAAATGACAGCACAAATCGATACCAGTCGTGAGCCGGTCGATCTTCCTCGCGTAACTGATTGGCATCCGATTTACGTCGCTCAATGTTTAAATTTGGAATTAGCGGCTGGAAGTACTGCAACGGGGATCAGAACAGATGGCAATGGCATTCTATTCGAGCGATCGCAGCAATGCAAGCACAGCGACAGAACTTGCCGTTGATACATAGGCTTCTCTCATCCCTTTCCTGATCAAGTACCAAAGCATAGAGAGAAATTGCAAAGTGTAGCGAAATCGTAAATTTGATCTACAAAAGTTCAAACACTTCTAACTGAATACATTTTGCGATTCAATGAAAGTTAGTGATAAACGCAGCGTGGTGAATCGCTTAACAACATTGTTCATCATTCCAATCACATCAGATGCCATCACAATCTAACTCAGGACGTGGACTAGATGAGCAACAAGTTACGCTTTGAGTTAGATTGTGATTTTCTTGAGCTTCACTAAACTGTTCACACTAACAGCTACGTAACTGTCGCAAAGATATTGTCGAAGAATTGAACTTGCTAGCAATTAGAGCTTGAAGCTTGGAGCCTGAAACTGATAAGCATTCTATGTTAGGCTGTGAAACTCGCAGAATTTAAAAAGCTTTAGCCCCAGCGTTGCCGTTCAGAAGCTCTTATAATCTTTTTTGGTCTTACTTTCATGACATTAACTCCTGATGCGCCCTCTCAATTGTCTGCTTCAGAAATAGCTGAAGCAGCGATGATTCAAGCCTTTAACCCTCCGGGGATCGCTTCCTCTCAGACTACAGCTCAGACCACAACGGGAGTCTACATCACCGTTCACGGGCACTTCTATCAGCCGCCTCGCGAGAATCCTTATTTAGATGCGATCGAGCGTCAACCCAGTGCGGCGCCCTTTCATGATTGGAATGAGCGAATTCATCACGAATGTTACCGCCCCAATGCATTTGCGCGAGTTCTTAACGATCGCGGCGAAGTCGTGGGGATCGTCAATAATTATGAGTATCTCAGCTTTAATATTGGCCCAACTTTGATGAGTTGGATTGAGCGTCACGATGTGGAAGTGTATCAACGTATCGTTGATGCCGATCGCAAAAGCTGCGATCGCTTAAATGGACACGGCAATGCGATCGCTCAAGCTTACAATCACATGATCCTGCCGCTTGCCAATGCGCGAGACAAGCACACTCAAATTCGATGGGGCAAAGAAGACTTCAAATCTCACTTTGGGCGCGATCCCGAAGGAATGTGGCTAGCCGAAACCGCCGTTGATTACGCAACGTTAGAAGCGTTGGTTGCAGAAGGAATCAAGTTCATTGTTCTCGCGCCTTCTCAAGCGCAGCGCTGCCGTCCTCTAGCCCAAGCAGACTGGCACGAAGTCGGCGGCAGTCAAATTGATCCCACTCGCCCCTATCGCTGCTTCTTGCCCAACCGCGATTCTGATTCCCCCGCTCCGTTTATCGATATTTTCTTCTACGATGGCCCAATTTCCCGTGACATGGGATTCGATCAGGCACTCAGCAGCTCTCACCATTTGGCAGGGCGGTTAGGGCAAGCTGTGCGCGGGGATCACCGCCCATCGCAACTAATTTCGGTGGCAACGGATGGGGAAACGTTTGGACATCATAAAGGCGGCACGGAGAAATGTTTGGCGTATGCCTTTGTCGGCGAGTTTCCCGATCGCGGCTGGACCGTGACTAACTTTGCCCATTACCTCAGTTTGAGGCCGCCCGAATGGGAAGTCGAACTCAAGTCTGTTACCGCTTGGAGCTGTGCCCACGGCGTCGATCGCTGGCAGGATGACTGTGGCTGCGGGGGTGGTGGACTGTGGAATCAAAAGTGGCGTCGCCCTTTGCGGGATGCGTTGGACTGGCTTCGGGATCAGATGGTCAAAGTCTACGAAGAGGTGGGCGGAAAGCTATTTTCTGATCCGTGGTTGGCGCGGGATGAATACATTCAAGTGGTGAGATCGCGCACACCTGCCACAGTTCAAAAATTTCTCGCTCAGCATCAGTCTCACCGACTGAATGCGTCAGAGCGGCTCGATGCGCTGCGATTGCTCGAAATGCAGCGTCACGCCATGCTGATGTACACGAGCTGCGGCTGGTTCTTTGAAGAACTGTCTCGACCGGAAGGCACTCAAATTCTCCGCTATGCCGCTCGTGCGCTAGAACTGGCGGGCGATGTAGCGGGCGTGCAGCTTGAGAAAGGCTTTATCAAACGCTTAGCCCTTGCGCCCAGTAATGTTGACTGCTTCAAAACGGGGGCAGAAGTCTATCGGCAATTGGTGATCCCGGCTCAGATCAGTTTTGAGCAAGTCGCGGCTCACTATGCGATTAGCTCTTTATTTGCGACTTACAGCCGAGAAGAGCGAGTGTATTGCTACACGGCAAACCAACTGGATTACCAACTGCATCGAATGGGGTCGATGAGCTTGGCGATCGGGCAACTCCAACTCACCTCAGAGATTACTCGCGAAACAGAACACCTCGTGTTTGCGGTGCTGCATCTGAGTGGTTGGGATTTTCATTGCTGCATTCAGCCGTTCTCAGGACGACGACAGTATACGCAATTAAAAGAAAATTTATCTGAAGCGCTGAGTCAAGGAAGTGCTGCTAAAACGATTCTGACGATGAATCGGTACTTCAACGATCGCTCTTACAGTTTGCAAGATTTGTTTGCAGAAGAGCGGCATCGAATCATGCAATTGTTGAGTCAGGAAACGCTGACACGACTCGATCAGCTTTACACGCAGGTGTATCGCGATAACTATGGCGTTCTGATTGCGTTTCACCGAGATGAACTGCCTGTGCCACGAGAATTGCAGGTGGCAGCAGAAATTGCGTTAGGACATCGGCTTCTGGTGACGCTGCGATCGCTAGAACACGATCCAAATTCCCATGATTTGGTTCAGCTTGACGCGATCGCGACAGAGGCAAGTCACTTACGTTGTCAGCTTCAGCTTCCTGAAGCACGGCAGATTCTAGAGCGCACACTGGCGCGATCGCTGCAAACCCTCCTATACGATCCGGAACCTTCAGACCTCCAAATTCAATTTCTGGGGAAACTGATTGATCTGAGTCAGCAATTAAATTTAGGTGTTTCGTTGGAGCGATCGCAGGAGTTATATCTTCAGTGGTTACATCATGTTGCGATCGAACGCCAATCTGCCAATCATCTGTTATTGGAGTTAGCCTATAAGCTTGCGATCAACGTTTCGGTCAATTAATTTTTGTCTTCATTGCTGATAGATACAAGCGGATGAATTGGATAAGCGATCAGTGAGTCACTGCATCAGCCTCCGATTCATCCGTTTTTAATTGGTTCTACTTTGGAGCGAGATTTAGTAGAAACGCTGAGAACTCAATTTAGTCAAGTCTTAACCTAGCATTAGCTAGTTCATTAACTTAATAGACTACTGTTCAATGTGTGTTTAAGCAATGAGCGTTGATTCGTTTGTCAACAATCTATTTAATTAGTGACTAACCTTTCATTCGTATTTCAATCGTTAAAGAATACGTTTCGGGTTTAGTTAGTCATTGCCTTGGTAATTCTAACCATCTAGCTTGACGTTGCATACAAAACATAAAAAATAATCTCAATCTGATTCGCTTTACATTGCTTTAACTGTGTGTGCAGTCAACTTTCGAGTCTTTTGAGGGTCAACGAGTGTTCATAGATAGTTTTTTAATTGGAACATCTGCTTCTTCGAGTAATGGTGGTTTGACGACTAACATCGAGCAATCTCGCCGATCTCAGATCGATCTACAAGCCGCGCCTCAATCGTTGCAAGCAAGTAGCGCAAACGGTAGCCTAAATGCAGCCCTGACTTCTAACGCCAGTGGCACGGCAGCGTATACGACCCGTCAAGTGGGCGATATGCTTTATTTTGATGTGGCCGATTTTGTTCGTTCTACCCTTGGACTTCCCACCTCTGACGGCTCAGGTGGACAGAAAACCTTTGCGGTTTCTGGGGGAAACACCGTTACGATCGCAAACTTCGGCGGCATCGGTTCTAAACTCGAAGAAGATCGGATCGCGTTGCCAGAGAATGTGAAGTTTGAGCAGCTCTCGATCGTGTCAGGCACGGGCGAAAACGCTAGCGATACACTGGTGAAGTTAACAGACACAGGGTCAGTCTTAGCGCTTCTCAAGGGCATTAAACCGACTGCGATCGATGAGCTAACTTTCGTTCGTCTAGACAGCAACAATCAAGTCATTCCAGACGTGAAAACAGAGCTGGTGAAACGCTCTGTGCTGCCCGCTAACACCTTCGCAACGGGTGCAACTTCTGGGCAATTTCTGGCGCTTAACAACGATGGCAGTGTGAGTGCAGTCAACGCGAATGGAGTTCCTGTTCCGTTTAACGCTCCTAATGGTCAATCCGTGCAAGGCTTCTCTGCGGTGCTACCCGGCGCGAAAGCAGGAACTTACTTGGTGCTATCCGATAATGGCTACGGCTCGAAAGCCAATTCTGCTGATGCGTTGCTGCGCTTTTATGCCATTGAGCCAAACTTTGAAACCGGAAGTGTTTCTCCAGTCAATCTAAAAACGGGAGACAAGTTAGAGGGCTTTACCTCCGATAGTTTCGTTCAACTCAACGACAAGAACGGCGTCCTTAAAGGGATTCAAACGATCGTTGCCGATCTAGAAACCTACCCCAACAGCGACAAGATTCAAGCGGGTGGAATTCCGGTCGATCCGAGCATTAAGCAAAACCGCTTGCTAACCGGAGCCGACTTTGATCTCGAATCGTTCCGTCGCGCTGCGGATGGAACCTACTGGTTTGGCGAAGAATTTGGTCCATTCCTGCTGCACACTGATGCCAACGGGACACTGTTAAAAGCCCCGATCGCAACCCCCAACCCGTCTAAACTCAACACGCTGAATGGTCAAGATCCGCTCGTGATCGGTCACCGAGGCGCTTCTGGGTATCGTCCTGAGCACACGCTCGAAGCGTATCGATATGCGATCGAGCTAGGCGCTGACTTCGTTGAACCGGACGTAGTATCCACCAAAGACGGCGTGCTGATTGCCCGTCACGAAGTCAACATCAAAGATACAACCGATGTCGCAGACCGTCCTGAGTTTGCCGATCGCTTCACCACAAAAACGATCGATGGCACAGAGGAAAGCGGCTGGTTTGCTGACGACTTCACGCTGGCAGAAATCAAAACTCTGCGAGCGAAAGAGCGGTTAGCGTTCCGAGATCAATCGTTCAACGGTCAGTTTGAAATTCCAACGCTGCAAGAAATCATCGATTTCGTGAAAACTGTCGAAGCGACAACGGGAAAGAAAATTGGCATCTACCCCGAAACCAAACATCCCACCTATCACACGGAGAAAGGGCTGGCGCTAGAAGAACCGTTGGTGAAACTTCTCAAAGACAACAATTTTACCGATCCAAGTCGCGTCTTCATTCAATCCTTTGAAGTTGGCAATCTGAAGAAGCTGAACGGCTTGATTGATGTGCCGCTCGTGCAATTGATGGACGCCGCTGATACAAATTTAGACGGTTCACTGGTCGAGGTGAAACCTTACGATTTTGTTGCAAGCGGCGATTCGCGCACCTATAAAGATCTGCGATCGCCCGAAGGATTGGCAGAAGTGGCGACCTACGCGGATGGAATTGGTCCTTGGAAACGCATGATTGTCTCGGTCAAAGGGACGGATGCGAATGGCGATGGCAAAGCGGATGATGTCAATGGTGATGGTGCGGTCAATGATGCCGATAAGACGCTAACTCCTTCAACGACGCTGGTACAAGACGCGCACAACGCGGGTCTGCTGGTTCATCCTTACACCTTCCGCAACGAACCCCGCTACCTAGCATCGGATTACAAAGGCGATCCAGAAAAAGAGATTCGTCAGTTTATTGAACTCGGAGTAGACGGCTACTTCACTGATTTTTCAGACACGGGCGCGGCAGCAAAAGCCTACGAGACACAAGATTTTGTGCGATCGCCAGATAACCCCGCGTTTGCCAATCTCTCTGAAGCCGATAAGGTGAAGGCAGCGAATCTGGCTCGTTCTAGAGGTTTTGAGGGCATGGCGAGCAGTCCTGATGGCTCTAAACTCTACACGCTGCTAGAAGGGGCAGTTACTACCGATTCAAATCAGAATCGCCTGTTTATTTCTGAGTTTGATACCAGTACCAAAAAATACACTGACAACGTTTACGCCTACCGCTTGAATGCTCCCAATCGTGCGATCGGGGACATGACGGCGATTAACGATCATGAGTTCATCGTGATTGAACGGGATAATGGTCAGGGTGATGCAAGTGATCCGGCGGTCACCAATCCAGCCCGATCGAAGAAGCTCTACAAAATCGATATCAACCAAATCGATCGCGAGGGCTTTGTCAAGAAAGAACTGCTAGCGGATCTGCTCAACATTGCCGATCCATCTGGAATCGGAGGCGATGGAACCAAGAATGGCGTGTTTACCTTCCCCTTCGTCACCATCGAAGATGTGTTGATTCTTGACCCTCAAACGCTATTAGTCGCAAACGACAACAACTATCCATTTAGCGTTGGTCGCAAACCGGGGCAAGCCGATAACAGCGAGTTTATTCAGATCAAGTTAGATCAATCGCTCGATCTAGCGTTGCCTGCTCCCACTCCTAAACCCAAAGTAGTTGTGATTTCTCTCGATGGCGCAACCCCTCGCCTCGTAAATCAGTACTTAGAGTCAGGAGTTTTGAAGCAGGATGAAGGCTTAGGACTGTTAAAAAATAAAGGCGTTTCTGCCGATCGCAACGAAACGATCACACCTTCGCTCACGGCTCCGAGTCACATTGCGATCGCAACAGGCTCCAACGCTGCCAACAATGACATCAACGCCAACAGCTTCCACTTAGTTGCAAGTCCATTTACCCAAAATATTAGTGGATTTGGCGCACCGATTGGCGGTTACTCGTTTGATGTGCATGGACCGACCGAAAGTGCTGAGCCAACGGCTGAACCGCTTTGGATCAACTTGCGAAACAACGGTAAGAAAGTTGTCGCCGCCACGTTTCCGGGTGCGGATGGTGTCGATGTCAAAATTCCGGGATTGCCAGACAGTCCGATCGTTCAACCCGCTAGCGATCGTACCGTCGATTACACCGTTCCCTTTGGTGCGTTTGCAGGCGTGGGAGCGCAAGGCTTCAACCTAACGGCAGCCGATTTTGCAACGGCTAGCGATCGCACTGTTTCGCAGCTTGCTAGCGCAGGTAAAACGGTTTATAGTCCGGTGCTGCAAACGAAAAATTCGTTTGACATATTCACTGTGGGCGGTGTGAACTATGACATTCAAGCTGCCGCTCTAGACACTACAAACGACAACAAAGTTGACTACGATACGCTGGTCTTCTTCGATGCCACGTTAGGAATTCAATCGGGTCCGTTTAACCTGCCGTCAACGGGTCCGGCTTATGTGAAAGCGGGTAGCAAAACGTCTAGCCCGTTCTATCTGGAAGGAAGCTCTAACAAAGCGGGAACGGCGTTCTATGTCAGCAATTTCGCGCCTGACCTTTCGACCGTCCGGTTTGCTCGCTACTCTGCCAACTTCATTCCTGCTACCCCTGCGGTGCAAGCGAATGTAGACGACATCAACAACAATGTTGGATTCTGGGCACCCCAACCCGATTTCCGGATTCCGCAGAAACTTAGTCCTGGATTTAACACGTTCTCTGACGCCGAGTTAGAAGCGATCTACGACGATCAGGTTCGGAGTTTTGTCGATTATCAAACTCGCGTTGCGCTGCGATCGATTACTCAAAACCCTGATTCCGATTTGGTTCTCACTTACATTGAGCAACCTGATGGTTCGCAACATCAGTTCTTAATTAGCGATCCTCGTCAGGCAAACAATCCCCTTGATCCCACCTCGATTGGAACTGGACAAGACAAGGCAAAGATCGAGCGCTACAACTCCTATGTAGAAACGGCTTACAAGGCGGCTGATGCTGCGGTTCAAAAAATCATTCAGACTGTTGGAGTGGATAGCAATGGCATTCCTAATAGCGACATCATTGTTGTTTCCGATCACGGATTTGCTCCGTTTTACACCTCGGTTAACGTGAACAACTTCCTCAAGAGCCAAGGGTTTGACTCAAACAAAGTTCGTGCGGTCACATCGGGTCCGGCAGTTAATGTCTACTTCAACCTGCAAGGGCGCGAACCCAACGGAACTGTGAGCCGCGAAGAATATGTGACCTTGCAGAAGCAGGTGACAGAAGCCCTCAAGAACTTTGTAGACACCAACCCGAAATATGTCGATGGAACAAGACCTGTGTTTGACAAGATCTACGATCGCCCGCTTCCAACTGACCTAAACGATCCATCGTTTGGTCGAGGAACCAGTGAGTTTATCGGACAAGACTCTGGCGATGTGTTTGCTCTGCTGACCGAAGGCTATAACTTCGATGGAACTCAAACTCCAGTTGTGCAACGCTTGGGAGATGCGCCGACCCAGACTCCTGTGTTCTCAGTGCCCAGCTTCTACGGCGCTCACGGGTACGATCCAACGTCGCCTAACATGAGCGCGATTTTCTACGCGGCTGGACCTACTTTTAGTAACGGGACGCTTTCTCAAGTGAAGAACATTGATATTGCCCCCACAATCTCGAAGATTCTAGGCGTAGAGCTAGCTTCAACTGTGCAAGGAACGCCGATTGATACTTCCAACCCATAAAGGCAATTCTCGCAACTTTAGAAGATTGCAGGTCTTAATGTGAAGCAGGATAAACAGACGCATTACTCACCGTAGTGCGTCTGTTTTCATAATTGTGTGACGGCGTGATTCTTACGTGATTCTTATATGTTGAGGATGAACTGAGTTGAAGATCAGAGAGACCAGGAGAATCGGCTGCGATCTATTCGGAGCTTGCGAAGCGATCCTTTGGAGCTTGCGAAGTGATCGCTATAATGGCAAAGATGAGCGGTGACGAGTAACCTTGAACGCTAAGACCCAAGGACTACAAACCAAGCGCTCCATCGTGTTGTTAGGCAGCACACTGGGGAATTAGACGATCTTGATGCCGATAGAATAAGCAGTCAAAGTTGCAGGTGATGGTTTCATGTGATCTTTACCACCTGCAGTAAAGTCTTGGTTTGCAAGATCTGTTGTTGGTCGAAGTTGCCATAAAAGATTTCCCTCACCACTCCAATGAATTTCGGCTCCTCCACCAACAAGGGCAAAACCTGGAAGAACATCTGCTGTTGTAGAAGGATGTGCAGCATGTCCAGAATCTTTTGTCTGAATCGAGTGTTGAACACGACCAACTGGAAGATTCTCTCTAATACCTATTGCGTAAACACTGAGAATAGCTGGACTGATAGTCATGTGGTCTTTTGATCTAGCTTTCCATGAAAAAGCATTTTCCGGAAATGATGCTGTAGCAAGATTTCCACCATGTGAATTGAAGTCTAGCCAATTCACATGAAACCCTCCACTAATTAGCAAGTAACCTGGTGGCACTGACTCTGACACTTCGGGATGCTGAGCTAGTTCGCTAACGCTGCGACCAATGTGAATATGATCGCGGAGAGCGTCTCTTGGCATTCCAGCTACTTTCAATCCAATTGCATATACCTTTAAAAAGTGTGGCTGAGGACGCTCGTGATCTTTGGAGGATGCTAACCAAGCTGATAGATTTTGGTTTGGATAGGAAGCAGTCAGGAGCGCGCCGTTTGGCGGGCTGTTGGTTGCTTCTGCACCTCCTCCAATAACAACCATATCATCAGGAACGGTACACGCAAAATCATGGAAGTGTGCTTGCTGATTACCAGCCTTGCGTTCAAAGACAGCGACAGTGATTTTGCCAGAGGCATCGTGAAAAGTTCCAAGTTTTGTCTGAGGCATAGGTTCTCCTTTAATGCTTAACCCTGTTTACGCCTCCACTCTAAGCGGCTCGGTTTGGGCATAACAGTACCCTTAAAGGTGCTTTAGCTGCACCAAAAAACTGCAGGGAAGACCCTAGAAAGCCTGGAAATATGCCGCATAACTATTGTTTAGACTGAAACTTTCTGCCTAGAGAACCTAGTTTTTTGTCTAAGATACCCTTGAAGACAACTAGGCATACGGTAACGGAAATGCGCCCAAACAAGCTTTTAGACCCGATGCGCGATTAGCACAACGCAACTCCGCAGGAACCCTTCGGAGCTTGGCAACGCCAATCGCCAAAGACATTAGAACACAGTTAGAAACTAAGCTTCCAGCGGCGTCGATTGCGGTTTTGTTGCGGCAATGAGAGGTTTTGTCGCGATCAATTCTGGTTCGATCGCGACAAAACCTGATCTTGTCCGCACGATTGCTTCGCAGTTCCGAAGGATCGCAGCCTCCATCGCAACAAAACCTGCTTTCATTGCAACAAAACCTGCTTCCATCGCAACGAAACCTAGTTTTGTTCGGACAAAACCTGCTTTCATCGCGACAAAACCAGGTTTTGTCGGGACATTTCCACTTCTTGTTCCTTCCTTCACACGAGGCTTTCCCTCGTATTGAAACGGTAAAGCATCCCAGTACAACCTCTGAAAAATTTTCGCCCCTACGATCGCGGGTTCTGCGGTTTACCAAAATTCTCTCATGGCAGATTAGACTGCCAGATGGTTACAGTGCAAGGATAAACCTTCATCAGCGTGTAACGATGACTCGACCAACCCGGAACTCTAAACCTCTCGAAAAAGCAGAACTTCGTGCCAAGAATTTGCAATCCATCGATCCGAACTTCGACTTGGGTAACGGACTATCGTTAGCTGCCTACACCGTGGATCTTACAAGCCTTCGCGAGAAGCTCGACACTTACAACGACATGATTGAAACCCTCGATCGCATCGGGCAAGAAATTCAACTCGCTGAAGAATCGATCAATGATTTTAGTGAGCACATCCTGCTCGGCGTTGCCGCCCGCTACGGCAAAGGCAGTAACGAGTATGCGATCGCAGGTGGCGCGCGCAAAAACTCCCGGCGTCAAACGATTCGCAATACAACTGCCCGACTCGCCCCCCAAATTGCTGAGGAGACCCCTTCAACGCAGTCGGTTACACAGTCTATGTTGCAAGACATGATGGTTGCTCCCGTATCTACCAATGGCAAGAACGGCAAGCACTAGATCCTATTACTGCAAACGGCATAATAGCGAGTAAAACCAAAGGCAACGGATTGAGAGTCGATGCTAAATCGAGCGATCCGTTGCCTTCAAGTTTTTAAGAGCTATCCCTAAAAAAGTCATCAGAACATCAGCATGGGTTAAGCCGCAAACCCTAAGCCAACCACCTTTACCCCCCTTCCTCGCCGCTCCAATTTCTCTTAGGTTGGGTGACAAGGGACGACTTCCATCTCCTGACAAAACGGGGGCGCGGGGGAACGTCCCCGAACAGTTTGAAATGAGTTAACCGATTCAAACGCCGAGGGGCATCTTAAAGTTTGCGCTGAAACTCTTCCAGGGTATCCATCAGATTGACCTGACACTGCATTGGCAGCAAATCGGTCAATGGAACCTCCCGTTTACCGCCGCCAAGTTTCACGGGAATGCCGTTCAGAACGGATAGCACTTGGTCTTCCTCAACTGCCCGTCCGTTAGAAATCATCGGAAACAGCTTTTCAGCTAGAACCGTGTGCAGATGAGCATCAGAAAGGTAAAGATGCCACTTGGCAATATCCATATAAACGTTTTCACCAATCTCGGCTGCCAAGGTTTCGATCGCTTCAGAAGAACTTATAGCCATAGGAGTTTTAAACGGTAAGTTTACAGGTTGTCCAGCATTCGTAGATCTAGCAAGAGCAACTACTCAACAATTACTCTACCTTGATGAATAGAACTCCTATCTATTGGCTGGTTTTGATGGCCATTGCTTAGGAGTTGCTGGGTTCTGAGTAGTCTGCGATCGCAAAGATATAAATTCCATGCGCCACCAGCACTGCCAGCCAAGCACCCGTCATCCAAACTGTCCACGTCCAATCTGGATGCTGCGCCAGCCGGAAGAACCACGCTCCAGCATTACAAGCGCTAAACAGTGCAACATGAGTGGCAAACGTCATGCGATCGTCAAGGCGGCGGAAGTCAGGATCATTGCGATCGGGAATGCGAGACCAACGGGGAGGCATGGGGATCTATAAATAACGAACACTTCTATTGTAGAGGATGAAGAATAAGAGAAGGTTTTGACCCGCTTCACGAGGAGGAATGCCTCTCCAAAAACCCATACCCAAAAAAATATTAAATTCCTCCCATTAGCTCTAGGTATTCCTATGTCAAGGGTTTAGAATTCAAACAGAAACCGCCATTCTCCCTACCTTCTGTGTCAGTCAATCGCTTCTTGAATAAAGCTGGTCTAGTGCGCCGACAGACTCATCTTGCCGTCTTGGTATTTCCCGATGAGAGTTCTGCATTCCAGGCGTATCGTTTGCTTCATTATCATGGGGTTTCCCCAGAGCATCTCGCGATCGTGGGTGAGGGCTACAGTAATCCTGAACATGTCGGTTTGCTCAAACCGATGCAAATTGCTGCACGTAAAGCGCGATCGCTGGGCTTAATTGCAGGCATGCTTGGCTCACTCATTGGAGTGGCTCTCTTCGTCGCCATGACGTTTCAAAGTGTAGGGTTATCAGGAATTCAATCCATGCTGTTGGTTCCAGCATGTGGCTTGGTGAGTGGGTTTACTGGTGCAGTGCTGGGTGGGTTATTTGGGTTGTTTGGAGAAGGCACAACGGCCAGTATCTATCGTCATCATGTCGATCGCGGTCAATATCTCCTGATGATCGAAGGATCGGAGGGGATCGTGCGCTGGGGACAGGAGGTACTAAGCCACTATTCAACGTCCCGGCTGTAGCGCACTCTTGCTACACTTCTAAATCTCACAGGTAGAACCAGACGGATGGAATCAGACCATCAAACTAATATTGATTTGAGCATGATGCAGCGCTGCCTAAAATTGGCACGCCTCGCCTTGGGCCGCACGGCTCCAAATCCAATGGTGGGCTGTGTCATTGTTCAGAATGGCGAAATTGTGGGAGAAGGCTTCCATCCGAAAGCAGGCGAGCCTCATGCAGAAGTGTTTGCCCTGAGACAGGCCCGTGATCGTGCTCTGGGTGCAACGCTTTACGTCAATCTAGAGCCGTGCAGCCACTATGGACGCACACCGCCTTGTGCTGACGCGACGATCGCGGCGGGAATCCAGCGAGTTGTGATCGGCATGGTAGACCCAAACCCTCAAGTAGCAGGTCAAGGCATTGCCAAACTGCGAGCGGCAGGAATTGATGTCACGGTTGGCGTTGAAGAAAAAGACTGTCAGACCTTGAATGAAGCCTTTGTCCATCGGATAGTGCAGAGTCGCCCGTTTGGTATTCTCAAATATGCAATGACGCTGGATGGAAAGATTGCGACAACAACAGGACACAGCTATTGGGTGACAGGAAAAGCAGCCAGACAGCAGGTGCATCAGTTGAGATCGGCGTGTGATGCGATCGTCGTTGGTGGCAATACTGTTCGTCAAGACAATCCGTTTCTCACCACTCACGGCATTGCGCCTCACAATCCATTGCGCGTTGTGATGAGCCGAGTCCTTGACCTGCCCACGATCGCCAATCTTTGGCAGACAACTGTCGCTCCAACTGTTGTATTCACCAGCCCTGATGCCCCTTTAGAAACGCAGAAAAAGCTAGTCGATCAAGGCGTAGAGGTGATCGTTCTAGAAGCACTAACGCCTGCTGCGGTGATGAGGCAGTTATACGATCGCGGGCTGAACACGGTTCTGTGGGAGTGCGGCGGAACCTTAGCGGCGCGAGCGATCTCAGACCAGTGTGTTCAAAAAGTTTGGGCGTTCATTGCTCCCAAAATTATTGGCGGCATCGATGCCCCGTCCCCAGTTGGAGGGTTAGGCTTAACCGAAATGACGCAAGCCTTATCCTTAACGCAAGTCACCACTGAAGCAATCGGTGAGGATTTCTTAATACAAGGATATTTGGCGGATCAATACAGACCAATATGAGCAATATTCAATATAAGGTGCGAAACGCGGGAAGTAGACAATCCGCAGCATAAGTGGAGATTTAGAGATTGTCAGCCATGCGATCGTAAGCTAAATCGCGAATCAGCGAGAGTTTGGCGTGAATATATTTAGACAGAATATTAGTTTCCTCAGCATTGAGAGGCTGCTTATCTCCAAATTGGTGCAGTAGCCATTGCACTAGACTCGAATCGTCTAAATTAACTAGGGAAGCCGCTTGTGCCGTTTCGACAAGCGACCACAGTTGGCGAATCATTAAAGGAGGCATAGATGGTTGCACTTAGTTCTAAGGTTGAGCGTTGTCTGCTCTCACCATACTGAACCTTCTAGCCTCTGGGCCGATATCACATAAGATGACACAAGAGTTACGAGAAGCTTAATGAACAGATCCAAAACTTGACGCAAACTCAGGAGTCACTCTAGAAGGCTTGGAATCTAAGGCTTACCTCATTAATCTTTATAAGCTTAAAAGAAATAATTAATATAGCCTTAATTCGTAATGTTTCCTTCAGATTCACCTAAATCTAACGATAGGCTGATATCGGCTCTTTAATGAAGCGAATATACAAGTGCCTAAAGGTAGATTTAAGCACACGCGGTGCACCAAAGTCGATAGGCATAATTGTTTCGGGCAGTTTCCAGTCTGCGATCGCCAAATCTTCTGGGCGTGAATGTAGAAATTCAATCTTGTCTAGCTCAGGACACAACCCAAGTTGACCACTAGCAACGATGGTGGGAATTGAGGTTGGATCGACTTGGAGAATTTCAACAACGGCGCGATCGAGGGCAAACACATTCGCTGAAGCGCCCAAGATACCGAGTTCTCTCGGTTCCCCTCCACTCGGACCGTTGCCCTCATGCCCGATAATCCCGTCGAGAATGGTTAGATCCGGATCAATGGCCCGAGCGGTTTCAACTAGCATTCTGCCAAAGCGTTCTCGGTCTTTGCCCGCTTCCATATGCCACCAAGCTTTCATTTTGCCCGGAACACAGCCAAACAGGTTTTTAGTGCCAAGCGTCACGGTTAACTGCATATGAGATTTCACTTTGGGCAGATTAATCACGACATCTGCCTCCATTGCTTCTTTTGAGAGCAGCAAATGATTGAAGTCGTCGCTCACGGTTTCATAGCGTTTGCCCTTCATTTCGACAATCGGCAAGTCCAATTCTTCGATTAGGGGAAGATAACCGTTTGCTTTAGCGACTCCAAAGGCAGATCCAAACGCGGGGCTGTCGGCCAAGAATGGCTTTCCGCCTGCTTCTTGTACCATTTGTGCAACGCAATGCACAATTTCAGGACGGGTAACACATTCCTTGGTGGGTCGCCCTCCAGTGAGCAGATTGGGTTTAAGCAAGACGCGATCGCCCGGTTTAACAAACGCGGCGATTCCTCCCATTGGCTCTAGCAACGTTTCGAGCGAGTGGCGCAGTGGAGTGCGATCGTAGGAGGTAGCACGAAGCAGACTAACGGCAGGATTCATAAAAGCAGATCTAGATTTTCTTTTCCTTAATGTACCTGCAATTCTGGTCGCTCAGCAGAAAGCTCTACTAGCTCTATTAGACCCATCGGTCGTTCTGCATCGAAATCCAATTCCGTCGTCAGAAAGATGATGTGCTGATTTGCTGACAAGGTATTCTTACAAAGAAGCAATTTTGTTGAACCATGCCTCGAATCCTACTTGTAGACGACGAAGCACCTTTGCGTGAGAGCCTCACCTATACGCTACAGAAAGAAGGCTTTGAAGTCGTGACGGCAGACAGTGGGTTGAGTGCAATTAAGCAATTTCATAAGCAGGTGCCCGATATCATTCTGCTGGATCTGATGCTGCCAGAAGCGGATGGCATGGAAGTTTGTTGGCGGATTCGAGCATTTTCTAATGTCCCCATCGTGATGCTCACGGCTAAAGACCAAGATGTGGATAAGGTGCGCGGGTTAGAAGCAGGGGCAGATGATTACATCACAAAGCCGTTTAACACCCGTGAACTGGTAGCCCGTATTAGAACAGTTCTGCGTCGCCATGCCAATACTGTAGCTGGGTCATGAGTTCGCCAATGCGTCCAATTCGTTTGAAGCGGGTTTCGATCCATGCAAAGCTATTGGCGACCTACATTCTTCTGGTTGTACTCGGCACCTCGCTAATGGCCGGGTACATCCTCTGGTCGTTCTATGTCTATTTCATGCAAGTGCGTCAAGCCGACCTGGATAACTGGACTTCGGCTTTAAGCGAAAGCGTTGCTGATGCCATGGAAGAACAGGATTTGCAACGAATTCGCGTGTTGACAGAACGCTATAGCGAACCGGATACGATCACACTGCGCGTGTTTGATGCCCAAGGGCAGTTGCTTGCTACATCTTCCCCAGAAACGGATCAGCGCGTCATAAATTGGTATGAGGTTCCGGGTGTTCAAGAGGCGTCGCAGAATCGTTCTGCTCGTGGAATTGCGAAAGGGGTTCTGACCAACGACGATCGCTTATATGTTGCTCGACCCATTACTCGCAACGGCAAAGTTTTAGGAATTTTGCGGATGTCAGTGACATTGAGGCAGTTCCAGCGTCAATTTATGGATGTCATCTGGGCGGTGCTGATAACCCTGCTGTTCACCATTTTGCTATGTGCCCTAATTAGTCATCGCTTGGCTCGTAGCCTCTCCGCTCCAATTGAGACGATGCGAAACTTCGCCATCCGGTTAGGGGGTGGGCAATTTGGCGATCGCCTCACGATTGCCCAGAAGGATGAATTAGGTCAGTTAGCGATCGAACTGAACCGAATGAGTGAACGATTAGCCTCGCTCGATCAAGAACGAAGAGCATTTCTGGCAAACGTGTCTCACGAACTACGGACTCCGATTAGCAACGTTCAAGTGACGGTAGAAGCCCTCAAAAGCGGTGCTGTAGAGGAACCTGAACTGCGCGATCGCTTCTTTGAGACGATTGAGAGTGAAACCAAGCGGTTGTCTCGGTTGATTCACGATTTGTTGGATCTCGGTCGGCTAGAAGCGGGGGTCGGCTACTTAGAGCGACAAACCATATCCCTGCAAGGCTTAATTGATCGGGCGGTCAAGGCAATGGCCCCGCGTATGCAGGCGCATCCTGTTACTGCGATCGTAAATGTCACAGATTTGCAATTACAGGGTGATTCTGAGCGGCTGCTGCAAGCGCTCCTCAACATTTTGGACAACGCCATCAAGCATTCTAAGCCAAACACTCGGCTCCTCATCAGGGGACATCGGCAAGGAAAACAAGCAGAAATCACAATTCAGGATCAAGGAACGGGAATTAGTGAACGGGATTTACCTAGAATTTTTGAGCAGTTTTACACCACTGATCCATCGCGTAGCAGTGGCACGGGATTGGGATTAGCGATCGCTAAACGCATTGTAGAGGCGCATAGTGGCAGCATAACAGTAAGTAGTGTCGTAGGACAGGGCGCAACATTTACCATTCGTCTGCCTCTTTAAAGTTCAACAGAGGTCTATACAAGGGTGCGACCTTGGTAATGTTCTTGCTGTTATTACGGCAGATTCACATCTAGTGTTTGTCTTTATTAGCTAGATGCAGTTTGAATCTGACAGACCTCTGCTCTGAACTAACATCCTCGTACCGAGTATAAATAAACGTCAAATCTGGTGTTCCTTTTCGCTGAATTCCTAGACAATTGAACTATGCAACGGAAATGAGATCTGCTGAAAAGCTAACTCTACACCTGTTGCCTGACTGCCTAAATATTCTGCTGCTGCTAGATTCACCACACAAGAAACAGCAGGTGAGGAGTGAATTAGAATTCAATCAACTGTTTCAAGAAGGTCGGAGTGCCAGGCACCTATGAGACGGCGCAGAGTGATTTGGGCTGAACCGGAACTCCAAGGACAGTATTGAGAGGTACAGGCAATGGATACCGAAGAACTCTTGCAGCGCTATGCCACAGGAGAACGAGACTTTCATACCGCCGACCTGAGCGGGGCGCACCTGCATCAAGTTGACTTGAGCGGCGTCGCTCTAAAAAAGGCAATTTTATTTGAAGCAGACCTGAGCGAGGCAAACTTGGTTGGGGCGGATCTCAATGGAGTGATCTTGAGACGAGCAAACCTACGGGGCGCAAATCTGAGTGGAGTCCATTTAGTAGGAACAGAATTGTCTGAGGCACTGCTGCTTAGTGCAGACCTAAGTGGAGCCATGCTGTGGAGAGCAGTGTTGCAGAATGCGAACCTAACTGAGGCGAATTTAAGCCGAGCTAGGCTGCATGAGGCAAATCTGCGGGGTGCAATTTTGAGCAGAGCTAATCTCAGTGGTGCAAACTTGAGCGACGCCAGCTTGAGCCAAACGGATCTGATGGAAGCAAATTTAAGTCGAGCTAATCTGAGTAGTGCAAGGTTGCCGATGGCAAACCTGCGGGGGGCAAACTTGGAGCGATCGGAGTTGATTAAGGCCAACTTGGTTGGGGCAGACTTAAGCTGGGCAAACCTGGAGGGGGCAAATCTCACGGGGAGTAACCTAAGTGGTGCAAACCTGACGGAGGCAAACCTCACAGGAGCCAACTTGAGTTGGGCAAATTTAAGTGATGCAAAGCTAGCCCTAGCCATTTTGCGGGGAGCTTACCTAGAGCGATCGGAGTTGATTAAGGCCAACTTGGTTGAGGCAGACCTAAGTTGGGCAAACCTAGATGGCGCTAACCTGAGTGGTGCAAATTTGAGCCGAGCAATTTTGGCTCAAGTAACGTTAGGCTCTGTTGTGCTACGCGGGGCAGTTTTAGTGGACACTAAGCTTTCTCAAGTCAATCTGGATCAGGTTGACCTCAACTGGGTAACGATGCCTCATCTGCCCAGGTGAGCAGCTTGTCATCCTGCTGTCTCGATAGGTATGTGTTAGATGACATTTAATACCTTCACGCTTACCGGTCATCTAACTTGTCACTAGATACCGACTAATAGGCTAACAACTACCCCCGCCCCTCACAATCAGAAGTGTAGGGTGCGAATTTTTGTTGAACCTGCTCGTGATATGTGCGTGATTGCACGAGGGTTGCGATCGCACAATTGCCACGATTTCTTCAAATCTGCTTGCTGCCTTTGTTCGGTTTTTACTGGGCTAACAAAGTACTAATTATTCTTTAAAACTATCCAGGTAGCACTGCTTCTAGCTCATTGTAATCAAACTATCAGCGCCAGCAGGCTTTTCGCATGAGCTGCTCTTCCAGATAAGGTGGGTAACTCAGCATTATTACGGTAGCTTATATGTAAATTAATTTACACAATACTTACTGAGCGAGAAAAACTTCTTACTCCACTCAATGTCAATCTCCAACCTACACATCGGTGTGAGAGCTATGAGCCAAAACCATTTTGCTTTTCTCGGTAACGCTGTTTTAGCAGCGGCTGTTCTTGCGATCGCTCAAGCTGGGGCTGTTTCAGCAACGCCTTTGACGAATCCAACAAGTCAGACAGACAAAATTTCTATTGTTCAGCCATCTCAAACACAGGAGATTGCTGACTTCAGGAGTCAGGTTAAAGATGACGACAAAGACGACGCAAAAGACAGTGATCATGATGACGATCATGACCATGACGACCATGACCATGAAAGAGATGGTGACACGATTAAGAAATTACCAAAATCCATCTCTAGTGCTATCTTTAGCGATTTAGCCAAGCGGGTAGGGGAAGACGCTTCAGGGTTTCGCATCGTCAAATTTGAACAACAAGAATGGTCGAATGGTTGCTTAGGGCTAGGTAGTGGGGGAGATAGCTGTACTCAGGCCGTTGTTCCTGGATACCAAGTGGTTGTGGTTCGCGATCGACAGTATTGGGTGTATCGCACAGACGAATCGGGTTCTCTAGTAAGCTACGACGAAACCGTATCTCAAATGATAACTGCCCGTTCAACGGTTCTAATGACCCGTCAGCAGCAGTTGATGACTCGTCAAGTTAGCGCTACTAGCGTTCAGGCAACCAGCACAGAAAGCTCTACCGTCGCTGGTACATCGATGTCAGCCAGTGAAACTACAAGTGCAACTACAATGGCGGGCGCTGCAATGACCAGCGCTGCAATGGGGGGCACCACAGTCGCTACTAGCTCGTCGATGGCTAGCTTCAGCGATGTCTCGTCCACGTACTGGGCTAGCTCGTTTATTGCCGAATTGGCGAAGCTAACCATCGTGAAAGGCTTTCCAGATGGCAGCTTCCGTCCTGACGATGTGGTGACGAAAGCACAGTTTGCGGCAATCCTCCGTAAAGCGTTTGAACAAGCTAAAGTCCGTGATGCGATCGCGTTCCGAGATGTATCAAGCAGCTACTGGGCTTACGGCGCAATCCGCGAAGCTTATGAGATGGGCTTCTTTGGCGATGAAACGAAGGAATTTAACCCAACGCTTCGTTTAACTCGATTAGATATTCTAGTTGCGTTAGCAAATGCCTTGAACTACACGACAACGACAGGTTCGGTCGAGACAATTTTATCGACATACACGGATGCGGCTAGCATTCCAACGCAGCACCGTTCACTGATTGCTGCTCTAACCGAACGGGGGATTATTATCAACTATCCCAGTACCAGTCGTCTTGAGCTAACTCGTGTAGCAACCCGATCTGAACTGAGCGCATTTGTTTACCAAACGCTAACCACGATCGGCAAAGTTCAAAGCATCTCTTCGCCCTATGCGGTAGAAGTAAACCAGACCAGTAGCACTGGTAGCACCGCCGAGCAAGGCAAAAAACAAAACTGCAATCAGGGAATTGGCAACGGCTCAGAAGGATGTGATCCTGGCAACTCTCGTCCCCACGGCGGTAGCAATGACGAAGGCGGAAGAACGCCTGGAAATAAATAGTTACTAGTGACAAGAAAATACAGAAGTCACGATAGATTATTTGACGTTTAACTTTTCTACTGCGATCGTACTGAGTGAGATTATTCTTTCACTCAGTACGATTATTTTTTATTCCAGTACGATTATCTTTTATTAAAGGTGTTACCGTTCTCATCTCTAATGGAATTTTCTCTAAACTGTCCTCACCAGGGGTGGAGAAGTTTAATACTGCACTTAGCTATCATTTGGTTAAATGTCATTCTATTGGCTTTTACCCAAGCCTAGACTTGGTATAGAAAGTTTTTTATTAAGCTTATGCAGGTTTTAATTCTCGGTGGAAGTGGACGGATTGGCAGCAAAGTAGCGGCAGATTTGCTGGCCCACACCTCAGTAGCGATTACGATCGCAGGACGCAATCTCACAACAGGTGCAAAACTCAGCCATCAACTGGGAGAGCGAGTTGAGTTCGTCGTTACAGATTTGAGCGATCGCACGCGGCTGGAAGAGGCAATTTCGAGAGCCGATCTTGTCATTCACTGTGCTGGGCCGTTTCTTTACCGAGATACCAGTGTGCTAAAAACCTGCATCGAGCGAGGCGTTAATTATCTGGATGTTAGCGATCATCCGTCGTTTACTCGAAAGGCGCTGGCGCATCGAGCAGAGGCAGAAGCCGCAGGTGTCACTGCAATCGTCAACACTGGCATCTTTCCAGGCATTTCAAACAGCATGGTGCGGAGAGATGTGGAGCAGTTAGACAAACCCGAAAAAATTCACCTCAGCTATGTGGTGGCAGGCTCGGGCGGAGCAGGCGTCACGGTGATGCGAACGACGTTTCTAGGGTTGCAGCGCCCATTTCAGGCTTGGCTGAATGGGCAATGGCAGACCGTAAAGCCCTATAGCGATCGTGAGGTCGTCGAATTTCCCTCCTATGGCAAGATCGGCGTCTACTGGTTTGATATGCCAGAAGCGTTCACGCTGCCAGAGACATTTCCAGTTGAAAGTGTTGTGACCAAATTTGCGACCATTCCGCAGTTTTATAACTACCTAACTTGGAGCGTAGCGCGGTGGTGGCATCCCAAGCTGTTGCAAACAAAAGCGGTGATCGAGTTCTTGTCTCACGTCAGCCATGCTATGACTGATGTCAGCGATCGCTTTAGTGGAATTGGCGTGGCAATTCGCTCGGAGGTAACGGGTCAGAAGGAGGGTCAGGCAATGCGCTGTTGCTCGACGATGGTGCATCCTGACACCGCGATTTCGGCTGGAATGGGAACCGGGACGGTGGCAGAACTAATCTTGTCTGGAAAACTGAAGAAACCGGGAGTTTGGGCAGTAGAACAAGCGTTACCAACCGACCTGTTTGAAGTAATGATGCGCGATCGCGGTATTGAGATCAATCAGCAGTTACTTCCGGTGTAGAGGAGGAGGTGCTTGACCTGTTCCTCCTCGTATTGGTTTTAGCGCGATTAGAAGCAATCTATTCTCACGCGCCTTTGCCTTGTTCTTCCCGTTGTGCTGTATTCTCCTCTAGCGTAGTATTTCCTTCAATATTACGTTCATACCATTTCATCAGTGGCGTTGAGGTTACTCCATGTAAAAAGATCGAAATCGCGATCGTCCAATAGGTGATCCAAGCAATTCGTTCTCCACTGTCGCCTTCCAGCCCAGACTTTAAGGCGTAGGCGAGATAGTAGATAGAGCCAACGCCTCGAATGCCAAACCAGCCGTAAAGCCATCGCGTCGCTGGGTGTACTCTTAGTCCTATGGTGCTAACCCAAGCTCCAATCGGGCGCACAACAAATAGCAACAATCCAGCGATTAAAAAACCGCCGCCAGCATAGGTAAACATTGGCTCTTTTAGCAGGAGCGATCCGAGGAGCAAAATTGTGCCAATCTCAGAGAGTTTCTCGATCCGCTCAATAAACCGAAGCTGGGAATTTGACTTTTCGCCATCGCGTCTCCGGCGCATTGTTAGTCCTGCGACAAAGACAGCTAGAAAGCCATATCCATTAACAAATTCAGCCAAAGTGTAAGCAATAAAGATGACACTAAGAGAAACAAAGTCCTCCATCAGTTCATCCACAATGTGAAATTGTTGGAGGCGGCGATCAATCCATCGCACGGCTTTCGCTGCTGCAAATCCAACGACCGTTCCGGCAATGATCGCCCATACCAGATCGACCGCTGCCCATTGTTTAAACCAGTTCTGCCAGTTTCCATCCTCTAGCAGATGCAGTCCAAAATACACGAAGGGAAAGGCCAGAGCATCATTCAGTCCGCCTTCTGAGGTTAAACCAAATCGCAGTTCATCGCGATCGCTGGGGTCATACAACTGCACTTCTGATGCCAAGACTGGATCGGTCGGGGCTAGGATTGCTCCTAGCAAAATAGCGGGTGCCCAGTCCAGTTTCAGAAGCCAATGACCCGCCGCCGCAACTGCAAAAATGGAAATGGGCATTAAAAATCCGATCAGCCGAGCTGTGGATTGCCAAGCCGAAAACCGGATTGGACGACTGATTTTGAGTCCACACCCAAACAGCGAAATCAGAACGACAAATTCAGAGACTCGCTCCAGAATCTGCGTATCTGGACGGATTTTAACTAAGTTGAGTCCATAAGGACCCAAACCCACGCCAACGATCAAATAAATAAGGGCATATGAAAGCGGAAGACGCCCAATTAAGCCTGAACCTAGAGTGACTACAAGTAGGAGTACGCCAATAACAAGTAGGCTGAGAAGATAAGCGTCCACAAATTGCCTTTTACAAAAACCATCCTACTCTACGCTGCTCGTTTCATAACTTAACTCCTCTTCAGACAGAATTTTGGGCTTAGACGCTATCGCTTTTAGTAGACGGAATTAAATTTTAGCGACGATTTGATTTCTGAATGTAGCCCCACTTATCGCCCACTTTGACTCGCGCCATTCCGTCTGAAAATGACCCAGCTTCGTCAAATTGAGGGACGATCGCAATCTTTCCAGCGTGATTAATATAACCCCACTGATTGTCGTACTTAACGGGCGCTAGTCCATCAGAAAACTGTGCAGCGTAGCTAAAATCTGCTGGAACCACTAATTTACCAGTTTTATCGATGTAGCCCCACAGTTGACCCATTTCAACAAGTGCCAACCCGTCCGAAAAATCAGATGCAAATTTAAACTTGGGTGGAATGATTTGCTTTCCAGTTTTGTCAATGTAGCCCCACTTGTCGCCGACTCGAACTCGCGCCATCGAGCCTGAAAAATTAAATGCGCCATCAAACTGAGGCTTAATCGCAATCTTTCCAGTCTTATCGATATAGCCCCATTGCTTGCCGGCTCGAACAGCAGCTAATCCTTCCGAAAATTTCCAGCCATCGTCAAACTCTTGTTGAAAAGCAGCTTTCCCCGTCGGGCTGATATAGCGATACTTTTGACCGAGTTTAACGGCTGCTAAGCCTTCAGAAAATCCTGATGTGTATAGAAACTGTGGCTGAATTGCAACTTGCCCTTGGCGGTTGATAAAACCAACGTTTTGATTCAGGCGAATCGCGGCTAACCCGTTTTGAAACGGTGCAGCAGTTTCAAATCGAGGCGAGACGACTAGCGTTCCGGTGCGATCGATGTAGCCATAGCGATCGCCCGACTTCACAATGGCAAATCCTTCAGAAAAGGGAGAATAGAGTTCAAATTTTGATGTTGGTTGTACAGCAACTTTACCTGCGCGATCGATGTATCGGAATTCTTCTCCGACCTGAACTAGGGCAATGCCTTCAGAAAAATCGGTGGCACTATCGAACTGGTTAGGAATCGTGAGCGGACTAGCTGACGTATTTTGAGCAATGGTCTGTCGCACAGAGTTTGCGCTCATAGATGCACGAAGGGGCACAGATTGAGTTTGAGACAAGAAACATGCGAGGCCAAAAGCGACACTAGCCCCAGCCACCAAGAGTAATTTGCTCATAAGGGAATTACTCCAGTCAAAGTAGAGGTCAGGCTCAACATTAAGAAACGGCTAACCATGCTCTTTCTGCAGCAGATTGATGCGATCGCGAGGTGAGTTCTTTGGCAGAGCTAAACTTCTTTTACCAACACTGTGCAGTATTTGTTGAGGTTGTAACCCGACACTTTTCAATTGTCTATTTAGTACTGCAAGCACTTGTTACAGACAAACTGAAGGGTGGGAATCGCCTCAGCAATACAGCGTAATTGATGAGTTTTGCCTTTACCTGAACTCTAGAATCAGCATTGTTTTATTCTAGGTCAGTCTATGTTGGTGCGTATCTATAGATGGTTAGTCTTGTAAATCAGCTTTGATGCCGTGTTTAGCTGTAGACAGACCAATGCAGCACCTTGTTCGGTTGTGGTTAATTGCTTTGGCTATGTTTCTTTCTTGGTTTGAAGCACGAGGTTATAGTGCTCCACTGTGGGAAACGGATCATAGAAATGGTGAAGCAGATTCTTCCACTCTTGATACTGAGCAGACTGGCGAAAGCCAACCGTATGATCTTCTAACTTTTCCCATTGCACCAATAAGATGTATCTGTCCCTATTTTCGACACAATTCTGGAGTTGGTGCCAAAGATAGCCAGGCATAGAAGCGATAATCACAGACGCTTGTTGAAACGCGCTTTCAAAGGCTTGGCTTTGAGCAGGTTTCACATCAAGGATGGCAACTTCTAAAATCATGTCGTTTATTTAACCAAATTCATACTAATCTGCCTACTGCAATGCTAGGCGCAACAACCGAACGGTCGTGTTCAGCGGACGCAAACAACCTGTGCACCTCAACAAAGCGGAATGATACATTCCGCTGTAACAGCTGGAATTCCTTACTGCTCTGATTTGCTGAGCTTCCACGGCTGCTGTCTCCACCCTAACTTCTGTCTTGCTGCCTGCTTGACTGACAGAAGTACTGGAAGTTGAAACGAAAGCTAGGAGGGAAGCAGAGCCTGATTTAAGCTGATAAGTTACCACACAAATCGGCAAAATCAATGGCACCTACTTCCCGTCTCTATCAT
>JAHHHO010000009.1 GCA_019359315.1 Myxacorys californica WJT36-NPBG1
CACATCATTGCGCGCCCCAATGAGAACCTGGAGTATGTGCTGCCCATTCGCTACACCGAAGCAGTCACGCAGTTTAGATCTGGGATGTAAAACTCCACTTCAAGAAAAAGAGGGCAGCGCTAAGCGCTGCCCTCTTTTTCTTGAAGTGAGGTTGCTAGGGCCGAAGCTATACCCGACATTCCGCCCTTTCCACTAGCACATTAACTATTAACGACGAAGCAATCAGCCCCATAGCGTCTTCCCCAAACCTATTGAGAATGAAACGATTCGAAAGAGCATCGATGCTCTTTCGTTCAAGAGAACTAATCAAGAGAACTAATAATGTCTGAAACCCTAGGATCGCGCATCACTAGAACTGACGCGATCGCCCTCCAAGTCCCCAACTTTGAGGGATTTCTATCTCTTGCTCCCCCAATTTAGAGAGTTGAGGCAACATTCCGACCAATTGCATCAGTCCTGTTGAAGTGGATGACGCTCAGAGCTAATCCGTCAACCGTTGTAAATAGCGCTCAATTAATAGAATCGCCACAATATCATCAATGCTGCGGGGTGGCGTCCGCATTCCTTCCGGGACAAGCCGGGTTAGACCCGTCGGTGGATACATCTGCCAGTAGCGATCGCGCGCCTCCAGAGAACTATGCCGCTCATCGACCATGACCACCCGCAACGGCTCCCCCAATTCATCTCCTAATTTCCGCTTCCACGCTTTGGAAGAGGTTTGATCCCCCATCACCAAGAGCGAAATCGGAAACCGTTGACGCAGCGATTTGATCGTGGCGATCGCACCTTCTGCCGTGACGACCTCGTGATAATACAGCCGCCGATCAACGCCCATCACCGCCAACCCGCACTTCTGCCGCCCCGGATCAAACCCCAAAATCACAGGTTGATCCAGCCCCGTCTGTTCTCCCTTCTCCATCGCTTTCCAACTGTCCATGACTACACTGTCCATGACTACGACGTTTTCAGTACCACTTGACCGTTTTGAATCACCACTAATCCTATTTTGAGCGGTCCTACTGTGTACGTTACATCGGATGCCACTGCCCGGAGTTCTACCGGAGTCTGAAATTGGCGCAGTTGCTCTATAAAGCCTGATAACGACTCTAGGTTTTCAATCTGAACGCTATCGTTGATTACGCCTGCCCGTTTCGCGCGGAAATTGGAGAAGGCGAGCAGTTGCTCGATGCTTTGCTGGAACTGATCAGGCGTCAGCTTTGAGGGTTCAATGGACTTAGACGCCACCACATCCCCCTCTAAAAACACGACCCGATTTGGAACAGCACTGGCAAAGACAGAAACAGGTCGCCGTTCGCCCCGGACATAGTTAGCGTCCGCCGCGATCCTCACCACGTAGTCTTGACCATCATTAATCGTTTTAATCAGACGCTCCACATCGGCGGTCTTAATCAGAACGATCTGCTCTTCCGTCGTGGAACCAGGTTGAATCAACTGCCACGCCGCTCGATTTGCTTCTTTTAGCAAGCGATCGACGGCGGCTTTGGCAGCAGCCGGATCAACTACGCGCAGCACGCCCGCCGATAGCACCTGGTTCCGCAGAATTGCCAAATATCCGCCGCGAATCAGTTGGGCTTCTTGCTCAGACTGCTGAACCGCTTCGGCTAAGAGCGCTTGTTGAGATGCCAGTTGTCGAAGTTGAATTTCGCGCTGGGCAATCACGCGATCGCGCTCAGCAATTTCGCGATCGCGCCTCTGAAGCTCGCTCGTCCGCTCCGCAATTTGGCTATCGCGCTCGGCAATTTGCGCTTTGACGGCATCGCGTTGAGCAATCAGAGTTTTTTGCTCGCCCTGCAACTGGTTAATCTCCGATCGCAGCGTTTCAGCCTGCGCAGAGACGGCATTGAGTTGACCGCGAATCACATCCCGCTGCGCCTCAGCCGTTCTGAGCTGCTCGTTGGTCTGTCTCTGCTTTTCAAGGGACTGCTTCAGAGATTCATTAATGCGATTGAGTTGCCCTTCCGCTTGTGTCCGCTGGGCGCGGGTGCGCTCAAGTTCATCCTCGACCTTACTCTTCTGTTGATTGGTAATTTTTAGATCATCTGAGTTTTGCCGTAAGGCTCGATTTTGCTCCCGGACTTTCTTTTGCAAGTCGTTGAAATCGAGCAGCATGTCACGAAACTGGCGGCTACTCGCAAACAAGATGCCAAACGTCGAGGCGGAAATTAACGTTCCGGTCAAGATGGTCACGACTGTTGCCGTGCGCTTAGGCCGCAGATTAAACAAGCTAAGCCGCGCCTTTCCAACTTTGGTGCCGATGCGATCGCCAACGGTTGCGATCAGCCCGCCCAAAATCAAAACTGCAAAAATCAGAATTAGCCCTATGTCGGACATTGATGCTCCAAAACGCTCGGCTTAGTTCACTCGACAAGCAGGACTCCGCATCTATTATGCCTGCGGAACGGATATGTCTGCTGCGAAGAAAATGTGTGATTTGGAGCGAGGGCAGAGAAAGTTTAAGTAAACTGCTGGCTTAACGTGACCGGATTGTGAACGGTGATCTTTTTCTTGTGAATCGAGATCATGTTATCTTGCCGCAAATCTCCTAATAAGCGGGTGACGGTCACGCGAGTGGAGCCGATCGCTTCTGCGATCGCTTGATGCGACAGTTTGAGATCAATCGTGATCCCTTCTTGAGACGGTACACCAAAATCGCGGCAGAGAATCAACAAAAAGCTGACCAACCGCGATCCCATATCTCGGTGTGCCAACGTTTCGATCATCATCTCGGTTTGTAGAATGCGAGATGACAGTCCTTTCAGCAGCATCATTGAGAGGTCTGGGTTGTCTTTCAGGGCTTTCTCGACCTGCTCGATGGGCACTGATAGCAACTCTGCTGGAGTGAACGCCACGGCATGATAGAAGCGATCGGCGCGTTGACCCGTAATCAGGGACAGCACCCCAAACACGCTGTTCTCTCTCAGCAGGGCCACTGTGATTTCCTCGCCTGCCTCGTACACGCGCGAGAGCTTGACGGCTCCTTTCTGCAAGAAGTAAACTCGCTCCGCCGGATCACCCGGAAAGAAAATAGTTTTGCCACGCTCAAATGTTTCTACAACGGGGGGGTATGCCCCTCCACCGATTTGGCGAAATAACGATGCAAGCGGTCTCTCTTTGGTCACTATCATTTCTTCCCTTTATCGTCACTCAGACGTTCTTTTAGCAACTATTAGACTCACAGGTGAGCAAAATTTTCTATTAAAACCCCTTTAGAAAATTGTTCTATTGAGGCGAAGCATTGTAAGCGAAGTCTTTGTAGACAATTGATGACTTTAGAACACTTAAACTGACTGCAAACGCAGGTTTTGTGCCTCGTTATACATTTCTGCTTATATTTTAAGAATTTTAGAAAATCTCTGTTATTTCCTCAACAAAAGATTGACTCGTATTGAACGCTGTTTGAGGAGATTAGTCAATCATTTTGACCGCATGCTAGCGCAAAGCGGACTGGAGAGAGGGAGTCCTGATCTGCACCTGGCAGTGAAGAGGTAGATTTCGGTTTGGATAAGTTCCAGAAGTATGTGCGATCGCACGTTGAAGCGATGCGATCGCACATACTTCCACTCTAATCATTCAACGGCTGCTTTTGCACTAGCTCCATTTTTCGCAGCAGGCAGCTTGGTCTTCATCTCACTGACACTGGTCGGAACGGTAGGAACGTTGCGTGATGAAGTTCTCTGCCCCTTCGCTCGTTGCTTTCCTCCTGCCATCCGATATTCTCGGCTGTCTTCGCCATAGCGAGCAACCACATTCGTCATCAACCGCTTGGACAGGTCCTGTAAAGATTGCTCCATCAGTTCAACTTCTCGTTGAGCATCGTCTACTTGCGACAGCAGGATGTTGTAGGTAGCAAGTTTCTGACGCATTTGATCAATCAGGTCGGCATAAGCTTGCACAGTCACTCCGTTACCAAAGTCAAGAAAGCGATCGATGGACTGCAACGATTCCATTTGCCGCTCTGAGTTTGACAAGGTAGATGAGTTTCGTTTGGGTCGAGACATCTCTTTTTTCTGAGTAAAGAATGCTCTCACCGTAACGACGGACAAACTCACTGTTCACCGTGAATGTAAGGAAATTTTAGCGATCGTTGGTAGTGCAAAGGCAGGGTCAACCGTGAATTCCCAAAGTATTTTTCAGCCCCACGGGACGTTTGGGGCAAAAGTCGCGAGGTTTGAGCCAAACGGAGCTTGATCCATAGATGACCTCCAGGGGTTTAACAAAAAGGTCGCGACTTAATCAATCAACCTAGCTCCGTTGATAGATTAGCTCCAGAGGTTTGAGAAAAAGGTCGCGACAATCATGATGGATCTAGCTCCGTTGATAGATAACCTCCAGAGGTTTAACAAAAAGGTCGCGACCTTATCTATAAATGAAAAGCGGTTTGAGAAAAGGTAAGGCGTCTCTTTTGGTTTTTTGGGTGGGAGCGATCGTAGTTCCATCTCTGCATTAGTCCAATCACTTCAATAAGAATCTGAGTTTGCAAGAAACGGACTTTTCTTAGGAGAAAACACTCAGCATTAGCTCCTGCATCTCCAGTCGAAGGATATTATGCAGAAGTGGTGTCGGGATAAGTACCTCAAAATAGGGTCTTAGGCAGAAATTTTCAGTCTAAATAGTAGTTAGCTTGTTTATGTCATAGGTGGTGAGGGTAGTTTAGAGATATCTGTTGATGTTGAATGTTTTCAATTCTTCAACTGGTATGTGAGAAACAAGGCATGGACACAAAGAGGCTATTGGAACTATACGGTTCTGGAGAACGCGATTTTCACGGTATCGCTATAGATAAGGCAGATTTGAGTGGGCAGATTTTAAAGAAAGCAATTCTTGATCGAGCTAAGCTATATTTTGCTGATATGGCGGGTGTGAATTTAAGAGCTGCAAGTCTCAAAGTGGCTAGTCTGAATTATGCAAATTTAAGCAATGCCAATTTGCGAGGAGCAAATCTACAAGGGGCAGATTTGAGAAGAGCGAATTTAAGTGGAGCTAACTTCAAGGGAGCCGACTTGCGAAGAACATATTTAGGACAAGCTAATTTGAGAGGAGCAAATCTAGAAAACGCAAATTTGAGTGAAGCTGATATTTGGGATGTTGACCTCACTGGTGCAAACCTGTTTGAAACAAAACTGAAGAAAGTCCATTTCAGAAATGCTTGTCTTTTCCAAGGCGCTAACGTTGAAAAAGCAAGGTTGGGAGAAGCTTGGGGGCTTTCAGAGGCGGAGAAGCAGGATTTAATTGCACGAGGAGCTATCATCGAGTCTTTAAAGGTGACAATACTTTCGGATGCCGAAATTATCAAGATGTGGCTCAGTGAACAACGTATAGATGCGATTAGAGAATATCGACGCTCACACAATGTAGGCTTGCACGAAGCATTTGATACTTTACAGAAGCTTGCAACAAATCATCAATAAAGTAGAGTGTGCTGGTGTGGCGACACAAGCTAACAATCTCAATGCACTGGAACAATGTCAATTGATCGGTAAGTTGCAAAGGTTATCTGTGTCCGGTGATTGCGAACGTTAGGCAGCTTCTCGTTCTATGTAGGGACAGTAATCAGAAGGTTGCCTGTAGAGTGACTTCAGTCCAAAATATACTTAAAATCACTTCTTACTGCCAATGTCAGACAGCCGGATTCATCTCGTTAACAGTCAAACTGGAGATGTCTTTCCGGCTGCTCCTGATGGAAGTGTGTTATTTTCCAGCGTGAATGCAGGTTGGCAGGGAATCACGGTTGAATTTCACCGAATTTCATCATTTGAACTACCCGAACACTATATCGATGGACATCGTTTGGCGGTCAACATTGGTCAACCTGTTCACTACGAATGGAAAGAGGGCAGGCATTGGCGACAAACGACTTTGAATCCAGGTGATTTTTGCTTACAGACACACGGCGATATCAACTTTCCTCGATGGTGGGGAAACTTTGAATTTTTGGCGATCGCCCTTGACTCTCAATTTGTTCGCCAAGCGTTTCAAGATACGGGTGCCTCAGAAAACATTGGTTTTCTAACCCGTCGAGGTGAAGCTGATACAACAATTGCTGATTTTACTCATCGCTTTAAAGCAGAATTAGCTTCTGGAAGCTACTGTGGCACGCTTTACGGTGAATCGCTTGCGGTCGCCTTTGCCCTTCATCTGATTGAGCATCACAGCAGCTGCCCTCAAAAACTGCGTAAAGCTTCTGGAAAGCTTTCGTCACAGCAGCTAAAGCAGATTATTGAATACGTTCATGAACATCTAAGCGAGGAGTTGAGTCTCGTTGACTTAGCCAAACAAATGAACCTGAGCGCATTTCACTTTGCGCGTCTGTTCAAAAATTCGTTGGGACTTTCCCCACATCAATATCTATTGCAAAACCGAGTCGAGCGTGCCAAGAAGCTGATTGCGATTGCGGGTAAACCCGATTTAACCGATATTGGGTTGCAGGTAGGCTTCTACGACCAAGCGCATTTTACCAAAGCCTTTAAGCGAGTCGTCGGCATTCCACCTAAAAGCTTCCTCAAGCAGGTCGCAAGCTAAGCAAGATTTTACAATTTTTCGACACGGCTGTTTCGATAAGCTGTTCTCAGAGTTTAGGAGAAGCGAACTAATGAAGAAGCTAAATCGTTCACGTCGTGGATTAATCAAAGGTGCTGCCTTGGCTGCAACTGGAATGACACTAGGAGCAGGACTATCCCCTTTACGAACCCAACAAGCAACAGCACAGGCTCCCGCTCAGCCTGATGCACAGCCTCAGCCCTCCAGCACACTTCCTTTGTCTGGAAAGGTCGCATTCGTTACTGGAGCGGCACGAGGGATTGGACGGGCAATTTCAGAAGTTTTCGCAATGAATGGTGCCGATGTTGCCATGTTGGATATTGCCGAGCCTTCTCGTTTGAACTCTTCACAGGGTTATCGTGTTGCCAACAGAGATGAGTTCAATGCAGCCGTTGCTTCTGTCAAGCAATACGGCACAAAGGTTCTGCTAATTCAGGTGGATGTTCGCGATCTAGCAGCAATGCAATCTGCGGCAGAACGCACGAACCGCGAATTGGGTGGCATTGATATTGTCGTTGCCAATGCAGGTTATGTGGCATGGCACAGCTTTGAGGATGGCACCCCTCAACTCTGGCACGATGTATTCGATGTCAATGTTCACGGGGTTTTCAATACAGCAAAAGCTGCCATTCCGTTTCTCAAGCAGCGGGGTGGTGGACGCATCATCAATATGGCATCTGTGGGGGGCAGGGCTGGATTTGCTGGAAACGGTGCTTATACATCGACGAAGTGGGCTGTGATTGGGATGACTAAGCAAGCCGCTCAAGAGTTGGGGCAATACAACATCACAGTGAACGCGATCGCGCCAGGTGCAGTCAACACGGCAATGTATCGTAGCGAGGGACAGATGCGATCAATGGGTGTTTCCACTCCAGCGCAACAGGACGCGCTAATTAATCCAGTGAGTCCACTGGGCAATGCTGGAGCGATTGAGCCAGAGGATATTGCCCAAACAGCACTTTTCCTGGCAAGCAATGCAGCAAAAACAATTTCAGGAACGACGATCGATAATGCACTGGGCTTCAATGCGAGCTATACAGCGTGAGCCTCGTTTCTTGGATGTCGAGTATATTTAGTAGCTACTGCCTAACAATTGCGTTGCAGCGGCGGACGAAAGATTTTGGTCTAAATCTAAATATAGAAGCTACTACCTCCGCTGAACGCAGCCGTTATGCCGCAAGTTCTTGGTAGGGTGAGCAGCAAAAGCATACTTGTGAGCGTTCAATGCTCCTGTAGCTGGCGTTCAAGTTCATCGCAAATTGCTAGGTCTATCAGAACAGTCTTTGAAGTTCCTTGGTCTTAATTAAGGTGGGTTCAAACGAAGAATAATCCGTAGCATGAAGGCTTTGTATGCCGATTCCGAATGCAGAGAATGCAGTTGTTGACATTCGTAAACTACGCGACTACTGCCTTAATCTGGAACACGATGACGGCAAGCACAAAGCTCGGCTATTCTTCTCGATTCTTGGGATGACGGCTGATAATGCTGAGGAATTACGTCAAATTCTCCTTGAGGTCGCCAAAGTTCAGGAAGCCCAGTTGGGAAAACGGGATAAGTTTGGACAACGGTACACCCTAGACTTCATAATCGAATGGCAAAATAGAAGCGCAACCCTTCGGAGTGGCTGGATCATTGAGCATGGCTCAGAGTTTCCAAAATTAACGACCTGTTATCCTCTGTAATCAACAGAGGTAATAAGCATGATGAATAATACAGTTAAGTTGCTAGATGTTGTTGCCCTGATCGTTGACCTTCCTCAATACAATTTGTGGTGTGGACAGGTTGGAACGGTCGTTGAGACACTAGCGGAAGGTGCCGCATTTGAAGTTGAATTCAGCGATCGTAATGGACGTACTTATGAGTCTTTAGGATTGCGTCCAGAGCAAATCATAGTTCTACACTTTGAGCCAATATCGCCTAATGAAAAAACTGACATGATAACAGCGTAAGCAGCACAACAATCCAAATGCAGCAGACTAACGAAAACTTCTGGTGCTGAGTTCAAGGTTATCTGCCGTCGCTGATTTGCGCCGTTGTCTTGCCTACGTTACAGGTAGTGGCAGTAGTTTGAAAATTATCTATCAGAATTCAAATTTAAGTTGCGTTTAGAAGTGTTAGTAAGGCAACGATTTGAAGGGTATGGTTTCTTGTTCGGGAACAGGAACAACCCGGTTCGGGAGAGCCGAACTACAAAAATTGACTTACCCGTTAATGTGAAATTAAATCATCAATTGATGATTTTAATTGAACAAAACAACGATGACTTCAGAGGTGAATTGTATGGCTCTCATTCAATGGCAACCTTTCCAAGAAATCGAAAGCTTACAACGCGACATGAACCGTTTATTCGATCGCTTAGTTACCACGGATGGAGAAAGCAATCGTCCCGCCTTCATCCCCGCAGCAGAAATTGAGGAAACGTCTGATGCAATTCAGTTAAGCCTGGAAGTTCCAGGAATGGATGCAAAGGATATTGATGTACAAGTTTCCGCTGAAGCAGTTTCGATTAGCGGCGATCGCAAAGAAGAAACTAAGACTGAAGAGAAAGGAATGACCCGCACAGAATTTCACTACGGTCGATTCCAGCGTGTAATTCCTCTACCCACCCGCATCGAGAATACAAACGTCAAAGCTGATTACAAGGACGGCATTTTGAAACTCACACTTCCCAAAGCTGAGGAAGAGAAAAACAAAATCGTCAAGGTAAACCTCAGCTAGTTCTCACAAATGCTTAGTCCTGGCTAATAGTCAGGACTAAGCATTCATCATTTTTTACTCCTAACAACTTGCCTAGCTGAAGCACATAAAAATTGATTGAAAATGGATTGGAGTTCTTGGTTCACTAAGGATACAATTGTTCGCAATCTAGAAGGATTTCAAAACTTTATTGTTGTTTCACTTTGTATTGGCTTATTTTGCGCGATGCTGATTCGGCTGGGTGAGATGTATGTCTCTCTTCTGAACCCTCTGAACTTCAAGCTCATTACATCGGATATTTTATTTATTCTGATTTTGGTTGAATTGTTCCGGCTGTTGATTGTTTACCTCAAAGAGCAGCGCATTTCAGCCGGAACCGCTGTAGAGGTTTCCCTTGTCTCAGCATTGCGTGAGGTTATTTTACAAGGTGTGCTAGAAATTCCACTCGGTCAATTGCTGGGTATATGCGCGTTCCTCAGCGTTCTGGGCGGGTTATTGCTTCTACGAGTTTGGATGTTCCAGCGCTTGAATTCCCTAGATTCAATTGACCTCCACGAATCTAGCAGGATGTGAAAGGTTGTAGTTCAAGAAGCCAGCAATGAGATGATCAATTGACCCTTTTGCTGACCCTACAACATCAGCAACAGGGTCAATGTAGCGGAGCAGAAGAGTGAGAACCTTCTCATCGTTCAAGTTCTTATCGTTCAAGCTCTCTCATCGCCGCTCAACTGTGTCGTTAAGCCGCTTCGTTTTTGTTGGTGGGACAGAGTTGAGAAGCGAAAAGAGTGAATTCCGCGATCGCTTCAACCCTGCCAAACCCAGTTTCCTTCGAGTAATCGCTTCTACCCAACCCGTCCCAGCGATCGCGCAATGTTTAACTGACTCATCCTTTCCTGCTATCCTCATAATTGCTCTCCACTCAGACTGTCATGCTAGACCTGACCGGAAAAAATGCCCTCGTCACCGGAATTGCAAACAATCGCTCGATCGCGTGGGGGATTGCCCAACAGTTGCACAAAGCAGGGGCAAATCTTGGCATTACCTATTTGCCCGATGAGAAAGGCAAAATGGAAAAAAAGGTCGCAGAACTTGTAGAACCGCTCCAACCAAGCCTATTTCTGCCGCTCAACGTACAAGATGAAGCGCAAGTGCAGTCAACCTTCAAGACGGTAGGCGATAAATGGGGCAAGTTAGATATCTTGATTCACTGTCTTGCGTTTGCCAGTCGAGACGATTTGACAGGCGACTTTAGCGGCACAAGTCGCGCCGGATTCACAACAGCATTAGATATCAGCGCCTATTCCTTGATTCAAATGGCAGGCGCAGCGAAATCGTTGATGACAGACGGCGGCAGCATTGTCACGCTCACGTATTTAGGCGGCGTCAAAGTCATTCCAAACTACAACGTAATGGGAATTGCAAAAGCGGCGTTGGAGATGAATGTCCGTTATCTCGCATCTGAGCTAGGTCCAAACAATATTCGCGTGAACGCCATCTCAGCCGGCCCGATTCGGACATTGGCATCATCAGCGGTGGGTGGCATTCTAGACATGATTCATCACGTCGAAGCCGTTGCACCGTTGCGCCGGACTGTGACCCAAACCGAAGTTGGAAATACGGCGGCATTCCTCTGTAGCGACCTATCGAGCGGCATTACCGGACAAGTTGTGTACGTCGATGCTGGATACGAAATTATGGGGATGAGCGGAGCGAAAGCGGACGCATAATATCTCCTCAAACTGTCCGGTCTCCTAGCTGTGATCCTAGCACTTGACTAAAATCGCGTTAATTTCGAGGGATGACCGTGGCATTGAGAAAAAGTGCGATCGGCGCAGAGCATCGCTCTACAGCAATCGCTAACATTCTCAAGTTTCGTGTTTCAATCCCAATTTGTTGCTGGGACAACTTCGCCCAGCAACTGTGATACGCCTGCGTCAAGGGAAGAAGCGTCAAGGTGTGAATCATTGGGGCGATCTTGCTCTGATTTGCACCCCTTCGTTGCCGACTTCAATTTAGACTCGCATCCCAATCTACACACATCTCACACAGTTCCGTCCATCCGCTTTCGCCAGATATAGGGCGTGATCAACCACTTGCACGAGAGACTCCCTGGTTCCACCATTGTCGGGGAATAAGCCTACGCCCAGCGAAAGTGTAGTGCAGATTGTTGCAGATCCAAACTTCATCCGCATCGCTTGAAAGGATAGCCGAATCTGTTCAGCACGCTGGTAAGCGTCCTTCATCGCCACTGTAGGCAGGGCCAATACAAATTCTTCACCGCCATAGCGACACGCGATATCACCCTGTTGACTGTGATGGCGAAGCAACTTGCCAAACTCTTGTAGGACAAGATCGCCACCCTGATGCCCATAGGTATCATTGATTTGCTTGAAAAAATCAATGTCCATCAGGATAACAGCGACGCTGTAAGATTCCCGAGCGGCTCGTGTCAACTCTTGAGAGAGCATCTCCTCAAAATAACGTCGATTAAATAAGCCCGTAAGCCCATCGCGGATTGCCTGTTCACGCAGCTGAGTTTGCAATTTTTGGATCTCGCGTAGTTGTTCTTGCAACCGTTCGTTGACCTGCCGCAGATCGAATTCGCTTTGGTGCTGTTGGGTAACATCACGCAAGACAAGCAGCCGCCCAGTTGACCGTTTACGGCGATCGCGTAAGGGTGTAATTCGTAACTCCACATAGCAAGACGCGACCGCGTCAATCCACAACTCTGTCTTCACTACTTCAGGCGCATAGAGAAGCTGAACGATATCTTGCCATCTTGAGAATACCTGCCTGAGCGGTTGACCAATGCAGCGTGCTGTTGTCCCAATGAGGCGCTGTGCTGCTGGATTAATGTCAACAATGCGATTTTGCAAATCTAGAACGAGAACACCATCAGACATGCTCTCGATCAAGGTGTCTCGTGCCACAGGCACAAGGTCAAACAGGCGAAAGCGAAAGAGCGTCACAAAATAAATGGTTCCTGCTAGCAAAAAACTCATGGGGGTGATGTTCAAACCAGGAGGCGTAAGATCTAGCATATATAAAGTAGCTCCTAGCATCGGGACGATCGCCCCTGCCAACACCATGCTAGACTGCTGCCGATGGAGAAGCGACGGACGCAGAGCCGCGTTAACGAGTAGCAGTGAACCTGCGAGTGTATAAACGTAAACGCATGTCATCACCCAGTAGAACCCTAGACCGTGCTGGTAAATAACTTGGTTGGTGCTATGGGAGCAGGGCAAAACTCCGATCCAAACTAACCGATGCTGTTCATTGGTTCCAACTAACCCCACATTAAAAATGGGAAGTATGCACAGCAATACGATGTTTTTGGAGGTTAACCACTGCCTTCGGTGCGTGAAATGTATAGCAAAGATCAGGAAAAGCGTAATTACACTACCAGAGGCAACGTACTCTAACTTCGACCAAAAGATTTTGTGAGGTAGGGCGATTGCAGCAGCCTCTAGGGCAGCAACAATGGCATAGCTAGCAATGGACAGCATCAACAGAATGAACGGTATACTGGCAGAACATGCGGTACGCCTTCGCCAAGCTAAGATCGCAACCGCAGCAGCGATCAACGCCGTGAGGATGAGGATGGCAAAATAGGGATTATTCTGAAAAAGCATGGTGCTGCTAAATTCTAGGGATGCCTCTAACGTTGAGATTTGATATTAAGGTTCGGATGATTGGGATTGTTAGAAAACAAGGCAAAAAACTCTTAGAAGCGTTACGCAGTAGCCATTTTGGGCGATTTCTGTTGAAGCCGTTGTGATTCTTATTTATCAAGGATTTCAACCATTTTTCCCATTGTTGATCTGATAATTCTATTATTTATCGTTCTAGAGCAAATTTCGCGTCCTCTCTTGGCAAAACCTGCGCTCTTCTGCTCGCTGAGGTCTCTCCTCAAAAAGTTACGACGTGTAGGCTAATCCTTCTAAAACAGTTCAATTTAATTACTCGCAGATTGCTCACCAAAACAAAGTAGTTCACATTCTGGACTTAGCGTGGTGTACGTGCTGTCATCGGTTAGAATTCTTCTTTCTTTGATTGGACTCAGCCTAACTCTCGCCATTGCACAGATAATAGAAAGTGCCGTTCTAGATGAGTGCCCCTTTATGCAAACCAGTGATCGTCCCCAGACTTCTCCCGCCTTTACCGTTGCTCGAACCGCTTCTGTCAGTCGTAAAACGGGTGAAACCGATGTTCATGTCAGCGTCAATTTAGACGGGACAGGCCGCTGTACGGCAAACACTGGAGTCCCATTTCTCGATCACATGCTGCACCAGATTTCGTCTCACGGCTTGATCGATTTGGAGGTGCAGGCAACGGGCGATATTGAAATTGATGATCACCACACCAATGAAGATGTGGGCATCACACTGGGCATGGCGTTGGCAAAAGCGGTGGGCGATCGCAAGGGCATTGTCCGCTTTGGTCACTTCGTCGCGCCGCTCGATGAATCGTTGGTTCAAGTCGCACTCGATTTTTCAGGGCGTCCTCATTTGAGCTATGGGTTAGAGATTCCAACACAGCGTGTGGGAACGTATGACACGCAATTAGTTCGTGAATTTTTTGTAGCAATTGTAAATCATTCGCAAATGACGCTGCATCTTCGGCAACTTGACGGCATCAATTCGCATCATATTATTGAGGCGACGTTTAAGGCATTCGCGCGATCGCTGCGAATGGCAACGGAAATTGATCTGCGTCGCGCTCATGAAATACCCAGTTCAAAAGGTGTGTTGTAGTGCGTCGATTTCTTCTAATAGCGGCTCTGTTGGTGAGTGCTCCTGCGATCGCGTGGGTGTGTGATCTCTCTCCTGTTGCCGCTCAATCCACTTGGAAACGAGTCCTATTTCAAAAAGAAGGCTTTTCGGTAATCGTGCCTGAAATGCCGAAAAGTCGCAAAGAGAAGGGGCTTTCGCTCTACGAAGTTGTCCGGGACAAAGAACAGATGAGATATGCCGTGGGTTATCTTGATCTCGCGATCGCTCCGGGCAATGATCCTAAATTAATCAATGAGGTTTATGAAGGCGTTAGAAAAGGCGCAGAAAGAGATAAAGGAGATTTGGTTGCCTATCGCACGATTGAGCGAAATGGATTTCCGGGTCGAGAAATGACGTTTTTCTTGCCGGATGGCTTTGCGGCTCGGTGGCGAGTCTATGTCGTTAATAAACGAGCTTACTTTCTCAGCGCCACAACTACACGAAAGAATTTACAGACCGATTTGGCAAAAAGTGTAGCAGTTTTTCTCGATTCGTTTCGACTCAATGCAAAGCGTCCTACGCCTCAAAAGCTACCCCGTCAAAGCGTTCCTATCTTGCCCTCGCCAAGTCCAACCCCTTCTCCTACCGTAACGCCGTCTTCAAGTCCAACCCCTTCTCCTACGGCGACCCCCTCTCCCCAAGGCGGACGCTAGACAAGCACGGTGTCTATCCAACGGTGTCTATCCAAGCGCCTGTATTAACTTTTGGGCAGTCTGACCGATTGCCGTCAATTCTACCTGCCGTCCTGTCTCTTGATACGTGAGGCGGATCTCCAGGTAATCGTGGGGTTTGTAGGGTAAGCGTTCTGCCCATTCGATCGCCACGATGCCGGGTTCGACTTCAAGCCCTTCCCAATAGAGTTCTGGGTAGAGAGTGGCAGTTTGCGATCGCTCCAGTCGATACAGGTCAAAGTGATAGAGCGGCACGCGCCCATCCAAGTATTCGTTAATCAGCGTAAAGGTTGGACTTTCGATCGAGTCTTGGATGCCTAAGCCTGAGCCAAGCCCTTGAACTAGCGTAGTTTTACCGCTTCCCAAGTCGCCTTCTAGGAGCAACACAGTTCCTGCTGGGAGCGATCGCCCCAGTTGAATTCCTAAGTAACGGGTTGCTTCTGCATTGGGTAACGTCAAAACGTCCTTCATAAAGTTCTAATCAGAAGTGACTGGCGCGACTAAACCACTTCAACAACACCTTTGCCAAGCGTTGCGAATCGTGGCGGACATATCCGGTTTCTGGATCTTCCATCATGATATTGGCACGAATTGCCCGTCGCCCTAATTGCATCACGGCTTCCGTATCAAATTCTACAGGATAAGATTTTTCCTGAGCGTAGCGCAGCAAGGCTTTAGCAGAGGGCGGATACTTTTGGACCAACACCGCATCAAACAGACGCCGACCGCATACGCGATCAATCGCGCGAATATGATCGGCAACCGTGTAATCGTCTGTTTCTCCCGGCTGAGTCATGATGTTACAGACATAGATACAGGGGACTTCCCGTGCAGCGATCGCATCAGCAATATCGGGCACTAACAGATTGGGAATCACGCTCGTGTAGAGGCTTCCAGGACCCACGATAATATAGTCTGCATCCGCGATCGCCGAGACCGCTTTTGGTACAGCCGGAGGGTTTTCAGGAATGCAGCCAATGTGAACAATCTTTCCGCCTGCTTCGGTAATATTCGACTCGCCTTCGATCCGGCGTCCGTCAGAAAGTTCTGCCCACAGCCGGACATCGCTCAGCGTAGCAGGTAGCACTTGACCTTGTACCGCTAACACTTTAGAACTCGCCGCGATCGCTTGCTCAAAATCTCCGGTTATCTCGCTGAGAACCGTGAGAAACAAGTTTCCGAAACTGTGGCCAACCAGTCCGTCTCCCGCTTTAAATCGATATTGAAATAATTCGGTTAACAGTTTTTCTTCATCGGCAAGCGCCGCGATACAGTTGCGAATATCGCCCGGAGGCAACACGCCAATCTCTCGACGCAACCGACCCGAAGAGCCGCCATCATCTGCCACCGTGACGATCGCCGTGATGTTGGCACTCGCTTTTTTCAAGCCCCGTAGCAACGTTGATAGCCCGGTTCCCCCTCCGATCGCAACGATCTTCGCCCCCCGATTGAGCCGACGGTGATGTAGCAGCACATCAATCAGTTCTTCGTCGCGCTCAGGCATCAGCACTTCGGTAATTGACCCAAAGGTGCGAGTCTGACCCCAAAGAATCAGCAGAATGCCAAGCAGTAGTACAAGAGGGCCGCTGATATAGCTGGGAACGACCCGAGTAATCGTTTCTAAGACATCGCTGGCAAACTGGGTGATGTAAAACACGGGCGTGAGCTTCACCCAAATCGCTGCACCGAGAGAAACGAGTAAAACTCCTCCCGCACTAATTAGCATCCAGCGTTTGACCGCCAGCCCTGGAGCCAACCACTTAAACCATTGTCCGACCCAACTTGAGGTAAAAGAGTGAGACTCGTGGCGGAGCGCTCGGACAGCTTGTTTGATGAAACGATTTGTCGTCATGTGGATCGACCTACGGACGATGAATATAGGGGCTGAATACGTGCAGGATAACCTAAGTTGTGCATTCTAATGGCTGAATCTGTCTCAAGGACGTTAGGGTGTGCCTCTAACTAAAGTGAATGACTCCCTAAGGCTCTTCAAAGGTTCTCTAACCGAACTGGAACTTTGCTCAAGCGGCATTAGTCACGCTCTAGTTACAAGTGAGAACGTTGGCGCACGACGCGAGGAATGAGGGATGGAAGAATGACAATGATGAGAGATGAAAGTATGACTATACTGACTTCATCCCTCTTTGCAAAAGGTTGCCGCAGGCATTCCCTTTTCAATCCTATCCATCTAAATCTGACAGACTACCCTCTCAATAAACCCTTCATCAATCGCAAGCAGATCCTTCATCAATCGCAAGACAATTTAGGCCAATCCTTCAGCAGACCGCTACCCTGGTAAATAGCTACTTTGATAAATAGAGGGTGCAATCTCGCTCTAACATCGCAAAATAGCGTTAGATAATCTGTGTGCTAGACGGGAATGGCTGAGCCGTTGATTGAATTAAGAGGAATCCGAAAGCAGTTTGGAGGAAATCTTGTCCTCGATCAGGCTGATGTGACCGTTTATCGAGGGGAGGCGCTAGCAATCATCGGACCGTCAGGAACCGGAAAGTCAACGGTACTGCGCCTAATCGCTGGATTGATTGCTCCTGATGAAGGAGAAATTTTTGTCGATGGAAAGCGGCGTAAGGGGTTGATTGAAGATGAACCCGATTCGATCCATGTTGGCATGGTGTTTCAGCAAGCCGCGCTGTTTGACTCGCTCACCGTTGGCGAAAACGTAGGATTTTTGCTGCACCAGCATTCTCGATTGTCTAGACGACAGATTCGGGAGCTAGTAGACCACCGTTTAGAAATGGTGGGTTTGGCAGGAATTCGCGATCGCTACCCCGCAGAACTGTCTGGTGGCATGAGGAAGCGCGTCAGTTTTGCCCGGGCGGTGATGGCAAACCCCAATAAGCCGGACGACGCGCCGGACGTGCTACTCTACGATGAGCCAACCGCCGGACTCGACCCGATCGCATCTACCGTGATTGAAGATCTGGTTCGTCATCTCCAGAATAGCCAGCAAGGATGCCAGAGTTATGTCATGGTCACGCACCAAGAGAGTACCATTCGTCGCACTGCCGATCGCGTCTTGTTTCTCCATCGTGGCAAGGTGCAGTGGGAGGGCAAAACCCACGAACTTGACACGACAGATAGTCCTCTGATTCGGCAGTTTTTTAGCGGTAGTGTAGAAGGACCTATTCAAGTGCTTGGGTAAGAGGTATGGCGTTGCGATCGCGAACCGTTCGAGAAGGATCAGTCGGCTTGTTGCTGCTTGTCGGAGCCGCTTTGTTTGGCGGTCTGGTGCTGTGGATCAAAGGACTCAACCCCGCCAACCGCAGCTTTACGATCGTGGCTGATTTTGCGGTGATCAATGGAGTCCAAGACGGAACGGCCGTGCGCTACCGGGGCGTAAATGTCGGCAAGATTAAAAGCACAGCTCCAGGAGCCAATGGCGTCGAGGTGCAAATTGAGGTGTCGCCCGCCGATTTGCTGATTCCCAAGGATTCTGAGGTGACGGTGAATCAGACGGGCTTGCTGGGTGAAACGGTGGTGGACATCGTTCCGCGCCAATTGCTATCAGAAGGCGCGATTAGCTCTGCACGCAGCTCCAAAGGAAACGCGGGTGAACCCCTCGACCCAGACTGCAACCGGGATGTCATTTTGTGCGACGGTTCGCGCGTCAAAGGGCGCTTGGGCATCAGCACCGATGAGCTGATTCGAGCGACAATTCAGTTTGCCGATGCTTACAGCAGTCCGCAATTTACAGGCAACATCACAACCTTAACGAAAAATAGCAGTGAGGCAGCCGCTCAGATTGCCATTCTTAGCAAAGAAGTTACGGGGCTAGTGAAATCTGCTAGACAGGAAGTCGGTACATTCTCAACAACGGCGCGATCGTTCTCAACGACCGCAGACTCGATCACGACAGCAGCAAATCAAGTGACGCTGACAGTTGGGCAAGTGAATGAGTTAGTGACCGCCAATCGAGCAACGCTGGTTTCAACGTTGGATAACCTCAATGCAACGAGTACCCAATTGCGCGGTAGCGTTGCGAGTTTGAGCCCAATTTTCAATCAGGTTCAACGAGGGCAACTGATTCAAAATTTAGAGACTCTTTCTGCAAATGCGGTTCAAGCGTCTGCTAATTTTCGAGATGTGTCAACCAGTTTGAACAATCCTGAAAGCATTACATTACTGCGGCAAACGCTTGATTCTGCGAGAGAGACGTTTCAGAACACGCAAAAAATTACGGCCGATTTAGATGAATTAACGGGCGATCCGGCGCTTCGTAATAACTTGAGAAACTTAATCAATGGTCTAAGTGGGCTGGTGTCTTCGACCGATCAGCTTGAGAAACAGGCTCAGGTCGCTCAAATTCTGACGGTTCCCTCGCCCACTGCAAAGCTGCGTCCGTTCACCAAAGAAAACACTCAGCTTTCGGCGGAGTTTATGCCAAATTTTCAGTTTGATCCTAGTCCAGCCCCAACTCAGCCTTAAATATGCCTTGGTTTGTCTCAGCCACTTTGACGAGTGCGATGGCTGTAGCAGCTTACGCCGCGATCGCATTCGTCGCGACAAATATCGATGATTTAGTGATCCTGATGCTGTTTTTTGCTCAGGTCAATCCGCAATTCAAAAAGCATCATATTTATGCTGGTCAATATTTAGGATTCACAGCATTAGTTTTATGCAGCTTACCAGGTTTTTTTGGCGGATTAGTTGTTTCTAAACCCTTAATTGGGTTGCTTGGATTTGTGCCAATAGTGTTTGGAATTCGGAATTTAATCACTTCAGAGGATCGTGATGAAGTTCAAGCAACGAGCGTGTCACGTAGAGGAATTTTCAAACTCATCAATCCTCAAATTTTTAACGTTGCTGCCGTTAGGTTTGCTAATGGTGGAGATAATATCGGAATTTATATTCCACTCTTTGCAAGTAGTACTTTGACTAATTTGGTGATTGTTTTAAGCGTATTCTTTCTACTCGTTGGGGTCTGGTGCATCATCTCAGATGGGTTAGCAGGACATCCAACTGTCGCGCCGATTCTCAGCCGCTATAGCCACATCTTTGTACCCGTAGTTCTGATCGGTTTAGGCATCTATATTTTGATTGAGAACCAATCGTGGACGCTGATTTGGCGTTCAGGCGTTGGCTAACTCCAATCGTCTCGCTTTGCACCACGACCTTTGTACACCTGCGATGTTTCATGAATCTGGCGTGTCCGCTCATATAGCGCATCTTCGGTCAGCTTCCACTGCTTTAGAACCCGATCTAAATCCGTTTGAATGTCTCTAGCGCCTGGAAAGCCGTTGTAGCGAATCTTCAGACGGGCCAATTCAGCCAGATTGTAATCGGTCGGTTCGCCGCTAAGCAGGGCATCGACAATTTGGCGATCGCCGTTCCACAACGGATGCTGCTGGTCTTTTTGCTCTTGCGCCATAGAACTCGCCTCAAAACACCGTGACAGTATAGTACGCCAAGCATGGAATTGAAAATGAAAAGTCTATGTGGGTAAACAGGCGGAATTATGGGCTGTTTTTCCTAACATAAAGCACACTCTAATTGCCGCCCAAGACCCCAGGCAAAAGCTAGGCGAATCAGCGAAGCGTAGAGCGCAACTCAAAAGGAACCGCTCCACTCACTCGCATCATGACTATTCAAACCTAAGCGTTGGCTGCTGTATCACTAGGTTGTTCGGCTGCTTGTTGTTCGGTTGCTTGTTGTTCGGCTGCTTGAGCTACACCCAAGCGGATTTCTGAGCAGAACGATGCCATGCTGAAGCCGCCAAACCGCTTTAAGATGCTGTGACGCAAGCGCACGTTGGGACTTTCAAACCAAAGGCGTTCTTTTGAGTACATACTTTCGTACTCAGTCACGAGCGTCAGTTCATTACTGTCGTTGATGTGATAGCTTCCTGCGACTGGAGCTTTCTCGGCATAGCCCATTTCTCTCAGCAGCTTCCCTTCTTGCGGATTTTCAGGATCTGCGATCGGCACAAGCACCGTTGAGCCATCGTGTTTTTCCTTATCCCAATCCATTGTGCCGTCCCAGGTCACTCGCGCTCCACACGAAGCCGTAGCAGGGTCAACATTATGCTGTTCACACAGTTGGATTACGGCAGGGTCAGCCTTGTCGAGCAATTCGATTTGAATATTCGATTTTCCAGCCTCTTGTTGCTTAAACGCTAGATGATGGCTGGTTCGCATCGATGACCATTTCCCTGCGCTCTGTTGAAAAAACTCGACAATATCCATGAACAATCCTATGGTGGCGACTTGATATAGTAACCACCATTTTAGAAGAATTAGGAAAGGGATGAATGATCCTTTCTTGCCTTTATTTATCTAGGCAGGGCTGTTTTATTGTCATTAGAAGATATCTAGAAGCCCTAATCTCTCGTTTGTGAGATTCAAAACATTCAAGAACGCCGAACGAGAGAATCCAGCGTCCAGATTTCTGTTTCCGACAATAAAACGACCCTACCATTTATCCACAGGATCAAAGCTGTTCGACCGTAGCTCTCAGTCCTTGATTCGTCAGCGTTTGTAGAAGTTCATGGGCTTTGATGCGATCGCTAAAAACTCCTGCTTGCAGCACACTTTGTCCGCTGCGAAAGACAGGAAACGAGCCTGGAACCGCAGATTGGATTTGAGCCTGTTCACCCTCGCTGCGGGCTTGCACTACAACTCGATAGCGCAGTCCAAACGCCAGATCTTGCCTCACTGGAGCAGCAGATCGGTTGGGAGAGACGGGTGCGCCGCGCCAAACCTTAACCGATGTTCCTGCCGTTCGACCGACAGGAATTGACGCTTTGGGCACACGTAAGGTGCCTGATGCCGAGACCGCGCTACGAGAAGTAGGGCGAGCAACCCTAGAGGACATCGCCTGCGATCCTGTAGAGCTTGGCAGAGCCAATCGACGAGATGACGACGTTTTTGTATTGCGTACTGCCCTAATCCGCTCAGGAGGAGGAACCGGAATATTAATGGCACCGTCCGAGCCACGACGAGCGATTGGCTCTGCCAAGCTCCGAGGGAGCGCGCTATTTAGTTGGAAAGCAGATCGGTTGGAAGCAGTACTAAAATTCGAGGGAGCCAGAACCGGAATCTCAATCCGCGCCACTTGAGATTTTGGCTGCTTGGAGAGCGGTACTCGTCTGCTGCGCGATGAAGAGACCGCAGAGCGTGACTTCTTAGAAATCGGCGCGACAACAGTTGTGCCCTTAAAGGATGCGGAAGGCTGAGCGGGCACCGACACTAAGGAGCGGCTGGGCGAAAATGAAGCGGGCACGACTGTCGGTAGGGACGGACTATAGCGCTGAGCAGATGCGACGCTAACCGGAGCATCTGCCACGGTAGACGTATTCGAGAAATCTAATCGTCCGATCGTCTTACTTCCCGTAATTTGATTGCCAAAGGCTGGAATTTTTTGAATGCTTTTCTGAGTGTTGAGATCAAACTGTCCGTTATCCGTAAAGGTATTGTTGCCAGGGTCGGCGGACGTGCCTAAGTTTGGTCGAGACTGCGCGATCGCGACCATGCCATCCCGGGCATTGCCATCCACGATATTGTTTCGCAGAATCGGTTGCGCTTTCCCTTGAATCACAATGCCGTCTTTGTTCTGCGTGATGCGGTTGCCAACAATTCGAGGGGCCGCGCTTTGTGCAATGTTGATGCCAAACCCGGTTTGCTCAAAAATGTTGTCGTGCAGTTCTGGGCGCGAGGTTCCGTAAACCGTGACGCCGTTTGCACCATTTTGATAGAAATAGTTGTTGCGAAGAATTGGGGCACTGCTCCCGACTACAGATGCCCCATCATGACCATTTCTAGTAAACGTGTTGTCACTGATCACAGGACTCGTGGATTCCGTCCACAGCCCGTAGCCTTGAGCGTCGGGGTTAGAAACAGTAACGCCCGTTAAGCCTGACTGATTTGCACCGACAATGGTGACACTTTGCCGTGCAAAGGTACGGCTCAAAAAGATACCACCGCCTTGAATGACAACAGTTTGTCCGCGATCGCGAGGCTCTCCTTTAATCGTTGTCCCCGGCCTCATTTGCAGTGGAAATGCTTCACCTGTTTGCGCACTATACGTCCCTGGAGCTAACAGAATGATCGTATTTGGTTGAACGATTTGCAGGGCACGAGTAATAGTTTTTAGCGGCGATCGCACGTTACCCTCAGCAGTATCAATTCCAGTGTTTGAATTGACAAACAAGTAATTGTATTGAGGGGACGAACCGGAGGCTTGAGCGAGCTGAATCGGTTGTGCGATCGATTGAGCCATGGCGTGGGATGCACCGCCAAATAGCATAATTCCAAAGACACCCAGCGTTAATACAACACTGGAAGACGGCTTTTCAGGTGATATTTTACTCACAATCTTTCTCCTATACACGGCAGTAGGATGACTTTGACTAGAAACAAAGACTAGAAACAAAAACGACCGCAAAAGTACTGATAGAATTCAGCCTTTGATGAATGAAGAGAGCGACTTCCTCATACGGTTATCCGTCGGGCATAAGAGCGAAAATACCGCAACGGAAGTTCATAGTAATTGAGTTTTTAAATACCGCTTCATTTTTGACCAAGGAGTTAGCTGAATTCAGTATTAACCCTTAAGTTATAAAGAATGTCACAATTCAAAATGCCCGACTCCCTCTCGCTGCTAGGATGAAACATTAATCGGTTTGCGCCAATGGACAAAACAGAGCCCGTTCTCCCATCTATGCAACCTGCTTTATACCGAATTTTGGATGCCAATCTTGATCGCGCCCGTGAAGGATTGCGGGTGATAGAAGAATGGTGTCGGTTTGGCCTGAACCACTCTCACTTCACCAATCAGTGCAAACACTTACGACAAGAACTCGCCACTTGGCATCACAGCGATCTGCGATCGGCGCGCAACACCCCAGACGATCCGGGTACAGAATTAACGCATCCCAACGAAGCCACGCGAGGCACAATTGAGCAAGTCTTGCAGGCTAATTTTTGCCGCGTCGAAGAAGCGCTGCGGGTGTTAGAAGAATACGGCAAAGTCTACAGCCAAGATATGGCTGCATCGCTCAAACAAATGCGCTATCAGGTTTACACGCTTGAAAGCCAACTGATGGCACAGCATCGGCATCAAAAGCTGCGTCAGTCTCTGCTGTATTTGGTCACGTCGCCTTCTGAAACGCTGTTTGCAACGGTGGAGTCGGCGTTGCAGGGAGGACTCAGCCTTGTTCAATATCGCGACAAAGACTCAGATGATTTGACGCGACTGAGTAATGCTCGGACATTGCGGCGGCTGTGCCACGAGTACGGAGCGCTATTTATTGTTAACGATCGCATCGATTTAGCCCTAGCTGTCGATGCCGATGGCGTTCACCTCGGACAAGACGATTTGCCGATAGAATTAGCCCGTCAGATGCTAGGGTCTCAGCGGCTAATCGGACGTTCCACACACAGTGCCGATGATCTTTACCGCGCTGTTCAAGAAGGCGCAGACTATGTTGGCGTCGGTCCCGTCTATGAAACGCCAACCAAGGCAGGCAGACCCGCCGCCGGACTCGAGTATGTGCGGCATGCAACAGAAGAGTGTCCAATTCCTTGGTTTGCGATCGGGGGCATTGACGCCAATAATGTCCACGAGGTTCTATCTGCTGGGGCGCAACGCATTTCTGTTGTCCGGGCGATTATGGCAGCAGAGCAACCGACGCTAGCAGTGCAATATTTCATGGCGCAACTCGAGCAAAAACGTCGGTTTCAAACACCCAACTTTGTAAAGCAAAATTCAATAACTGATCCGTGGACGTAGAGAGAAGAAAAGTAGTGAGGGAGAACCAGCGCATGTCTGAGCAAATCACACTTCAGGTGAATGGTGAATCTAAAACCTGTGAGCCAAATCTGCATCTGCCAAATTTTCTGGAGCAACTCGGCTTAAACCCTCGACTTGTCGCCGTAGAATACAACGGCGAAATCTTGCATCGGCAGTACTGGGATACAACCGAAATCAAGGAGCGCGATCGCTTAGAAATCGTGACGATCGTCGGCGGTGGTTAGCACGCTCATGTCCACCTCTTTTAGTACGGTAATCTCCCCTCAAACCTACTACTTAAGGCATTTTCAACCCCTATAGAAGGCGATACAGTAGAGGAGTAGAAAAGCTTAAAACACTGTAACAAGGTATAAAGCTTAACGTTTAGAACAACAAGCATTTTGTCTAGGCGAGCTAAATGGGACTACGCTATGAAAACACCAAAATCTTTCTTTAAATCACTCATCCGCCCCCTAATTGCGCTGGGGTTGGTTCTAACGCTGACACTCGGTCATGCTGATGGTGCGCTTGCGGCGGGGACGGGTGGTCGCATCGGTGGAGGCTCTTTTAGAGCGCCTAGCCGTACCTTCACGCCTAGTCGAGGCAGCTATCCTGGCGGTGGATACCCTGGTGGTGGCAGCTACTATCCCGGTGGCGGCGGTGGGTTCTTCCCCTTCCTCTACTTCCCGTTCTTCGGCGGCGGTGGCAGCCTATTCACCCTGTTTATCTTCATCTCGATCGCAGGCTTTCTGCTGCAAAGCTTCCGACGGGCGACAGAAGGCAGCGATTTAGACTACACGACCAATCCATCTGTTTCGGTTGCGAAAGTCCAAGTTGGCTTGTTAGCTCAAGCTCGGAGTTTGCAAACAGACCTCGATCGCATCGCTCAACGTGCCGATACTGACTCCTCCGAAGGGCTGGCACAAGTGTTGCAAGAGACGACTCTTTCGCTACTGCGTCACCCCCAATACTGGGTGTATGGCGCATCGGAAGCTCATCAAGCTCGGTTAGAAGCAGCCGGTGCAGAATTCAATCGTCTAGCTTTGTCTGAGCGGAGCAAGTTTACGGCAGAAACTCTGTCTAACGTGAATGACCAACTGAAGCAAGCCTCTCAAGAGAGCAGCGCGTTGACAGTGGCTGAGCGAGGCGGTGCGTTAGCTGAAGCACCGGGTGAGTATATTGTCGTCACCCTGTTAGTCGGCACTCAGGGCAAGTTACAGCTTCCCACGATTAATAGCTCTGATGACCTGAAGCGTGCCCTGAGCCAGTTGGGTAGTGTCTCTGGCGATCAGCTTCTAGCTCTTGAAGTGCTATGGACGCCGCAAGCTGAAGGGGATGTGTTGACCCGCGATGATGTGTTGGCAGAATATCCTAATTTGAAGCTTGTCTAAGTCTAAATTCTGCTTTTGATTGGGCTGGATGTACAACATACATCCAGCCCAATTTTTTGTCCTAGCTTCCTGGCTACCAGTCTTCGTCTGAGCCAAAAGAGAACTGATTTTCAGACGAGAATCCGGGTGACTTCCAAACAGTCATTTCTTTGTCAGGACAAGTTTCTACACCTTCGCCAATGCCATAGGGATGCATTCCGCACACCAACAGGGTATCGCCATACACCTGTCCGTGGAAGTGACGACAGCCCACGCACCCTAAATGCTGTTTGAGCAATGGATCGACGGTTTGAAATACGGGTTGAGTGGCTTCCCCGACCATACTTTCGATGCCGAAGTAGGCTTCTAGAACGGGGCTAACCAACTCTGTTACGTATTGCTCAATTTCGTCAGTAAAAACGTTATTAAGTTGTGTTGAGACTTCTTCAGAAAGAACGATAAATGTCTCTGCAACTTCCGTCATATCTTGAGCCACTTCAGCGAAAAAATCTCCGATGTGTCCTGCCATCGTGTCTAGCATTTCAGACCAGTCTTTTTGCCATTCATTCATAACGACTTTGCCGGGTTTATAACTCAAGTAAAATCAGTATCTCGCCGTTTGAGTGAAGCGTGAACGACTTGAAATCTCTACACCGAGAGAGTTTAGGGCGAGATGATGTCTGCCATCATACCTCGAATTAAAGTCCATCGTCGTAACAGAATATTTCTTCAATAACTGAGCAAAACCTAATCAAAATGCTGCTCACGTTAGAGGTTAATTGAAGAAGTTTTTTTTAGAGTAAATGTAGAATTTTTGTGGAGTTGGTTTCTATGAATAACGCGATCGCATCTTTCATTCTGATCGTTTTACTTTGCACTCTGATCTTTTCCCCATTTGCGGCGTTAGCGATGCTAATGCTCGTCATGTTCACCGCAGCACTCATTAGCCTCGTGTCTACCCTCACTCAAGCTGTTTTGGGCCATGACTCTAGCACGCCGCAAACCGATAAAAAATAGGTTTGTTTCTCAATGCGAAGATCAAGTCACTCCAATCGAGCTTAACATCGTGCTTAACGTAGTAAAGTAACTTCAAGTCGGGCACTTCAGTTCTCAAGTTTGCTTTAGGGTTGCAGTGAATTTGTTGCCCGACAGATGTTTCTATCGCTTTAGAAGCCGATACAATATAGAGCTTTACTCATTTTTCTGAGCCTGAGTGAAATCCATGAAGTCTTACTTTGCCGCCGCCATTCAAATGAACAGTCTGCCAGATTTGCAAAAGAATCTGGTTCAGGCAGAAGAATTGATCGATGTTGCCGTCCGACGAGGGGCAGAACTCGTGACGCTGCCGGAGAACTTTTCGTTTCTCGGTGATGAAGTGGCGAAAATGGCCCAAGCCGACGCGATCGCGCAGGAAAGCGAGAAATTTCTCAAAACCGTCGCACAACGCTTTCAGATCACGATTTTAGGCGGCGGGTTTCCGGTTCCGGTCGGCAATGGTAAGGTTTACAATACGGCGCTGTTGGTTGGCCCGAACGGTCAAGAACTAGCCCGCTACGAGAAAGTTCACTTGTTTGATGTGAATGTGCCCGATGGCAACACCTATCGTGAATCAGAAACGGTTTTAGCTGGAATGCGGGTTCCACCGATTTACCCGTCTAAAGAATTGGGCAGTTTGGGGCTGTCGGTCTGCTATGACGTGCGGTTCCCAGAACTTTACCGTCAGATGTCTCAGTTAGGGGCAGAAGTGCTGTTTGTTCCCGCTGCGTTTACGGCATACACGGGCAAAGACCACTGGCAAGTGTTGCTACAAGCTAGAGCGATCGAGAATACCTGCTATGTGATTGCTCCCGCTCAGACGGGTCGCCACAATGCCGTACGGCAGTCTCACGGACACGCAATGATTATTGACCCTTGGGGCATGATTTTGGCAGATGCGGGAGAAGAGGTGGGGGTTGCGATCGCCGAAATTAGGCCAACTCGCCTTGAGCAAGTCCGGCGGCAGATGCCCTCATTGCAGCATCGCGTGTTTGTCTAGTCAGACTTCCTGTAGGGATGGAGAAATGTGGGCATTGAGAAATGTTACAGAGTCTGTACCATGGGAATCAGTGTTACTGCTTTGACTGATGAATAATTTCTCGTCACTATTCTCCACTCCAGTTCAAATCCTGTCGCCAATTGTCGCGAATGCCGAGCCAGAAAGTGGTTCCCTTGTTTTGGCAGGCGTGTTGCTGAGCCTAATCGTGGTTTACCTAGCTAGCAAAATTGGCGGCGAAATTTGCGCACGTATCGAGCTACCGGCGGTTCTAGGGGAGCTTCTAGGGGGCGTTTTGGTTGGCGTTTCTGCGCTGCACTTACTCGTCTTTCCAAGCGTTGATCTAACAGCGAGTCAGTCGATGGTAATGCAGCTATTGCAACTAACGGCTCATCTTGACCCAGCCGCGCTCACCAAAACCTTTGAGGTGCAGAGCGAAGTCCTCTCGACCTTGGCAGAAATGGGTGTGATCATTCTGCTGTTTGAGATTGGGTTAGAGTCTGATCTTAAAGAACTGATTCGAGTCGGACCGCAAGCCGCGATCGTGGCGGTCGTGGGAGTAGCAGTTCCGTTTGCGTTAGGCACAGCCGGTCTAATGCTGATATTCGGCGTTTCATCAGTTCCAGCCATTTTTGCAGGGGCAGCACTGACCGCCACCAGCATCGGCATTACAGCCAGGGTGCTGGCAGAAATTCAGCGTCTCAATTCTAAAGAAGGACAAATTATCATCGGGGCAGCCGTCTTAGACGACGTGTTGGGCATCATTGTACTTGCCGTGGTCGCGAGTTTGGCAAAGACCGGACAAGTCGAAATTGGGAACGTTATTTATTTGATTGTGAGCGCTGGCGTCTTTCTGATCGGCAGCCTCTGGCTCGGACTCCTGCTCAATCCATTTCTGGTATCGCTTGTAAACGAATTGAGAACGCGGGGACAGCTGTTGATCACTGCCCTGGTTCTGACCTTTGTTTTAGCGGATGTTGCGGTTGTAATCCAGCTAGAAGCCATCTTAGGGGCATTTGCGGCGGGGTTGATTTTGGCAGAAACCGAGAAGCGCACCGAGCTGCAAGAACAAGTTGCGCCTATCTCAGATATGCTTGTGCCCATTTTCTTTGTCGTGGTTGGCGCACGCACCGATTTGAGCGTCCTCAATCCATTTGTGCCCAGCAATCGCGAAGGATTGATTATGGCTGCCTTCTTGGTCGCGGTTGCGATCGCGGGTAAAGTTGTCACCGGATTTACTATTTTTGGACAACCAGAGCTAAATCGACTCGCGATCGGGGTTGGGATGATTCCTAGGGGCGAGGTGGGCTTAGTGTTTGCCTCAGTTGGTGCAACGACTGGAACATTACCCGAAGCCCTGCAAGCCGCCGTGATTGTGATGGTGATTTTGACTACGTTTCTAGCGCCACCCCTATTACGGGTTGTCTTTACTAACGGTGACTCTGTAGGACAAGAGGACGACCTTGCCATTCAAGGAGTTGCCCCCTCTGAAGTTCTAGAACCAGGCATTGTTCAACAGGATGACTAGGTACAATGCACATCCCAGAGCGCTCAGCAGCTGAACAAAGTAGCGCTGCGCCACATCAGCTCTTCCAAAGTTGCGCTCTGGGCCAATCTCATCTTTATAATTTCTTTGCAATTAGAACCATGAACTCCAGAAAATAGTTTGATTCTTAAGCATCTATATTAAAATGCTGTAGCCAAATCGCTCACTGCCGTACCCATCGGTAGAAACACTCTCAGGCTCTCAACGTGTCTCAATTAGCCATAAATTCTTATGCCAGCAGTCATTGAAGCGCTTGTCCAGCCTTTGCGCAACTTCAGCGTTCATCTTTACGTCTGCACCGTTCGAGAGCTTAAAATTCTGCTTAGCTAAGCAGAATTTCCAGAATAGGGTGCAGTTGCGGTGAATATTGGGAAGGTTATTTTTGAATGACCAATCTGATCTCAAGTTTTGGTTCACGGCTGCCCTAAATCGTTAGCTTCGATAGATCAGAGCTTGTCTATCAGAGGACACAGCAACTATTAATCGTGTGTGTGAGAAGACTAAATAGGGAAAATGCGGCGCTTTAACTGAGGCAATCATTCATCATTTCGCCTCGCTATTTCTAGCTAAGACTCTGCACCAAATGTAGCAATTGAAAGCGTGGGTTTGAGTATTTGCAGGTTCAAAGCAGGGCGACGCGATGCACACAAGGAGAACGACATTGAAACGCGATCAGGTCAACAATCAACGAAACTGGAGAGGGCTAAATTCTTATTTATATTCTTTATTACCCCTTGTTTTCTTTTTCCTAACCTCGCCTGCCGAGGCAGCGAGACTACAATCTTGGCGGTTTGATGCGGCTCAAAATCGCCTCGACTTTACAACCGATGACGGGGTACAGCCCAGAGCACAACTGATTGCAGATCCGACGCGGCTAATTATCGATCTGCCCGGAACGACTTTGGGGCGTCCTGCTGTCACCCAGTCCTATGGAGGGGCGGTTCGCTCTGTGCGGGTAGGACAATTTGAGCGAGGAACGACTCGGATCGTGATGGAACTTGCTCCGGGCTATACACTTGACCCGGCGCAAGTAAAATTTCGCGGAACAACGGCTCAGCAGTGGTCGGTGCAAGTCCCAACACCTCAATTTGCGGGTACTAATTCGGAAATAACGCAACTGCCGTCATCAGCAATCAGTCGTCCTCCTCTCAGGAGTCTCCCTCCAAGCAGCAATCGACCCCTGATCAGTCGCGGAGGCATTCAGATTCAAAGCATTCAGGCAACCCAAGACGGTTTCTTTTTGCGGACAACAGAAGGGCAAGCGCAGATCCGATCGCTGAGAAGCGGCGATCGCCGCCAGATGTATATTGATATTTACGGAGCAACACTCTCTTCCAGCGCTTATCCTCGCGATTTATCGGTAAACCAGAATGGAGTGAGCCGATTGCAGGTGTCGCAGTTTCAAGCCTCGCCGCCTGTGGTCAGGGTGGCATTGTCTTTATCTCCCGATAGCCCCAATTGGGAAGCTTCGATGAGCGGCACGGGCAGTACAGGCGGTATTGTTGTTCTGCCTCAAACGTCTGGGTCTAGCTCCATTCCCACGGCTGAATTGCCGCGAAAGGAACCGCAGAGCCAGTTGCCTGGATCACAAGCTCAGTCGGGAACTGCCAAAATTCAGTCGGTGGAATACGACGCAGCTGCCAGCCAGCTTCTGATTCGAGCCGATCAGCCCATTACCTACACATCAGGATGGGATAGAGCCAGTGGAGCGTATCGAATTACGGTTCCATCGGCGAGACTAGACAGCAACATTCGAGGGCCTCAACTACCCAGCAACAGTCCCCTGCTGCAAGTCCGGATTCGCCAAGAAGACACGAACGTGGCGATTTTGATGACGCCTGCCTCTGGTGTTCAAGTCGGAACTCCCAATCAGCCCAGTCGGCAACTCGTGTCGCTCTCGCTCCGTCGAAGCGCTTTATTGTCTCCCCCAAATCCGACTCTGGGTTCCTCTATTCCTGTTCCTCCGGCCACCCGTCCAAATCCGGTTCAGCCCCGCACCCGAACGCCGAGTGGTCGTTTGGTGGTGGTGATTGATCCAGGACATGGAGGACCTGATCCGGGCGCGGTCGGCATTGGCAACATTTACGAGAAAAATGTTGTTTTAGATATCAGCCGTCAAGTAGCGGCGCTGCTAGAGCAGCAGGGCATTCAAGCGATTCTGACTCGCCCCGACGATCGAGATTTAGATTTAGAGCCGCGAGTGGCGATCGCACAACGCGCCAATGCAACCGTTTTTGTCAGCATTCATGCCAATGCGATCAGTATGAGTCGCCCCGATATTAATGGCTTAGAAACGTACTACTTCTCGTCTGGCGCAGGTCTGGCACAGTCGATTCACAGCAGCATTTTGCAGGCGACCGGAACGCGCGATCGCGGCGTCCGCAAAGCGCGATTCTACGTGATTCGGAAAACCTCAATGCCGTCTGTCTTAGTTGAGACAGGCTTTGTAACGGGGGCAGAAGATGCGCCCAAGTTAGCCACGCCGGGTTATCGACAGCAGTTAGCTCAAGCGATCGCCCGGGGTATTATTCAATACTTGCGTTAACACAACCAGACTTGAGCCTTTAGGGAATTGCGCCTAGGCTTAGAATTTCGTATGGTGTGAATTATTTTGTGGTGTGGAGTTCAAACTTTAGAATATGAAGAATCAAACATCTGATGCGGTTAGACGAGCAGAGTCAATGCTCCATGCCTCATCGCAAAGCTCCGATCTGATTGGGGTGTTTGATAGTGGAGTGGGCGGCTTAACAGTGTTGCGCGAACTCTATCGCCAACTGCCAAACGAATCGATTTTATATTTCGGAGATACAGCGCGATTGCCCTATGGGACGCGATCGCGCTTAGAAATTGAACAATTTGTGCGGGAGATCTTGGTGTGGATGACGGCACATCGCGTCAAGATGGTGATCATGGCGTGCAATACGAGTTCGGCTTTAGCGATCGAGACGGTTCGCCAAGAATTTCCGGGATTGCCTATTTTGGGTGTTATTTTGCCCGGTGCGCGGGCGGCAGTTCAGAAGGGCAAGCGGATTGGGGTGATTTCGACTCCGGCTACGGCTCAAAGTGATGCCTACCGTCAGGCTATTTTAGAAGTCGATGCGACGGCCCAAGTTTGGCAAGTCGGCTGTCCCGAATTTGTCCCTCTAATCGAACAAGGTCGAATTAATGACCTATATACTTACCAAGTTGTCGAGCAGTATTTGCAGCCGTTACTAGAGCAGGAAATTGATACCTTAGTGTATGGCTGTACTCACTATCCGCACTTGGCTCCTGTAATTCGGTCGATTGTACCCAAGTCAGTGCAGTTGATTGATCCGGCATCTCATGTGGTTTTAGCAGCGGCTCAAGAGTTAGATGTGTTGGGTCTGCGCCATACTCGCCCACCAAAGCCGACTCGATTTTATGTGAGCGGCGATCCTCATCCGTTTGTTCAGATTTCTCGTCAATGGTTAGGCTGTACGCCTTGTGTTGAGCAAGTGCGGTTGTCAGAGGTGGCAGAGCAGGTAGCAAGTTAAACAGGAAGCGCCTTCGCTGCAAAGCATGTACGGAAGGCTATAAGCAGCTAGGTTAACTAGCTGCTTTAGATCAAGTCACGGTGTATAAAATTGAAACAGTTCCTCTAACAGGATGTAGAGCCTACTATCGGCTGCTAGTTGGTCTGGTGACAGGAATGTTAGGTAAGTAAACCGTTTCGCCATTCAATAGAGCATACACGCTCTTGTTGGGATAAGCTTTCTTGTTCCATTGCAAGTTCGCGATCGCTTGCTCCCGATTCCAATTTGGCTCAAACCCGACGCGCATTCCACCCCAAAATAACTCGTAGCCAACTTTCTGACCGTTGAGAATTCCCTCAACTCGTTTGTTGGGATAAGCTTTTTTGTTCTGTTGCAGGTTTGCGATCGCTTGCTCCCGGCTCCAGCTTGGCTCAAATCCAACTCTCACGCCATCCCAAAACAATTCATAGCCAATCTTTTGACCGTCAAAATAGCCTTCGACTTTTCGATTAGGATATGTTTTCTTCGCTAACTCTAAATGAGTGACTGAATCTTGGCGCGACCAATTCGGCGATCTTGCAACTAGCTCACCATCCAAATAATACTCATATCCCTTCGCACCCAGATGGCGATCGTCTGACAACATGGTGCGATTTGGAAAATTCAACGTAATCGCTTCTCTTTGGCAATTGCCTGCATTACAAACTTGAGCAACCCCCTGTAATTGTGGCGGTCTTGAGAAAGGAGTAACACATCCTTCTACCCGAAGATGACCCTTGGCAGTGTCCATTGCACCAAACACCGGACAGCCACCTTCGACCGGAAGGACAACTTTTTGACTGGTGAGTGACCCTGACTGAGTGTAAAGAGAATAGTCACTCGTATTTGCCTCAACACAGACATTGATGCCCATTGCAGGAACGCATTGAACGAAGTTAGAGTCTGCGTGTGCAGCCCGTGCTCCTACAAGTGTAAACATAGGAATGCTAATGTTTAAGAGTGCGAAAACTGCTAGAGATTTCCGAGATTTGAAGAATTGAATTGCAGACATGATTGAAGCTCCTTCGTGAGGTTGGTATCTGTAATAAAAGATTTTTCTGAGATGTTGTCTGGTTTGTTAATTGATGAGCAACCGTTTCTCTCAGAACACTTTCAATTTACTGGCTTATCTGATGCGGGTCGATAACTATAAATTAAGGAAAGTTAAGGAGCGCGTTAGGTAAGTTTGCTAGAAAAATTAGGATGAATTAGCAAGTTTTGAACGACCATTAGGTTCAGAATTAATGAAAAAAGCCCCTACCGGAGTAGGAGCGATCGCAAGTTTTAGTAAGCAAAAACAGCATTAATGTGATTGCATGTCTTCTTAGAGGAAATCTATTAATCGAGAAAATCTAGTAGCCCAGGTTTGCCTTTACGCTCTACTGGGCAAATATAGGTACTCAGAAGCCTATGGTCATAGCTCCAGGAGTTCACTAAATAGGGAGGATTTTGCGAACCGTACTTTTGGCTGGGGTTGAAGTTTTTATTTTTCTCGACTGTCCAATAGCCTCCAGCTTGAAGTTTCGCTTCTATGCTGCTACCTCCGATTGCACTGTACTTCTCGACACCACAATCTACCGACTCCGCGTAATTGAATCTTGGTTTAATAACCACGCGAATTGAAGCAACATCTAGCATGCGATCGCGCTTCTTACTAGGATTGCAATCTTTGGTCTGCCAATTGCAGCAGCCATTATCGCCAGCCTTAATGGTTTTAGACATCCCCTTCCATTCTGCTTGTTGAAAGTAGATTTGCTTATCAGTTGCATTATAGATACAGAATGCATCAGCACGATTTGCGGTTGCTCCAATTCCAAACATTCCGAACAGTGTAGTGATAGCAGAAACAGACAAAATAGACACGATCGCAGCTTTCATGATTAGCTCATTCCTATTTAGATGACAAGATTTTGATTGGATGTCCTGTTAATTTGGCTCAGTCATTTCGTTTCTCAGAACACTATTAATGTATTAGTTTTTCTGCAATGCCACCATAACTATAAGTTGAGAAAAGTTATGGAGCTTGTTAAGATAAGCTCGCTATAAGAGTTAAGGTGAATCGTAAACTTTATCAATCAAACTGATAGCAACACAGCAAAAAAGCTCCTACCGGAGTAGGAGCGATCGTGAATTCTTCAGCTTTATAAAACAAGAATTTGAGCTATTTAATGCGTGACCCCTTGCGGTTTTGACACTGCCAATAGCTTTTGGCGAACTGGAAGCACTGCAAAGCCATCGGGAACAAATCCATAACGTCGTTGAAACTCCTTAATAGCTGAGATCGTACGGGGTCCATAAAACGGCTGATTTTTTGGTAGGTTAGCTCCCACGACTTGGTTCAGTTCTGCCTGAAGTACTCGCATTTGTCGCTCTGCCATCGCCATCGTTTTTGCACCCGCAATACCGTCTACTTGAAGATTGAAATATTTTTGAAAGTCTTCGATCGCATCACGGGTAACTCGATCAATCAGTGGGTTGTTGTCAGTTGATATGGGATCGGTCAGTTCACCTTCTGGAACGTAGCCAAACCCTAAACCGTTAAGAATGCTGCGGAATTGTGCGTTAGTGTAAGCCATAATTGATGCTCCTTGTGAGTAATAAGTGTGAGTCAGTCAGAGTGAGTCAGTCAGATGGATGAGCAGCACGACAACACAAAGCTGAGGACGATTTGCCCTTGTTATTGAGCATTAATGGATGTATCAAAATGCTCTTTATTAAGTGTTGTCGAAAGCTTTCAGTGTGGAGTCGGGTTTAGTTGACTGGGTTTGAAACCCTGTCTTTTTCAGGACACTATCACTCTATTGCGGATCTCAAGGAGCGTCGATGAGGATAAGTTGAGGAAAGTTATGGAGGTTTTTAAGGTCGCATTGAATGGATGGAAGTTATGGAATTCATTTAGGATTCGATCGCGCCCATGCCGACCAGGGCAGACTTCTGAGCAATCGTAATCCCCGTAACACGAGTGATATTTGTTCCGGTATAAGGCTTAGTTGGAGCTAAGGTTTTTAAGCAGTGACCCGTTTGAGTATCCCAAATCGTGATCGTTCCACTCTGGCTACCACTGGCAATTGCCGCACAATTTGGGTCAGGATGAAACGCGATCGCAGTCCGTACCGTTTGCGTCAACATGGGCAACGTTTTTAGACACGCTCCTGTCTCCATCTGCCAAAGCTTTATGGTTTGATCTAAGCTACCACTGGCAAGGGTTTCACCATCGGGACTAAAGGCAACCGACCAAACGCTATTCTGATGCTCCTCCAGAATATTAAGGCACTGTCCTGTTGTGGTTGACCAGAGCCGCACAGTTTCATCACCACTTCCACTGACTAACACTTCACCATCCTGATGAAAGGCAATCGATTGAACCCGTCCGGTATGTCCTTGTAAGGTATGAAGACAGGCTCCAGTCTGCATTGACCAAAGCCGAATGGTTTGATCCTCGCTACTGCTAGCGAGCAGCGTTCCATCGGGACTAAATGCCACTGCCCACACCCAACTCGTATGACCCTGCAACGTTTGAAGACACACTCCTGTATCGACTGCCCAGATGCGGATAGTCTGATCATCACTACCACTGGCGAGAAATTGACCATCGGGACTAAAGACTACCGATTGAACCCAGTTTACATGTCCTTCAAGTAATCGACACTGCCCTGTTGTAAGATCCCATAGTCGAATCGTGCGATCGACACTCCCACTCGCAAGTAACTGTCCATTTGGATGAAACGCAACGGACGTAACCCAGCTGCGATGTCCTTGAAACGTGTTCAAGCACGTCCCTGTAGAGGTGTCCCAAAGCCTTACGGTTTGGTCAGTACTGCCACTCACAAGCTGTTGCCCATCTGCTTTAAACGCAATCGAAAAAATAGAGTTTGTATAGCCGCTCAGGGTTTTTAGACATTGGCTCGTAGGTAAATTCCAAAGCTTTACCGATTGATCGGTGCTGCCCGAGGCTAGAGTTTTGCCGTCTCGATTAAGGGAGAGTGAAAAAATAGCGTTTGTGTGTCCTCGCAAGCTGCTCAGACAGTCTCCTGTGGCTAAATCCCAGACTCGGATGGTGCGATCGTCGCTGGCGCTAATGAGACGGTTAGAGGCAGGATCAAATGCAATTGAACGAACGCGATCGCGATGCCCCTGCAAGGTTTTCGAACACGCTCCAGTTTTACAGTTCCAGAGATTGATGGTGTGATCGGCGCTGCCACTGGCGATAGTCGTGTCATCCAAAAAGGCAATTGACCAGATGCGATCGCGATGTCCTTCGCAGATCTGCTGGCAATCTTTGGTGTGCATCGACCAGAGGCGCAGGCTGCGATCGTCACTTCCACTCGCTAACGTCTGACCATCACGGCTAAAGGCAACAGAAAGTACCCGTCCGGTATGTCCTGGTAGAAGTTGAGAGTTACCCGTGCTGATATCCCAAAGCCTGACGGTTGACTCATCGCCACCGCTTGCTAATGTCTTGCCGTCGCTACAAAACGCGACTGACCACACAGAACCCGTATGCCCTTCTAGAACGCTTAGGCAGTGACCCGTGTGCAGATCCCATAAGCGAATGGTTTTATCGCTACTACAGCTTGCTAACGTTTGACCGTCCGGGCTGAATGCGATCGCCCAAATCCACCCGACATGACCGCTACAGTTCAACAACAGCGTCCCGTTTGCAACATCCCACAACCGCAATCCACCTTCTGCATCTCCGGTCGCCAGCAGCGCTCCGTCTGGGCTAAAGGCAACACTAAAGATAATGCCTAATGTGTCAGTAAAAATAGAGTGAGATAAATCGGAATCCGAAAGATCAACATCATGAAGTTCTACATTTTTTAGATAAGCCTGCCAAATTTTTAGATTAGAACAGTCTAAATTCTCTAAACGGGAAGTCAATTGACAGAGTAAATTCAAAAGGTTTCCACCCGCATATCCGGTTTCAAGCGATGATTTTCCTTGTAGCGTTTTCAAGCTCTGGGTAAAAAGCGTTTTAAGATCAATTTGACCTGCCAGATCTGCCTCTAACCGCCTGAGGATGGGAGCCAGAATCAAGCGAATTTGGGTATCTCGAATGTAGTCCTTTGCCTGCGACGTTAGCAAAGCGTGGCGTTTCACAAGACAAGCTTGCGAAGCAAGACCGGATTTGAGTTCTTGACACACGTGATCGATCAAGCGATCGCTGACATACTCCAACATGAGCGGCAACAGTGAGAATCGAGCGGCGGTTCGCTCGACGAGCGATCGCTGCTCCAACAGTTGGAGAATTTCCATCAATGCTTGAGGCACAATCGGCGGGAAAATGTCCGATCGCAAGTCTGAAAACGTTGCCGACTCTCGATAGATCGCCAACCAATACATCACCGTTTTTTCAGCCTCCGATAGCCGCTCAAACTGCTGTTCAATCAGCGATCGGATGGTACCGAAGACAAAGGTATCTTGCTGTAGAAAATCAGAAATGCTGCCATCAAATAAATTCTGAATTGTGGTCGCAATTATTTTTAAGGCTAAAGGATTGCCAGAATAGCCCTCAATCAATCGGTTCCACTCCTTGTCTGTCCCTCGAAACGCCCCTTTTAACTGAAGTAACGCCTGTCCGTCGCGCGGTTGCAACCCGCTGAGATAAAAGCAGCGCACAGGTAACGTTGCGCCTTCTAGAACGCTAATGTCTTGAGGTTTCTCCCGGCTCGTTAACACTAGAGTGCTTTGATGCAGGGTTTCTCCAATTTGCCGAAAGAGTTCACCATATCCTTCGTATCCACTCAATTCTGAATTGTCGCTGCAATTGTGGTGAGGGCTAGCAGTCGCTCCCGGATCTGGCAAAACGGTTTCAACGTTGTCGAGAATCAGAAGACAGCGCTGCGATCGCAGTTGGGTCAACAGTTGGGCCAACTGCCGCGACAACTTTCCCGCAACGGGTTCCGCATCAGCAACCTCTACGTCAGATAGAACGTGCAACCAATCCGCTAACAGGTCTACGAGCGGCGGCGCATTGCGGAGCGATCGCCAGATCACCCGCTCAAACTGCGGCTGCAATTGCTGCGCCAACTTCATCGTCAGCGATGTTTTTCCCATTCCACCCATGCTCAGTATCGCGACCAATCGACACCGCTCATCGAGAATCCACTGCTGGAGTTGACTTAATTCTGCCTCACGCCCATAGAAAAAACTGATATCAATTTGTTCTCCCCAATCTTGACGGGAAGAGCGCTGGATGGGTTGAATCGGCACTTCAACCAGACCTAGAGCTTGAGCCGGCTCTTGAAGCGTTGCCGCCGCTTGAAAGCGCCGTTCGATCGCGGCTCGAAAGCTCGTTTTGTTAACTTTCTCATCCAAAACAGAAGATAAAAGCCGCCATAGTTTAGGACCAATATCATGCTTCAAATAGGTCGGCGAATAACCGTAGGTATCCGCGATTTTGTCATAGCTTTGCCGTTGCCAAGACCACGACTCGCGCAGCATCGCTTGCTGAAGATCGCTTAAATGCGTCCCTACTTTCGCAAACACTAGCTGGTCGGTAAAGGCAAGAGCTTGTTCAAGATCCATGATTCAAAAATGCAGAAATAACTAAACTTAGAGCCTTCGATCCGTGGGTCTAGAGCGCGAAAGTGTCATGAGTACCAGAGGTGCAATTCTTCAAGAAAACGGTTCGCAAAGTCTTTTTATCATACTCATGGTAAAACCTTAAACTTTCCGATCTAATCTTCGGTTTTAACAGGAATTCTGTAACAATTAAGACAACTATGTGTCCTCACAGTTCCGTCTGTATTGCGCTCTGCGCTAATCGCTAACTCTTTCCCTTCTGGGTTAATTAATTTTGCTATGGATCGATTAATTGCTCAAGGTTGGAAACGGCTGCGTCAACTTCTCTTAAAGAGAATCATTCTAGTGTTGACGCTGATGTTCTGTATCGGGGTTGGGGTTGCGCTATCGAACATGTCGCGTCTCTCATCGAGCCTGATTGAAGCGCAAGCGACTCAAAATGCAGTTTTGTACACGCAGTCGTTTAATGAAGCGATTAATCTCTACAGTGATGCGGCGGTCGATCGCGCCAAAGCGATCAAAGGAGTTGACGTCACGCATACGTACTTGACTAAGCAAGGAGCCATTCCGCTGCCATCGACCTTTGCGATCGAGCTTGGCAAGCGCGTCACCGACAAGAACAATGAGTTAGCCTTTCGGCTGTATAGCGATTTTCCGTTTCCGTCCCGCAAAGCCCAAGGTGGGGCTAAAGATGCGTTCGAGCGGGATGCGATCGACTTTCTCAAAAAAAATCCGAGGCAGCAATTTACTCGTCTCGAGCGTCACGGCGATCATACCTCGTTGCGATATGCCGAAGCCAGTTTAATGAAACCGACCTGCGTTGCTTGCCATAATACCCATCCTGACAGCCCTAAAAAAGATTGGGAGGTCGGCAATATAGGCGGCGTGTGGGAAGTGACTCAATCGTTAGATAGTTTGGTAAATAAGACCAACCGAAATCTGACGGAGACGTTTTTTACCTTAGGCGGAATCTCGGTTTTAGGACTGTCAGGCATTACGTTAGTGATTGGAAAACAGCGTCAGACTACCCGAGAGTTAGAAGGGCGAGTCAGAGAACGAACGGCAGATTTAGCGCAGGCGAATGTTGATTTAGAAAAAAGAAATGGTTTAATTCGTCAAGTGTTTGGACGCTACTTAAGCGATAGCATCGTTGCCAATTTGCTTGAAACTCCTGAAGGCTTAAAACTGGGCGGCGATCGCCGCAACATCACGATTCTCACCTCTGATTTGCGCGGCTTTACTGCGTTATCTGAACGGCTCTCCCCAGAACAAGTGATTCAGATTCTCAATCTCTATCTAGAACACATGGCAGATGTAATCAATCATTACGAGGGAACGATTGATGAGTTTATGGGCGACGGCATCTTGGTGTTATTTGGCGCACCAATTGCCAAAGAAAATGATGCCCTAAGAGCGATCGCGTGTGCCTGTGCTATGCAGCTAGCCATGGGAGCGGTGAATGAAAAACTAAAACCCTTTGACGTTCCGCATTTAGAAATGGGAATTGGAATTCACACGGGAGAAGTCGTCGTTGGAAATATTGGATCAGAAAAACGAACGAAATACGGCATTGTCGGCAGTCCAGTTAATCTAGCCTATCGCATCGAATCGTACACTCAGGGAGGCCAAATTCTCGTTTCTCAGCAAACGTTAACTGAAGCAGGCTCAAACGTTAGAATTAACAAACGATTGAATGTTCAGCCGAAAGGATTTAAGCAAGCGATCGCAGTTTACGACATAGCTGGAATTGCCGGATTCTACAATTTATACCTGCCAAAAGAAGAGGAAACATTTGTTCAATTACCCGAAGGCATTCCGCTTCAGTTTGCCCTGGTAGAGGGAAAACACGTTGGAGACAGGCTCTTTTATGGAAAACTCATTCGACTGTCACAAAAAGGAGCCGAATTGCACGTTAATCGTTCGGAGCTACAGCCATTATTCTCTGAATCAACCACTCTTAAACTCAACATATTAGCCCCAGAGAGGAGTGAAGATTTCTATGCTAAAGTTTCACAAAAGGCAGCAGATACTGACAGTCTTTACATCTGTTTTACAGCAATTACGCCAAACCTTCAGAAGTACTTTGAGGGCTTGTTCAGTCAATTTTTATAGACAATTTTTTATAGACAAATCTTTAGTAACGCCTGAATTTGCCTGACGAGGCGTTGCTAAAATAGCAAACTGCAAATTACGGTCTACCATGATTCATTTCAATCGGTTTCGATCGGCTAAAGCTCGCAAAGCCGGATTTGTAGGGCTTTCGCTGCTCACGTGTGTGGCATGTGTGTTGATCTATTCTGTCCGTCGTCCTGCGATCGCAACCTCGCCTTGGATCAAGCGCAGCAATGAATACGCAGCGTTGCTCTCACAGGCAGAAACAGCAAAAGCATGTCGCGGAGAGTTTGCTGTCAGCGAAGAATTGTTAACGCTCAATCCAAGCTTTGTGGAATGCCAACAGCAACGCATTCGTCAAACGGTACAGACACTAGAAGAGAAATTAGCTCAAGAGAAAGATCAGAATCTGCGAGTGGATTTGGCAATTCTAATTGAGGCAGGACAGCGAGAGCTACGATCGCAGCTTCTTGATCAGAAATACAATCTCCCCTATGTCAACCTTAGCCAAGCGATTTCAAACAGTTTTAGAGATGCATTTCGAGAGTCGAGTTCATCTAAAACGAAACAGATGGCGCTAACGCAACTGAAACAGTATGCAGGAGAAGCAGCCGGAACGCCATCGCTAATCGCACGAGCAGAGCAACGCATCCGCGATCGATTGAACCAATCAGAAACCTATTTTCCAGAGAAATCTCAACTCGAATCTGACTTAAAGAGCGCAGCAACACATCTCGACAAGCTTCAGAAACTTTTTGAACAACAGAAAATATCAGACTATCAAACCACTTACGCCAAACTTAAATCTCAGCTACTAGAGTATGACACCTTTATTCGGCGCGAAGTCTTACCCAAAGCTAGGACTGATTTTCGTCTCCCCGCCGAAATTTATGCATTTAAGCTTCAAGAAAAAGGCATTGACATTCCGGTTAACGATTTGATTAGTCAAGCTCGCTCCAGCTTTAAACAAGTCCAGGCGCAAATGGAAGCGATCGCGCCGCAGGTCGCTCGGCAAAAACAACTCAAGGCAACTGGGTATCGAGAAGTGATTGGAGCGCTAAAGCAGAACCAGCTTTCTGCTGAGGACGCGCTGCGGCATTACCAGCAGCGCGAGAAGGATATCGAAGCGATCATTCGCCGTGAACACCTCGTCACCTTGCCAAAGCGATCGCTGAACATTCGCCTTGCCACCGCTCAAGAAAATGCGTCCTTCCCGGTTCCGCAATACTATCCCGGCAGATCGAGAAAAAGCGAACAGGGCGGCACGTTCATTCTGCCCGTGCTGCAACCTAAAAAACAGTCGCGTCCTTACGATGATTTCACTCATCCCGCTGTCGCTTGGACACTGACTGCCCACGAAGGCCGACCCGGACACGATTTACAATTTACAACGATTCAAGATCGAGGCTTGTCAAAAGCGCGTACCGAGTTTGCCTACAATACTGCCAATCACGAAGGATGGGCCACGTATGCCGAGGAAATCATACAGCCCTACATGCCGATCGAAGGGCGGTTTATTTCCCTTCAGTTTCAATTGCTCCGGGCGGCTCGCGCCTTTTTAGAGCCAGAACTTCAGCTAAATCGAATCACCACCGCAGAGGCAGTTCGAGTCCTGACCGAGGACGCCGGATTTTCACCATTCTTTGCCGATCAAGAAATCAAGCGCTACACCGCTCGATTACCGGGTCATGCGCCTGGATATTTCTATGGCTACCAGCGATTTATGCAGCTGCGATCGCAGGTCGAGACGGCGCTCGGATCTCGGTTTAATCCTCAAGAATTTCACGATTTCATTTTGTCTCAGGGGTTTCTATCTCAACAGATGCTGCAAGAGGCGGTCTCCCAAAAGTTCACTGTCAATCGAAATACTCCTGAATTCAGAAGCAAACCTTAAGAAACGTATCGTCTCCGCCCTTAGCAAGATGAGAAATCTACCTCTTCATTGCACTATTGGGATAAATCCCTATCTCTAGACAGACGTTCTGAGATAATAGAAATATCTAAAGGTAGATCGACCTTAGATGCCAATCACCGTAGAATTTTCTGATGAGTTAAAAGGGGCTTCGGAAAAATTTGATATCTACATCCGGCAGATAATGGTTTATAAAAAAAACGCTCTACTGTTCCATAACAATGTTTGAGGCTTGGCAATGAGTACAATCCGAGTAATTCTAATTGAAGACCATGACCTTACGCGGGTTGGCATCCGTGCGGCACTACAACAACGGGAAGGCTTTGAAGTCGTTGGAGATGCCAGAGATGCTAAGTCCGGCTTAAAGCTCCTGCGAACGGCACAGCCTGACATTGCGATCGTGGACGTAGGGCTGCCCGATATGACCGGAATTGAACTGACCAACGAGTTTAAGCAATTGCAAGCCGAAGGAGAATCGCCGCACACGAAGATCCTGATCATGACGCTCCAAGACAGTGAAGATACTGTACTTGCTGCGTTTGCGGCTGGAGCTGATTCCTACTGCATGAAGGATGCCAGCATCGACAAGCTCGCTCAAGCGCTCACCGTTACCTCCGAAGGCAACGCTTGGATTGACCCTGCGATCGCGCGCATCGTGCTGCACCAAACTCAGAAATCTTACGTTTCCTCGGCTCAAACCGTCGAACCTACAACGATCGCCATTAATCGAATCACCGACGAAGATTTCATTCCTGCCTATCCTTTAACTGAGCGAGAGCTAGAAGTGCTTAAGCTAATCGTCGATGGATGCAGCAATGCTCAAATCGCTGAACAGCTCTACATCACGGTTGGTACGGTTAAGACTCACGTGAGAAACATTTTGAATAAGCTGTGTGCAGACGATCGTACACAGGTTGCAGTTCGTGCTCTGCGCACAGGGTTGATTCAGTAATTTGTCATTCAAGCCATTGGGTCACACATTCCATTGGGTCACACATTGGACGCGAATTGGATCACAGATTACCCGCTCGTCTCCGCACCGCTAGCTGATTCCCACGCCTCCATTACATTACAAGGAGGTGTGGGAATTGTGCTTTGTGAGGAAATTTGTAGAGAGGAGATTTGAAAGAGACAAGCTACAATGCTTCAGACAGCCGATGCGGTTCCTTTGGAGTTGCCGCAATTGCACTAAAATAGCTGAGCATCATGCCTGAGCAGCCTTTCATCACACTCCTCAACCATCCCGGACAGCTTTGGGAACGGGCGATCGCTCAGACACAATTCGCGATCGCGTCCGGCGCGCTCCACTCGCTTCCCACCGAACGCGGATTCCTTCACGATGGGGGTGTCCAATTTTTGGTGAGGATTCTCGGCAATTTGATCCGCAAAGACGAAGCCACCCAAAAGCAGATCAACGCAGAATTGGCAACAGGTAAAGATTTCAACCCGTTCTTACCGTATGAAGCCGATTTATTTGTGGTTGATGTTTCGTCTACCCACGTCTGTTTGCTCAATAAATTCAACGTGGCTGATCATCACTTACTAATCATTACTCGCGCGTTCGAGGAGCAAGAATCGCTCCTGACCTTCAACGATTTTGAAGCTCTATGGGCCTGTTTAGCCGAATTCGATGGACTAGGATTTTATAACGCTGGCAAAGTTGCCGGGGCTAGTCAGCGTCACAAACATTTGCAACTCGTTCCATTTCCGCTAGTTCCAGAAAGCCGACTGCCGATCGCACCACTGCTCACATCCGCTTCAACAAATCTTCCGAACAATGTTTCGGGGTTACCCTTTGTTCACGCTTTTATAAACCTTGATCCGAGTTGGGCACAAGACCCATCTCAAGCGGCGGAACAGACGTTGACTTGCTACAACGCTCTGCTGAGATCGCTTGGATTACAAGTAGGAGACGGTAGAACACCAACCTTGCAATCTGGGGCGTATAACCTACTGATGACCCGGGAATGGATGCTAGTTGTGCCGCGATCGCAGGAAAGCACGCACAACATTTCGGTGAACTCACTCGGCTTTGCAGGCGCATTGTTAGTACGGAGCGAAGCAGAACTAAAGCTTTTAACCGAAATACGTCCAATGAATCTTTTAAGGCAAGTTGCTTTTCCTTTAGATTGAACAAATCAATGTCAGGATTAAGCCATGAAGCACGAACCGTTTATTGCGACGCCTAATTCGACAATCAAGCTAAAGAATTTCGATCCAAAATACAGCGGCTCTCTCGATAAGAAAACTGCACAACTTGAGCTACAAGCTGGGGTTGAGAGACTGGCAGCCTATCAAAATGTTCTGTATGCTCAAAACTCTTACGCGCTTCTGATTATTTTTCAAGCCATGGATGCGGCTGGAAAAGACAGCACAATCAAACACGTCATGTCGGGTGTTAATCCTCAAGGCTGTCAGGTGTATAGCTTCAAAAAACCTTCTGACGAAGAACTTGACCATGATTACTTGTGGCGATCGGCGCGAGCCTTGCCAGAACGGGGTCGAATTGGAATTTTTAACCGATCGTACTACGAAGAAGTGCTGGTCGTGCGCGTCCATCCAGAGTTATTAGCCCTCCAAAAGCTACCGCCCGCCCTGAATCACAAAAAGATCTGGGATCAGCGATTTGAGGAGATCAACAACTTCGAGAAGTATTTGGTGAATAACGGAATTATTGTTCTCAAATTTTTTCTGCATGTTTCAAAAGAAGAGCAGAAAAAGCGCTTCCTCGATCGAATTAATCAACCGGAGAAAAATTGGAAGTTTTCCGCATCCGACGCCAAAGAACGAGCAGCTTGGGATGAGTACATGAGCGCCTACGAAGCGGTTTTTAGCCACACCAGCACGCCGTGGTCGCCGTGGTATATTATTCCGGCAGATCAGAAGTGGTTTACGCGATTAGCCGTTTCCGACATTATCTGTAGCAAATTAAAATCGTTGAATTTAACCTATCCAACGATGACTCAACAGCATCAGCAAGACCTTTTAGAAGCAAAGAAAGTCCTTGAACAGGAGCCGTGATTGCTCTAATGGTTTAGCGCTTGGGGAGGCGTTTTCTCTGAATTTGAAAAATCGAGATCTGAGAAATTGCCCTTAACAGAAACCATTGGGCTATTTCCGCGCTTTCTGAATTTCTTCGCGAATAGTCAACAAATCAATATAGCTATCCGCGACATGGATGAGATGATCGCTGGCCATCGATCGCAGCGCAAATACCTCCACCCGCGACCCGACATAACTCACTGCATTTACCGCATACGACAGATCTCCGTCACCACTAATGACCACTTCAGTGTCACAATCTGGAGCCATTCGCACCATATCGACCGCGATTTCAACATTCATACTGCTCGCCCGTTTTACACCCGCCGGGTTAAGCACCACATCTTTTGTGATGACCCGATAGCCGTTGCGACGCATCCAGGTCAAAAAGGATTGCTGTCTCAAGTTACTCGGATCAACTCCTGTGTAGAAGAACGCAGAGACTAGCTGATTATCCTGACGAAAATAGCGCAGTAGCTTTGCATAATCAATCTCAATTCCCATCTGAGATGCCGCATAAAACAAGTTAGCGCCATCGATAAACATCACCACTCGACCGCGGCTCCCTTCGGGATGCTCTAACGAATTGTCAGTCTCCAAATTCAGTTTGCTAGACTGCTCAGGAAACGGTAAGGGTAACTGCTGTTGAGGGGAATGTGTCGGTTCAAGGTGAAGCGTAGCCTCCTCCCCACCGGGGTTTTCTTGAATTAACTGAACCATGAATAGAATTCTTAAGCTAAAACACTTATGTAATGTGGATGCAATGTGGGGTGACAGACCCATGCATTGACCTTAAAAGTGTTGGTTTGACTGGAGTTTATTACAAGGATCTGTGGCTTTCTGATGGAGATAGAAGAGCTTATCTTCGTATTGCTCCTGTCAGCATCACCCGCAATTCAGAATTCTGCTATTTTTTATCAAAAAGCTCAAGGAGATCGGTTGCTTCGTAACAAACCTTTGAGCTTAAGCGTATCCCTACACAAGCAACACGCATCTGCTAACCCTCGCATTACCCACCACTAAAGCTCTCTACCAACACAACTCTAAGTGTAAGTGTCGAGGAACAGTGCGTTTTCTCACTCTGTAGTTTAGGAGGGCGTTCCCTAACTCTGTGAACTGTCCAATCAGAATTTGTAGATTTTTCTTCGAGATAAAAGACAGCGCGATCGCCGCGAGGCGCGACCCTGACAGAATCGCATAACTCAGCCAAATCGCGGTTAACGTTTTGTCCAGAGGGCCGCTCGGTGCGACCACATCGAACCCCTCAATCCATTGAGCAAAAAGTGCTGGAGCCCCTCTCAATCTAGGTTAGAGCCTCTCTATAATGTAAATTAATGCGGTAGATTTTGACAATCTTAAAGCATCATAAAGAATTTCTGTTATTTTAACAAGGTTTAACTTTGCTTCGTAGACTTTAACCTTAAGTTGTAAGCCTTATAAATTTAGGTTCGACTGATGGTGTGTCTGACGAAATGACTCGAGCTTTTTTCCGTTCACTTGAGCTAGAGTTACGAAAATGTGTTTTTCGTGCAGAAGCTGTGAACGAATATCACAGTTTATATCGTTAGTTACACTGCGCTCTTTAACTTCGGAAAAGCAGGGTAAACCTGATAAGGAATACTAAGGTTTCCTAACAAAACACACATCGGGTATAGCCACTCTAGCAAGGTCACTCTAGTAAATTGCACTTTCACATTATTTTGGCTTAGCTCAGAAGCCGTCTCCCTACTTTATTTGCGTGTGGTATCCTCCGTAGAAGGTCTGGTGATTGAGCGGATGGTAATGCTAACCCTAGAACACAGATTATAAAAATCAAATTTCGCGGAGTCGGATGATTATGCAACTCGTTCCTCGTCCTCATCGCAATCAGTCTTCTCCACAGCGGTTAGATCATGATCAAGAGGTTCAGCACCCAACGGTTAAGACGGTGCGATCGCTAACTGAAACCGACGATCGCGTGATTATTTTTATTGATGGCTCTAATCTGTTCTATGCCGCGATGCAGCTTGGTTTAGAGATCGATTATGCCAAGTTGCTGTGCTGTCTCACAGGTCAGCGACGATTGCTGCGAGCCTACTTCTACACGGGCGTCGATCGGCAAAATGAAAAGCAGCAAGGCTTTTTGCTTTGGATGCGGCGGAATGGTTACCGGGTTGTGACCAAGGATTTAGTTCAGTATCCCGACGGGTCTAAACATGCCAATCTCGATGTTGAAATTGCGATCGATATGGTGATGTTGGCAAAGCACTGTGATACTGCTGTTTTGTTAAGTGGAGATGGCGACCTCGCTTATGTTGTCAACAATGTTGCGTACCAAGGCACGCGGGTTGAAGTTGTTAGCCTTCCTGCCATGACCAATGACGGACTGATCGATGTTGCCGATCGCTTTATTGATCTATCCGCCATTCAATCTCAAATTCAGCGATCTGAACCTGGAAGCCAAGCTCGACCCGTTTTATAGCAGCGACTCCAATCAGTTTGAAAGAAGTAGTTTGAAAGAATCACGGCAATATTAGGGCTTTTAAGCCATTTCCCTTTGATTGACATAGGATTGCTATAGATTTTTTACGCTAGAGTCTATGTCCATTAAAAAGATTATTTCGATCGGAATGCTAATTTTTGTCCCGATTTCTATCGTGGCAGAAACGCAGCATTGGGGAACCATGACGGTCTTCATTACCTCTGCTTTGGCGATCGTGCCCTTAGCAATTTGGTTAAGTACTGCTACCGAAGAAGTTGCGATCGTCACAGGTCCCTCGATCGGTGGGTTGCTCAATGCTGTATTTGGCAATGCAACCGAACTGATCATTGCGCTGGTCGCACTTAGAGCCGGATTGATTGATATTGTCAAAGCGAGCATCACCGGAACGATTATCAGTAACTTGCTGCTGGCAATGGGGCTTTCGATGTTTCTGGGTGGACTCAAGTATAAAGAGCAAGACTTTAAGCCGATTGTGGCACGTGTGAACGGCTCATCCATGACCCTCGCCGTGATTGCTATTTTGCTGCCAACGCTTGCGTTCTACACCTCTGGCAACATCGAAACTCCGGCGATTGAGAAGCTCTCGATCGCGGTAGCTATCGTGTTAATTGCAGTGTATGGCATGACGCTGCTCTTTTCGTTGAAGACTCATAATTATCTCTATGAAGTCAGTTTATCTGAGCTAGAAGGCGAGGGAGAGGGCGCACACAAACCGAACCTATGGCTCTGGCTGGGAATTCTGGTAGCGGCGACTGTTGCGGTTGCTTACGAATCAGAAATTTTCGTCGGCGTGGTGGAAGAAGCAACAAAAGGGTTGGGATTAACGCCGCTCTTTACCGGGGTGATCTTGTTGCCGTTGGTTGGTGGTGCAGCAGAATATGTGACCGCAGTCGGGGTGGCGGTTAAAAACAACATGGATTTGTCGGTCTCAGTGGCGATGGGATCGAGTTTGTTAGTGGCGCTGTTGATGGCTCCCGTACTGGTACTGGTTGGACAGGCGATCGGGCAACCGATGGATCTCAGTTTCAATCTGTTCGAGGTCGTTGCGGTTACAGTAGCCGTGGTTGTCGCGAATCTGATTAGTTTAGATGGTCGCTCAAACTGGCTAGAAGGAGCGTTGCTGTTGGCGACTTACGCGATTCTCGGGGCAGCCTTCTATTTCCAATAGTGTCAGTAGTCAGTTACGACGAGGCATTCAAAGCTTCAAATTGCTGCCAGCAGAGGTAGAGCGATCGCGGCAAATGGAAACATCCCTTCCATTTGCCGCCTTTAAGATTTAACAGCACTTCTCCTCGCCGATCGAGATAGCCAAACCATTCGCCATACTCAGGATCAGCAAAATGAGACCATGCATACTCATGAAGCTTGGTGTACCAGTCCCAACATGCGGCGCGACCCGTCAAGCAATACCCCATCGAGAGCGCAACGAGCGATTCTAGGTGAACCCACCACAGTTTTTGATCCCATTCCAATTGCTGGGTTGGATGCCCCTTGGCGTCCATAAAGTAATAGAGACCGCCGTATTTCGCATCCCAAGCAAAATCAAGAATGCTTAATACAACATCTATAGCTTGGTTAACGGCTTTAGAATCACCTCGACGATTGGCAATATCCATAATGAACCACATAGCTTCGATGCCGTGACCTGGATTAATTAATCGTCCTTCAAAAGAATCAAACCGTGATCCATCAGGTGCAACGTTTTCGTACATGAGCATGGAACGGCAATCAAGAAAGTCAGTCATCACTTCCTCAACCGTTGCACTCAAGACTTGCTCAAGCGTTTCGCTTGGCAACAGCCACTCCATTTCAAGGGTCAAATTCGCTAAAATCATTGGCACAGCTAATGATCTTATTGGGCGAGTGCCCGGATAGATTTTGTTGTAGTGACCTTTAGGATTGTCTTTACGGCGTAAAACATTGTTATAGGCTTGCAGCGCAACTTCTTTCGGCCACTCCTCGCCAGAGGCAAGAGCATATTTACTAAACGCCATCGCCGCGAAGCAGTCAGAGAAAATATTGTAGGGCTGCACAAGTGGGTTTCCAGATCGATCGAGGGAAAAATACCAGTTTCCCTCTGCATCTCTGCCATGCTGCGCCAGAAAGTTAGCCCCGTTTGCCGCAATTTTAAGCCAGTCTTCTCGTGGCTCCAGCTGTTGATATAGGGTTGAAAATGTCCAGACTTGGCGGTTTTGCAGCCAGATAAATTTATCCGTATCGTACACATTGCCCTTGCGATCGAGGCAGGTAAAATAACCGCCTTGCTCCCAATCCACTGAATGCGTTTCCCAAAATGGCAAGACATCGTTGAGGAGCGCATTTTTGTAAAGTTTTGCTAGTGCTTCAAAGTCCTGCTCCACGAATTCCTTCCTCTTGATCACACAGCAATAGCATCATATCGCCTTGTCATAAAGCGTCATTACCTCTTTAAGCGATAAGCGTGACTGTGCCCCCAGCGTCAGCGATGAGGTATGCCCGCGCTCCAAATGCTCAGCCGCCGCACACGCAATCATCGCCGCATTATCCGTACAGAATTGCATCGGTGGAAATAGAACCCGCAAATTGTGTTTCTCAGCCGCCGCTTGCAAATGTTGACGTAATCCCCGATTGGCTGCCACTCCGCCGCCAATGGCGATCGCATCCAACCCATAATCTCGCGCACATGCGATCGCTCGTTTCGTGAGCGATTTTGCGACCGTTGCTTGAAAACTCGCCGCCAGATCTGCGATCGGTAATGGCTCTCCGTTCTGCTGGAGTTTTTGAGTCAGTCGCAGAACTGCTGTTTTCAATCCACTAAAACTGGAGTCGTAGGGATGATAGCCGCCTTCGGGTAGCGAAATTTGGCCTTCGGGCAGCGGAAATGCTCTTGGGTTTCCCTCGCTTGCCAGTCGATCGATGATTGGCCCTCCTGGGTAGCCCAAATTCAACAGCCGCGACACTTTGTCAAAGGCTTCTCCTGCCGCATCATCGCGCGTTTGACCTAGCACCTCATAGTGTCCGCAATCTTTGACATAAATTAAACTCGTATGTCCACCAGACACTAGCAGGCACAGAAACGGAGGCTGTAAGGTTGGATCACTTAGATAAGAAGCGTAAATGTGTCCCTCTAGGTGATGAACGCCAATAAACGGCTTTTGATGTAGCATTGCCAGGGTTTTGGCGGCGGTCAACCCAACCAGTAGCGCCCCAACTAATCCTGGAGCGCAGGTTCCGGCAATGCCGTCAATGTCAGACCAACCGAGATTAGCCGCTTCAAGAGCTTGCGCGATCGCGCCATTGACAATTTCGACATGCTGACGCGATGCCACTTCTGGCACAACCCCACCGTATTTCTGATGGATTGCGATCTGTGACGAGACGATACTGCTCAGAACGTGACGATTCTTTACGATCGCCACCGCCGTTTCGTCACAACTTGTTTCAATTGCTAAAACCGTTGCCATTTGCTGATACGTTTTTGAAGGTATAGGCTACCGTAGCGTGGCTAAACCCTGCGTGGTGTAGCTAAAACTTGGATTAGGTAACGCTAATAAAAGTTTATCGCGCTACTCAGTTTCGTCTATTTTTGGATTGCAGAAAGCTCAACGCTTTTTGCACTAATAAACTACGCAATTTGTAAAAAAGGGAAACAATTCCATGCAACGATTGTTTGCTCTAGTTCTCGTTTTCTCCTTGTGGTTCGGCTTTGCCGCTCCACAGCCAGCCCAGGCTTACAACTTAGTCCCCTGTAACGAAAGTACGGCCTTTGCTCAACGTGCTAGAGACTCGGTGAACCAGAACGCTGCGCGACGCTACGAGATGTACTCTCGCTCAAACTTGCTGTGCGGCAAAGACGACGGGCTGCCTCACTTGATTGTAGATGGCAATCTTGCTCACTTGGGTGAATTCACGATCCCAGGCATTCTGTTTCTGCTGATCACCGGTTGGATTGGTTGGGCGGGTCGCTCTTACATCCAAGCGGTAAAGAAGAGCGGCAACCCAGAGGAGCAAGAGATCATTATCAACGTGCCTTTGGCAATCAAATGCCTGTTGAGTGCTCTCCTATGGCCTCTTCTAGCCGTCAAGGAATTGACGACAGGTGAACTTGTTGTGGGTAATATCACGAACCCAGACACTGGCATTCCTGTGTCTCCGCGCTAGAGAGACGGCATGAGGGAAGAAGGATGAATCAATTGTTCTTCAGTTCTTTGTCCTTTCTCCCTCAAACTTAGTCCAACTACCCACCAAGCGCGTCTATTGCTCCTTCGATGAGCGCTCAAGGGACATCGGTAGAATCCCTTCTCGCCGAGAAAGGCTTGAGTCATCTCAAGCAACGCTGTTTTACCCTAAAAACATTGAATTTACGGAGTCTAACTATGGCTGGTTTGCCTCGTTATCTTTCAAGCGCACCTGTACTGGCAGTGGTTTCAATTAGCGTCGCGTTTACGGCGTTTATGCTGATCAACTGGGTTTCACCAGATTTGCTCTTCTTAGCTGAATAGAAAAAATTGGGCGATAGGAGAGGCTTCAATTGCTGTCTGAAGCTTGTACGCTATAACGTATCCCTCCTATCGCTCACTGGACTATGCTCGATTCGGAACTCGAAATTCGTCGCCTGCTAGACGTTATGCCTGCTTCTGGGCGGATGTTAACCAAACTAGTGAGCAAGCCAGAGCAACGAGCGCTAATCGATGCTCCATTCCCGATGCCTTGGAGTAGCGATCGCGTCGTTTACATTAATTTTGATTTGTGGAGTCGTCTCTCCCGCCCGCAACGAGATCTGCTGATTCTCCGCACTGTCAGTTGGCTCTCTAGCGTGACATGGTTTCAGCCCAATCTTTCGCTAGGGCTAGCAGGGGCAGGAGTTGTGGGACTGGGGTTTGAGCTATTACAGCAAGACATTGTAGGCATCGCCGCAACGAGTGCCCTCGGCGCGATCGCACTCAGCCAAGTTTGGCGCACCAATCGCAGTTCTCGGATTGAACTCGAAGCAGATGAGAAAGCGCTACAAATTGCCCAACGTCGAGGCTATACCGAGACGGACGCGGCTGGATTTTTACTATCAGCGATCGAATCAGTGGCTCAAAACGAAGGGCGATCGCTGACGTTTATTGAAGTATTGAGATGTCAGGCATTGCGCGCGATCGCAGGTCTCTCCCCCATGAGTGTGCCGCAATCGATTCGACAACAAGATTTCTAGCGCTTCCCGACAGATTTTTCCGACGGATTCGATTTGAAGTAGGCTTCTAGCACTTGACGTACCATCGGAGCCGTGACTGAGCCACCGCTGCCACCGGAAAACTCGCCCATTGCAACGACCACAATTTCAGGCTTGTCGTACGGGGCAAACGCTCCAAACCACGTATGAGAGCCTTGTCCTAAGTCTTCAGCTGTACCGCTTTTACCCGCCACCGGAGGCAAACTCGACACATTTAACGCCTGTCCGGTTCCGGTGCTGATCACGCCTCTTAGGCCTTCTCGCAGAATCCGAATGGTATCAGGATTAAGATTGAGCGGCTCGCGCCAGTTCTGAGCCGATTCGTTGTCTTTGAGCAAATGAGGCTTGACCCGATATCCACCGTTGGCAGCGATCGCAAACATGGCTGCTACTTGTAACGGCGACGCCTCAACATAGCCTTGTCCAATCGTCATATTCACCGTGTCGCCGACAAACCACTCTTGCTTCACCTCTTTCTGCTTCCAAGCCGCATCAGGCACAAGACCAGGAGATTCTTCAGCGGCCAGTTCAACACCCGTTTTTTGCCCAAATCCGTAACGATGCGTCCACTCAATCAAGGGTTTCTCCCCCATTCCCATGCCGATTTGGTAGAAGAACGTGTCGCTGCTCCAGGTCAGCGCACCGACAAAGCCTTGAGGACCAAATCCCGCATGGTTCCACTCACCGAAATCAATTCCACCCACTTTGAGAGAAGGATAGGTGTTGAGAACCGTATCAGGCGAGAATTTGCCCGATTCTAATGCCGCCGTTGTGGTGACGATTTTGAACGTACTCGCAGGTGGATAGCTCTGCAATGCCCGATTGAGAAAGGGATGGTCTTGGCTCTGGAGTTGCTTCCACGTCTCGTCGGACATCCGCGTGGTAAAAAGATTAGGATCAAATCCAGGACGGCTCACCATCGTCAGAATTGCCCCAGTATGCGGATCAAGCGCGACGATCGCACCTTCACGATCTCCAAGTGCCGCTTCCGCCGCTTTTTGCAGATCCAGATCGAGCGTCACTGTGACATCTTTGCCCGCATGGGTTTCTTTCTCTCCCAAAATTTTCAAGACATCTCCAGCACCATCGACTTCAACCTGCTGACCGCCCCACTCGCCGCGCAGTTGCTTCTCAAATGCCGCCTCAATCCCCATCTGCCCAATCACATCTCCCAGTCGATAGCCTTCGCCCTGGTGACGCTGCAACTCCTGATCGCTCAGTTCGCCCGTGTAGCCGATTACATGCGCTCCCAAATCGCCGTTTGGGTAGTCTCGTACCGCCTCAGCATCGACTTCTACCCCTGCTAATTCGCTGCGGTACTCTTCTAACGCCGTCACTTTCTGGGGACTGATTCCCCGGGCAATTCGCACCATGTATGGAAAACTGTAGCCTTCTTGTTGCAATCGCCGCTCAATATCTTGCACCGGAATATTCAGAATGTGCGATAAGCGCTGCAACGTCTTGGGCCAATCTACTTTCTTCTGTGCCAATGGCTGGAGGTACACTGAATGAGACAATCGGCTCCCCGCCAGAATTCTGCCCTTGCGATCGACAATTTTTCCGCGCTCTGGATGCTTGGGAATCAGTCGAATTCGGTTTGTTTCTGCCAGTTGACGATTGCGATCGCCCTCAACGAGCTGCAAATACGCCAGCCGCCCGCCCAAGCCAGCTAAAATCAGCCCAACTAGCAGCAGAAGCAGCACCATTGATTGATTTTGGCGTCCTACGTTCCGACCCGTTTGTTTGGGGAGAGCGGGTGCAGAAGAAGAGTGAAGAAGGGCCATAAATAAACAGTTGAAGGGACGCAGGCTCTCTAGGCAGTGCTACTTAGGAGTTGCAATATTAGGATTGCACTAGAGGACTTGCACTAGAGCGGCTTAGATTCCAAAGCTGTCACAACTTTGTCTAACAGTTGTCGTTTAACAGTTGTCCTCGAGTTCGGGTCTGGGAGTTTTAATACCTGCATGGGCAATCTAAAACCGGAGACCGTGAACGCGATCGAATGCACCCAATTTAATTATTAAATCATTCTTTCAGATCAAATTTGCCATACGCGCCTTCAAGGCGCAGTTAGCCTAGAGTGCAGCTCCGCAGAAACCGTAGATTCTACATCCTTCCCATCGCATAAAATAAATCAAATTGAGCGTCGAACCCCTTTATCTTTTGGTAGGGAATGCCGCGTTCATGATCCAGGGAGAATCACCGCAAGGAACCGAAACTATGTCTCAAACGGCAACACACAAGCCGCTTTCAACAGGCGTCAATGTTGGATTTGATGTTGAACTGCGGAAAGTGTTTAAAGTTTATGGGGGTGAATCTGCGGTGCGAGGCGTTGATCTCAGCATTGGTCAAGGTGAGTTTTTTAGTATTCTTGGCCCGTCGGGTTGCGGCAAAACGACCACATTGCGGCTGATTGCCGGATTTGAAACACCGACAGCAGGCGAGGTGGTGATTCGCGGTCAGTCTATGAATCATGTCCCGCCTTATCGGAGACCTGTAAATACAGTGTTTCAAAACTATGCGCTGTTTGGTCATCTATCCGTGTGGGAAAACGTTGCGTTTGGGCTGCGAATTCAAAAATGTCCCCGCTCAGAGGTGCAAAGCCGTGTGCAGGATGCGCTGAAGCTGGTAAAGATGGAAGGCTTTGCCAAGCGATCGCCGTCCTCCCTTTCGGGTGGACAACAGCAGCGAGTTGCCCTTGCACGAGCATTAGTGAATCGTCCGGCGGTCGTATTGCTCGATGAACCATTGGGCGCGTTGGATCTGAAGCTGCGCAAAGAAATGCAGGTCGAACTGTCGATGTTGCATCGAGAGTTAGGCGTAACCTTTGTGCTGGTGACGCACGATCAAGAAGAGGCGCTGTGCTTGTCCGATCGCATTGCGGTGATGAACGCGGGACAAGTCGAGCAAGTCGGCACACCCGATCAGATTTACGAGCGTCCTCAAACAGGATTTGTCGCCAGCTTTATTGGAGATACCAATTTGTTTCGCGGCAGAATTGAGGGCGCACATCCGACAATGCTCTGGATTCGCACCGAAAGTGGCTTGAAGATGACGGTACAACCTGCCCAGACAACCCCACCGCTCACGTCGGGACGAGTTGTGGTGAGTGTACGTCCTGAAAAAATTCAGGTCAGCCTCACGCCAGAAGAGCAGGGCAACTGCTTTGAGGGACGCCTGCGAGATGTGATGTACTTGGGAACGCATGTGCATTACGTCGTTCAGTTGCTGTCTGGCGATCGCATCACGGTACGTCAACCTCACGCCTTGACCGTGCCAACGGCAGAAACCCCGATCTATCTAGTTTGGGACGCGGAAAGCTGTTTAGCGCTACCGGATAGTCAGGGGTGAAGGTTATGTTAAGTCGAGTTCATTCTCATCGGTCTCGTCGTCGGTTTTTGAAGGGCGCGATCGCAGGAGCATCGGGATTTGCCCTGTCGAGTTGCGGTTGGACGTTAGCCAAAGTGCAAACCGAGGAGGTCGCTCAGAACCGTTCTAACGAATTGCACATTTACACCTGGTCAAACTACATTGATCAAGAATTGGTCAACTCGTTTAGAGAAAAAACTGGAATCAACGTCATTTTCGACATTTTTGATTCTAACGAAACAATGCTGGCAACGTTTCAAGCGGGCAAAGGCGGGATCTATAGCATTATTTATCCCTCTGATTACAAAGTTAGTCAGATGATCCAATTAGGATTATTGAGCGAATTAGACCATTCTCGATTGGACGGGCTGACCAATCTTCTACCCCGGTTTCAGCACTCGGTTCACGATGTGGGCAACCGCTACAGCGTTCCGGTGAGTTGGGGAACGACAGGATTGGTGTATAACAGCGAGAAAATTCAAGAACCACCCACGGATTGGGATTATCTTTGGCAAAACAAAGAGAAGCTAACACGGCGAATTACGCTAATGAATGATGTCCGGGAAGTCATGGGAGCAACGTTGCGATCGCTAGGATTTTCCTATAATTCCACCAATGCCGATGAGATTAAGAAAGCCTTTGAGCGACTGCAAGAATTGAAAGGCGCGATCGCCACCTTTACAACGGATGCATGGCGTGATCAAATCATTGCAGGCGATTTATTGATCTCGATGTGCTACTCTGCCGACGCTGTGAGCGTGATCAATCAAAACAAAAAGCTGAAATATGTGATTCCCAAGAGTGGAACATCGATCTGGAGCGATACGATGGTAATTCCAAAAACGGCTCCTAACCGAGATGCGGCTTATGCATGGATGAGCTTCATGCTGCAATCGGATGTCGCCGCAAAAGTAACAGAGCGATTGTTTTTTGCCACGCCTAACCTAGCGGCGTTCCGCCGATTGCCCCAGTCGTTGCGATCGAATGTGAGTTTATTTCCGCCAGATGCTCAGATTAGCCGATCGGAATCGATCGCCCCTGTGGCAAAATCAACGCTCGAACTCTACGATCAATATTGGACCAGGCTAACCAGCAGTTGAGACTTACTCACTAGACGCCTATGGCTTGGCGGATTTGAGCAACTATTTGTTCTACAGGTTGATCACTATGTAGCGCGATCGCGTCAGTTGGTTCTTCTAAGGTTTCAAGCTGACTGTGCAACATACTAGGTGGCATAAAATGCCCCTGGCGGTGCTGCATGCGTTCTTGCAAAACCGCCTCCGACGCTTTGAGATAGACGATCTTCACCTGATCAGAATCTTGTTTTAGCTGCGATCGATAACTGGCTTTTAAAGCAGAACACGCCAAAACAAAGTTTTTCTTGTCCTCAAGCCCATGCTGGATCAGCGATCGAATCGTTTCTAGCCAAGGCTTGCGATCGTCATCTGTCAGCGCAATGCCGTGACTCATTTTGTCAATATTCGCTTGGGGATGCAGCCCGTCTCCGTCGATAAAATCCCATTTCAAATCATCCGAAAGCCGATTACCGATGGTGGTTTTGCCGGAGCCAGAAACGCCCATAAGCAAAATAATCACGAGGCAACACTCCAGTTCACATAAGGCAATCGAGCCGCCGTAGCGCGGATCTGATCTGCTCCAGCAACCAACTGACCACACGCATCCCACGTTCCCGCTATAAACATCTGACGTGGGCCTTCGCCGATTGAAACTGGAGCGGTGAAGTCGTCGCAGTGAACCTGCTTCAGTTCTAAATCAACCTTTATTTCGGCTTGAGGATTTGCGCTCAGCCGCTCCTGTAGCTGTTTTGTCACGCTTGGATCAGCAGTCACACAGGGGATTCCGAGCGCCACACAATTTCCAAAGAAGATTTCAGCAAAGCTTTCGCCGACGATCGCCCGGATGCCCCACTTCGCGATCGCTTGAGGGGCATGTTCGCGACTAGAACCACAGCCAAAGTTACCGTTGACAACGAGAACGGTTGCGCCTTGATATTGCGGCAAATCAAACGGATGCTGCCCGCTTTTTTGAGCGCGATCGTCGGCAAAGACTTGTTCGCCTAAGCCATCGAAGGTGACAGCCCGCAGAAACCGTGCCGGAATAATCCGATCGGTATCAATATCATTTCCAACCAGTGGAATTCCCCGCCCTGTAACGGCTTTAACTTCGCTGACCATATGACAAACCTTTGAGTGCAGTCTATTAGTATAAAGCGAACGCCGTTATAAGGTAATGGGTTTGCGATTCGCCTTAAGCTCGGAAGGATCGCTTGATTCCGGTCGTTGCATTAGACTGCACGCAACCTAAATCCACCACCAAAATCTAGAAAAGTCAAAATGTGTATCCGAAATCAAGAAATACATAGGTGAAATCAAATAACACTTGTGCGAATTTAAAGAAACTTATGCAAAATCGAATTCTATTCTTGTATATCGACAAACGCTTATTGAAAACCGAGAAGTGGAGATGTGAATTAAGAAAAACTCATGCAAAATCGAGTTCCGCTTTTGTAAATCACTGAATGCTTATCAAAATCGCTTTTCTAGTAACGTTTCTCGAATAATCATGCATTTGAGCTAAGTCAACAACCGACTCCGTACATAGCCCCTTGAGTTTAGGATACTCGTTTGAACTATCACAACTATTGACTAGCTAACGATTTACCTGTTCTCCGAAGCTTTTACTGAACCATTAGGATTGAGTGTGGAGTAAGAACTAAGAGCCTAGACCAAGGATAGTCATCTATGCTGCAAGTAGGGCAAGTTATCCACGATCGCTACCAACTCCAACAAAAGCTGGGTCAAAATGCAGGACGACAAACTTGGTTAGCCGTAGATTTAGAGACGCAAGCGGAACCTGTGATTGTCAAACTGTTAGCGTTTGGCGATCAGGTGCAGTGGGATGACCTCAAACTGTTTGAGCGAGAAGCGCAAATTCTGAGACAGTTGGAGCATTCGCGCATTCCGAAGTATCGCGATTATTTTTCAATTGACGATCGCTTGCTGTGGTTTGGTTTAGTGTATGACTACATTCCAGGTACATCACTGAAGCAATTGATTGACAATGGTAAACGATTTTCTGAAGCCGATGTGAGAAAGATTGCGATCGCGGTTCTAAAAATTCTGCGCGATTTACATCATCTCAATCCGCCGATTCTCCATCGCGACATCAAACCTAGTAATCTGATTTTAGGAAAAGACGATCAGATTTACTTAGTCGATTTTGGAGCCGTACAAGATAAAGCGGCTAAAGAAGGCGTAACCTTTACTGTCGTTGGAACCTATGGCTATGCGCCGATGGAACAATTTGGAGGACGAGCCGTTCCGGCATCAGATCTCTATGCGTTGGGCGCAACGTTGGTTCATCTATTAACTGGAACGTCTCCAGCCGATTTACCTCAGCGTAACTTGCAGATTCAATTTCGTGATGCCGTTACCCTAAGTTCAGACTTTGCAACTTGGATCGACCATCTGATTCATCCCGCACCTGAAGCAAGACTCAAAAGTGCAGAGCAAGCGCTGCAAGTTTTAGCCCATCAAACCGAATTACTTCCTGCTGCCGCGATTAGCGCAGAGCGCAACTCCACAGGACTCGGCATCGAACGCCCTCGCAATACAAAAGTCAAACTGATTAAATCTCGCGATTGCTTGGAAATCGTCATTCCTAAACATCGAAAAAATGATGCAATCGAATACGCCATTCCTAAAGCAAGTGGTATCCGAGTCGTGATGTTCTGGCTCGGGATGACGGTTGTAGGAGGAGCTATAGCCATTCCTACAACCGTCATTGGTCTGTTATTGCGGGCTAGAGGACTGCAACCTCTTGTGTGGATAGTTTTGTGTTTGGGAGTCATCTTTTTTTTCCTTGTTGCTCCTTGGTTTCGTCAGACTCGAATTCGCTTTACGCGTCAACAATTTTTCATTGAAGAAGAGCATTTTTCCTCCACCACATCCCGGATTACCGGAACGACATCAGACATTCGAGAGGTGCGACGCGGCGATCGCTGCATTCAAATTACGTCAGGTCCTTACCGGAATGGGTATCGCCAAGATCGCATCGGGTATGAGTTGACCGACTTTGAGCAAGTTTGGCTAGTTCAGGAGATCAGAAAATGGCTAAAACTTAAACAGGAATAGGATCGGAGTTAATTGGGATCGCTGCATTTACCAAAGTGGTCAGAACGCCTGTTTGCTCTTGTCCGCTCGTCGATAAGTCGCTGTAGCACAAGAATAATTTCTCCTCGGCTCTGCCCAACAAGTCCAGCATAATTCGACGCAAGCGCTGTTCGTTCATCGTTTGAGTATCTTCGACGCGCCAAGCTTGACCTGACCAATTCTGAAGAAAAATTGGAGCCGCAAACAGCGCATCGACCCCACTGAGCCAACGAGACGACCCTGCATCCAGCCAAAATTGCCAACGGTGAGCGCGACGACTTGACCGATATTGAAACACGGTTGCTAAAGTGACAGCATTACTCGCAAGTCCAACCGGACGCACGGGAAACGGATTTGCCGTCACCGTTCCGTTTCTCAACAGTTGAATGAAATTACGAACCGTCATTGAGGCTGGAGCGTCGCTAAAGTCGCTCCGGCGTAAGCGATCGTCTACTTCCCAATAGTGCTGCGCGGTTTCTATCAACTCTCTTAGGGCGGCTAATTGATCAAACGGTAAGTGACTGCCACCTAGAAAAAATCGCTGAATCGCGCGATCGCACATCACGACCGGATTTGCAATTAGTCTTTCTCGAAGCTGCTGACGCTGATCTTCAATCCATTTCACAATTCCCGCATAGGCATCGGCTGCCTGATACCCCAATCGATCCCACCGGGAAAATGCCGTTGCAGGCATTAGATTTGGATGATCCGGGTGTGGCTCAAAGCAATAATCTGCTATCAATCCTGCTCGGACTGGATCAATCAAAAATGAGGCAGTACCCACAGATGACGTAGACAAAGTTTCGTCGTTCCTCCAATCGGAGGTTGCTATTTTTTGGCTGAGGACGACTAACATTTCTGCGATCGCGTCTCGATCGACCAATCGACCCAAGCCAGGATAAATCAATGCGAGTAACGTCAACAGCGATCGGATAATCGGACTACTTGCGAGTGGACGCTGATCGTTTAGCAACTCGACCGGAATTCCTTTTTTTCTCAAAATTTCAGTCAAGCCATAACGAGAGATCGGATCGATTCCCGGACCGATGATCGCAATCTCTCGCGGCTGAATTTGCCCCGATTGCACCGCTTTGACAATCACATCTCCGGTTTGACGAATCAATTGCGCTTGTGTCGTAGTTTGCACCGTTTGAATCGAATCGGGCAAACTCGCAAAGAAAACCGGATCGCTAACCAGTTCAACAATCGACTCGCCCAGATCGTCCATCAGCGATGACACAGACCGGGTTAGGGCAACTTCTTCGCAGCTAGACGCCAATTCCGCCATGTAGGTTGGATCGGCTCCTAAGCCCAGTCGCACGGCCCCATCTGGGTTAAACCCAAACGCGCAGGCTGTGCCATTGTTTAGAAAGACCTCAAACAACTGCCGAGCGATCGCAGGAAATTCGTCTACGTCATCGGCAATGACGCCTTGAAAGCGATCGAGCAGATGCTTTTGATAAATCGGATTGGGCAACAAATAGCGCCAATACAACTCAGTAATCAAGCTATAGGTGAGCAATCCACGCCGCAAACACCAAAACCGCCACCGTTGCAGCATCTCACCAACCGTCGCGTAGGAAATCGAGAGTTCTGCTACCTGTCCTTCAATTCCTGGAACGCCTTGTTCTAGCAACATCGGAATTTCGTCTAGCGTAATGCCGCTCAATGATGCTAGTTGCATCAAGTCTAGAATGCGCCGCACAAGCCTAGCTTCGCTGTAGCTTGTGCGAGCAATTGCGCCATCCAGTTCAGCCCGCCACAGCCGCGTGGCTAATTCCTGCTCATTCTCTGGTCGCAATCGAATCGGAAACGTCGCTTTTAGATCCAACGATCCAATTAGCAGTGACCAAAACAGCATGACTTCATCCTCAAAAAAACCAAGTGGCGTTGTTGAGCGAAAGGGGCACTTGCCTTGGGTTGCGGCTGTTAGGCGATCGGCCAGATCCAATCGATTATCTCCGATCGCGGCTAACACCAAAACGCCGATCGCGCTCTGCGTTACGCCACGAGTCAACCCCGGACGCACCCAGTCGCAAAATTGATTGACCAAACGAGTCGTTTTGCCGCTCCGTGAAGCGCCTGTTACCCAAACAGAATTAGAACGCACAAATCAGCCTCAGATGAATTTGCTACAATCCTTAGCACTCTAACGATGCGATCTACCTGCACTGTCAAAGGCTAGGGACAAATGATTGCCTCTCTCTATATCCTAGATCTCGTTGCAGCAGCACGCTTAGAATGAACTACATCCGCTTCACAAACCAATTCATGAAAAGGTTAATTTTCTTTTCAGATGCAGAGCCTGAATCTGAGTTCCACCCTCTACGCTACAACCTCTTGACACCCTTCACCCGTCAGTATTGCATCCCGATTGAATCATGAGAACGTCTATTTTTGCTCGTTTGAAAGGATCGCTCCGCCGTGCCGAGCAGTGGTATCTCGAAACGCCCGATCGCGCCCTCGATTTGGCCTATGATGCGGCGTTGAAAATCAAAGCGATCGAGGACGAGCATTTCGGCGGCAAAAAAATTGCTCGGAATACTGGAGATCTCAGCGAAAACGCCTTCGCTTATTTTGAAGCCGATCTCAAGCGGCATCTCCGCACGATTCGGATGCGGTTAACCGAGTTTCGCCGCAGTCGCTCGACGCTCAACACCACCAATCCCAATAAAGTCGCGGCGAGCCGATCGCTGCGAACGATTGAGACAACAGCGATCGGCTCGGATCGATTTGTGCCGACTGTGCGAGATAAACCCGCGATCGCGCTGGAAAAACTAACATTTATTGACGAAATTTTAGCTCGATACACCGAACAAAATCTGACCCTAGAAGCCGTGTCAACGGCAATGATTCCGGCTGTTGACGCAGAAGATAGACGGTTGAGCAACACGAGTGAGAAACCGTCTAATGAAAAAGTTCCGATCAATGCTGCTACAGGCGGCGACGACTTTGAATCAATTTCTGACAAAACGGGTCTGCTGCCGCGATCGATTTTGACCACTTTAAACCGATTGAGACGAGACCTAGATCCCAAATCAGAAGCAGAAGTTGTTCAGACCTACCGACTTTCCAAAGTCAGAACATTGCTTGCCGTTCGGTTTATTTTGACCCTCATTTTAATTCCACTCTTGGTGCAGCAAGGAATTCGCAATATTGCTTTAACGAATGCCCTGCCCGCCGGACGCTGGATCAACCAGCAGTTTAGGATCGAGGCTCCTGAAAAGATTTTTCTCAACCAAGAGATGACCGAAGAAGCGTTGTTAGATTTACAACGGTTTGAAGAGCGACTGAAGTTTGAAAATTTATTAAAAGAAACATTAGACCGACGAGCGTTTTCGTTAGAAGAAGCGGAAGCACGGATCAAGAAACGAGCCGAAGCGGTCGAAGCTCAAATGCAAGAAAAAGCAGTGGAGATTGCCGAAACCTTCTCGCTTCATAGTACAGACGCGATCAAAAATTGGATTGCGGATATTGTAGGCGCGATCGCATTTGCCTTTGTTCTCACCAATAGCAAACGTGAAATCGAAATTCTCAAATCTGTCATTGATGAAGTTGCTTACGGTTTAAGCGATAGCGCCAAGGCATTTGTGATTATCTTGCTTACTGATACGTTTGTCGGATTTCACTCGCCGCATGGCTGGGAAGTGCTGCTTGATGGTCTTTTTAGACATTTTGGTCTACCTGCCAGTCACAGTTTTATTTTCTTATTTATTGCGACTTTTCCCGTGATTTTGGATACGATTTTCAAGTATTGGATTTTCCGTTATCTAAACCGAGTTTCTCCATCGGCGGTAGCGACCTATCGCGAAATGAACGAATAAGCTGCGAGAGAAACGTTCCGTTTAATGATCGAATGAGATCGCCTAGCAAAGCGTCTCAACGCTTTAGAAGAGAAGCATTTTAAGTGTAGCTGAAGATAAATACTGGGAAATCTAGAGCAAGTACCGGTCTTTAATAATATCGGGAAAATCCATACCCTGTGACTTCAAGCTATGACTCAGCTTTTTCAAACTCCCGAAGTGTCCCCTGCCGAATTGTTAGCAACTGAAACCGACGACGCCTTAAACCAGGAACTAAAAACCTTACAACAAAGAATAGCTCAGTTGGAGCAAGAGTTGGAACTGCGATCGCAGTCATTGCAGCAGCCAACTCGAGACACGCGTGATCCCGTAAAGCTTGGCAAAACCAATCGTCGCCTTCCGCTTGCTGAAGGCGACCATCAGGCGCTGATCGCAATTCTGGGAGCTAGTGCCGACTTCATTGAAATTGACTCAATGGACGGGCAATGGTTGTATAGCAATCCGGCAGCCCTGAACCTAGTGGGTCTAAAGGATATTGAGCAAGCCAAGACCAAACACATTAGCGACTATATCCTGCCCAAAGACCTCGAGCACTTTCAGCAGCACATTCTGCCAACAGTAAAGCAAACAGGCTACTGGCAGGGAGAGTTACGGTTTCACCATTTCAGTACGGGCGAAGTGATCCCGGTTGAATCTACCCTCTTTGTTGTCCCCGATTTGGTCACAAACCAGCCCTTTGGTTTGGCAATCATTAGCCGCGATATTCGCGATCGCAAGCGCATTGAAGGAGAACTCAAACAACAGACCGATCTGCTGCAACTGATTCTGAACAAGATGAGCGATGGAGTCGTCGTGGCGGATGCAAAGGGGCAATTTCTGATCTTTAACCCGGCTGCCGAACAAATGTTTGGCAGAGGAGCAACAGACACTCAACGCGAGGAATGGTCGGAACAGTATGGACTCTTCCTGCCCGATCGGGTGACGCCCTTTCCGACAGAGCAGATTCCCCTTGTGCGGACGCTGCGGGGCGAACGTGTGGAAAATGTGGAACTGTTTACTCGTCATAGCAATGCGCCAAACGGAATTTGGGCAACGATTAGCGGCACATCTCTGAAAGATGCCCATGGAAACCTGAACGGGGGTGTAGTTGTCTGCCGAAACATCACAGAGCGCAAACAGGTAGAGGAACAGTTGCAGCAGAGAGAAGGCTTCCTGCACAGCCTTTATGAGGGAGCAGAGGTAGGCTTTTTTGTGGTCGATGTTACAGAAACGGGAGAATTTCGCTATCACGGATTCAATCCTTTACTTGAACAGGTCATTGGATTTAGCACGGCTCAAGTGCAGGGCAAGACTCCGGTGGACGTGTTTGGTGAAGTTATGGGTCCGAGCTTTGAGCAGAGCTACCGACGGTGTACCCAGCTAGAGACAGCCATTTCTTACGAAGAGTTTGCTCACTTTGACCAAGGGATTCAGTGGTTCTTGGTCACGCTGTCTCCTTTGAAAGATGCTCAAGGCAAAATCTATCGCCTTGTGGGTACCACCATTGAGATCACCGATCGCAAGCAGGCAGAACACCAGTTGTTGGAAACGAAAAATCTGTACCAACAAATTCTGAATGCCATCCCTGATTTTGTCGTATGCAAAGGAGCGGAGTCACGCATCATTTATGCCAACAAAGCGTTTCGTGACTACTACGACAGGACCTTAGAGCAACTTCAGAACATTACTGATGCAGCCTATAATCAGCCAGACTACACGCAGCAATATGTGAAGGATGATGCCTATGTCCTCAACACCGGAGAAACCTTGGTGTTAGAAGAGCCAGTCACTCGGCATGATGGTGAGGTACGCATTTTTAGCACCATTAAGAGCGCCATTTTTGACACGGAAGGAGAGGTGATTCAAACTGTCGGCATCTCGCGCGATATTACCGATCGCAAGCGCGTCGAAGACGAACGCAAACAGGCAGAAGTCACTTTGCAACAGAAGACAACTGAACTAGAGCAAACTCTAAAAGATCTGCAACAGACCCAGCTCCAAATGATTCAGAGCGAGAAAATGTCCAGTTTGGGTCAAATGGTGGCAGGTGTTGCCCACGAAATCAACAACCCTGTTAACTTCATCCATGGCAATCTGGCTCATGTTGATGAGTACACCAAAAACTTATTAGGTCTAGTGAATTTGTATCAGCATCACTATCCAAACCCGCCGCAGAACATCCTGGATGAAATCGAGGCGATCGATCTAGAATTTCTCAGCAAAGATTTAACGAACGTTCTCCAGTCAATGCGAGTTGGCACTAACCGAATTCGAGAGATTGTGCTTTCCCTACGAAACTTCTCGCGCTTAGATGAAGCAGACGTCAAAGATGTCAACCTTCACGAGGGCATGGACAGCACCCTGACCATCTTGCACAACCGTTTGAAAGCAACATCGGAGCGGTCAGAGATTCAAGTCATCCGAAACTATGGAACGTTGCCGTTGGTACAGTGCCATGCGGGTCAACTCAATCAGGTGTTTATGAATATTTTGAGTAATGCGATCGATGCCCTAGAACACCAAAATCGCGATCGTACTTGTTCAGAAAGGGTCAACGGTCCCAGTTCCATTACAATTTCGACAGATATCACCAGCGAGAACCAAATCAAAATTACGATCGCAGATAATGGATCTGGGATGCCGGAATCGGTCAGGCAACGAATCTTTGACCCGTTCTACACAACCAAACCCGTTGGCAAAGGAACAGGGCTGGGACTTTCGATCAGCTATCAAATCGTCACCGAAAAACACGGTGGATCGCTAGAGTGCTTCTCTAATGAGATGCAAGGAACGCAGTTTGTGATTCAGCTCCCGATCCAAATTCGGTAAATTACTGAGGCGCATTGAGCGCCTATCCTTCGGATCTTGCCAAGTGATCCTTCGGAGTTTGCGAAGCAATCGCGGGTTAACAATTGGGGTAGCGACCTAATGTTAGCCCGCGACGCTGCGGTAAATTAACCAACTACACGGGCGCGACTTTTTCTAGGATCAGCTTCGCCCGCTTCACTTGGTCAGGTACTGAGATCGGATAGTCTCCGGTAAAACACGCCGAACAGAAGCTATTTGTATCTTCTTTCGTGGCAGTCAACATACCTTCCCAACTGAGATATTCGAGAGAATCAACCCCAATTTGCTCACCAATTTCTGCAACAGATTTAGTGGCTGCAATCAAATGATCTTGGGTATCTGTGTCGATGCCGTAGAAACAGGGGTGCGTGACAGGCGGCGACGAAATTCTCATATGCACCTCGAGCGCACCCGCATCTCGCAACGCTTTGACAATTTTGCGACTGGTGGTTCCGCGAACGATGGAATCGTCCACAATGACCACGCGCTTTCCGGCAAGAACGTCCTTGAGCGGGTTGAGCTTCATCCGAATTCCCGCTTCTCGCATTCCTTGGGTCGGCTGAATGAAGGTGCGCCCAACATAGCGATTCTTGATTAACCCTTCGGCATAAGGAATTCCTGATTCTTGAGAGAACCCGATCGCGGCAGGAATGCCAGAATCGGGAACCGCAATCACAATATCGGCTTCAACAAAAGACTCTTGAGCGAGCTGCCGCCCAATGCGTAGTCGATAGCTGTACAAACTTTCCTCATGCATAACGCTATCGGGACGCGCAAAGTAAATCATCTCAAAAATGCAAAGCTTGCGTTCGGCTTTCTCCGCCCACTGAACCGACGTTAAGCCGTCGGCTGTAATCCACACGAGTTCTCCGGGCTGAACGTCGCGTACATAGTCTGCGCCGATGATGTCGAGTCCGCAAGTTTCGGAGGCTAAGGCATAGCGATCGGGGGACTCCGGATCGTCTTTGGGTAATGTGCCTAGCACTAAGGGACGAATGCCATTGCGATCGCGGGTTGCCAAGATGCCGTCGGGCGTTCCAATCACCAAACTAAATGCGCCACTACAGCGTTTGAAGGCGCTTGTTGCTGCCTCGACCCAATCTTTGCCGTCGTTGACTTCATCGCCTAGCGCGAGGGCAATCATTTCAGAATCGGTGGTGGTGATAAAGTCATGATCGCGTTCAGAGAGTTCTTCCCGCAGTTGGGCGGTGTTGACTAGGTTTCCGTTGTGAGCGAGGGCGAGTGACCCTAGACGGGTCGGTACGATCGCGGGTTGAGCGTTGACAACTCGGCTTGATCCGGTGGTGGAATAGCGGGTATGTCCTACAGCTAACGAGCCAGGCAGCTTTCCTAAAATGGTTTCGTTGAAGACTTGCGACACTAAGCCCATGTCTTTGTGCAAACTCACCTGATTGCCATCGAATGCGGCGATTCCTGCTGATTCTTGACCTCGATGCTGCAAGGCATACAAGCCGAAATAGGCGAGGGTGGCGACCTGTTCTCCGGGTGAGTAGACGCCGAAGACGCCACACGCTTCTTCGGGTTTATCAGAGGCGGCTAGCGTGTCAATCTCTGAGTCGCTGGACTGGCAAGACTGGTCGGAGAAAGAATCATTCGGCAGCATAGGTTAGGCTCAGCTTAGGATGAGACGATGAGTTTGGGACCGGAAGAGGCACAGGAATGTAAAGGCAACCTTAACATTCTCTTAAATATCGCACAGATCGCGGGGAGAACTGGAGGAACGGGATGAATGATAGGAATTATGAACTGCACCGATAAGAGAAAATGATGAATGCTTCCGTTAGAGGCTTCTGTAGAGTTGTCTGCCACGCTGGTGGTGATAGAGATGCTGTTTTAGAAGGGCTTACCCGAATGAAGCATTGCCAGAGGCTGTTCTAATTAGGTTCAGGACTAGAGGGTGAGTCGGCGTTCGATCGCAGTTGACCAGGTAGTGTGCATGAGTGCGATCGTAGCGTTTATCAAAACAGATGCGTCCCCCGAAAGTATCCGAAGAGAATGATCGGATGTCCCAACTTGACCTAATTTTTGCCAATGACCAGGAAGTTGAGTTTGGAGGTAGGATTCCCATTCTGCAACTGCTTCAGGCTGGACAGAAACGATGATTCTAGCGCCCCCTTCGGCAAATAAACTGTGATCAATTCGGGTTGAAAAAGATGGAAGGTTAATGGTTGCGCCGCGATCGCCGCTGATGCAGGATTCGGCTAGCGCGATCGCGAGTCCGCCTTCAGCACAATCATGGGCAGAGTTAACCCAACCTTTACCAATGCCGTCTCGGCAAGCGGCTTGCACGCGCCGTTCAAGATCAAAATTGACGACGGGGGGCTGCCCTGCGATCGTGTTGTGGAGGACGGCGAGATATTCAGATGCGCCCAAGGTCAGCGAGGGAGAATCGTCGTCGAATCCGATGCCAAGCAAGTAGATGGCGTCGCCATCGTTCTTCCAGCCTTGTCCAACAATTCGAGTTAGATCAGGAATGAAGCCGACCATGCCGACAACGGGGGTCGGATAAATCGGCTGGGGGTTGCCGTTGGAATCTAGCGTCTCGTTGTAGAGGGAAACGTTGCCTCCGGTGACAGGAGTGGCGAATTCGGTACAGGCTTCCGAGAGTCCACGACAGGCTTCAGAGAGTTGCCAATAGCCAATCGGCTTTTCTGGACTGCCAAAGTTGAGGTTGTCGGTCACAGCGATCGGGTCTGCGCCGACACAACTGAGGTTGCGAGCGGCTTCGGCGACGGCGGCTTTGGCTCCTTCGTAAGGATTGAGGTAGACGTAGCGGGAATTGCAGTCGGTGGTGGCAGCGACGGCTTTGGTGATCGATGAAGCGGCTGGAGTGATGGATGAAGAGGTCGCGTCGGCGAGGGGGCGAATGCGAACGATCGCGGCGTCGGCTCCACCGGGGAGCATGATGGTGTTGTTTTGGACTTGATGATCGTATTGGCGGTAGATCCAGCGTTTGGAGGCGATCGTGGGAGAGTCAAGCAACTGGTTTAAAACGTCAGTCCAGCTTAACGTTTGTCCGTTGATGCTGATTCCAGACGGATCGGCGGCGGGGAGCTGGTCGGGTGTCCAGTTCCAAGCGTCACGGGCGTAAGCGGGAGGTTCGGCGATCAGTTCGCGATGATAGATGGGCGTGTTGTCGGCAAGAGCCGTGGCGGGAATTTCAGCCGCGATCGCGCCTTGAAATAGAATTCTGACGATCGGTTCTTCGATGACCGTTCCGGCAACGACGGCGTGCAGTTCCCATTTGTGGAAAATGTCGATTAATTCTTGTTCGCGCCCTTTTTGAGCGACAAACAACATGCGCTCCTGCGATTCGGACAATAAATATTCGTAGGGAACCATGCCCGTTTCGCGAGCCGGGATTAGATCTAAGTCAAGCTCGATGCCGACGCCGCCTTTTGCGGCCATTTCGGAGGTAGAGCAGGTAATGCCTGCTGCGCCCATGTCTTGTGCTGCCACAACCGCGCCTGTTTTAAAGGCTTCTAAGCAGGCTTCGACGAGAGACTTCTCTAAAAAGGGGTCGCCCACCTGTACGGCAGGGCGATCGTCCATTGATTCGTCGGAAAGTTCGGCACTGGCAAAACTTGCGCCGCCCATGCCATCGCGTCCGGTGGTTGATCCGACATACAGCACGGGGTTGCCGATGCCTTTCGCGCCTGATTTGACAATCTCGGTGGTTTCCATTAAGCCAAGCGCCATCGCATTGACGAGCGGATTGCCTGAATAGGCGGGATCGAAGTACACTTCTCCCCCAACCGTGGGAACGCCGATGCAATTGCCGTAGTGTGAAATGCCAGCGACGACGCCTGTAAAGATGCGGCGAGTGCGGGCGTCTTCTAAGTTGCCAAATCGGAGGGAATTTAAGATGGCGATCGGGCGAGCGCCCATGGTGAAGATATCGCGTAAGATGCCACCGACTCCGGTTGCTGCTCCTTGGAAGGGTTCGACGGCAGATGGGTGATTGTGCGACTCGATCTTAAAGGCAAGTCTCATGCCGTCACCGAGATCGATGACGCCTGCGTTCTCACCAGGCCCCACTAAAATGCGATCGCCCTCAGTCGGAAACTGTTTCAACAGGGGACGGGAGTTTTTGTAGCAGCAATGTTCTGACCACATCACTCCAAACATGCCAAGCTCGGCTTTATTGGGGTGACGCCCCAAGCGCCGCACAATCTCGTCGTATTCGTCGGGCTTAATGCCCTCTGATGCAATCTCTTGTGCGCTAAACGGAGCGGCGGCAATCTCTGTCATAGACCCTTGCATGGATGGAACAGGTTCTTATTCTATCGGTAGGGTGGGACGGATGGGGAAGGAGATTGGAGGGATGAGAGGCAACTTTGCAAGGATTGAAGCGGAGGAAGCAAGACTTGTGTTTGGAGTGCCACCCTTCCTGTTTCAAATCGGATCGTTCCTGTTTCAAATCGGAATAGTTCTGTTTTGAATAGGAATGGTGGCTATACCAACCTAAAGCAACGCACTTAAACAGGAAAAGTTTCGATCTCGAACCCAATCATTCTAAGTTTGGGAGCCAAATCTTCTGCTTTTACCTCAAACCATTCTTCTCAAATGCGCGATCGCCGAGGTAAATGAGTCAGAGAACCATTAAATCCTCTCTCAAAGCTCTGACAGGATATGTCGGCTGATAGACGGGATGGCTCTCTAGGAGGCTTTAGCCTAAAGAGCGTAGAGCAAGACAGAACAAGAGGTCAACATGACTGAAGAATCCCGTCCACCTATCCAATTAGCGGTTCATGAATCGGCTGATCCGAGTGAAATTAGTGCTAATCCGGAGGCAGAAGCCTCTGGAGAGCTAACCGATCGCAATGACTCGGTTCATGACGATGAAAATGTCGATGTTCCGACTCCAAGTGTGCTTGATACTTCTGAGAGTAGGACTCTTGGAGATGACCAAATCAGCATCGTAAACCGGAGCGCCGGGTAAGATACACCGTTTCTGTCTTTTCAAAACAAGCGCTAGAAAGTGAACGCCGAGTGTGGTACTCCAGGTTTGCAATCGATTAGATGTGGCTTTCTCCTAGAGCGGAAAATACTGAATCTGACCCTCTAATTCTCCTTCTGAACTGCAATCGACAACGATCAGCACATCGTCTATCACCTGTCCGACTTGTGCCGATGTACTCACTTCAATCACACCGGGCATCGGCAAACCTTGTTCTACTCGGTCGTAGGCGAAGCGGGTAATTGTAGCAACATCATGAGTCAGTAAAACCCTACCTTCCTGGGCTGCCCATGCCAAAATTGTCGGATCATCCTCGCCCGACAGCCCAACGTCCTGAACTCGAACAATATCGATACTAGATCTACGGCGTAGCAGACCTCTCACGATAGTATTGTCAAAGTTTTCGTCAGCAAGCAGCTTCACTAGGTTTCCTGTTGAGCTTTACGGACTAGCAATCTATCACGTAGTCCTTGCGGGTCAAACCTTGCCTCGTTCATCTTGCGAACTTCTTGAGCTTGTTGCTGTCGTTGCTGTAGGTACGCTTCAACTTCTTGTGGGTGGTTCAGGTAAAAGGCAATCACAGAATACACATCAGCAAGATTAAGCGATGGATAGCGATAGACAATTTCCTCTGCGGTTGCTCCCTGTTGAAAGACCGCAACGACCGTGTCTAGCGTTACACGAGTTTTGCCTACCCGAAGTACGCCGTCAGCCGTAAATTCTAGGGGTACAGGTTCAGCCGCGATCGCTAATGTCATAATTCATACCAGAGCAGTTGTTTCTAATAGTAACAAACCCTAGTATGACTCTCAGCATGGCTCTTGGTAGGGCTCTTGGCACTGTGCAAAGCCCTCGTTTCCAATCTTGAGAGTGCTACCTTTCAACTAAAACAGGACTGTTTATAGTCGAAATAGAAACGTTCCTACTTAAAATAGGAACCGTTCTACTTAAAACAGGAATCGTCCTATCTGAAGCTGCATTATTTCTGTCCGAAATAGAAATGGCGCTACCTGAAACAGGATTACTTCTATTGAATCGAGGAATGCTGCCCAGAAAAATGAGAATCGTCCTGTGGAGTCAGTATACTTTCATCGCAATCTCCCCACGATCGCTGCAAAAATCTTCTCAAACGTCTCTCTTGCTCTCACCAACTCCTCTACATTCCAGTCAGGTGGCTGCGGTTGATCCAACTGCGACCCCTTGAGATACACCGGATACCGGACTTCAATCTGAAGCGCTTCTACATCAGGCAGTTGTCCGTAGTGTTTGGTGATGAATCCACCGTTAAACACCTTATTTTTCACCACGCGATACCACTGCCGATTAAACGCCCGCGCCACTGCATCGATCATGTCCTCCGAACAGGTTTCTCCATTGCGATTTCCTAGACAAATATCATCGGTAATTAGCCCCAGAAAGCTGTGTAGATCCAAAAAATAGACCCGTCCAAAGCGATCGCGCGTCCCTTCTAAAAGCGCGTTCAGCTTGGCATGATACGGATCGTAAAATTCCTCAATTCGCCGCTCAATCTCCGCTTGAGTTGGCAAAACTCGATAAATCGGTTGCCCAAATGCGGTTGTTTCAGGAATTACCGATGTCCAGAAACTGCCAAATTCAGGCTTTTTTACCGCTCGGTTAAGATCCACAACATAGCGGCTGTGCGTGGCCTGCATCACTGTGATTCCTAGCTGCGGCAAAAATTGGTAGAGATGGTCAAGATGCCAATCGCTATTCGGCAGTGCCTTTAAATGCTCCGGCGTCATCGTCGCCGCGATCGCATCTGGCACAAATAGCCCACTATGCGGCAGATTTGCCACAATTGGCACTGCCTCAACCGTAGGCAACGAAAGTTTAAATAGCTCCATTCTGTTATACGTGTTGATTGATCCAATCGCGCAACACAATCAACGCTTGCGCCAGCCCGATCGCGTCACTTTGTTCGAGAAACTCCAGCACTTGCGCCCCAGGCAAGAACGGAAACAAACCACTATTCGTCGATTCGACATATCGATCCCCTTGCGATCGATAGATCTGCAACGATCCTTTTAGAACGTCATCTCCAACCGTCGTAGTGTAGCGCCAAATTTCAGGAACCCCCATTGCTCCATACAGACTCAACCGATCTAACGAGCCACTAGATACCGCCACATCGACAACTAACTCAGGCGGAGCCACTCGCTCTAGATCTAATTCAGCTCGCTTTTCGATCGCGATCGAACTGCCCACTGAATAACACCCCTCCGGCTGAATCGCCCGTCCCAAGTCGGCCCGTTTGAGCAAAAGCGACCCATTACAATACAGAGGTATGTCTGCTTCTTCAGCTACAACCAGAAGCAACGTCTCGATTAAGCGATTGCAGCGGTCATGCTCTTCTAATGGCGTCATCATTTCCAGCTTGTCGCGATCGTAAGTCAGTCTTGCTGTTCGAGACGTGCCCAATTCACCTAGTAACGTCTCAAACTGTTGCCAACTCACCCCTGGCAGCATCACTCGCCTCTCAGAAGGGGAAGGATTCTTTGCCATAAAACACCCCCAGCTCCAAAATCTTTATCCTACTGCCTTCTCAAAGCATCTCCGAGTGCCCTATTCAGCACCTTAAAATGAGATCTCTTTCAGAAGACCCGCAGAACCGGATATTCTACTTCTTACGGAACATAGTCACTTAAAATGCACTTCTCAAAAATTCTCATTGCAAATCGGGGAGAAATCGCCCTACGCATCATCCGCACCTGTGAAGAAATGGGCATTGCAACGGTGGCAGTGCATTCCACCATCGATCGCAACTCGCTCCACGTTCAGCTTGCCGACGAAGCGGTCTGCATTGGCGACCCTCCCAGCAGCAAAAGCTACCTCAACATCCCTAACATCATTGCTGCTGCTCTGACCCGCAACGCTACCGCCATTCACCCCGGCTACGGCTTTTTAGCCGAGAACGCCCGATTTGCTGAGATCTGCGCCGATCACAAAATCTCCTTTATCGGCCCCTCTCCCGACTCCATTCGCTCCATGGGAGACAAATCTACGGCCAAGAAAACGATGCAGCGCGTTGGCGTGCCCACGGTTCCCGGCAGTAAAGGGTTGGTTCAGAACGAAGAAGAGGCGCGTGCGATCGCCCAAGCGATCGGCTACCCCGTAATCATCAAAGCCACCGCTGGCGGAGGCGGACGAGGAATGCGCCTCGTCACAGCGGATGAGGAATTAGGCAAACTCTTTGCCGCCGCCCAAGGAGAAGCCGAAGCCGCCTTTGGAAACTCTGGTGTCTATGTCGAAAAGTTCGTGCAAAATCCTCGACACATCGAGTTTCAAATTCTGGCAGACAGCCAGGGCAATGTGATTCACCTCGGCGAACGTGAATGCTCGATTCAACGGCGACATCAAAAGCTGCTCGAAGAAGCACCAAGCTCTGCTCTCACGCCAGAGTTGCGAGAAAAAATGGGAACCGCCGCCGTGCTTGCTGCAAAATCGATCAACTATGTTGGAGCGGGCACAGTTGAATTTCTGCTCGACCAGTCCGGCGACTTCTATTTCATGGAAATGAATACTCGTATCCAGGTCGAACACCCCGTCACCGAAATGATTACCGGAATCGACCTGATCGCCGAGCAAATTCGGATTGCTCAAGGCGAACCTCTGCGTCTGACCCAAGACCAAGTTCAACTCAGCGGACATGCGATCGAGTGCCGCATCAACGCCGAAGACCCCGATCACAACTTCCGCCCCAGTCCGGGCAAAATCACCGGCTATCTTCCCCCCAGTGGTCCCGGTGTCAGAATGGATTCTCACGTTTACACCGACTACGAAATCCCGCCTTATTATGACTCTCTAATTGGAAAACTAATTGTTTGGAACCGCGATCGCCCCTCTGCCATCCGTCGCATGAAGCGTGCCCTGCGAGAATGCGCCGTCACTGGCCTCCCCACCACCATCAATTTTCACCAACGCATTCTCGAAACTAAAGAATTCCAACGCGGCGAAATCTACACCAACTTCGTTGACAAAGTCATGATGCCAAAAAAATAAACCTTCCCAAATTTAGCTAGATCTCAGAATCACCCCAATCTCGAATCTCCCACCCGTATTTCGTTTGCAGGGGGTTTGGGGGCAAGCCCCCAAGGATCGGAACCCGAAGTCTAGGCAGAAACAGAACACCGCCCGCCTACACCTCCCCTCCAGAATCACCAGCTCGCTAATGGAACGCCATTGTAATTAGCCCTTGCTGACCCAGCAATAGTTCTCTCACCAAACTAAAAATCCCCACCCAAAGAATCGGCGTAATATCCACCCCACCCAACGGTGGAACAATTTTGCGCGACGGTGCTAAAAAAGGCTCCGTCGGAACCGCCACCAGATTGAAAGGAAACCTCTTCAAATCCACCTGCGGATACCACGTCAACACAATCCGAAAAATAAAGAGAAACGTCATCAAGCCAAGCAGAATGCTAAATGACCAAGCCGCAACTGTAGAAACTGTCATAACCTGTAGCGCCTAAATGTTTAAGCTTTGTAACTCTTTCTCATTCTATCGAGAATCAGTCAACCTCACCAAACCCCTTTACACTGACACTCTTCTAACTCCACCGCCCCAGCGCTCCTCTCCATCCCTGATCTTGATCTATACAACGTTGTGACAAACCATTAAAATTATTAGCACTTGGTTGTTGTCTTCAAAGGATAGTAAAGTCCATGACTCCTTCTTTAATGAACTTTTTGCTCAGCCTCCTCGCGGGTCTACTGATTGTTGTCGTTCCGGCAACCGTTTTTCTCGTCGTCATCAGTCAAGCTGATAAAGTTCAACGCGGCTCATAACCGTTCGCGAATAGCTGCCAACGTATTAAAATTTCTCTCAAGCTGAAATCACAGCGATAATTAAGCTCAGCCTCAGTTTCCGTCGAGACATTGCTACTTGTAGCCATTCTCTTCACCGACTGAGGTTTTTGCTTGCAGTTTGGTGGTGCTTTGAATCGTTAGCCGCTAACATAGGTCTTATCTAGGAGAAGCGATCGCATGAGTATTTTTGATATTGGTTTAGCGAGTAGTTCCCACCTATACTTGGCGCAAGTTGCCTTTCAGTTCAATCTCGCCAGCGTGACGGGAATTGTCCTCGCCGTTGGCGGCGCAGCGCTCTATGCCGTGCGATCGGTGCGCCCGCAACTGTCTAGAGACCACGACATCTTCTTCTCGGCGGTTGGTCTGCTCTGCGGCTTAATTCTTATCTTCTACGGCTGGCGCTTTGACCCGATCATGCAATTCGGTCAAGTGTTGCTCAGCGGCTCCGCTATTTTCTTCGTGGTAGAGAATTTGCGTCTACGCCAAGTCTCTACCGAGCAAGCCAAACGCACCGCCCCGATTGTCGATAACGAGCGTCCGGTCAGTCGCACATATCAAGCCGAATTTGACGATCGCGAGATGTTTGACGAACGGGCTGAGCGGAGAATTCGCAGCAGTCGAGACGTGCGATCGCGCGATGACTACGAAGAGCGTCCGACCCGTCGCCCGACCTCCCGCAACGAACCCCGCCTCGCACCTGCTGAGCGTCGCCCGACCCGCCGTTCTGCTGACGATCCACTCGTGGATGATGTCAACGATACATCAGGTGGTTGGGGCAGTGGTTCTCGCAGTCGCACTACTCCCTCTCGATCTCCGAATCGCTCTGCCCGTCCTAAGCGTCGCCCCTCTGAGAACGTCAACCGACCTAGCAGAGATGATGCCAACTATGTAGACTACCGACCCATTGATCCCAACGACAACGAGCGGGACAACTGGAGCGAGTAAATCAGCAAAACTTAAATTGGGTTTGGGAGCGTACAGTATTAGTGCGCTCCTAATTTTTTGAGCCAAATTTTCAATCCGTCGGTTGAATGGTAATGAGGCTACATTTTTTTGCAATAGGATGGCTATTGTGCGTTTTGGCTGCCTGTAGCCCGGTTGAAACCGTGCTGGGCGGATCTTCGCTCAATAGCCGCTACAACGATGAGCAGCCGTCGCTTAGCGGTGATGGTCGCCTGATGGCGTTTGTTTCTGATCGCCAAGGAGGACGGAACATTCTGGTATATAACCTAGAGGAACGACGGTTTATCGACCTGCCACGCTTAAACCGACGCAATGCGATCGCCGAAAGTCCCAGCCTCAGCTATACGGGTCGTTATTTAGTCTATTTGTCGAGCGATCGCGGCATCCCCGAACTTCGCCTCTACGATCGCGCGGTCGGGCAATCTCAATCGTTGTTATCGCTGTATCAAGGCTGGGTGCGACACCCAAACATCAGTCCCGACGGGCGATATGTCACCTTTGAGAGTAGCAGTCGCGGACAGTGGGACATTGAAGTGTTTGACCGGGGGGCAGGAATCGAGTTAGATATTCCGAATGGGCGTCCTGTCGTGTCACCGAGTCCTTAGTTGAAGTTTATTTTGGTGAACCGTTCTACTGTTGTCATTGCAGCTATCACGACTCTACTTAGCGGATGTAGGGGAAGTCACCTGATTGGATTTCCGTTTGATCCCGTTGGCGGACGCAGCTTGAACAGCGCCTTTGCCGAGCTCAACCCGCGCATTTCCAGACAATTCATTGTGTTCGCCTCCGATCGGCGCGGCAATCAAGATATTTATCTTTACGATACGATCGCTCAACGCCTGATCGATCTACCCGGACTGAACGCCTTCGACACCGTTGAGTCAAACCCCTCGGTTACAGAAGATGGTCGATATATCGTATTTGAAGGGAGCCGTCAGGGAAGATCTGGAATTTATCTCTACGATCGCGAGTATCGTCAACTGAGAAACTTAACCGAGAGCCTGCGCGCCGAAGTCCGAAACCCGGTAATTAGCGCTGATGGACGCGCGATCGCGTTCGAGTCAAACGCTAGAGGTCAGTGGGATTTGCTGGTTTACAACCGAGCCGGACAGCCCCTACCCGGAATTCAGACTGACCCCCAATGAAAACCGCTAAAAGCCCAGCCACGTAAAGAAGTCCTGACGGGTGACAAACTGGAGAATCAGCAGTGCGACAAATCCGATCATGGCAAATCGACCATTAATTTGTTCAGCATAAGCCGTCCAACCAAAGCCAGGCTCGGGCGAATTGTCTGATTTCAAGTCAGTATCTGGAGTGGAATCAGGGTTCATAACTTTGACGTTGCCTTAAATGCTTGTACAGATTCGATCAGCGATCGCACTTGTTTTTGACCTTCGGACGGCTCAAACTTGCCCGGAAACTTGCCGCGAGCAATCATTCGTAGTCCGAGTGGCGCAAGACTCGCCAAGCCTTCGAGGTCCTTGAACAAATTGCCTACCACCCTTAGCCCAAACTGTCGCTCATCAATCCAGCCGCCTTGCTTGACAAGCTCGATTAGCGTCCTCCGGTGGCGAATTGAACGGGTGACTTGCCTGTCTTTGCGCTCTAGAATGTCCTGCTTAATTTTGCTAATTTGGTCCATTGGCGCGACATCCATTGGGCACACCGAATTGCAGTAATAGCAACGAGTACAGCCCCATACGCCGTCGGTGGACTGGTTATATTTTTCTAACCGCTCGTCTGTTGCGAGATCGCGATTATCTGCCACCATTCGGTAAGCTTTTGCCAACGCATGAGGACCCACAAAATTGGGATTGACTTCACGGGCATTGCATTCTGAGTAGCACGCCCCGCACATAATGCAATTTCCGGTCTGATTGAGTTTGGCGCGATCCTCGGGCGATTGCAAAAATTCTCGTTCTGGAATTTGTCGAGATGCGGTGCTGACATAAGGATCAATCGCTTTCAGCGTGCCCCAAAAGTCTTTCATGTCGACCACGAGATCTTTGATCACGGGCATATTACCGAGGGGCGCAATCGTGATTTCGGGAACGGCTGACTCGGCTGCAAATCGAGCCACTTCACCCCCCACGTTTTCCTTGCAGGCTAACGCAGAGCGTCCGTTGATTCGCATTGCGCAACTTCCACAAATAGTATTGCGGCAATTTTTGCGATACGCGAGCGTTCCGTCTTGCTCCCACTTAATCTGATTGAGACAGTCGAGAATTGTGTTTCCTGGCTCAATGTCGAGCATGTAGGACTGAACCTGCGGCGCACTCCCCTGCTCCTGACGAACAATCTTAAAGACAACTTGCATTCTGATAACCGCACTTCTGAACTTCAGAGGGTCAACGTATGGACAACAACGATGCGGAATCAAAGCATTGTTTGACGGAAATTAAATCTAAAAGAGATTCACCCGGGTCAACAAAGACACTTATCAATCTATTGACCGCCATCTCGTTAGCTCGGCTTCCACATAACTTTAGTGTATCATCACCATTCACAATGAAACGGTGGCTCAATGCTCCTTTAACTAAATAGATTGAACGTCAATAAATCTGTGATGCTGAGCCACTAAGATGAATGATTCAGACGGTCTAAGCTTTAACAACCAGCTTACTTAGTAAGAGTTATTGAAGCACCGTTCCAAGATAAAGGCACCTTAAATTTCTTCTAAAACCGCCGATCTCACTGTTTTGATTGCTTGAAAATTCCATTTTGCGCGAATTGCCCATGTTTCCAGAGCAAAACACCGCATTAAACCAATTGTTACAGAGATTTTTACGCAATAAGTCTTTTGCTTTTTTGCTAATAACCTTGTGCTCGAACCCGCTAATTTGTAGATTTCGGTTGGGAAATTAAATCAGATTTTCGAGAATACTAAGTGCTCGTACATGATTGCAAACCTAAATTAAAATTAATACTAAAGGAATTTATTCAAAAGCCCTATTCAAATAGAATCGTTTAGAGATATATTCTATAAAGTCAAACATTTAGAGTTGACGCTAATTACCATTTCAGAAATCGCAAGGACATTCTGTAGCAGATGACTGAACCTGCAACCACTCCTTTAACGGGGAAGGCATTACTTCAAAAGGTCAAAGAACTGTCGCACTTGCCGCGTCGGGAAACTGCGAAGCGTTGTGGCTATTACACCACTACCAAAAATGATCAGACTCGCGTTAACTTGACTGACTTTTATGATGCATTGTTAGTCGCGAGAGGGGTTCCTCTGGGCTCGGAAAGTTCAAAAGACGGGCGCGGACGAGAACCGACCTATCGGGTTAGTGTGCATCAGAATGGTCAAATTGTGATTGGAGCCGCCTACACGAAAGCAATGGGCTTAAAGCCAGGAGATGAGTTTGAAATTAAGCTTGGTTACAAGCATATTCATCTCATTCAGCTTGATGCCGATAAGAGTGATAGAAATGGCGATAATGAAGAGGAGGAATAAAAATTCTTCCGTTGTTTATTGACACTAGCAGGTCATCATTTGTCTTCTGATTTTTTATCGTTGCCCTTTTTTAGCCGCGTTGGTCTGTTCCTGACAGAATTACCAACGGGGTTAGAGATAGGGTTCTTTTTTTTAGTTTGGGGATTGCTCTGGCTACCAATTGCCGTTCTACTGGCGATCGCACTCAAATGGCATCCTTCCAAACGGCTAGAAATCCGTCAAAAGCTCCCGCTGGTTGCCTCGCTCTATGTCTTTGCTCCTTTTGTTTTGTGGAGTTTTGCGCGACTACAAGGGCTTCCATTTGCGGCGTTTGGCTGGCACTGGGATAGCCACACTTTAAACTCTTTTGCTTTAGGACTTGGAATTGGCGCGATCGGGCTACTTCTCTTATTTGGGCTACAAACGTTGCTCGGTTGGGTAACTTGGAAGGGGCAATGGCGGTCAGTTGCCACCGCGATCGCCACGTCGCTGCTGATTGGTGTGGCGATCGCGGGTATCGAAGAACTGGTGTTTCGTGGCTTTGTGTTTGGTCAACTGCTGCAAGAGTATGACTTTTGGACAGGCGCGATCGCGTCGAGCATTATTTTTGCCATTCTCCACCTAGTTTGGGAAGGTACAGAAAACATTCCTCAACTGCCAGGCCTCTCGCTGATGGGCGTTGTGCTGTGTCTTGCGGTTTCTTTTAGGTCAGGACAGCCAGAATTAGGACTTGCTTGGGGCTTACACGCGGGCTGGATTTGGGCAATGGCAAGTTTAGACGCTGCTGTGGACTATACCCAAAGCGCTCCAGATTGGTTAACCGGGCTAGATAACAAACCGCTTGCCGGATTTATGGGATTAGGATTTTTGCTGGCAACGGCAGGAATTGTTCTCGCGCTCTAGGGCCGGGTGAGTGTAATTAGTGTGACGGGATTCAGTGGGGTAAACCGAGTGAGAGCAGCTATTGGCGTTGATCGTGCAATCTGAACCTGCAACAAACGGTAATTCCAAGCTGAAGATTTGAGGGATGTCATCGCTTGAGTTAAATGTTCTAGCGTCGCTAAGGCTAAAACAATCACTCCTTCTTCGGCTAATTGAGCCATACAGGCCTTGAGAATGTCTTCTAGGTTGCCTCCGCTGCCACCAATAAAAACGCGATCGGGCGGTGGCAATTCTTCCAATACTTGGGGTGCAGCCCCGTGAATTGGTTGAATGTTGTTTACCCCGAATCGATCGGCATTTTTTTGAATGAGCGTGACGCCCGCTGCTGTTTTCTCGATCGCAAAAATTTGAGATGCAGGACAAAGCCGTGCGATCTCGATCGCGACTGAGCCGGTTCCAGCACCAATATCCCAAACAATTTGATCCGATTGCAGGGCGAGTTCTGCGATCGCTAAAACCCGAATTTCTCGCTTAGTCATCAATCCCGGACGATCGCTAAAACTCAAGAAACTCTGATCGGGCAATCCGAATAAGGGGAGTGCTTGTAATACCGCTTCATTCCTGTTTTGTCGGTTCAAAATCACAACGTTCAATGCTGCAAACGTTTGATGTTGAAGCTCCCGAAAATCTTGAACCTCTAAAATTTGTTCATTAGAGCCGCCTAAGTTTTCGCACACCCAAACTCGATACGTGCTAGGTAGATCGAGAGAGAGCAACAGAGACGCGATCGCGCTGGGACTGTTGCTCGCATCCGTCAAGACCGCAATAGTCTCTACTCCTTGGCTCAGCGCTCCAATCAGTTCGTCGAGCGATCGCCCATGGGCGCTAATGATTCGCGCATCGTGCCACGACAACTTGACGCGGCTAAACGCAAGCTGCACTGAACTGAGATGCGGATGAAACGTCAGTTGTTCCGGCGGAAACGCTTCGAGTAACAGCCGACCGAATCCAAAAAAGAGCGGATCACCAGACGTGAGAATGACAATGCAGGAAACGGGAGGATGTTGCTTGATTTGAGCGATTGCGGTATTGAAATTGCTTAAACGGATGCGATCGCCCACATGATTGGGGAAGTAACTGAGATGGCGATCGCTGCCGACCAACACATCTGCCGTTTCAGCAAGATGCTTGACTGATGCGCTCAGTCCTGCCGCGCCATCTAGCCCAATGCCAACTACATGAATTGGCGGCGGAGCCAACTCGCTCGTCATTTCTCGTCCCATGCCATTACGATCAAGGCATTTAGAATCGCGGCGGCGACAGGAGATCCCCCCTTTCGTCCGTCTACTCGAATTTGAGGAACGGGTGTTCGAGACAGCATCATTTTTGATTCGACAACCGAAATAAAGCCAACAGGCGCACCAATCACTAAAGCAGGGCTGATGGATGTTTCCATAACGCGCTGGCACAAGGCTAGAAGTGCCGTTGGAGCGTTGCCAATCACATAGATAGCTTCTGGGTACTGTTTTAGACAGCGTAGCACTCCAGTTTCGGTTCGCGTTTTGCCAGGCAGTGCTTCTGTTGCTTGTTCAACGGCACTAATCAACGAATTTTTGAATGTCTGCTGCACCAAATTCACGCTGCCCTGACGCACCATACTGACATCAGTAATGATGGGAATCCCTTGCTGCAACGCAGCCATCCCCGACTCGATCGCGCCCTCGCTGAACTGAACTAGGTGTTTGAACTCAAAATCGGCGGTGCTGTGAATAATGCGCCGCACGATCGCATACTCCGCAGGCGCAAAGCTATGCTCACCAATTTCTTGATCGATGACCGCAAAGCTTTGCTGCATGATGGGGTGAACGGGCAACGTCATACTCAAGAACCCTAAAACTGGAACGTCGCCCAGTCGGGTTCGCGGTAATAGGTCGCCATATCATCGAACTTGCGAACTTCAGCACGATGAACCCAGAAATCATAGGAACTGCCGATCCACGGTTGATTCAACTGATCCAAGGTCTGGACTAACGCTTCTCGGTCTAAATCCGGTTTGAGTTCACCAAAGTAGCCCAGCGTGATGTGCGGGGTGAAGTAGTACTGCTGCTCAATTCCCACCTCAATCAAATCTGGATTTTGATAAATCGCCCGCCGTAACCGAATGGCTCGATTGTAAGCATCTTCATCCGTTGGGGCCAAACAAACCGCGATCGATCGCGTCATTACCATTAGCCCCAGCACCTGAAACCGGAGCGGTGCATTTTGGGACATTGACTCACACTGACGGAAACTATTCGCCACGCGATCGCGCAATCGCTGATCAAACCCTGAGGTTTCACAGGCATGGCGGTAAGCACTATCCCAAATCAGGTCTGCCAGCGTCAGATGAAAACTTTCTGGCGGCACGAGCGCCAAAAAATCGACTCCCAATTGCTGCTGAATCTGTGCTTGATAAGCTTGAAGGTAATCATATAGGGCGGCATTCTTGTGATCGTCCGCGCCCACTGGCGTGATGACAGCGAATCCCGGAAACGGCATCGCCTGCCAACCTTGCTCTGAGCGTTGGAACTTTGGGGATTCCTGAATGTGCTGCACCTGTGACGCGTGGGTTTCTGGAAGCGTCAGCCGCATAACTCGGTTCAGGTAAGTCTGATAATTTTCGTCCAACTCGATCGCCTCGTCGCTTAACTCGATAAAGTAGAAATCCATCCTTAATCTAGCCGTAAATGAACCCTTCACTCTGCGTAAATAGCGACAACAAGGAGTGAATTCTCCTAAAACAGGGATCAGGCTTAAATAAACTTAAAAAAATCTGAAAATCTAACTACAAGGGAATATGCCAATTTACCTATATTGGGGTGACGATAGATATGCGCTGTCGAAAGCGGTTAAAACGTTGCAGCAAAAAACTCTTGATCCAGCTTGGGAGAGTTTCAACTTTGACAAAATTTCTTCTGAGCCATCAGATGCGGTAATGCAAGCCCTCAACCAAGCAATGACTCCCCCTTTTGGAACGGGTAATCGCTTGGTGTGGTTGGTCGATACAACCCTGACGCAGCGCTGCTCAGAAGAGTTACTGAGGGAACTTGAACGGACGCTGCCTTCGATTCCCGAAACAACAACGTTGCTTTTAACAAGTGCTGGCAAACCTGATGGACGCTTAAAATCGACCAAGCTGTTGCAAAAGCACGCTCAAATTCAAGAGTTTTCCCCAATTCCACCGTGGAAAACTGACCTTCTAGCGCGGCAAGTTCAGCAAGTTGCCCAGGAAATCGGCGTTAAACTCACAACGAGTGCCGTGGAATATTTGGTAGAAGCGGTAGGCAACAACACACAACAACTTCATAGTGAACTTGAGAAACTTCGGGTGTTCACGGGAGAATCGAGTCAAGCTCTAAACGCAGACGCGATCGCGCCTCTGATCACAGCAACCGCCCAAAATAGCCTTAAACTCGTTGCTGCTATTCGTCAGGGTAAAACAGCTCAGGCTCTGGAACTCGTCGCCGACTTAGTTCGTCAAAACGAACCTGCTCTCAAAATCGTGAGTACTTTAGTTGGACAGTTTCGCCTCCGGTTATGGATCAAACTGATGCAGGAATCGGGAGAAGACGAATCTGCGATCGCAAAAGCGGCTGAGCTAAATAATCCGAGGCAACTTTATTTTCTTCAAAAAGAACTGTCTGGAATTTCTCTAGGTCAACTCCAGCGATCGCTTCCTATATTGCTCGATCTAGAATTTAGTCTCAAGCGTAGTGCTGACGAGACGCTAATTCTACAAACCAAGGTAATTGAATTATGCGAACTCTTCCGACGACCTGAATAAACACTGTATTGTGGAAAAGTGTAGTAAATGAGACTTGCTCTTCCCAACGTTCACCTAAGTTTTCAATCAATTCGCTAAAATTTTGCCCGTTTTCTGGAACTTATTGCCAATAAAATAATTCAAGACTAATGAACCTCAACCGTGTGCTAGTTTGCGGAATGTCACACCTCCTATGATGAATCGTCCTTTCTCTCTCTCTGCTCGAACGCAGCAAGTCTTGACTCACTCTCTCTTAGTCGGAAGTCTTTCGACGATTGCAGTCCTTTGCGGTTGGACGCCTAGCTTTTCTGGACAAGTTGCCTCATTTGATTCGGCGGCCTATGCTCAGGAAGCTCCCTTTACTCGGTACGTCCGGGCGGCGGTCGAAATTGAAAAAACGCGGCAACGTCTGCTTGATCAGGTTAAACAGTTGACGGGCGGCAGTGTGCCGAGCAATGTTTGCCATGCAGATAACATCGAGAAAACCAATCCTGGCATCCGCGATCAGGTGAAGGGCATCTGCAACACTTTTGCGGCGCAAGCAGGGCAAATTGTGGCGCGCAATAATCTTAAGCGAGAAGAATTTAACCAATTTCAGATGAAAGCTCAGCAAGATGCGAATGTGCGATCGCAAATCAAAAACGAGATTCAGCGATTGGGACTCCGCTAAACCAACCGCTACAACGCGTCAGTTACAGTCTGTACTCAAGGTTCATCCCGACGGCAGGCTGTAACTTGCTTTGCTTCAAGGTGAGCCGCAACGCGCAGCACCAAGGCTTCGTTGTAGGGCGCAGCAATGATCTGGACGCCCAGCGGAAGTTTTCCAGGGTGATGCACCGGAACTGAAATCACGGGTAGCCCAATGAATGACAGGGGCTGGGTGAACAGTCCCAAATTGAGGCGCACGAGTACTTCCTTGCCATCCAACAGCATGGTTTGCTGTCCAAGTTTAGGAGCGACGCAGGGCGTCGTTGGAGCAAGAATGATATCGATGTGCTGAAAAATTTCTCGAAGGCGATCGCGGTTGTCGCTGAAACTTCTTGTTCTCGAATTGACCGTGCAATCCTTGTAGCGTCAGGCTATTGCATCGCTCACGGCTCAAACGTTGAAGCAGGTTCAATGTCGCTAGGAGGCGGAAACTCCAGAACGAGTTGCGCAATCGCGTGAATTCTCTCAAGATTTGCAACTACGCTGTCTCGATAGGCCATGGGAATGGGCACGTCTACTGCACCGCTCATTGCCTCAACAAAGGCTGAGCAGTTTGACGGATCAGCCATCACTAACCCTCGTTTCAGTGACAGTTTCACCCAGGATAAGACAGTTGAGCCATCCAAAAAAGCTACAACTGCTGCAAATGTGTCACAAGGGCATGCAGTCCGAGACGATAGCTGTCTGCGCCAAATCCGCAAATCTGACCAATCGCGACGGGTGCAATGTACGAGTGATGGCGAAACTCTTCTCTGCGATGAATATTGCTTAAGTGGATCTCTACCGTGGGAAGGCTAACTCCTACGATCGCATCTCGAAGCGCCACGCTGGTATGAGTGTACGCTCCAGGATTGATTAGAATACCGTCGTGTTGGTCAAAGGCGTCGTGAATCGCGTCGATTAAAACACCTTCATGATTAGACTGCAAAGAAACTAGGTTTACATCCAACGCCTGAGCTTCTTCTTCTAACCGACAGACAATCTCATCCAAGGCAACCGAACCATAAACTCCAGGTTCTCTTCTACCCAGAAGATTAAGGTTTGGTCCATGAAGAACCAAAATACTGTACACAATAAAATCTGTGACTAATTAGCGACGATAGCGCTCGTCCACGGGGATCGGAATGGGTTCCGCTTCAGGCTGGGTTTCGGGACCCAAAAGCGCCTCAATTAGTCTTCGTCCCCACTCTTTTAGCTTTTCTAGAACCTTGTCGATGTAATCCATTGAGCAGACAACTCCTGCGATATGTCTGAGCTTTTGCCTTACTGGGATACAACCAATATTAACAAAAGCCTAATTTGATATTAACAGGGAGTCAAGTTAATTCCAATGCTTCCCTCGGTGTATTCGCTGTAATTTTCCAATTCTAACCAAAGATAGGGATCTTGATCCCGTTCATACGCCTCTTTCAAGTAAGCGTCGCCGGAGTTGATCCAGCGCACTGCACGCGCTCACTCGTTGAACCCAATCTCGACCGCGATTAGCGCCAAGCGCAACTCCGCAGGAACCGCCAAACCGGAACTCGAAACTGGTCACGTCTTCAGGAGAGGCCAAGCCAATGTAGACTAAGCCGACAGGTTTAGTGTCGGTTCCGCCGCCCGGCCCAGCAATGCCCGTAATGCTCAGTCCCCAGGTTGTGTTGAGACGTGCTCTCACGCCCGCTGCCATTTGCTCGGCGACGATCGCGCTCACCGCTCCAACTTGTTCTAACGCTTGAGAGTCCACTCCTAAAAGGGCTGCTTTCACCGCGTTATCGTAAGAAATAATGCCTCCCATAAAGTAAGTAGAACTGCCTGAAATCGCGGTTATCATCTGTCCGAGCCTGCCTCCCGTGCAGGATTCGGCAATGCTTAGCGTGGATTGAGCCGCGGTGAGCAAATCTCCCACAACTGACGCCAGCGAGTCTTCATCGGCTCCATAGCAATCGATGCCTGTAATTTGGCGGAGTTCTTGCTCAACCGGAGCAATCAGAGCGGAGGCGGCATTCCTCGATGCAGCTCTAGCAGAAATCCGCAGCTTGACTTCTCCTAAATTGGCGTAGGGCGCAACCGTTGGATTCTGCAAATCAAAAAACATAGCCACCTTTTCTGCCAGCATCGATTCTGAAATTCCCCAAAATCTCAAGGTTCGACTGGCGATCGTGGCTTGTCCCCATCCCTGGCTTTTGAGATATGGCACCGCGATCTGTTGCCACATCACTTTCATTTCGCTAGGCACACCCGGAAAGGTAAGAATGGTAAGATTCGGTCGCGGTTGCCAGATCATTCCTGGAGCGCTGCCCACTGGGTTGTAAAGAATCTGTGCGCCTTCGGGCAAAAGTGCTTGTTTGCGGTTGTTATCCGTCATCTGACGGCCGCGCTGCGCGAATTTTTGAGCAATATCCTCAACAATTTCTGGCTTCTCGATTAGAGGAGTACTGAAAAAATCCGCGATCGTTTCGGTGGTTAAATCATCGGAAGTCGGTCCTAGTCCACCTGTAAAGATGAGGAGATCCGCGCGATTGCTAGCCACCGCGATCGCGCTTTTTAGCCGTTCTGGGTTATCGCCCACAACCGTCTGAAAATAATGTGGAATGCCCAATTCAGCGAACTGCTGCGCTAAAAACTGAGCATTAGAATTCAAAATATCACCGAGTAACAACTCAGTTCCGACACTAATAATTTCTGCACTCATAACAGGAAAAATGATTCATCTAGTACGGTGATCTAGGCTGAATCAAGAATACCGTCTCGTGCAACTTTAAGGATTTCTAACGGGCAGTGCGCCAAACTTGCCAACTGGTCAAACTCAAGATTACTGTGGCCCCGATCGCATACCCTACTCCGCTCGGCATTCCGGCAACTGCCATTGCTAAACTTCCGGCCCACAGCGTTAGCGAATAGATAAACACAACTGTTAGCCGATGAGACAATCCTGCTTTGATTAATCGATGATGGAGATGACCTTTATCGGCAACAAACGGGGACTTGCCGCGCCGCAAGCGATCGAGAATGACGGCTGACATATCGAGAATCGGAACGGCTAGAATCACATACGGCAACAGCACTGCAACAGTCGTCACGCTCTTCACCAGGCCGATCACGCCAACGCCTGCTAACGTAAAGCCAATAAAATAGGCCCCGCCATCACCCATAAAAATTTGCGCTGGATTGAAGTTGTAGCGCAAGAACCCTAGGGTTCCTCCGGCTAAAGCTGCTGCAATAATAGCTGCTGCGGGCTGTCCCATAAACAGGCAGGTCCAGAACATCACGACTGCGGCAATTCCTGATACGCCTGCTGCTAAACCATCTAGACCATCAATCCAGTTAATCGCATTCGCCATGCCGACCAGCCAAATTACGGTGATGGGTAAGCTAAACCAGTCGGGCAATTGAATGAGTCCAGCCAGGGGATTCGTCAGAAAATCGATCTGAACGCCTGACTGCCAAGCCAAACTCGCGACGGCGATCTGCAAAATCAGGCGAGTTTTGGGTGAGAGATTGAAGATATCGTCTGCTAGTCCGATCAGAAAAAAGGCAACGCCCCCAAGCGCAACACCCCAGACTCCATATTCGTCTTTTGGATTTAGAACGCCAAATCCGCCTGTCCACCAGACTACTAAGAGCGCAATCAACACACCAGCAAAAATCGCAACACCGCCCAACCGAACCATGGGACGTTGATGGACTTTGCGACTGTTGGGAGAATCGACTAATCCAGCTCGAAGACCGATCTTTCTAATAACAGGCGTACTCAGAAAGACAACGAGGGCTGATATTAGGAATGCAGCTAGAAAGGGCATCAGAAATTGTGGGTTGGGAATTGGTGAGCGTCAGGCAGAGTGTACTACAGATTCGACGATACTCAGCAAAGAATTATTAAGCGCAACCAAATTCTATAGGGTTGAGTCTCAATATTTCTATACTCTCCAGAGTAGATTTTTGCTGGCTTACAAAAAAGAGCGCCATTTTTGGGGCGCTCTTGTAACGACTATTCGTGAAACCAAGTTTAGAAACTGGAAAAATCCTGAAATTTCAGCGCAAATCTCTTAGACTAATGCTGGAATTTGAGCGCCTAAATGAGGATAGAGCGGGAAGCGATCGCACAATGCCGCCACACGCTTTAAACAAGTTTGAGTCACGGTTTCATCGTCAGGACTGGTTAAGCGATCGGCGATGATGTTGGCAATTTCGGTAAATTCGGGAGTCCCCATCCCACGAGTCGTCATAGCGGCAGAACCGAGTCTCAATCCACTCGTGACAAAGGGGGATTCAGGGTCAAACGGAACCGTGTTTTTGTTAGCGGTGATGTTGACGGTGCTGACTAACCCATCGGCAATCTTTCCGGTCATGCCAATTGACCGCAGATCCACCAGCATCAAATGGTTGTCCGTGCCACCAGAAACAATTTTGAAGCCTCGCGCTTGCAACTGGGTTGCCATGGCTTGAGCGTTGGCGATCACATTCGCGCAGTAGGTCTTAAATTCGGGCTTTAGAGCTTCCCCGAATGCCACCGCTTTTCCAGCGATGACATGCTCTAACGGTCCGCCTTGAGAGCCAGGGAAAACGGCTTTATCAAGCTGCTTACCCAGATCCGCATCCCGAGTCAGGATTAGTCCCCCTCTTGGGCCTCTCAACGTTTTATGGGTGGTTGTCGTGACGACATCGCAGAAGGGGAGGGGATTGGGGTGATGCCCTGTTACGACCAAGCCGGCAATGTGAGCAATATCTGCCAATAAATACGCGCCGACTTCATCTGCGATCGCGCGGAATTTCTCAAAGTCAATGATGCGTGGATAAGCCGAATATCCACAGATCAGCATCTTGGGACGGTGCTTCAGCGCTAACTCCCGAATCTGATCGAAGTCTAGCTGCTCGGTTTCTTGACTCACGCCGTAGTGATAGACGTTAAACCACTTACCAGAGACGTTAACAGGTGAGCCATGAGTCAGGTGTCCGCCATGAGATAAATCCATCCCCATGATCGTGTCACCGGGCTTTAGCATCGCCAAAAACACCGCAAAGTTGGCCTGTGCGCCAGAGTGAGGCTGAACATTGGCATGGGCCGCGCCGAATAATTCTTTGGCGCGATCGATGGCGATTTCTTCAATGCGATCGACAAACTCGCAGCCGCCGTAATAGCGCTTGCTCGGCAACCCTTCCGCATACTTGTTGGTCAACACTGAGCCTTGAGCCGCCATCACCGCTGGCGAGGTAAAATTCTCACTCGCAATCAATTCCAGGTGGTCTCGCTGACGTTGCAACTCCTGGTGAATCAGATCGGCAACAGCAGAATCAGTTTGGGTCAGAAAGTCTGAATTGGTTTGAGTCACAACACAAGTCCTTGAATGCGTCATTCGTAATTCGTAATCGCACTTCACAAATTACGAACTACGCTGTTGAGGTTTCGATCATAGCGTTGATCGCCTCCTCGCAACGGAGTTAAATCTGAAGTTTGTAAAAAATTGTTCTGACCGTTATGAGGAACTCGAGAAGTCGTGTACAGATGCTGATGACACGGTATACTCCGTTGAAGTTTAGACACAGAAGGACGTTATGGTAGCGGTCGCAATTCTGGCAGCAGGGCGGGGAACGCGGATGAAATCGGATTTGCCGAAGGTGCTGCATCCGTTGGGCAGTCGCTCGCTGGTCGAACGAGTGCTAGATAGTGTGACTGGATTGAACCCCTCCCGTCGCTTGGTGATTGTGGGCTATCGGAGTGAGCTTGTTCGAGACGCATTGGCAAGCTACCCGGCAACGGTTGAATTTGTCGAGCAGACGGAGCAACTCGGCACTGGACACGCAATTCAACAACTGCTTCCACATCTAGAAGGATTCGATGAGGATTTGCTCGTTCTCAACGGCGATGTGCCGCTCCTGCGTCCTGAAACGTTAGAGCTATTTCTGACCACGCATCGAGAGAAGGCAAACCCCGCCTCAATTTTGACGGCACATATTCCCAATCCCAAAGGATATGGGCGCGTGTTTTGCGATGAACGCCAGAATTTGCAGGCCATTATTGAAGATCGGGACTGCACGCTCGAACAACGGCAAAATCAGCGCGTGAATGCGGGTGTTTATTGTTTTCGCTGGAAGGATTTGGCGGAGGTGCTGCCGAAACTGACCTCGAATAATAATCAAAAAGAATATTATTTAACAGATGCGGTCAACTTCCTCCGTCCTGTGACTGTGTTTGATGTGGAGGATTATCAGGAGATTTTAGGCATCAACGATCGCAAGCAGCTTTCAGAGTCCTATAGCATTCTCCAAACGCGAATTAAAGACCATTGGATGGCGCAAGGCGTCACAATTATTGATCCAGGCAGTGTCACGATCGATGACTCTGTGACGCTTCAACCTAATGTGATTATTGAGCCGCAAACTCACTTACGCGGAAAGACGGCGATTGGCTCAGGCAGCCGCATTGGTCCTGGAAGTTTGATCGAAGACAGCCAAATTGGAGAAAACGTAACGCTGTTATTCTCGGTTGTTTGTGATAGTGCAGTGCAGTCCGAAACGCGAGTGGGTCCTTATGCTCACATTCGGGGTGAGGCAACCGTCGGCTCAGGATGTCGCATTGGAAACTTTGTGGAATTGAAAAATTCTCAACTGGGTGAAAATACAAATGTGGCTCACCTATCGTATGTGGGTGACGCATCGCTCGGCGATCGCGTCAATATTGGGGCAGGAACGATCACCGTAAATTACGATGGCGTCAACAAACATCGCACAACCATCGGCGATCGCACTAAAATCGGCTCTAACAATACGCTCGTTGCGCCGCTCACGATTGGCGAAGATGTCACCACAGCGGCAGGGTCAACCATTACTGATGATTTGCCGAATGATTGTTTGGCGATCGCGCGATCGCGGCAAGTCGTCAAACCAGGATGGCGAATGAAGGAAAAAGGAGATTCTTGAGGTCGAGCTTCATGCGACGCCGATCTGAAGACCGATATCGGCATCGAGTGTATCGCCCATGCCGTCCTCATTGTGATAAGCCGCAAGTAAGACTTCACTGGTTTTGCCCCACGCGATCGCACCTGTAGCATCTAGCCCGATCGCGCCCAAATCGCGTCCATGCTGGTGTGCCTCAGAAAACGATTTCCAAAAGGCATCCTGTAACGATTGTCCATCAGTCACCCGAATCACGATGCGCGGGGCTAAACATTCATCCATAATGTCTTCGCCAATTCCGGTACAACTGACGCCCGCTTGCGCTGTAGCGTAGTTCCCGGCAGGCATTGCTGAATCACTAACGCGCCCAATTCGCTCGAAGCCTTTGCCTCCCGTGGAGGTTCCTGCCGCTAGATGTCCTTGAGCATCCAGCGCTACTACGCCGATCGTACCGCGCCCCGCTTCGGTAACGAGTTCTCGCTCTGCCACAACGCCTGCCATCGCCTTGTCAAAGTTTCCTGCCCGTTCTTGAATCCATTCTTGCAAGCGCACTTCGGTCAGGGGGTCGTACAACGGAATATTCAGTTCTCGTAGCAGATCTGCCGAGCCGTAGTCGGAGAGAACGCGATCGTCAGAATCTTGCAGAAACAGCGCGAGATCGATCGGGTTTTTGATGCGTGACGTGTTGATCACGCCACTAAAGCTTTGTTTGGCTCCATTCATCAGCGAGGCACTCATGCGGATCTGTCCATCCGATTGCAGCACAGACCCGGTTCCCGCATTAAAGCGAGGATCGTTTTCTAGAAGCTGGCATCCCAAAACAACGGCTTCTGTCGCGGTCACGCCTGATAGTAGCTGAGCGTAAACTTCTTCAACGACCGCACATAGCGATTTCCTCACGGCATCTGCGCCGCCTTTTCCTTTCAGCGAACTTCCTGCTCCTCCATGAATAATCAGTTTTGGCTGGACTCGATTCGCTGACATGGTAATCCTCATTGAGCAAATGTTTGGACAAGAAGCTTACCATGTTGACCTGCTGTTAATTCATGGATTCACCTATCTGTACCAGTTGATTGACGGTGATTTTTAGCTCTGAAAAGGCGGGGGAGAGGATGCGATCGCTGCCTTTAAACAAAGCCACAGAATACTCATCGTCAGACAGGACATAGACTGAGACGGTTGGTTCGTGAGGAGAGCCAATCAATCGTTTTGCGCTCAAGCCACGATCATCGACGATCCAATATTCAGGAATTCCTAACAACTCATACTCAGCCAGCTTTTTAGAATAATCAGCCCGCCAGTTCGTGCTGACGACCTCGATGAGCAGTTTGGCAGACGCCCCAGTTGAAATTGTGGATGCTTTTCTCCAATATGGATCAGCGTCGATCGTCTCGCGATTTAACACGATGATGTCAGGCAAATAGGCTTCAAATTCTTCTGTAGGCTTGACTAGGCAGCTTCGAGGAATAAAGTAGGGCAGCCCTAACCGATAAATTTCGAGCGTTAGTTGATCTGAAATAAATCCTCCAACTTGCTCGTGAGGACCAGTCGGGCGCATCTCTACAATTGCTCCGTAATGAAGTTCATATTGTCCTCCGTCTTCGGGGCATTGCGTCAGAAACTCGTCAAATGTCAACTTTTGAGGCCGATCTTGTGACTGAGATAGAGCTTGCATCATGGCGTTTCTTCTTTGTTAGCTTGCGACTTATGACGCCGACAGCGATCGGAACAATATTTCACGTCGTCCCAACAGTCTGCCCATTTTTTGCGCCAAGTGAAGGGTAGTCCGCAGACGGGACAGACTTTAGTGGGTAAATCAGATTTTGCGCGATGGCGAGGCATAGAAAACAGGTGGAGTAGGCTTTGGTGACGGTTAAGCGGTAGCTTAGAACTCAGGCGATAGCCCTATTCTAAGTTTTCTTCCGGTTTATCCTATGTCTCAGAGTGCCTTGTCTAGAGTTCGGATTGTCCTAGTAGAGCCTGCCGGAGCGCTCAATGTTGGCTCGATCGCTCGCGTGATGAAAAACATGGGATTACATCATCTTGTGCTGGTGAATCCTCAATGCGATCGCACCTCTGAAGAAGCACGCCGGATGGCAGTTCATGCGGCGGATGTGTTGGAAGGGGCCACGATCGTGACAAGTTTGCCAGAAGCGCTGAAAGGGTGTCACCGCGCGATCGCAACGACTGCCCGCACTCGTGCCATCGCCACCACCCTTGAGTCTCCTAAAACCGCTCTTCCTTGGCTGATCGACACCACGACCGAACACTCAGCCCTCATCTTTGGCTCAGAAGAACACGGTCTCAGCAACGAAGACCTAAACTATGCCCAGCGATTTATCTGCATTCCGTCTAGTCCTGAATACTCGTCTCTCAATTTGGCGCAAGCGGTAGCGGTATGCTGCTACGAGCTTTATGGGCTAACGCAAGAAAAAGCAATACAGCCCGTCGTTTCGCCCTCTCCAACTGATGAAACTGTTGCTGCGATCGATAGCTTAGAAAACTACTACCAGCACTTAGAAACCGTCTTACTCAACATCGGATATCTCTATCCGCATACTGCAACGAGTCGGATGGAAAAATTTCGACGATTGTTCAATCGGGCATCTCTGTCAGAACCAGAAGTAGCAATGCTGCGGGGGATTTTGCGGCAGATGGAATGGGTGATGAAAGGAGGAGGAATGAAGAACTAGATTGGAGCCTTTGGAATTTTCCAGTAGTAGATCGTCGATTCCTCTTCAAGATGGTCCAGCTTGATCACCTGTTGGGGTTGCCAATCGCCCATATCAAAATCGAGGGACAAAATTTGCGTGCCGGGTTGCAGTTGGCTAAACAGGATGGGACGGAGTTTGAGATTCAGGTGGGGCAACAAGTAGAGAATGACGATCGTGGCGTCTCGTAAGTCGCTCTCGAACAGATCCGCTGGTCGAAAGGAAACCTGATGGCTGACTCCTGCTGTTTCGGCTCGCGATCGCGCCTCTGCAATTCTCACTGGATCGATATCAATGCCCACCCCGCGAGCACCGTAGACTTGAGCAGCACGAATCAAAATCCGCCCGTCTCCACTCCCCAAATCGTAAATCACATCCGTCGGAGTGACGTGCGCCAAATTTAGCAAGGCGTCGATCGCCTCATCGGGAGTCGGAATGAAGCCAATGTCCGGTTTGCGAAGCAGCATGGTTACACTTAGAACTGGTTACACTTAAGAACAAGGGTTTGATCTTAGCGGTTGAGGCTGCCTCGCTTCAGTTGTTCTCGTTCGATCGCTTCAAACAAGGCTCGGAAATTTCCTTCTCCAAATCCTTGCGCGTGCTGAATTTTCTGGTCAATGCAATACTGCCGTCGTTCAATTAGTTCAAAGAAAAAAGTTGGCTGCTCGAAAATTGGCTGCGTGAAGGTTTGTAGCAAAATTGCTTCAGGCGTATTCGCCTGCCAATCGACGAGAATTTGTTGAGCTGCGATCGCGCTCAACTCCTGTTGGGTCAGCAAGCATCCGTCCCGGTGACAAAGCTGATCGTAGTAGCACGACGGAACCTGTAGAAATGAAAGATTAGCTTGACCACAGGTTGCGGTTTGTTGAGCGTATCGCAAGGTGCTCACGGCACTCACCAAATTTTCGGTCTGCAATGCAATATGCTGCACCCCCGCTCCCCGATTTAAGTCTAAAAATTCCTGAATTTGAGAGCGTTCCGAACTTGGTTCATTAATTGGAAATCGAATTCCAGTGTTAGGATGCTGCATCACGCGGCTACACAACCCAGAATAATTTGTCTCAATCTCAAACCTCTGTTGAGCTTCAAATCCTAAAATATTCTGATACCAAGTAACAGCAGAATCTAAATCGCCAATCGAAACATTAAGAACAATGTGATCAATTTCTTTAAAGTATTCAGCATTGATTGGATAACAATCTAAATGCGACATCGATAACTCTGCTTGAGGCAACACGGATGTCAATCCAGTCCGCTCAATCAACGTGTGCTGCAAAGTTCCCCAAGCGGCGATTTTTGCCCACTTGATGCGACCATTTTGCTGCTGATCTTGCCGGATCGGTTGTAGAACGATCGCGCCTTCTGAAACCGCACACCGCATCGATTCCTCTAAATTGCCAACGCTAAATGCCACATCCACAACACCCGGAGGATGAATCTGTAGAAAGTGGTGAACCGGACTATCCGTTGTCCTCGCAGACGACAACACGAAATGGATCGAACCGCTCCTCACCACCTCGTGTTGAGTGTGAGCATCAAAGGCTGAGCTCACTGCCCAAAATCCCATGTTTCGAGTAAACCAATCTCGTAACGATTGAGCATCGTCTACATAAAACTGAACGTAGTCAATCTGCATAAAATCCGGTACAGGACAAACACTCTGCTTGTAGATTTTGCCGCGATCGCACACATTCCAGGTCAACCGAAAGAAAGAATTCGTAATTCGGCAGCCTTCTCGCTGAAGGTTCTTAATTTCGCTAAATCTTCGTGTGTAAGGCGACGCTGTTCAATTTGTCAGTAATTTCCGCTAAATCTGCTGCGGCAGATGTAACGGTTATTAAGCTGCCACTGATAAATTTCACTCGTGGCTTAACGTGCCGTCCAAATTAGGCTCTTTTCCTGCATGATTAAAATCTTTGACCAGAACTCCACGCGAAGGCTGAATCTATGGACGATAGCGCAAAGCGCCATTCCTCAGAAGCGCATCCTCTTGATTGGGCATCAAACTTGTATTGCTTTACACTCTATTAGGCATACTGACACTGCCTCACAATTAAGCACATCTGATTATTGCCCGGTTACCCTTGACTGCTATAGTGAGGACTGCTTTAAAGTGCTCTTGTCGTGATGTGCAGCCGTAGGGGAAATTATTGTGGATCTAGGGTCGTTGGCGCAAGCAGAACAACTGAAGGTCATCGGTAGCCGATTAAGCGAAGAGCGACAAAATCGCTCGGTCTCGCTGCAACAGGTCGCTGCCAAAACTTACATTCCGTTGCGCTTGCTAAATGCGATCGAAGCAGGTCGCTTGGACTTGCTGCCGGAACCTGTGTTCATTCAAGGATTCATCCGGCGCTATGCCGATATGTTGGGATTAGATGGAATATCAATCTCTAAAGAGTTTTCAGTGAACCCTCCTCCGGTACCTATCAGTCCTGAGATTCTTGAAACCACCCCGCCAGCTACGCCTACAGAGGTTGACACTGCAGAGGCTAAGCCTACAGAAACTAAGCCTACAAAGGTTGACACGACAGAAGTTGATACGGCTCCGCTACCTGCTGGCTCCGTTCCGATGTCTGCTCTCAAGGTCGAGCGCTCTGTCTCGTCAGAATCCTCGTTTGATTCTGATGAGAGGTCTGAGGGAGCCTCTAAGCTACCTTGGATTGTAGGAGGCGTCCTTGGACTCGGTGCGATCGCGCTTCTAGCATCCCTGCTGAATCGCCCCGCTCCGCCCAAACCTGCTCAAAACCCTGCTGTTCCTGCCACGTCTGCCTCTAAAGCACCCGCCAGATCTCCCGCATCCGCTCCAGGCAAGACTGAAGCAAGCTCTGCTCCGTCTCCTGTAGCAAGCCCAACCGCTTCTCCAGAGGCGACTGGCCCGGTCGCAGTCGAACTAAGCTTTACCGATGATAGCTGGGTCGAAATTCAAGCCGATGGAGAAGTCGTGTTTGAGGGAACGATACCCAAAGGCACAAAAAAATCATGGTCAGGGAAAAATCAGGTTGTTGTTAGTGCTGGCAATGCAGGTGCGGTATCAGCGTCGTATAACAAGAGTGCTGCCAAAACGTTGGGCGCACTTGGAGGTGTAACGACGACCACATTTCCGCCAACCGCAGGGCAGTAAATGAGCAGTCTTGGTCGTTGCCTCAAAAACTCCTTCTCCGGGTTTGCAGAGCGTTGCAGAAGGCGTCCTCCCCTTCATAATGGAAAGAGAGATCTTTACATTGCTTCATCATGCCGAGAGACCTGCGGGGATTTATTAAACAGCTTGAAGAACGGGGACAACTGCGCCGGATTCGTACCTTAGTCGATCCCAATTTAGAGATCGCTGAGATTGCCAATCGACTTCTGCGGCAGGGCGGTCCTGGCTTGCTGTTTGAAAATGTCAAAGGGTCGCCCTATCCGGTGGCAGTCAATTTGATGGGGACGGTGCAGCGCGTCTGCCTAGCGATGAACATGGAGGCCCCAGAAGAGCTTGAGGGGTTAGGAAAAAAACTGGCGCTGTTGTATCAGCCTCGTCCGCCGAAAAAAATCTCTCAAGCGATCGATTTGGGTAAAGTCTTGTTCGACGTGCTGAAAGCAAAGCCCAGTAACGAGTTTTTTCCGCCCTGTCATCAAGTCGTTCTAAAAGACGATGAGATTGATTTCACCCAATTACCGTTTCTGCGAGTTTATCCTGGCGATGCCGACAAGGTCGTGACGTTGGGACTCATGATTACTAAAGATCCCGAAACGAAGATTCCAAACGTCGGCGTCTACCGCTTGCAGTTGCAGTCCAAAAATACGATGACGGTGCAGTGGTTGTCGGTGCGAGGTGCAACGCGGCATTTACGAAAAGCGGCAGAGCGGGGAGAAAAATTGGAAGTAGCGATCGCGCTGGGTGTTGACCCTCTCATCATCATGGCAGCCGCTACTCCACTCCCGATTGACCTGTCAGAATGGCTGTTTGCCGGAATCTACGGCGGTTCAGGCGTGCACCTCACCAAGTGCAAAACTCTAGATTTAGAAGTGCCTGCCGATTCAGAAATGGTGTTTGAAGGCACGATTACGCCGGGAGAAACGGGAGTGGATGGTCCGGCAGGCGATCACATGGGCTATTACGGCGGCGTGAACGAGAACGCGCCCCTGATTCGGTTTCATTGCCTCACCCATCGCAAGAATCCAATCTATCTCACCACGTTTAGTGGTCGTCCGCCGAAAGAAGATGCAATGATGGCGATCGCACTCAACCGCATTTACACACCCATTCTCAGACAACAAGTTCCAGAGATTATCGATTTTTTCTTGCCGATGGAAGCGCTGAGCTACAAGGCAGCCGTGATTGCGATCGACAAAGCCTATCCCGGACAAGCCCGCCGCGCCGCCCTCGCCTTTTGGAGTGCATTGCCGCAGTTTACCTACACGAAGTTCGTGATTGTGGTCGATAAAGATATTAATATCCGCGATCCGCGAGCGGTTGTGTGGGCAATTACTTCAAAAGTCGATCCGGCACGGGATATCTTTATTTTGCCGGACAGCCCGTTCGATTCTTTGGACTTTGCCACTGAGAAACAGGGGTTAGGCAGTCGCATGGGCATTGACGCGACGACAAAAGTCTATCCCGAAACCGATCGCGTGTGGGGTGAACCCTTGGTGTCTGATCCAGACACAGCCGCCTTAGTCGAGCGGCGATGGGCAGAATACGGACTCGCGGATCTCCAACTCGGTGAGGTCGATCCAAATCTGTTTGGTTATGACATGAAATAAAGCACTCCTGTGGAAGTGACTCCTACAGGACTCGCAAGACACTAGCAACGGCAGCGATCGCAGGCATGGCGCGAATTTCCTCTAACGCTTTGCGGAAGTTGCCTTCTCGCACATCATGGGTAACGACGACAATTTCTGCAAAGTCATCTCTCATGCCCGCTTGCACAACCGATTCAAGACTCACTTCATGATCTCCAAAGCAGGTGCCCAGCTTGCCAATGACACCAGGATAATCTTTGGTGAGAAAGCGGGCATAGAAGCGAGTCACCAAATCCTCCATCGGCGCGATCGCGCAATAGTGCTGATGCGAACAGGCAAGCAGCGGATCGAGTAACGGCTTGCCATCTGCCGTTATGTCTCCATGTCCAACTTTTAGCAACGCGGCAATATTCAAAACGTCAGATACCACGGCGCTTGCTGTTGGGCCTGCTCCCGCCCCGCGCCCAAAGAACATCACCTGCCCGATCGGGTCGCCCTCAATTAAAATCGCGTTGTAGACATCATTCACACTGGCAAGCGGATGTGTCTTCGGTACTAACGTCGGATGGACTCTCACTTCAAGCTCGTCAGTTGCAGAAGCTCGTTTTGCGATCGCAAGTAGCTTAATCACAAACCCCAGTTTCTCGGCATACGCAATGTCCACCGCGCTGACGTGTCGAATGCCTTCACAATGCACTTCGGGCAGCTTGATTCGTCCTCCAAACGCAAGAGACGCCAAAATCGCAATTTTGTCAGCGGCATCCAAGCCATCAATATCGGCAGTGGGATCTGCTTCGGCATAGCCAAGATTTTGTGCGTCTGCCAGAATGTCAGCAAAATCGCCGCCTTCAAGCTGCATTCGGGTCAGAATATAATTTGTTGTGCCATTGACGATGCCAATGACGGTATTCAGCCGATTGGCACACAACGACTGCTTTAACGGCTCAATGACAGGAATGCCACCGCCGACGGCTGCTTCTAGCAGAACGTAGACACCTGCTTCGGCAGCCGCTGTAAAAATTTCATCACCAAACCGGGCGATCGCGGCTTTATTAGCAGTAACAACATGCTTACCATGCTGGATCGCTTTGAGGATCAGCGATCGCGCAGGCTCTAACCCGCCAATCACTTCTACAACAATGTCGATTTCGGGATCGGTGACGATTGATTCTAAATCCGTGGTCAGAATGTCGGTAGGAAGCGTAACGTTGCGAAGTTTATCTAGCGATCGTACGCCGACTTTGTGAATCACCAAATCTTGCAGCAACGAATGACGCTGAGCCGGATTTTGCAAAATCTCGACCGTTCCCGCGCCTACTGTTCCCAATCCCAATAAACCGACCTTAAACGTCACGGCTTTTCCTCATCATGACTGCTCTTCAATTCTATTGGACTTTCGCCCCCTCAACTCCGAGTGATCCTCTAGAACGAAGTACGCCAATAAAAAAGCGATCTGCTTCCGCAAACCGCTCAAACTCAAACTCATAGGATTCAGTCAATTATTCTGGAAGGTCAACGCGCTCACCGTCTTTGCCTTCGTAGTACATGGGTGGCTCGACCGCAAAATTATTGATTTGCCCCGACTCGGTAATTACGTAGCCGTCAGTTGTTTTAAGATCAGTATCTTCTTCTTGTGCAACAGCAGCTTCAAGCTCATGCTTGTTTTGCTCAACGTCGACTCCCGACGGAATTCGTTCATCTGCCGGATTCACATCTGTTGTTTGTGCAGTTTGCACAGCCCATTGATCGCCTGCGGCTCCTTTTCCTGGCTGTGCAGCTTTGGGATCAGAATTTTCGCTCATAATTATTTCCCTAGTTTGTAGCGATTTAATGTCTATGACAGTAGCGTGGAAGCAGCACTCCATGATTCCTTCATGAGACATAGGGCTTAGTCACCAGAAGGTAGAAAACGCTGGACATGTCAGAGTACAACTTCTCGAACCCCGCAGCACATAAGTCACGAGCATCTTTAATACTTTGGGCATGGTCACTCGGATTGCTGCTGCTGTGGAGTTCTCCGGCTGGTGCAGAACCTATTCTGCTGACCACTGGATCGGCTCCAGTGTCGGTTAGTACTCCTCATGCAAAAAAACTCGCTCCCCAATCTGTTCTTGACACTTTGGCCCAGCAAGATGTTGTGTATTTGGGAGAAACCCACGATCGCGAAGCGGATCATCGCGCTCAGCTAGATATTCTTCAGGCGTTACAGAAGCGATCGTCGGGTTCTAGAAAGCAAGCGATCGCGCTAGAAATGTTTCAGCGCCCCTACCAGGTGGCTCTCGATCGCTATCTTGCTGGAGGCATCAGCGAGCCGGATCTCCAGCGTCTAAGCGAATACGAAAAACGATGGGGCTACCCTTGGGACTATTACGCCCCAATCTTGCGCTTTGCGAAAGAGCAGTCTCTGCCCCTGATTGCGCTGAATACTCCGTCAGAAGTGACTCGCAAAGTCGCGCGATCGGGACTTCAAAGTTTGACGCCTGCTGAGCGCCAATACATTCCTCCCCTCTCTGAAATTCGGACTGAATCGAATGCTTATCGTGAGCGGATGCGGCAAATCTACGAAGAAATTCACCACGGTAAAACGAATAGTCGTCAGTTTGAGACCTTTTTTCAGGCGCAAGTGCTGTGGGATGAAACGATGGCCGATCGAATTAGTCACTTTCTGAATGACAACCCTACTGTCCAAATCATTGTCTTGGTTGGGCAGGGGCATTTGGTATACGGCGACGGAATTCCTAATCGGGTAGCTCGACGGCGAAAGGATTTGAAACAATCGGTCGTTCTAATCAATCCACCCGAAGACCTCCAAAGCGAAACCAACCCGCCTGCTGCTGATTACTTTTGGAATCAGCCGTGATTCGTTTGGGGAAATAAGTAAATTGCGCCAGAAATCCAAGTTAAGGCAACAGAAATCCAAAAGGCGATCAGGCTTGAGAGTTGCCAAGACGCAGGTAGCGGTGCAATCAGGAGCGCGATCGCGACAATCTGGCTAACGGTCTTCAGCTTGCCCCAAAAATTCGCACCTTGCACTGATTGCTGGAGGTTAGGATCAACTCGCCACCCTGCGATCGTCAATTCCCGCGCCAAAATTAAAAACACGCCCCATGCGGGGATCTGCCCCAACTGGACTAAGGCGACTAGCGGCGCTAAAACCAGCAGCTTATCAACCAACGGATCGAGAAATTTTCCTAAATCGGTTATTTGATTGAGCCGTCGTGCCAAATAGCCATCGAGCCAGTCTGTGGTGGCCGCCAGGAGGAACACGCCAACCATAATCCAACGCTCTTCTAAGCTTGGAGCCCGCAGCCCATACAGCAAAATTGGGACACCAAGGAGACGAGACACAGTAATCCAAGTCGGCAGATTCATAACACTTAGCGCCAATAGCATCGACCTCCAGCATAAAAAAAATGGGATAGTCCTGAAAGGATAATCCCATTTTAGAAAGCTCAAGGAGTACTACAAATAACAGCAAAAAGAAACTCTAGTTAACAAGCCCCATGCTTATTGAGAACAACTTGGATTGTCTTCAGAATCAACTTTAGGTCATAAACGACTGACCATTTGCGCTGATAGTCTAAATCCATCTCAACAATATCTTCAAAATCGGATACGTTAGAGCGTCCGTTCGCTTGCCACTCGCCTGTAATGCCTGGTTTAACATTTAAGCGCTGCCAATGGTAAGCACTGTACCGACTTACCTCATCCACTGTTGGAGGGCGAGTTCCAACCAAACTCATTTCTCCTCTCAAAACATTCCAGAATTGCGGCAACTCATCTAGACTGGTTCGCCGCAAAATCTTGCCAACGCGGGTAATGCGCGGGTCGTCTTTGCTCTTGAAAATGTTGCCCTTGGCTTCATTTTTAACCGTATGCTTCAACTGTTCAGCATTGGTGATCATTGAGCGAAACTTCCAGATGCGAAAGGGCTGACCTCCCACCCCGCACCGGGTTTGACAGTAGAAAATTGAACCGGGATTGTCGAGTTGAATTGCGATCGCAATTGGAATAGCAATAATGGCAGTGATTGTGAGTCCAACGAGAGCGCCTGTAATATCAATCAGTCGCTTTAACTTGCTTTGAACTGAATGATGGAGGTCTTCAGCCACAAACAACTGTGAACTTAGGCTTGCGTCCTGGGCAGGTTCGCGCACGGTAGGAGGATGAACGGAGGGGATATTGATAGTAATCACAGAATTACGCTGCTACTTGCATTCAATCTTGATCTCATCCGCTAATATATTCGGCTCCTGTGGGTCTGTGCTAGACGAACGGGCGTCTTTTGCCTAATCTTTGAACTGCCTCTAAGTTGTGTAAAGTTCAGGTGTTTTACCAGGATGTACGACGGTTTTCTGTCTATTTGAGTACGACAATTTTCCGTCTACTTGATATAAGCGCTATTGTTCTGGCTCAGAGCGCTCTTCTTCTACAAACAGGTTGTCTATACCTTCTAGGCTGAAAATAGATTGAGCCTCTTTTGCGATGGAAGGTGGTTGCGCTGCTTCGGGTGGGTAGGATGCTTTGGGTGAGGACTCTGGAAGATTTGTGGACTGAGACGGTGACGGTAACTTCGGAAGAGCAATGCGGGGTACAGTTTCTATGGAATTGCGCTCTGTGCTATTTGTCTGCGTTTTTTGGCGCTCTGATAGCGTCATGGGGTAGCCCAACCTAGTAGTAGGCTGAGCGCGAGAAGGGGCTTCTGGGCTGATGGTCAGCCGCTCGAATAGCTCAGTTAAGGTGTGGATTGTGTCTGGCTGACTGGTGTTTGGCTCACTGGCGGACTCCTGCTCTGATCCGGTTGCAGGCTGGAGTTCCATTCCGGCATAGGGCAACGCGATCGCGGGTTCTTGAGAGTGCGGCTGTGGGGCCGGACCTGATGCTTCAAGCGTTTCTGCCTGAGTGCCATCCTCATCTAGCGCCGCGCTTGCTTCTGCTAAAGAAATCAGATCGTCTGAGTCAGGAAACTCGCCAGGACGCAGGTAAGAGGAGGCGTCTCGCCCCAACTGCTCGGCTAAACGCCCGAGTAGCCCCGAAAACATCACTTCACTTTGCCGTCCTAGTGTATGAAGGTTATCGAGACCGTGAGAGAGGGAATCTTGATAGGCTTGCATATCGCGTTGTAGCGAATCGAACACAACACGCAGGGTCGTGTCTAGATTAGTAATCACTTGATCTGCCCGGTCGTGAACCAAGTCCAATTGCGCGATCGTTTCAGGAGCAGACCGTGAAGCGATCGTTTGCTCTTGAAGATAGTCATCTCGCCGCGCTTCAAGCTGCCGAATTTCGCGAAGTAATGCCGTGCGTTGCTGCATTAAGGTAGAAACTTCATTGTGCAACGGTCGCAGCACGCTCAATCTCATTTCTTGCATTTCCTGCACCACAGACTGCATTATGTCTTGGGCATTCTCAGTTGAGACTAAAGCGGGTGGTAAATTTAAGGTAGGAATGGGCTTTACTAAGCATTGATGCAAAAAATGGCGTACCCGTTTCAAGGCTTGACGAAGTTGGTCAGTCTGAGAGCCAGACCCCCAAGAGAATTTTGGACTGGGCTGTTGGAGAACCCGATCGATGTCACGTATCAGCGCTTGAATCTGGTCTTTCTGAGCAGTCACAGCAAAAATCCTTGATAAAAAGTTGATAAAACACGGGGTGATTCAGCTATTAAACCGCCACCTCTGCCTTGACCTAGAATAATTTTTACCTCACCTACGTAAAACAAATACTGGATTGTTTCTAAAATACAAAGTCTTTATTGGAAAAGTTTTGATTCTGCGTAAATTGCTTGGGTAAACATGTCGTTACGTAAACCCTAGTCCTCAAACTCGTTCTCAATTCTAGAGAACGTCTAAAATATCACCAGATTAAGGCAACAACGTTCCTGCTCGCGTTGCGGTTTTCCCTGAATCAGGGAATGCTGAAAATACATAGTAATGTTCAAGGTCAGATCAGGCCGGATAGAACCTTTGCTTGTTTGAAATGACTGCATCGTTTAGAACAGCGTCCCAATGGAAGATTGGCATAACTTTCGCGACACTAGTATGAGTGCATCGATTCGCACGGCTCCCTTCTTTGAAGGGTTGTCTGATGGGGTGGTGGACAAAGCGATCGCGCATGTAGTGATGCGGGCGCATCCCGCTAATCAAGTGATTTTGCTCGAAAACGATTGGGGGAGTTCAGTCTATTTTATTTTGAGTGGGTGGGTGAAGATTCGGACGTACAACCTGGACGGCAAAGAAGTCACGCTCAATATTTTGGGTAAGGGAGAGCTATTTGGAGAAATGGCTCCTTTAGATGAAGTACCGCGCTCGACGGATGTGATCACGCTTGCTCCGACTGTGATTGGCAACATGCCCGCTCAAGATTTTGTGCAGCTTCTCAACACCGAACCCCAGTCTGGAATTCGATTATCTCAGTTGATGGCGCGACGGCTGAGGCAGGTAAATCGTCGGCTCCGGTTGCGGGAGTCGGATAGCACGTCACGAGTTGCTGACATTTTGCTATTTCTTGCCGACGGTCAGGGGAAGCGCAGCGAGAACGGAACTGAGATTCCAAATCTGCCCCACCGGGAACTCAGCAGCCTCAGTGGATTGGCACGAGAAACGGTGACGCGGGTGTTAAGTAAGCTAGAAAAGAAAGGCCTGATTGTGCGCGATCGTGACATTCTCTGCATCCCCGATACGCATGCCTTAGAACGAATGATGATCTAGAGCAACGGCACAGTCGTGAGGCAGGCGTCTAAATCAAGATGCGCCAGTTTCACGTAGGCCTGGTCGATCGCAGATTTTCCTCGCAAGAATCCGATGCTTGCACCAGGGCAGATAAAATTCAACGTTTCCGGCGTGAATTGATCCAATAGCGATCGCACGTGACGAATTTGGCGCTTCCAATGAAATGTTTTCGCGGTTCTAAGAGGCGTGGGGTTGCCTTGACGATCGCTCAGCAGATGTCGCCCCGAAAATAGCACTCCACCACAAGCATTGAGGTATAAGCAAGATGAGCCTGGAGAATGTCCGGGAGTCCAAAGTGCTCGAGCATCAGAGCTTAGAGCAAATTCTTGCTGAAACGGTGTTAGGGCTAACCCTGGCAGCAAGTAGGCTTCCTGTTCTTGAATGAATATTTCACACTGAAAGGCGTGTTGAATCTCGCTCACTTTGCCGATGCCGCCGCGGTGAGTTAAAAGGAGCGATCGCACGCCACCTTGAGCATGCAAAAACTGCTGATTTGCGTCATCCCAGGCAGGACAATCAATCAGAATGTTTCCCTCTTTTTCTACAATGAGATAAGCGGTTCCTCCCAGTGTGTCACGATTAGGAGGAAAGGCGTAAATAGTAGTGTGAGGACAGGATGGCTCGACGTCATCCAGCACACGGCGGGGTTGCTTTAGGGAAGGCACAGCGGCTCAGAAGTATAAAGAATGAAAGGACTGGTGTTTCAATGAGACGATCAAGCTAGAGCGTGAGAGGTGTAACTAACCTGCCCTCATCCCAACCCTTTTGCCAGAGGAGAAGGGCTTTCAGATACGTTCTGCTTCTCTTCTGTAGGAGAAGGCTAAGGTGAGGGTAGCCATAGCAGGCATTCAAGAAAGTCGCACATTGGATTAGATCCTGAGAAGTGCCCTTGCTGATTGTGCCAGATTGTTTCGCAAAGATGTGAAAAGCGTCTGTTTTAATTGGCTTTGCTATTTCATTCCATCGCTAACTCGTTGATGATATGTTTAAGTTTTTCTAAGGTTCGTGCAGTCTTTTCTAACACGGCGCATGTTCAGCAAATTCACTGCCTTCTAAGCGCATGATCTGGTTACTGCTACTTGGGTTAATCACCTATTTTGTTGTGCAACGGGTGAGTGGTATCACTCGCACTCCCATTTGGCTCTTGTGGCTAGTAGCGATGATGCCTGCACTGATCCTGGGAGCGTGGGCGATCGCGCATCGAGGTCAGCGCGTGATGCCAAGGGAACTTGTGATCGCGCTGTTCGTTGGCTGCCTGGTGCTCTACGTATTTTTAATTCGATGGGGACGAATTGCAAAGCCTGTGCAAACGCCCCGGAATGATTCTGCCCTTGATCCGATCGCTCCGCAACCGTTAAATCTTCCTGAACCAACGCCAGAAATTCAAGCAGAGCAACCGTTGCGTCCCATTACCCAAGATGAAGAAGATCGGCTGCAAGGGTGTTTTCTATGGTCAATCTATTATTTGCAGCATATTGAATATCGGCCCCAAGCGGTGATCTGTCGGGGCAAGCTCCGGGCGACGCCAGAAATTGCCTATCGAACGGTTCGGGAGAACATTGAGGCTCAGTTTAGCGATCGCTTCTACGTCGTTTTCCAAGAAGGGCATCGCACCGATCCGTTTTTTGCTCTCGTTCCCAATCCCTACTCTCAAGTTAAAGAGCCTCAAACCAATCTGTTTTCGTCTGGCGCTAGAAGAAAGCTAATACGTCCTGGCATTGCTTCTGGATTGGCAGTGGTCACGCTAATTACAACAGTCTTGGCGGGGCTGCAAATGGCAGGTCGCGTGATTTCTAGCCCATTGGTGTTGATCGATGGGTTGCCCTATGCCCTACCAGCGATGTCATTTTTTGCCCTGCGGGGAATTGGGCATTTTCTGACGACTCGGAAGTATAAAATTGCTGCCACGTTGCCGTATTTTATTCCCGTAATTCCATTGTCGTTTTTTCCGCTCGGAACCGTTGGGGCATTCATTCAGATTCGATCGCCGATTCCGGATCGCAAGGCACTGTTTGATGTCGGAGCTGTCGGTGCGATGCTGGGATTATGTATCAGCATTCCGCTTTTGGCGTGGGGATTGACGCAATCGGAAGTTGTGGGGCTCTCACAACGCGCTGGCATCTTTGACTTCTACGCGCTCAATCCTCGGTTCTCGATCGTGTTTTCGCTCTTTAGTAAGCTCGCCTTTGGCAGTGAGTTTGTCGCACAGACAGCCATCAAGCCTCATCCATTTGCGATCGCGGGCTGGATCGGATTACTGTTCACAGCTTTTAATCTCATGCCAGTCGGACAGCTGGATGGCGGACGCATGATTCACGCTATGTTTGGGCAGCGCACCGGAGCGTTTATCGGTCAAATTGCGCGTTTTTTGCTGCTGGCGTTCTCGGTTGTGCAGCCTCATCTATTGGTGTGGGCGATTCTCTTGCTGTTGCTGCCTGCTATGGATGAACCCGCGCTGAATGACGTTACAGAGATCGATAGCTTTCGGGACGCCGTTGGACTGGCATTACTGACGGTCTTGATTTTGATTATTTTGCCAACTCCCAAATTTCTGATGAACTGGTTGCAAATTTAGTTGAGCGAAGGATCTCATGACTAAAAAGGCGGGTTCAGCCCAAGACTTGTATGCTCGTTGTCTGTCGCTGCTAATTTATCGGGAGGTATTTCACGATGAAGTCGGGCAAGCGTTTCTAGCGTTGCTAAAAGCGGCCTCGCAGCAAGATCAGCTAGAGGTTGTTCAAGCATACGGCGATTGGTTTTCTGCGATCGCTCACACGGGTAAAGGCTGGCAAGACTATCTGCTCAATCGAATGGTAAGTGTCGAAAATGCGTTTAGTCGAACCATTCAAACCACACCTCCAGAAGCGTTGCCGCCCGCTTTGGTTGATGCGATCGCGCATGATCTGCGAATTTTGCAGCAAATTTACCAGTGTTCGACGGCTCAGATAGCTCAATGGGTCAGCGATCAGACGCCTGCTTGGTCGGATCATCTCCTCTACCCAAAAACTTCACGGCAAAGGAGAATTGTTCAATTTAGCACTGACTTAGAGTTGCTGATAGATTGGGCAGCCGCCATTCCTGACTTGGCAGAGTTTTATCAGACCTTTGGAACGGGAATGGTTGCTCAGTACTCGGCGTTTCGATGGCAGAACGGGCAATTGAACGCGATCGCGCATCCTGATCCGCTCTTAATTGATTCTCTCGTGGGCTACGAAACTCAGCGAGATATGCTGGTCAAAAACACAGAATTTTTATTGGCTGGGTTGCCTGCGCTACATATTCTGCTATATGGAAGCCGTGGATCAGGGAAATCATCGCTTGTGAAGTCGTTGCTACACGAGTATGACAACCTGAGGTTGATCGAAGTTGGCAAATCTGAACTGAAGGATTTGTCTACGATCGTCGAGCAGTTACGCAATCTGCCTCAGAAATTTATTATCTTCGTCGATGACTTATCGTTTGAAGAAGATAACGACGCCTATAAAGCGCTAAAAGTTGTATTAGAAGGCAACCTCACCGCAAGACCTCAGAATGTCGTAGTCTACGCCACCTCCAATCGCCGCCACTTGATTCGAGAATTTTTTGATGAGCGTCCTCGCCCTAAAGACGCCGATGAAATTCACCATTGGGATACGGTTCAGGAGAAATTGTCGTTTAGCGATCGCTTTGGGCTAACGCTCACCTTTGAACCTGCGGATCAAACCACCTATCTGAACATCGTTCGCCATCTAGCCGAGCAAGCCCAGGTTCTAATCAGTTCGGAAGAGTTAGAATTTCAGGCGTTGCAGTGGGCAACACGGCACAACGGGCGATCGGGGAGAACGGCTCGACAGTTTATTGACTTTCTCAAAGCAGATTTAACGCTGAGTCATTCCTAATGTCTTTTACGTACCCTCGGACAATTCGATTTCAAGAAACCGATGCGGCAGGAGTCGTCTACTTTGCAAATCTGTTGTCGATTTGTCATGAAGCCTATGAAGCGTCTCTTATCCAGTCAGGCATTGAGGCTCGACGATTTTTTGGCAAAGGTGAAGTGGCTGTGCCAATTGTTCATGCCAATGTAGATTTTCTAAAGCCGATGTACTGCGGCGATCGCATCTCACTCCAACTCACGCCTACTCAGATGAATGATTCCACGTTTGAAATTCAATATAACGTGTTCTTTGCGGCTTCAGGGCTGGATGAGAATCGTCTCATGAGTAAAGCTCTAACGCGACATGTTTGTATCGATCCCCAAACCAAAACTCGAAAAGCCCTTTCCTCTGAGCTTTTAAACTGGTTAGAGCAGACACGTTCTCAATAGACTAGTCCTCAATAGACTTGAGAGAAGGATCAGCCGATCAATTTGGAAGTTGTAGGTCTTTGTGCCTGATCTAAAACGGTTCCTACTAGACACGCGCTTGAAAGATTGGCTCCTTCAAGATTCGCATCTTGTAACTCAGCACAGAGCAGATTTGCGCCTGCCAAGTTTGCACCTGCCAAGTTTGCGCCTTGCAAATCGGCTTCCTCCAAATTAGCTTCACTCAGCACTGCGCCTTGCAAATCGGCTTGGGATAAATTTGCGCCATGGAGGTTGACACCAGTTAGATTTGCTCCGCGCAAGTCAGCTCCGCGTAAGTCAACCCCTTGAAGACTAACGCCAATCAGGTTTGCGCCGCTTAAGAATGCACCCGCTAAGGTGGCACGGGTCAAGTGGGCACGCATGAGATTTGCCCCTCGTAGGTTACTGCCGCGCAGGTCTGCTTCAGTCAGGTTCGCTTGCATGAGATTTGCCCCGATCAGAGATGAGCGCAGGTCAGCCCCAACAAATTGACATCCAATGAGGTTAGACCCTTCGAGCGAGGCTCCTGATAGGTTTGCGCCCGACAGGTCTGCCCCCGATAGCCTAGCACCCGCCAAATTAACGCCAGTGAGATCAGCGTTCGATAAATCCTCATCCTGTAAGTCTACGCCTGCTAACTGTCTAAGCTTACCTGAGCGAATTGCTTGGAGATCCATAAGTCATTGAGGGTGAAGGGATAAGAAGGGGAATGGGCGAGGCTTATGACACGACCTGAGTTGCATCTAAACTGGCTAAGTCCAGCAAATCGTCATCGGAATGAGAATCTAGCAGCCACATGCCAGCCGCAATTTTTGGCAGATTCACTGAAAGATTCATCCCTTGTTGCATCGCACTGACCAGTAGCGACAGCGCTTCAACGAGTTTTGGATCCCAGCGCTCGTTCGTTTCGGCTTGACAAGCAGCAAACGCATCGGACAATGCTGTTTCAGTGCGAGCATGATCTTCGCTTGACCGAGCATCCGCGACCCGTTGCTGAAATGCGACTAACAGCCCTAAAATTCTGGACTCTAACGGAATTTCGTCTCCCGCAAGTCCAGCAGGCAGTCCTTGACCGTTCCACCATTCCGACTCGTGAGTAATAATGGTTGCGATCGCTTTCAGTCGCTGCATGGTTCGTAGAATTTGCGCTCCCGGCACGATCGGGCAACTCAACGGCGTAGGCTGGTCATTATTCTGATGACCAAAATTCCCTGGACTGAGAACGCTATCAGATTGCAAGAAGCCCAACCGATGCAATAGCCCTGCTAACCGTAGTCGATTCATCTGCCACACGGGAAGATCCAATACCTGTCCCATTGCCTCGGCGAGGGTCGCAACTTCGGCGGCTGCCATTGGATTGCTGATGTCGGTTTGATCGATGAGCTGTGCCAATCGTAAAAAGGCTTGAAGCTCATTTGAGACCAAATTGTTATCCAATCCTTCCTGATAACGATCGAGATGCTGTTGACCCGTTTGCAGATAATCGACAACTTTAGAGACGGCGGTATAGACTTCGTCGCGATCGCGCGTTTGAGCTTCCGCAATAATTGCCTTGACCTGTGACCGCAGGGAGTTGGCGAGGTCGGAGTTGTAGGAATCAATGTGAGCGATCGCAATCTCGACCGCTTCCCGAACCAGTTCTGCCTCAAACGTCCAGAACCCGTAAAACTTACGCTCTAAATCGTCTTTGGGAACTCCCCGAGCGCCGTAATCTTCCTCGGAAATCTCCTGACACAGCACCATCGCGGTATAAGTTGGCCCAAAGATCATCAGATGCCATTCTTGCGCGACTGGATCGCTCTTTTCTAGAGCAACCAAATCCACATTCGCTTTTTGGCTGGTTGGATGTTCAGCAAAGCCCGTGTCAGGCGATGCCAAGATCGCGACGTGCTGGGCACGATCGGCGAGTTCGGCATAGCGATCGGCCTCTTCGAGATACCATTTCCCTCGCTGAAAGGCGGTGACGACAAGCGGCGCACTACTGCACGTCAGAATGCAGTCCTCAAGGGCATGACACAGCGAAACAAGCGTATTTTTGTAATACACCCCAAAATTTAAGGGACGCTTACCCCCGCCTTCGGTCTGGTGAGCGAGTTTCAGATCTTGCAGAATTGAGCCTTCCAACATAAGAGAGATATAGGTAAGAGTTCAAAACGGAAATCTTGGGTCTTGCTAAATCTAAGTGGCACCGACGAGTTCAGCTTTTGCGATCGGAGCCGTTAAGGCTTCTTCCAAATCAGCTTGCCCTAGTTTTGCTTCTAGAATACGCATCACTTCACGCCCAAAATCATTGGGGTTGCGTTGCCAAGCTTCTAGGCAAACACGCCCAAAAAATGAACCCAGCGGTTCTGGATTCCACAGCAATTTTCTGACCGTCCACGGTTTCACGTTCATCGGGTCGTATCCGGGCTGAAGAATATCGTTTTTGAAAGCATACTCTTCCAGATGCGTGTGGGGCTGCAATCCGATGAAGAAAATGGCAGGCTCTACTTTATCTGCCCCAAAGATGCGCTCTAGCTCACGGTGGTAAGCGATTGTTTGACGAATGGTTTCCGGTCGCTCATCAATTACGTTAAACGAGTAGTTCACCGATACCACATCATTAAATCCAGCCGCTTTTAGATCGCGGCAGTTCTCTAAAACTGTCCGCAGATTGTACCCCATCCGCATTTTGCGGACAAGCTCTTGGGAACCGCTCGTGATCCCGATTTCAAAGTAGTTCATCCCCGTCTTGACCATCAGATCGCACAGTTCTGGCGTCAGATTGTCAGCGCGAATATAGGCTGCCCAATGAATATCCTTCATTCCTGCATCTAGAACCTTTTGCAGTAGTTCCACTGCGTCGTCAATATATCGTTTTGCTGGAATAAATTGAGCGTCTGTAAACCAAAAATTTCGAATACCGCGATCGTAGAGTTGCTGCATTTCCTTCACAACTTCATCAGCGGGGTTAATCCGTACTTGCTTGCCTTCAATGACGGTGTAGATACAGTAGCAGCAGTTGTGCGGGCAGCCGCGTTTTGTCTGTACCCCGATATAAAAGTCTTCTGACTGAAAGTAGTACTCAAAGTCCCTCCAGATCGACTGGATGTAATTGTAGTCGCAGGCGCTTTTCTCAATTGGTGTCGGAAACTCGTGAATCATGCGATCGCGCGGTTTCGTTTCACCCACAACATAGCAGCGCTCATCTAGAAAACTTTGTCCCCGCAGCAGCTTCTCTAGTAGCGTCTCCCCTTCACCGACCGAAACGATCGTGCCTTTAGGCAGCGTTCTGCTAATTTGCTCATAGAACACACTAACTGCACCGCCGCCCACAACGACTCGCGCTTCAGGACGGTAGCGCTTGGCTCGCTTAACGCCCCGCTTAATCAGGCCTAGATTCCGCCATAGTTCTCCGTAGTACCCTGACGCGATGCGAAGCAAACCGAGTGCCCCTCGAATTTTGAGCAGAGGATTACGAGCGTAATAATACTCAAACGTATACTGAAGCGGATTTCCACCCCGACCACCGACTGGCGCATAAATTTGAATATCGCGCCAAGAGTAAACCAGCAGCGTCGGCTTAAAGTCGTCAATACAGGCATCGAGTGCCGAGGCATAATCTAACGGCGGAATCGTACCCAAATCAAGGATTTGCTGCGCGACGTTTGGAAACTGTTTATGAACGTGGTCGGCAAGATAAACTGCGCCAATCGGGAAGATGGGGTTGCAGGGTAGGCGAACGTAGAGAATCCGAGTTTCCATGACAGCGTTACCAAATAAAAATGCTTGCGTCTCCAAACCGCCTAACTTTGGATCGGCAGTTGTAAAGCCCGCTTGTATCTCACGATTCTGAAAGCTTTTTCACATAACTTTACGATATCATTCACACCAGAACTCTGCATCGTTTTTTGGGAAACTTGCGGCTTTGGAGGTCGAATTTGGTAGATGGAGGTCTTTCGCACTTGACGCGCAAGGCGTCTGCCGTTCATCGCTTTTTTATTTCTAGATCTCAACAAAGTGTTTTCTAAGCGGCTTACACCAAATGTAAACAGAAAGCTACATTAGTTGATGCACGAATTCTTAATCTAAATAAACAGAAATCTATCCTCCGATAGGACAAGGCGTACGGCTCTATCCTGAGAAAGATTTCTGAGTAGGAAAAGCGGTTGGTAATCGTGTTTACAGTTGTCCAAAATCCTAGAGTGTTAGTGTTCGATTACTAACTCACTCCCTACACAAAAGGTGTCATTTTGATCATGGCTCAGATTCTCGACCCAATTCCTTCTGACAGCTCGGATTACGTCGTCTGCTGCTATGTAAATGCAACGAGCCAAATTCAGATTGCTCGAATTACAAATATCGCAAACTGGTATTTCGAGCGAGTTGTTTTTCCGGGGCAACGGCTGATGTTTGAAGCCCTCCCTGAAGCTCATCTAGAGATTCACTCGGGCATGATGGCAAGCGCCATTCTGTCTGATACCATTCCATGCTTGACCTTGTGTTTGCAAAGCGTTCAAGAGATTGAGGCTGAAGCAGCGTCTTCTACAGTCTTAACCTCTGCCGAGTAATGCATAGTTTTGACCCGACAACATTAAGAAAAATTGAATAAAACGCTTGATATTGATCTGTGAAATGATTAGTGCAAAAGCATCTGTTTCTGTCGCAAAAAAAGCATTCAAGCTATGTAGAAAGAGCAAGTGTTAAGGGCGAAGTAAAGAGCAAGGGTTCAGTGTGAAGAGCAGCCGCGAGGGGAAAGTTGCTGCTCTTTTTTCTAAAACACTAAAATAAGGCTTTGCTTTAGGATTAACATTTTGGACTTGCCATCATTTCTTTGGCTGTGGAAAATTGCGGCTTGGGCAATGGGACTCGCGATCGCAGCCTACCTTCTTCAAGCGGTCACCGGATTCAGCTTTCTCATCTTCCGTCCGTCCATTCAGCCCCAGTGGCTACGCCCGCTACATGTCGTCACCGGTGTTGCGATCGCACTGCTGATTTTGGTGCTGCTCGCAATTGGCATTGTGGGTACATTGGGGCACTACGGCAGCTTAGGGCATTCGTCTCACTTGTTCTCAGGCTTAACCGTGGTTGAACTGGTCTTTCTATCGGCTTGGAGTGCTGCTCAAATTCGCACTCGCCCGTGGGCGCGCTCGGTTCATCTCATCGCAAATGTTCTGCTCTGCGCCGGCTTAGTTTGGGCGTCGATCACAGGTTGGGAAGTGGTTCAGAAATATCTCTAGAATGGTTTTTCTGGAGTCACAGCCGACGTTCGCCAAGATCCAGATTGAACGATCGTATGTACTTGCCACTCTGAAATAGGGTCAGGATAATCTGATCGATAGTGCCCGCCTCGGCTTTCGGTGCGGAACTTTGCACTTCTCAGAATTAAATCTGCAATTTCTAATAAGTTGTGCAGTTCACCCCAATCACGGCAGATCTGATCCGCATCGGGCACCTTAAACTGAAAAGAGTGATGCGGAGTGAGATTGAGTAACGTTTGACTCAGAGCAAGGGTGCGAAAGTCAGTTTGCCAAGACTGAACTTGCGCGATCGCAGCGTCTAAGTTTTTTTCATCACGACAAATTCCGGCCCCTTGCCATACGACGCGCGGCAACTCTAGCCGCATCGCCTGAACTTTCTCAAGGTCAGAGAATTTTGGCGGCTGAACCGAGGCTTCGCAGGACTGATCACCTAGTTCAGGCAAGTCTTCCAAAGCTAATTGAGCGAACTGCGCTCCAAACACCAAGCATTCCAACAGTGAATTACTCGCCAGCCGATTCGCGCCATGCACGCCGGTACTTGCCGTTTCACCAACCGCGTATAGCCGAGCGATCGACGTTTGATTGGTCAAATCGGCATTGATACCGCCCATCCAGTAGTGCGCTGCTGGAGCTACTGGAATCGGGTCTTGAAAGACATCAATGCCCCAGCGCTGACACACCCCAATAATATTTGGGAAACGGTGCTGAATCGTTTTAGCCGGAATCGGACGCAAATCTAACCAAACATTTGCTGACGCTGGATCGAGTTCTGTATTCTGCAAATGGCTAAAGATGGCACGACTGACTACATCTCTAGGCGCTAACTCTCCAGCAGGATGATAATCAAACGCAAAACGATGTCCGACACGATCAACGAGATGCGCTCCTTCGCCTCGAACGGCTTCACTAATGAGAAACCGAGGCGCACCGGGTTTAGTGAGTGCCGTTGGGTGAAATTGAACAAATTCTAAATCGCGAAGAACGGCTCCAGCCCGATGGGCAATTGCCACCCCATCACCTGTACTAACCGCAGGATTAGTCGTTTGCGCGAACACCTGTCCGCCGCCGCCTGTCGCGAGAATGACAGCCCGCGATCTCACCCAGTGTAGCCGCTCTCCATAGAACACGCTCACACCCTGACACACTTGACCGTCTAACCACAGATCCAGTACAAACGCTTGCGATAAAACCTGAATGTTTTTCCGACTGAGAACCTGTTCGGCAAGCCGACTCACCACCGCTCGACCTGTAGTATCTGCCGCATGGAGCACTCGGCGGCGAGAATGGGCGGCTTCTAGCGTCAAGGCCAGATCTTGTCCACGCCGATCAAATCCCACCCCTAGATCAACTAAGTGATGAATACACTCCGACGCGTTTTCCACCAAAAACTTCACCGCATCATAGTCACACAGTCCAACCCCTGCTTTCAGCGTGTCTTGAATATGTAATTCCGTCGAGTCTTGAGGGTCGATGACCGCCGCAATGCCGCCTTGTGCCCAATCGCTAGCAGAGCGAGATACTTCATCTTTCGTAATTAGCCCAACTCGATACTGTTGCGGCAAGCACAGTGCGGTGTAAAGCCCAGCCGCACCCGCTCCTACGACAAGAACATCAAACTGAGGAAGGGAGTTCACAGGAGAGACCGTCATGTAAAGAATTAGGGATAAAAAACGCTCTCCACGGTTGAGCCAGCGTTGCGGCTTGGTTCAAACCTTTAGATGGAGAGCGAAAATTTACAGACGAAGAACACGTAATGTTTATTCAGTTCAGACTACCTAGCACCTTAGCGGTATACACCGTTATTAATGCGGTCTTGACCTTCAACTAGTTCCTTCGTAACTTCTGTGACGGTGAAATTGTCTAGATTGTCTTCCAGAATGGCTTTCTGTTGAGCGGTCAAGCCAGGAATATCGAGAACATCTTCTACACTTTCGTAGGGAGCATTCTTAACGATCAGTCCTGCGATCGTCGGATACAAGCCCTTATACTGGCGGAAGTAGCGAACATTTGTGTTGTTCAGATCAAGCTTCCGTCCAAATGAGGTGGATAGTTTATCAGACACCACATTCCGCAGTTCTTCGGCGGTTGGGGCTGCCAACAGCGTCGAAGAGTGCAACATCACGCCAGGATGACCGAGATTTGCTGCCATTGCGCTCTGTGAAACCCATCCTAAACAGCTAACCATTACCGCTAGAGTGGCAAAAAAGCGAATCAAACCTTTCATGTTAATGTTTCCCTCCCAATTCAATCGAGCAAACGCACTACACAGCTTTTATTAGAGACTAGCATTTTCGGGTTCCACTCGGATGAAGAAGTTCGGGAAATGCGGTAAGAGGGGAGCAAAGAGAATCACTGCTGCAAGTTGTACGATCGCTCACCAGAGCGCATCAGCTGTACTCGGTTATGTCAGCTTTGCCGCCAAGAAAGCCGTCCAAATCCATAAAGGAGCACGCATAAGTGGGCGTGGGAGTGTCGTAGCCTTTAAGCTCCACGGTGTAAGGATCGAAAATATCGCAGTCATCGATGAGACGGGAGGCATGCTGATAGGTCGTTTCTCCGATCGCAATGTCCATCCCAATCTGTTTGGTTGCCGACTCTAAGCGAAACGCCGCATTCACCGTGTCGCCCAGCGCTGTGTAATCGGGACGGTCTCCACTGCCAGTGTTGCCAACCATGGCAAACCCAGTGTTGATTCCGGCCCCAATTCTGAGCGGAAAAGGTAGGGGATATTGGCCGTATAAGCTGTTGGTCATTTTGTGTAGTGCATTGACCGCTTGGAAAATTTGCAGCGTTTCGTCACGGCTCACGCCTTCGGTTCCATGTGTCCACACCGCCATTACCGCGTCGCCAATATATTTATCGACCCAACTTCCGTACTCTCGAATGATGTCTCCCGCGCGCCGAAACCATGTTCCGATCACTTCCGATAGAATTTTCTCGTCTAGCTGACGTGTCAGCCCTGTAAAATCGCGGATATCGACTACTAAAACAGAAATAAGACTCCGCACATGCAGCGCGGCGGTCGCCGTAAAATCCTTAGAGTCCAGTTCTGGAGAAGAATGCGTGGAAGGACTGACTGGACAATGAAATTCTAGTTCAGTTTGCCCAAAGGTAATCCGATCTCTGTTGCGAAGCGTGACCGGAATGCTGACCCTGCGACCATTGACAAACGAGCCATTGCGACTGCCGAGATCAATTAAGTAAAACTCGCCTGTTTCCATCGACTGCAGCATGGCGTGATTGCGCGAAATCCAGCGATCGCTAATCACGAAGGTATTATCTTCGCTTCGTCCAAACGTCCAGCAGTTGCCGTTGACCAACGGCAATCGACGGATTTCAGCATCGGTATGCAGGACTAAATGGGGAGCGGGTTGTAGAGTCACCACAGGCGTTCAAGGGGCACACATCATTCGTTTCTATGATGCATATTGACACACTAAAAGGTTTCAGTGGTAGCGCTTGGAATTCTACAACGAGAAAGGTTTGTTGCTCAGTAATGTCCGAGTTCTTAGCAAAGATTTTAATTTTGTCTCCGGGAAATCCCCCGCCTGAATAGGGCTCTAGGCAAACAGTGCGGCGACCCAGAAAAGGCTGTCTACAAAAATGGTGGCTAGGACGGCACCGCTAAATGCGAACCAATGCAGTGTTCTGAGCCTGAATGAAAAGATACCAACACTCAGTAGTACAGTTGCTAGGGCAATCACCCAAGTAAACCCCCAGGGGGTATTCATTTGTACTAAAGCCTGCTGAAAAATGGGTCGTACTGCCTCCGGTTCGACCTGCATCAGTTGTTTCCAGTAGGGAATCAGATCGGCAATATAGAAGTAGATGTCAGTGACGACCGTACCAAAGAGTGAGCCGAGGTAAAAGAAGTTGCCTATTTTGCACCAATTATGAGTGATGCCCCACAAGGCGATCGGTAGCGCGATCGCTTCGATCGGCAGATGAAGCCCTGGCTCCCAGCGAAACCATCCCCAGTAGAGTGATCCGGCTAACCATGTCCAGGTAAAGCCTGTCAGCAAGTCGCCCCACATCTGCGTCTTGGGCTTGGAGGCAAGCGTGATGCTAAGCCACACCCAAAACCCGGTCAGCGCTAGGCTCAGAAAGGGCAGCGATCGCACCAGCGGCGCTTCAAAGAAGACTGGAACCGATACCAAGAACGCCGCCCCGCCAAACACAGAGAGGGCAGCAGAGATCCGAGACGCTGGCGAAACAGGGGTTTCTAGAGCTAAAGGGTTAGACACTGAGCGTTGAGCTATCTCAGTATCTGGATAAAAGGCAGAATTGGGTGGCGATGACAACAATGGATTCTTAAGTCTGATTAATTTTATTTACGTTACTTAACATTACCACATCAATTTAGAGGGCTGGGGCTAAGAAATCGTAAATCATGCTTAAGGGGGGTATCCCCCCCCTGGGCATCACAATTTATCCTAGCGGAAATTCCTGAGCGCGATCGCATTCTCCGGAAAAACTAAAGTGCTAAGGTACTCAAGAGCAAGCAGCTAACCCAAAGGACGATCATTCATGAACTGGCTTCAACTCGCTCCCCTGACGGATCTTATCGCTCAGACAGAGCCGACGACTGGGCTTATAGCCATCATTCAGGGTGTGATTCTCGGTCTTGTACAAGGGATTACTGAGTTTCTTCCAATTAGCAGTACGGCTCACCTATTAATCTTTAGCGATATTTTTGGTTGGAAAGCGGTCTGGACAAAAGAAGCAACGGATGCAATTCAGTTTGGCAGTGTGATTGCGGTTGTAATGTATTTTTGGAAAGACATTCAGCAGATTTTGACAGGCGCGATCGCGGCGTTTCAAACCAAAGATTGGCAGCGCGAAGAGTGGAAGATTTTAGTCGGCATTATTGTTGGAACGGTTCCCGCCCTGACAGCAGGATTATTCATTAAAAAAGTTCTCAATGCATCGTTTGAGAGTCCGCTGCTGATTGCGATCATGTCGATTGTCATGTCGCTCTTATTGGCTTTGGCAGAAAAACTTGGCAGCCGCAAGCGGGGTTTTGAAAATCTTCAGGTGAGCGATGGCTTTTTAGTAGGTCTCGGTCAAATGGTGGCCCTACTTCCGGGAGCCTCGCGATCGGGATCGACCTTGACAGCCGCCTTGTTTTTAGGACTAGAACGCAGTACTGCGGCTCGGTTTTCATTCTTACTTGGCATTCCAGCACTGACTATCGCCACCTTAATTCAGGGCAAAGATGCGTTGGGTCAGCCAGCAATGTTGATTCCTCTGTTAGTCGGAACGGCCTCTGCCTTTGTGTTTTCCTATCTCTCGATCGCGTGGTTGCTCAAATTCTTGCAGCGCCAAAGTACCTGGGTGTTTGTGTGGTACCGGCTCGCGTTGGGTGTAACGTTGTTGATTGCGATCGCATCTCATACATTGAAATAGGACACTAAAATTACAACCTGTTTGATGACTGACGATCCGAGAGGGCAGGCGCTAGAAAATTTGAAGTGGCGAGCGGAATGGCTGTTTGAGCGATACGCCTCGCTGTTGCCGAGTATGAATGAATTTATGACCGAAAGCGCTCGGCTGCACGTTGCAACCCGAGTGGCTGAACTAAGAGATGCCCTCAGAAATTCTGAGATTCCGATCGAAGAAGTTCAGCAACGGTTCAAACGGCTCGATAGTAATTTGTTCGTCATTCGTAACTCAATCATCGTGGATGATCTGGGTGATTTGCTGCGATAACAGCGTGAAGCGCACCTAACCTACTTCCCCCTTGATAGACTGGAGGTTCAATTCCTTAGCCCGTTTCAATTCATGAGTGAAGCTTCGATTCGTCCTGCCTTAATTACTGCCGTTTTGCCAGGGTCGATTGCAGAAGAAATCGGCTTTGAGGCAGGCGATCGCGTCGTCTCCATTAATGGGCAAAAGCCCCGCGATTTAATTGACTACCAATTCTTTTGTGCAGGCGAAATTTTAGACTTGGAAGTGCTAGACACGAAGGGCAACGCACATCGTGTCGAAATTGAGAAAGATTACGACGAAGACTTAGGACTAGAGTTTGAAAACGCGCTCTTTGACGGGCTGATTCAGTGTACCAATCGCTGTCCGTTCTGTTTTATTGACCAGCAGCCTCCAGGCAAGCGAGAAAGTCTCTATTTCAAAGACGATGACTACCGCCTCAGCTTTCTCTACGGCAGTTATCTCACCCTGACAAATTTGCCCCAGCACGAATGGGAGCGAATTGAGCAGATGCGCCTCTCTCCGCTGTATGTTTCGGTTCATGCCACAGAACCAGAGGTCAGAAGCCGCCTACTCAAAAATCCTCGAGCTGGACACCTGATGAAGCAGTTGGAATGGTTTCAAGCGCGGCGGTTGCAAATTCATGCTCAAGTGGTTCTTTGCCCTGGAATTAACGACGGTGACCACTTGACCCGCACATTGCTCGATTTAGCTCAGTTTCATCAAGGTGACGTGCCGACTGTAACATCGGTGGCTGTCGTTCCGGTTGGTCTGACGCGCTTTCGCCCGACCGAAGATGAGTTAGTTCCGGTGACTCGTGAGAAAGCCCGAGAAGCGATCGCGCAAGTTGAAGCCTTGCAAGCCCAGTTTCGTCAGAGCTTTGGCTCGACCTTCGCATGGCTTGCCGATGAGTGGTTTTTGATTGCGGGTCAAGAGGTTCCTCCTGAATCACACTATGAAGATTATCCGCAAATTGGGAATGGAGTTGGCTCAATTCGGCTGTTCTTGAAGGAGTTTGGGAGAGCGGCAGAACGGTTGCCTCAAAAGATTGAGCAATCCTATCAATTTAGTTGGATTGTTGGAAATGCAGTCGAGTTGGCATTTGAGCCGCTCGTTCAACGTCTCAACCAAGTTGAAAATCTAACCGTCAACATGATCGCCATCAACAGCGAATATTGGGGACAAACCATGACTGTCACTGGATTGTTAACGGGTCAAGATATTCTACAAGCATTGCAAGGAGAGAATTTAGGAGACGGGATTTTATTGCCTTCAGTGATGCTCAAACATGATGCCACGGTCTTCCTAGACGATATGAAGGTAGAAGAGCTTGCACAACAGCTGAACACTAAGATTTGGATTGTTCAAGACGTGGATCAGTTGATTGAGACCTGTTGTGACCCAAGCGCTGAAGTTATTTATGCCGCTCCTCAGCAAGTCTGTACCGCGAGTAATTACTGAATATTTGTTCAGCAATTTACTCAGTAATTCATGGTTTTCCTTGACTTTTAGTAGACTGCTAAATGTAGCTCAATGGGCTGAAAGCTTTGCAGCAAGCGCCTCTCTTCCTGCTTTGATAAGTTGGTCCTCTGGCTTACCCTGGTGTTGAGTACCTCGGTATAAATTGATTCATAAAAAAAATATCAAAACTGCACCGTAAATTCACCCAAATCACTAGGGAGTCAGCAGACAATTAGATCAAGCCCTTCTCGTAGACCACAACACCTAATCAATCCTTAACTCCATTGCTTGAAGGAATCCGATATGCACGGCAATCTACCTCTTGTCTCGATTGGAATGCCCGTTTTTAATGGCGAAGATTTTTTAGAAGCTGCTTTAGAGTCGCTTTTGGCCCAAACATTTACTGATTTTGAGATCATTCTGTCGGATAATGCCTCTAGCGATCGCACTCCTGAAATTTGCCAAGCCTACGCCGCCAAAGATTCTCGAATTCGCTACTATCGCCACACCCACAACACTGGTGCAGCTGAAAATTTCAATTATGTATTTCGGCTGTCGCGGGGCAAATACTTTAAGTGGGCTGCCCACGATGACCTCTGTGCACCAACGTTTCTAGAACAGTGTGTAGAAGTCTTAGACAATAATCCGTCTGTGGTTTTGTGCTCGTCTGCTACAGGACGCATCGATTGGGCAGGAAATGCACAAGCTCCCAAGCTGGACCGTCCTCGTCGTCTTGATGACTGGAGCGCGTCGGAGCGCTTTGCAGGAATTGTGCTGCAAACGTTTTGGTGCTATGAGATCTTTGGCTTGATTCGTTCGGAAAATCTTCGCAATATCCAGCCTCAGCGGAGTAACTATGGCAGCGATCGCGTGATGTTAGCCGAGCTAAGTTTACAGGGGCGCTTTATGCAAATTCCTGAAACGCTGTTCTTTCGACGATTTCACCTCAAGCAATCAACCTGTCTTCCCTCAGCCAAAGCTCGTCAACTCTGGCAGAGCGGCGATCGTAAACGAAACCTGTTTTGGGAACGTGGCTCGGTCGGGTTCGTGAAAGCTCTGCTCAAAGCACCGATTACTCCCCTTGAGCGACTTCAATGCTTAGGCACAGTGCTGCGCTATTTAACGAAGTCAAAAAACTGGCTCTATTTCTTACCGAAACGGCTTCGGTACAAAAAACAAGAGCAGCGTAAACTAGAACCGCAGTCCAATCTTGCTGTCTTTTAACTCAGCGATTCATAACAGCGAGTTATCACGAGAATTACATTCTCAAGCTGTTCAAAGTGTTACAAAACCGTATACTTAAGGATGCCTTCAGATTTGTGAGCGCACCTTGGGTATTGATCTTCGCAGCTACGTTTATATCGATCGCCTCCAGCCTCAGCATGCTGCCTACATGGGCACCGAGTCCTTAGGATTTCTACCTTTACCGGGAGATGCCTCCCTCTGGCTAGAAATTTCTCCAGGCATTGAAATCAATCGCATTATGGACGTGGCGATGAAGTCAGCCGTTGTGCGTCCTGGTGTGCAGATTGTAGAACGGCTGTATGGTTTATTAGAGATTCATGCCAGCAATCAAGGTGAAGTGCAGGCAGCCGGAAAAGCAGTTCTCAGCGCATTGGATGTGCGTCAGCAGGATTGCCTCAAGCCACGGGTGATTTCGAGCCAAATTATTCGCAATATTGACGCTCACCATACACAACTCATTAACCGAACGCGGCGCGGCAATATGATTTTGGCAGGGCAAACCCTCTATGTATTTGAGGTCGAGCCTGCGGCATATGCGGCATTAGCAGCGAATGAAGCAGAAAAAGCAGCGTTGATCAACATTCTACAAATCTCCGCTGTTGGCAGCTTTGGGAGATTGTATTTAGGCGGAGAAGAGCGAGATATTGCGGCTGCATCAAGAGCCGTGGTTGAAGTGATGGAAAGTCTGCCGGGGCGCGATGATCTGACAACCGTTCGCAACGAATAAGAGGCAGCAATGGCAGATCCAATGCATCTGATGCTGCTGCAACAAGGAGCGGTGGCGTGGCTAGAGTGGCGATCGCAGCATTCCAAGCTTCAGCCTAACCTCAGTGATGCCGAACTTGATGGCTCAAATTTTCGGGGTGCAAATTTGAGCTACGCTAACTTACGCCGAGCCAATCTCAGTTGGACAAAGCTGATTGCTGCGAATCTCAGTTATGCCACGTTAAACCAAGCCATGTTGCACAAAGCTGAACTCATTGACGCCAAGCTTGCCTACGCAGAATTCATAGATGCGAGTCTAATTGGCGCTGACTTTCGCGGTGCAGATTTGAGTTTTGCAAACTTTATTGGCGCAGATTTAAAGGGTGCGACGTTCAACCACGCTGATTTAAGCCATGTCAATTTGATTGGAACTGAGCTGAGAGGCGCAACATTTCGGAAAGCTGACCTGAGTGATGCTGATTTGAGACGGGCCGATTTGAGCCATGCCAATCTGACTGAAGCAAATTTGGCCCAAGCCAATTTTTCGGCAGCAACATTATATGAAGCGGAACTTGCTCAAGCGCATTTGTATCGATCGCAGTTGCATAAAGCAAATCTAGTGCAAGCTCATCTGATCGCTGCCTATTTAGTTGGCGCTAACTTGAGCGAAGCTAATCTTTCTAAGGCAGATTGCGCTTGGGCAAATCTCAGTAAAGCAAATTTTGCAGGCGCAAACCTCACAGGCACAAACTTTAGAGGCGCAAATCTAGCTGGCGCAAACCTTGCAGGCGCAAACTTAAGCAGAGCTTGTCTAAGAGGTGCTGTCTTAACTCGCGTAGATTTGAGCTACGCAACATTAACTGAAGTCGAGTTAAAAGAGGTCAATTTCAGCCAAGCTCTTCTTCAAGGGGCGCTTATGCCCGATGGTAGCATCCATCCTTAAACAGAAGCGCTCTAATCTTTAGGATTAGAGCGCTTCAACCTAAACCATAATCAGTTAAAAGGGCGAACGAGGGGACTCGAACCCCCGTATGCAGGTGCAGGACTTGCTCTAACGGTTTCGATCGTGGGCTACAGTCGTGTGCTGAATCCGATTTTTGTCCCGCTACTCGGTGGGATTGGATGGCTCCCCGCGATCGCGTTTTCTGCTCTGATTGCTTCGGCAGTGCAGTACCTTCAAATTGCTCCCAGGATGCCGAAATATGCGCCTGATGTTGCCGATGAGCTTTCCTTCAAGCTAGGGCTGCAACGGTTCGTAGACCCCAAGGAACACAAAGACCAACCTTCAATGCTGCAACGAACCAAGCATTGGGCAAGAACAGAGCACGATCGCGGACACAAGCGCTCTGAACTGCTGTCCTACCTGCTCTATGCGGTGGAATTTATCGGGGCGTTCATGGCGTTTCCAATCGTCAGCGCTACCGGAACGCTCAGCATTGGCGCTTGCATCATGGCGACGATCGCCGTGTTTGGATTTGAAGCGTCCCTAGCGCTAGGTAATTGGGCAGAACAGACGCGATTGACCGGACGGGAATCGCAGAAGTATCGCCTGCAACGCCGTCGCCTGAGACAGGAAGCTGACAACGATATGTAGTGGAAGCAAAGCTCCCAACCGTTTACGCGCCTGGGAGCTTCTCAGTAGTTCATTGGTATTGAACAGCATGAGCAATCTATCAAAGTATGGTCGCAGCGCGATTGATAAGACGTTTCCCGATAAAGAAGAAACCGTATTCGGGCATATGGTCTTAGAGCTTGGCATGTCGCCTATAGATGCCTCCCAAGCATTGCGTCCGTGGGTTAAAGACTATTCTCAGGCGACTGATCGCGCTAAGTCTTGGGGGTACAGATTGGGCGTTCTAGGCATCGCGGGTGGGGTTGTGCTGGCAGCAACGGTCGGTATCGGCATCCCCGCGATCGCGCCTCTCGCGGTCGGAATCTACAACGTGTTCTCAGCCCGAAGCAGTGCAGAAGAACACAGCACCCGTGAAGCTGAGTTCCTCATCTTGAAGGAGTGCCCTGAACTGCTGAAACTGCTTTATGCACTCGGCAAACGGGGAATGCTCAAAGAAGTCATTGTTGAGTGCTACGACAGCCTCGTGTTTAGCTTCATGGGTCAATTCTCGCTGCACTCTCAGAATGGACAGCTATCCGGGTTCGATGTGTCAAAGCAGGACATTGTTGGACTGTTCGAGGAACTGATTCGCGAAAAGATGTCAATGGAGACAGGCGCTAAGGAGATTCTTGTAGACTTCGAGGCAATGAACTTTGACACGCTCTACCAGTCAGAACCGTCGCAAGTGCAGAAGCAATTACCCATTGGTGAGAACACTCGACTAGGAGCCGTAGAGGTTCCGATCGTTCCTGAGATTAGCGAAGCAAACTCCGAAGGACAGGCGCAACCTGCATCAAGTACTCCCTTGCCCCGCCAGCAAATTACCCAACTACCACTTGCAGAACGGGCGAACTATCTCATGTCACTACTCGCTGAAGATGGATGCGATTTACGTAAGCTATCGGGGCGTCCAACTCTAGCGGCTGGTGGATTGCAGCGCTCAGGAAAAACAACCCTGATCGCAATGCTGGCGATCCTAGAGAAGGCGATGGGGCAGCAAGTCTTCTACATCTCTCGCGACTCTGACCTTTACCCGATCGCGTTTGATGGCTACGCGGGTCATGTTCTAGACCTGTGGAATCAGGAATAATGGAGGAGCCAGTTTCAAACTAGGATTTCTCTCATGGTTCTCGAACCGGTTCTTTGCCCGAGTTGTGGGAGTGAAGATGTGGTCAAGCACGGTCAGTCAAACGAAGGAAAGCAACGGTACAAATGTCGCAACTCGG
>JAHHHO010000010.1 GCA_019359315.1 Myxacorys californica WJT36-NPBG1
GATCGTCGGTGATGGCATAGATCGCTATAATTTCGGTAAGCATTTTTCTTCTCTCCAAGCGTTACAGACCTTGGAGAGATTTTATTGGTTTTACCCTGCTCCTGCTTCTAACTCGCAACTTGGGTTAGTAGAAGTGTCTCTGCTACGAGAGCGTGATTCAAAGTTCTAGCGCGATCGGTACATTAAAGGTCTAATCTTATTAATCGCAGAACAGCGTCTCGCGGGTATTGCGCCCCGTCGTAGGATTCGTTCCCCTGGCGATGTCACAGAGTACGACTAACGCATCGGGTCTGACCTGAACATCGGTAAAATCTGCCCCGTCGATCGTTGCGCCGTCGAACTTCGCGTTAAACGCAAAGGCTCCTTCCAAGATGGCATTGGTTAAATTGGCATTCGTTAGCCGTGCTGCGTCCAAGGTGCTGTTACTCAAATTTGCACCTTCAAGATTGATTCGCTCTAAATTCGCTCCAAAAAAGCTCACGCCTCGAAGATCGGTATGACTAAAATTCGCATCCCGAAGATTTGATTTTGTAAAACTTGAATCGGTCAGCACCTGTCCTGAAAAATCTTTACCAATCAAAAATGCCTTGTTGAAATCTTCTGCCAAGGCAGGGGCAGAAAGTCCTCCAAACGTCACCGCCAACATTAGCGCGATTAGCGCAAAGTGCAACAGCGTAGGAACCGCACTCCGCATCTTTTGGAGCAGGGTAAAGCGTTTAAAGATCGACGAAGCACGCGAGAGCAAGACAGCGTTTCTACAACTCATTTTCGATAAGTCAAACCAAAAGGGTGATTAGCACTCATATTTGGGAATGTTTGAGACAGAGCGCGAATACACTTGGCGTAGTGAATCGTTCTGATCCTCGCCTCACAGTGCGTCTCACAATCATTGCGTCTCAAAATTCCATTTTTGATCGTACCTGATGTGGACTCCCCTACACCTTCTGATCAAGCTAACTTAGGGCTCTTAGGCGAAGCGTTTGTCGCCACGTGGCTACGATCGCACGGCTGGCAAATTTTGCACCAACGCTGGACGTGCCGCTTTGGAGAACTCGATCTCGTCGCACAACTGCCCAAAGAAAATTCCCTGATTGCATTTGTAGAGGTAAAAACCCGCAGTCAGGGAAGTTGGGATGAGGATGGATTGCTAGCAGTCACGCCTGCAAAGCAAGCAAAACTTTGGAAAACAGCACAATCGTTTCTGGTGAAATATCCTCACCTTGTAGATTATCCGTGCCGCTTTGATGTCGCGATCGTCAAACGCCAGAGGTCTCCATCAAAGCAGTCTGTGAGGAGGAGTTCTCAGTTTAGTCAGGTCGTCGCAGGGCACGAACTCACCCTGCAAACTTACGTTCCTAACGCATTCACACAACTCTAAACCAGATAAGTTAAGAATTTCTAGGCAAGAGTTTCAGGACAGTAGCCCAACCCCTGCACAAACTGTTGACGAAACTCCTCGATTTCAACGCTATCCGGCATTCCGTGAGACACTACCGCAACCTGATAGCGTTGCATCACTTCGACTGGAGACTGGCCTGTTTCAAGTCCCCAGAGCACCATTTGAATCCGAATCCCTGGCTGATAAGGAATGCCCAACTCTTTCATAAACGCCTGAAAATCGCCGTCTTGATCCGCATCAAGCGCGTGATCCATCTTGACTCTAACGACCCAACCGTCGATTTGGTGAATGACAGTCATATAGCTGACGGGCAGTTGAGTTCTTCCGTGGAGAAACTCAACGATTCTCAGGGTGAGACTGGCATTCGCCAAATAGTAGAGATATTCCATAGAACTGTCCTTACCCAAGCAAATGCTACACCTCCTATGTTCGGGCTAACCTCGAGTTTCCGGTAGGGGAGAAGCACCCGATATCCTATGGGGAACCTCACCCATATCCACGTCGATAAAATGCAGTAAACGATGAACCCGCATTCCGGCTCATCATCACTGAACAACCGCTCATGATTTAATTGGGATGTTGCTGTGAAGGAACCTTCTGTGGATGCTGACCAGTTACTTGCCAGTTACGACTATTTTTTGCCAGAGAAACAAATTGCTCAATCTCCCATCACGCCTAGAGATCAGTCACGTCTCCTCGTGGTGCAAGATCAGCAACAGCATTGCCATCAGGTTTTTTGCGATCTGCCCAATCTCCTCAGGTCAGGCGACCTTCTAGTATTTAACAACACCCGTGTGATTCCGGCACGTCTTTTTGGTCAAAAAACAACGGGTACCGCTGTAGAAATTCTTCTTCTAGAGGAACAGCAGCGCAATCAATGGTTGGCGTTGGTTAAACCCGGTAGACGCCTGAAGCCAGGGAGCCAAATTGTGTTTGCCTCTCACCAGGAAACAGATGTCCATCTCACTGCTTCAGTTGTGGCAAGCGATGAAGCGACCCGAGGTAGAATTTTGCAATTTGAGGTGTCGGATGGGCGATCGCTGCTAGAAGTGGTTGAGCAGTTTGGTCAACTCCCGCTTCCACCCTACATTACCCAGGCTGACTCCCAGCCTGAACAGTATCAAACGATCTATGCCGATCGCTTGGGTGCAGTCGCGGCTCCAACGGCTGGGTTACATTTCACGTCGGAGTTATTCGAGCGCCTTGATGCTAAAGGAATTCAACGCGCCTTTGTGACGCTGCATGTCGGCGTTGGCACGTTTCGCCCTGTGGAAGTCGAAGACATCCGCCACCATCAGATGCATGGAGAATGGATTGAAGTTCCAGAAGAGACGGTGGAGCAAGTTCGGCAAACCAAAGCGAAGGGAGGACGAATTATCGCCGTGGGCACAACGGCGGTGCGATCGCTCGAAGGCGCGTCTCAATCGGGTGAACTCCGCCCCTATTACGGCAAAACAAATTTGTTCATCTACCCCGGCTATCAGTGGCGCGTTGTAGACGGACTAATTACCAATTTTCACTTGCCAAAATCAAGCTTATTAATGCTGGTGAGTGGATTGATTGGACGGGAACGACTGTTGGCACTTTATCAAGATGCGATCGCTCAAGGATACCGCTTCTACTCCTTTGGTGATGCGATGCTAATTTTACCCGAAGCAAAGCTCACATGAGATTCATCGGATCAACATCAATTGTGAGGCTGACGGTAGAACCACAGAGCGATCGCAGGTGAGCCAAGTCGGGTAATCCAGAAACATCGGCAGCCGGAAACTTGAGCAAAATCTGCCATCGATAGCGTTGAGCGACTCTCAGAATGGTGGCAGGAGCAGGTCCCAACACCTCATACTCTTCTGAGTGCGATAATTCTGCCGCCACGCGCTCTGCGGCTTTCTGCACCGCGATCGCGTTTCCTCCACTGATCCGAAATAGTACCAGGCGTCCGTAAGGTGGATAGTGCAGTGCCTCTCGCTGCTGAAGTTCTGCCGCTACAAACGGTTCATACCGCTGCCGCTGCACGGCCTGAATGACTGGATGATCGGGTGAGTAGGTTTGCAGAATCACTCGTCCGGGTTCTTCGCCCCGTCCTGCTCGTCCTGCAACCTGTACTAAGGTTTGGAACGCCCGCTCGCTGGCCCGAAAATCGGCAAGATTCAGCAAACCATCGGCGGAAATAATTCCCACGAGCGTCACTTGAGGTAAATCGATGCCTTTGGTAAGCATCTGCGTGCCGACGAGCAGATCGGCTTGATGATCGGCAAATTGGCCCAGAAGTGCCCGATGTGCTCCTTTCGCCCGTGTTGTATCACTATCAAACCGAATCGCTTTTAATTCTGGAAACTGCCGCTCTAACTCTTGGATTACGCGCTGAGTTCCACTACCAAACTGCTTAAAGTATGGTGATCCGCAGGACGGACACGCCTTTGGTTGGCCCTGGGCATGATTGCAGTAATGACAGCGCAACAGAGGTTTTGCAGTCTCGTGCGTGTGATGAAATGACAGCGACACATCACAGTTGGGGCATTCCATCACATAGCCACAACTCCGGCACGACACAAACGTACTGTGTCCTCGCCGATGAATGAATAGGAGTCCTTGTTGCCCGTGGTTTTTTAGTTGACGCAACCCTTTTTGCAGCGATCGGCTGAAAATCGAGCCGTTGCGATCGCGTAATTCTTGCCGCATGTCCACCACCTCGATCGTCGGCATCGGACGATCTAAAATTCGCTGTGGCAGCGACAGATAATGTGACTGAGGCTTGTTCTCTTGTGCCGTTACCCAAGATTCAAGCGACGGCGTCGCCGATCCTAAAATCAGCGGGCATGCTTCTAGTTCAGCCCGCCATCGGGCCACGGTGCGAGCGTGATAGCACGGTACAGGCTGATCTTGCTTAAAACTAGAATCGTGTTCTTCGTCGAGAACAATTAACCCAAGTTTGGGAAGAGGCGTAAAAATAGCCGATCGCGTCCCGATCGCAACTTGAGGCGTTCCGCTCAACATCTGCCGCCACGTATCAAATCGCTCTCCCTCGGAAAGGGCGCTATGGTAGACGCAGACTTGATGCCCAAATCTTGCCCGGAAGCGATCCGTGAGTTGCGGCGTCAATCCAATTTCAGGAACTAGGACTAACGCTGATTGTCCCCGGCGTAAGATAGGCGCGATCGCTTGTAAATACACCTCGGTTTTCCCCGATCCAGTCACGCCATGCAGCAGAATTTGAGCGAATCCTGACGTTTGACGAATCTCCTTTAGCGCTGACGCCTGAGCGTCTGTGAGCGATTTTTCTCCCTCTTCGCCTATATCTGGGGCGTATTCAGATCTCAACACTTCTCGCGGCTGCAAAACTAGACAGCCTTGCTGCTCCAATTTTCTTAGCGTCGGCGCGGTTGTGCGACACAGTTGCAGCAGATCCGTCATCCACATCTCGCCGCCTTGCCGCTTAAGAACTTCTAAAATCTCTCGATAACGATCGCTAATCCCTCCTTCTGTAGAAATTAGCGTGACCGCTTGACGCAACTTGGGTCGAACATTAGCCGGAGGCTCTAAATAGCTCTCCACCACATTCGCCTTCAAAAGCTCTTGTAACCCTCGATACGCACCCTGAACCTGACGCTGAATGAACTGCCACGAATAATCTTTCGTTTTGCTCGATTTTAGAAGAGACAGAATGTGCTGAGCCGCAGGTGATCCGGTTGTTTCGTCTGTTTCGTTTCCCAGAAGCCGGATTCGACGCTGCGATCGCGCCAGCAATCCTGGCGGTAAGGCAACCTTGACCACCTGCATCAACGACGTGTGATAGTACTCTGCAACCTGATTTAAGAGCGCCCAATAGGACGGCGGAAAAAAGCCTGCACTCACGATCGCATCGACGGATCGAATTTGATCTGCATCTAGATCGTCTGGCAAGACACTCAGTAAACGAACCGCGATACCGCCTACTTGTTGTGTACCAAAGGGCACGCTCAGAATGTCACCCACTTGAATGGCAGACTCGATTGGCAAGGCATAGGTGTAGAGTCCTTGCGTTCCTGGACAATCGACTAACACTTCCACCCAACGATTGAAGTTAGCCGCGCCTAGCTCCGCCATACCAGAAGAAGCATCAGTAGAGAAGAAGTCAAGCATACTGGCAGTCATAGACGGAATGGATTCGGAATTAAGCACCCGTGATTCTACAGCCCTGATCGCAAATTCCGTAACGAAAAGCGGTGAGCGGCGAACTCAGGACTAACAGACAACACTGCGATCGCCCACTTCGTAGATCTCTCACATTTACTTCAAGTGGTGCAAATATATGAAAAAGTAGTGCAAGTAAACTACTCCTTCATTTTAGCGAGCGACCGAGTTTACAGAATAAGGCATCTCCGCGACTAGCGCTGTAAAATCGCAGCAACAAGTTCCCTTTGTGTTAGAAACTACTCATTGTAGTTTTGGAAACTACTCATCTTGCTTAGATCCTACTTGCTGCTTTTCCCACCATTGGTAGAGATGAAAATCTGATTCTGTATGAGAGGCTGTTATAGCAGCAAACAAAAAATAACAAAACGCTGCCGCAGCACTTTAGTTGCACGGCATACCAAAAAAAATTGGTGTCGTCGCTAGAATCTAAAGTGATCCTGAGAATTTAAAGCATTCAAGGATCTCCATCCTGTTCTGTTAGGGAATCGAGGATTCGTCAAGTTAATCTTAACGTGTTGAACCTCAGCTTCCGACTTGAGCTTTTGATTAAAGGATCAGCAAAGAGCTAATTCTAGAAAGGCACCTGAAGGTAGATTTCTGTCTCTTTCATGACTTAACCTTTCTCAAGCGTTTTAGTTTCTTCTTTAGCCTTTTGTAGCTTGTAGATTTATGGTATCAACGTTCATTTTTTTAACATTAATCTGGATGGCTGAAATCGTTAATTCTGAAGGTACGAAAGCAGCAGAAAGTAATTCTCTTCTGAAACGAAAACTCGTTGAGTAAAGCTACATCAATAATACGGCGTTGATATGAACGAGCAAAGCAACAGTTCTCGCACAGAAACTCTTCCCAATCGTACTTTGGACTTTGTGATTAGTGAAGCCGACTCAAATCCTGCTGACTCTCAGCACTTAGAGCCAGACATAGATTTTTCAGAAGTGCTTCCGACTGAAGGGGACACTGACTTCGATGGGTTAGAGGGTATCGCGGACGATCTAAGTGGTACGGATGAAGTCAAGGATGCGATCGATCAGATTGCTTCGGCTCGGTCGGCAGGATACAGCAAAACGGTCGCAGATGATGCCGTGGGCGCTTTCTTTAAAGAAATGGCACGCTACCCTCTGCTAAAAGCTGATGAAGAAGTTGAGTTAGCTCGACGAGTCAAGTACATCGTCGAGATGGAAGAGATCCAGCGACAACTCTTTCAAGAACTGGGGCGCACTCCTACCAGAGCCGAGTTAGCTGAGCGAGTTGGCTTAACCGAGCGGCAGCTTGAGAGTCGATTGCACCGGAGCCGGGTAGCAAAGCGGAAAATGATTCGCTCCAATCTTCGCCTCGTGGTATCGATCGCAAAACGCTACCTCAATCGCGGCGTGCCGTTCTTAGATTTGATTCAAGAAGGAGCGCTGGGCTTGAATCGGGCGACCGAAAAGTTTGATCCCGACAAGGGCTACAAGTTCTCGACCTACGCTTACTGGTGGATTCGCCAGGGGATCACTCGGACGATCGCGAATGATGCCCGCACGATTCGTCTGCCAATCCATATTGTTGAGAAGCTCAACAAACTGAAGAAAGCCCATCGCGAACTCAAGCGAGAACTGCATCGTAACCCAACTGAAGCGGAACTTGCGCAGTCCTTAGAGCTGACTGTTGAGCAGCTTCAACACCTCCAGCAAGTTCGCCGCCAATCGCTGTCATTGAACCACCGAGTTGGGAAAGGTGAAGACACCGAGTTAATGGATCTGCTAGAAGATGGGGATACACAATCGCCAGAGTCCCAGATGAGCGAAACGATGCTCCGCCAGGAGATTTGGGATGTTTTAGGTAACGTGTTGACTCAGCGCGAGAAGGACATCATTTCGTTACGCTATGGTCTGACTACCAGCAAGCCTTGCACCTTGGAAGAAGTAGGTGGCATGTTCAATCTTTCGCGAGAACGAGTCCGTCAGATTCAGAGCAAGGCAATGCGAAAGCTGCGTCGTCCTCAGATTGCGGAGCGATTAAAAGGTTGGTTGGGCTAGAACAGCAATTAGTTTTAAGAAATTAGTTTTAAGATATGGGTTTTGAGTGACTATGTGGCTCAAAACTTATATTTTTTACGCCTTCCAACTTAATAATGTTCAAAATTCGTTCTGCGATCTCCTCAGATGTCCCTGAGATTTTCTCGCTCATTCAAGCTTTGGCGGAATATGAGAAATTAGCTCATCAAGTCACTGGCTCGGCTGAAGCATTGGCGCTGCATTTGTTTGGTGATCCTTCCAAACCAGGTGGCACGTGTGTTGAAGCGATCGTAGCCCAATCTTCTGATCAGCTTGTTGGATTTGCCCTCTTCTTCCACAACTATTCCACCTTTCTCACCAAGCCCGGACTCTATCTTGAAGATCTTTTTGTTCTGCCCAACTACCGAGAAATGGGGATCGGTCGCGCCTTAATTACAAAGGTCGCTGAAATCGCGGTTGAACGCAACTGCGGACGCTTGGAGTGGAGTGTGTTGGATTGGAACGAAAACGCGATCGCATTCTACCAACGCATCGGAGCGACTGTTCTCCCAGATTGGCGCATCTGCCGGGTGACAGGAGATGCTCTCCAGCACATGGCGCGGCCTAAGCCTTGAAACTCTGCCAATTTCCCGTATTCTGTAAGTAATCTCCTATTAGTCTTGGAGGATGTGATCGTGGCAATTTGGGTAAATGAACAGCTTGATCCTGTTGGATTAGTCTATGCGTGCATTGCTTGCCGTGACGAAACTCAAGCCGAGGCCTGTCACCAGTCGTTTGATGACAATCTCACCGATACTCAAAAAGCAGAAGGCTGGAGCGCTCGCATCCGGCAAGTTGACTCTTGGGATGAAGTGCCTGTCAATTCTTTAAAGCTGGACTAACGCTTGCGTCAGCTCTGCGGCATTGCAAGATCCCCTCAAAAGCCCTCAAAAACAAAGGCCTTGCTCTCTAACGTTTCTTCGCTTAAATAATGATAGAGAAAAACTTAGAGAGGTCGCTATGTATGTCTTAATTGGGGGTGCAGGGCTGATTGGGCTGAGTCTGGCACAGCGCTTAGTCGATTTAGGACACACCGTTGCCATCATCGATATTAATCCTGCGGCCTGTCACTATGCCCGCGAGCAGTTGGGTGTGATTACGTTTGAAGGCAGTGCCGTTAGCACAGAAGTCTTGCTAGAAGCAGGCATCCGAAAAGCAGATGCTTTGGTGGCGGTGCTGCGAGATGATGCGCTTAACCTGGCTATGGTGACACTAGCAAAACATTACGGTGTCCCACACATTTTGGTGCGAATGCGCCACCGAGATTTTGCTGGACCCTATCGATTTGCGGGGGCAACCCATGTGATCAATGCGATCGAACTGGCGGTTTCGACGATGGTTAACGTGATCGAATATCCGCAAGTCGAGTCGATCATGCACTTTGAGCAAGGACAGATTGAAGTTGTCAAACTGCCGATTTCGGGAAACTGTAACGTGGTCGGTCGAAGCGTTGCCGAAGTGGCTCAAGATCCAAAATTTCCTCAGGGATCACTCATCATTGGCTATCAGCCTCAGGCTCACATGGATCTGATGATCCCCAACGGCAGCACCATTCTGGAGCCGGAGTCAACGGTTCTAGTGGCGACGAAACCCGGATTGATGCACGAGATCATTGATTTTATGCAGAACTGCGCTTAATCATCCTCCAATCCCAGCAATTGCTGATCGAGCGCCGCTAATCGCGATCGCACCACGTCTTCCGACAAAATGCGCTTCCGCAGTGCGTCACTCAGCGCATTTTTCTCAGCCAGCAGCAACCGCCGCCGTACTGCTTCAAATCGAGGTTCTGCTCGGCGTCCCTTTTCTTCGCGCTGATTGTAGAAATCTCTCAGCGATCGTTCTGCGGCAGCGACCTTAACCTGATAGCCCGATCGCATCTCTTCGTAGATTGATTTGGCTAAAACACCTGCTTTAAGCAAGGTGTCTAATTCATCTTGGGCAGCTTTAGCGGTCATTAGCTGAGACTGTAATCCTTCGATCCACTGCTGTGTCGGAGACACATGCGATAGCTGCAAACGCTGCACAAACAAGGGCAAACTCAGCGCCTGTCCCATCAAAGAGAGCAGAACCACCCCAAATACGATCGCAATTAATGCCTCTCGCCCCGGTAGCGATCCCGGCAAACTCAACACCAAGGCCATCGACAGCGATCCCTTAATATTTCCAAGAAATAAAACGTGTCGCCACTTGAGCGGTACAGGACGGTCAAACTTGCTGACAAGAGCTAAGAGCGGATAAACTGCCAAAAATCGTCCCATTTGATACGCCAGAACTGCAAGCAGGACAGCAGGCAATGTTCTCCATAAGGTCGGCAAACTCAGTTCCAGTCCAATCAGTAAAAAAATAAAGGTGTTGACGCCAAACCCGGCATACTCCCAGAAGCTCAACACCGTGATCCGACTTGAAGCAGACACCCGGCTCGATCGCTCTAAATTGCCAATGAGCAACCCCGCCACGACAACCGCAACGACCCCTGAAACGCCTAAAAGCTGACCCAATTGAAAGGCACTGAGCGCGATCGCAACCGTCAACAAAATACTACTAAGCGGATCATCATCAGACCGGACGTACAGCCCAATGCCTAAATATCCAAGAGCGATCCCGACGACTAACCCACCGACCATCACAACCAATAGTTCTTGAATGCCCTCAAAAACGGTGACGCTCCCGGTGGCATTAAATTTAAGGATTAAACTAAATAAAACTAGAGCAATTCCATCATTAAAGAGACTTTCGCCTTCTACAATCGTGATTAGCCGCGATGGAACCGAGATTTCCTTAAACACTGCAATCACTGAAACCGTATCCGTAACGGCAAGAATGACGCCGACCAGTAGAGCAGGAATCCATTCCAAACTTAACCCAAACTTCAGTCCAACTGCCGTTACCCCAGCGGCTATCACAACTCCTGGGCCCGCAAGTAACAAAATTGGCTTTAATGTGCTGCGAAGTCGGCTAATGTCAGTATTAATGGCCGCTTCAAACAGCAGAATCGGCAGAAACAGATTAATGATGAGTGAGGAATCCAATCCAATGCGACTGGGCAAAAACTCCGCGATCGCGAGTCCTGCCAATACCAAACCCGTCGTATAGGGCAACTGCAATCGACGGGACAAGAGAGCTACGATGGTTGCCACGAGCAACAGAATAATTAAAACCGTCACCAGTTCCGCAAACCGCCCTTGGTCACTTCCAACTATCGCAATTAACTGTGTCATAACCTTGTGACTTCTATCCCCGCGATTGTCTCTACTGACCTTACCTGGTTTCATACTGATCTCTATAAGATCGATATAGAGATTTTGATCCGCCTTTCCCGCACAGGAGGAACTCCTCTACACTGTGCATACTGAAGTTCTCGATTTTCACCTTCAATTTATTAAGGAATTAAATCAGTGAGTCCAGAAATCCTTGTCAAAACCCCTTCAACGTCCAGCTCTTTCACTAAAACTGAGTTTGACGAATACGTGATGAAAACCTACGGACGGTTTCCGTTAGTCCTAGAACGAGGACAAGGTTGCCACGTATGGGATGACCAAGGACGAGAATATCTGGATTTTGTCGCAGGCATTGCCACCTGCACACTAGGGCATGCGCATCCGGCGATGGTTGCTGCCGTTACCGAACAGATTCAAACCCTACATCACGTCTCAAACCTTTACTATGTCCGGCAACAAGGCGAATTAGCCAAATGGCTCGTTCAGCATTCCTGCGCCGATCGCGCCTTTTTCTGCAACTCCGGAGCCGAAGCAAACGAAGGTGCAATTAAACTCGCTCGAAAGTATGGGCATACCGTTCTCAATATCGAGAATCCGATTATCCTCACGGCCCAGGCGAGTTTCCACGGACGTACCCTCGCCACTATCACGGCAACCGGGCAGCCTAAATATCAGAAGGACTTTAATCCTCTAGTGCCAGGATTTCACTACGTCCCGTACAACGATATTGCGACGTTAGAGAACGCGGTCGCGGATCTCGATCGGGATCCGCGCCAAGTCGCCGCCATTCTTCTCGAAGGGTTGCAAGGAGAAGGCGGTGTTCGTCCCGGAGATCGCACCTACTTTCAGCGCATCCGTGAGATTTGCGATCAAACTGGCATTCTTCTAATCCTGGATGAAGTTCAAGTCGGTATGGGCCGCACAGGCTCTTGGTGGGGTTACGAGAATCTGGGTATTGAGCCGGACGTTTTCACTTCTGCTAAAGGATTAGGGGGTGGAATTCCGATCGGGGCAATGCTGTGCAAATCCTTTTGCGACGTATTCCAGCCTGGAGATCATGCCAGCACGTTTGGCGGAAATCCGTTCGCTTGTGGAGTCGCCTTGGCAGTTTGTCAAACGTTAGAAAAAGAAAACATTTTGGCAAATGTTCGAGAACAAGGTGAGCATCTCAGATCGGGGTTGAAGCAGATCGCCGAGAAGTTTCCAACCCTCGTAGCAGAGGTTCGGGGCTGGGGCTTAATCAACGGCATGGAACTTCATGCAGAGGCAAGCTTAACGTCGGCTGATATCGTCAAAGCGGCAATGCAAGAAGGTGTTTTACTCGTTCCCGCAGGTCCAAAAGTTGTTCGGTTTGTGCCGCCTCTGATTGTAACGGCTGAAGAAGTCGAGCAGGTTTTACAGTCTATTGATGGCGCCCTTTCGACCTTATCTGCCTAATTCGTCTTATTTTTTGTTCTTGACAAGGGCAAGACTTGGTAGAATAGAAAGCTGTACGCAAAATTTGTGTTTACGCAACTCGGAGATTACTATGGCGCGGAAATGTCAACTCACTGGTAAGAAGGCAAACAACGCCTTTGCTATCTCTCACTCTCACCGCCGGACTAAAAAGCTGCAAGAAGTCAATTTGCAGTGGAAACGCATTTGGTGGGAATCTGGCAATCGTTGGGTTAAACTGCGGCTCTCGACTAAGGCAATCAAAACACTAGAGCACAAAAGCTTGGATGTATTTGCAAAAGAAGCAGGCATCGATTTGAGCCGTCTGTAAGATTTTTTGCAAAACAGACCTTTTGCGATCGTTAATCTTGACGCTGAGAAAACTAATTCTCCGAGCCTGACTCAGATATTGATGCAGGTCTATATTGAAAAAACTGGGGTAGCAGTGATAGCACTAGCCCCAGTTTTTTATTGGAAGTTTTAGGCACTAAAACTTTTCAGTCTCTGATCGAAAAGAGGAGTCAGATGGGTAACATGAGTCCATTCATATCTGTGCGTCAAATTTTTTAGGCAAGTTTTATGAGCGCTTTAGCTCAGATCCCTTTTTATCACTTGAATTGTAAAGCCTTCTTGAACCGATCAAATCGCTCCGCCGTTCCCGCAGAGTAATCATTCTGACTCGTATATTTCTGGTTAACCTCAGTTCTGAGTGAATGAAGACAGTAGTTTTTCTCACTCAGTCAAAATCGCTTCCGCATCGTCTCTCTCGTGCTAAAACAGCAGCCATGTCACACCGCAAACTCGCTCAAGCAATTCAGGGACTATTCCGCCAAAGTTGGAGACTCTATCGATCTCTAACCAAAACCCTCATCAATTGGATTCTCCGAACTGCACTCTCTAATCAGCGTCGAGGAAGAGTCGCAACGGCTGGTTTTGTGTTGCCAACCACAGTGTTGCTCATTCTGGTCGTGGCACTGACCGTTGGTGCGCTCACCTTCCGGGCTTACAACCGCAACACTCAAGTCATTGGTGAAGCACAGCAGAGAGTCATTTATAATGCGGCGACCCCAGCGATCGATCGGGCACGCTCTAAATTGGAGTTTTTGTTTGACTCCAACCGCGACACCCGATACCCCGGTGGTGTACCTGGTGAGAGCTTACTTTACAACATGCTGCTTAACGATGGCTCTGGTGGCATTGTCCAGCTTCCCGTGCAAGACGAGAACGGCAATCCAATTGACGCTTACAAATTGCCCGATGAGCAACGAATAGATCTTAATGGCGATACGAAAAAGGATAATGCCTGGACTTACCGTACTGACCTCGACAGCGATGGAAAAGCAGATGCAACGGTTGTCTACTCAGTTACCTTCAAAACTCCTACTCCTCAAGAAACGCCGACACAACGAAGTACAAGTGAACAATTACTTTCCTTAAAAGACACTGAAAAAGCGGCTCAGTTAATTGTTCGCCATGGCCCGTTAAGTAATGATCTTAAAGCAATTGGCTGTGGAACAAGTAATAGCGGAAACAACGCACCAGAAGGCGGATGGTTTGAAGATAGCAGCAATACTTCAACGCTTCTGAAAAATTTTCAAGTTGATGCCCTAGTCATTCCAGACAGCGCAAAATCAACCGCTGTCACTCTAGAACTGCACCAAGATCGCCGCATTAATCGAGGCAACAAATGGGGAGCTTGGTTTCGTAATGATCTAGAAATTTATCCAGGTCAGCTGTTCAATTGGAACGGGGCAATGCATACCGAAGGAAGCTTAATCCTTGGCGAGAATGGCAAGCTCAATGCTCATCTGGTCAGTGGTAAAAACTCTTGTGTCTATAACCCAGCTTCTAACTCCGAGATTACAGTTACAAACTACGTCGAAAATAAACAGACGTTGTTTCAAGGTGTTGTAATGGCTGGAACAACAAGGGACAACGACACTTCTGGATCGTCAAACATTTATATTCACGGAACCAATACCGCGAAGGCTCTGACTAATGTTAGTGATTCTGTTAAAGGCGACATTACTCCTATTGATATTTCGATCAATCCAAACAAGATTCTGACAGAAGATGGCTATACCAATCGAAACAATGGTAACAACACTGATCTACAAACATGGGACACAGGCAATAAATTCAAAGATTCAGACCTAGGAAAACGCATCAGAAACGTGACTGAGAAAGCGCCTTATATTGATGACCTTTACCGCGCTGACGATCGCTGGGGTCCGAAATATAGGTACGACAACAACAACAACGGGCAAATTCCTCCCGGCAAGAAAGTAGGCGACCCGATCGTTGGGAATGAATACTCTCGACTGACTCTGCAAGATCCGCCCTCTACGGCTGTGGACAGTGAGGGTGCTGTCGGTTTAGATGGGTACTGGGAGCGTCGTGCCAGAAGCAAAGGATTACGAATTCTAGTGGGTGAAAGACTAGAGTTGGGAAATCTCAATACCTGGTTTGCTCCAAAGCAGAACTCTTCTGGAAACAATGACTACATTGAAGCAGGAGAAACCGAAGGCGATCCGTTGTATCCACCCACTGTTAAACCTTACCCTGTGCTGCCAGGAGCAACGGTAAAGCACATTGACGTGCAGCGACGGTCGCTAAGAGATAATGTGTCAGCCGCACAAGCCACGGCGATCTATCACTTCAATGTCAGCGAAAACAAAGATTACCCCGTCGCCTGTCTTGCAACGACGGCTCATCCGGGCACACCCACAACCTTACGGCGATCGATCAACTTTTTGCCGACCAAGTTTGCAACGGGAGGCGACAAGGATATTTCAACCTTTGAGTTTCTAGGAACGAATCTCTTCGTCGGTCAAGGCTCCAACGGTTGGGAATTTAACCCGCCTGCCAACACTGCTGCCCAGTTTGAGCAAGCGATGAATTCTGATAGCGCTTTACGCAAAGCATTATCTAACCTTGCTCATTTCGCTGGCGATCCAGATGGCGCGTATCCACCTAAAACAGGCGACTCAAAGGCTCATCCCTACCCTGCCTTAACGATGTGGGGCAACTTCTCCAACTTGAGAAGAGTGATAAACAGGCTAGAGGCTGGCACTAGTTATGCAAGTCTCAGTATTGCAGATAAGACTTATCTCCAAACGGCGGCTTGTACACTAGGGGTTTTGGCGTACAACATTGATGGGATCCAGCAATTCGACCCATCTAATCCAAACAATGATTTGAAGCCAGACAGAGATCCGATCCCGGCACTGAATGCAAACGGTAGAGTTTTGTCAGATTTAGCGGCGCGGCTCTTTGGGCTGATGGATGGCGTAGTCACAAGTGCGGAAAGCGAGGTGCTGCCGAAGTCGCAGTTAAGCACCTACAACTACGACCCAAATGGCGATTATCAAGGGCTTGGAGCCTACAATCCAAGAGACTACTACAACGTTCCACCGGAAGCCTTTATTGGGGTACTAAAGCGACAAATCGCTGCTACGACTAACTCAGATGTTGAGAACGATCCAAGAATTCGCATGGCTGAATTAATCATGCTGCACCACCAAATTCGACGCGATCGTACCTTCGGCTTCCGACCTTCTCCCGCTTTCGGAGAGTATGTCGTCAACTTCCAAACCGGATTCTATCCCGTCTTTCCAACTGCCTGCGACCCCGATGAGTTTACGTTTGGTGACAAGCTTCCCAATTTTTCTTCTGACGCCTTTGGTAATGATCCGGACGGTGTAGCTGGACGGGCTACTTCTTCAGTCGCCCTGGATGGAAAGCGAGACAATAGTAGGATACCAAAACTGACTCACAGGACATTGGGTAGGTACAGATTGGCTATCTCGCGGCTTTGCGGAACCATTGATACCCGCAACTATGTGCCCGGAGATCTCTCTGACGATAAACGAGCAACGGTGCTACCAAAGTTTCCTGCCTTGTATTACATTTTTCCAGAAGAGAGCCATTCCCTTCTTGGCAGTAACGATACAACTCGGAAGTACGACCACCGGCAGCCTGACGGCACCTCACTTCCGGGTAATCCTGATGTTGAACCTTATGTTCAAGATAGCTATGTCAAAACCACTAGCTTCACCTTCAAGAGAATTTCGGAAGCAACTCCTGGACAAGCAGGTAAAAATAGAGCGCAGTATGCACAACCTGAGTCTGGTCTAAAACTCAGCAATATCCAAGTAACTAACGGGATTAATGGCGATCTTCTACCATCTGCTGACAGTAGTCGTCCTTACTCCAGCATTCCCAAGTCGTCTCCCCCTACATGGACTTCCACTGTTCCTTTTCCACTTCCAGACCGTTCTGTTAAAGAAATTGCATTGCAGCCTAGAAGTCTAAGCGATTGGAAGTTGCCTAAAGTATCTCAACCAAGCCTTCCAGCAGGCAGTTACCCCGCAAACTTTAAAACTTCAGGTCCATCTGCATCAAGCGGTGTAAATCTGCCAACCAACTTTATCCTAGCCCCTGCTTCTGCTCAGACCACTGATAGCGCCATTGTTACAGCAGTGCCATTCCTCGATCGCGCCTTCTTCGATGGTCGTCAGTATTTACTGACCCGCACCTTAGACATCGATTTAGGAATGCTAAGAGATAACGCGGCTGGCACAGCAAATGTTTGGCTGCCTGAAAGTGGTATGGTATATGCCTTCCGTGAAGATGCTGTTCGTGAAGATGCCATTGACCGACCTGATTCGACATTGGGTATGGATCTAACGAATCCTGACGCGTCCAAGGATCCTGCTGTTGACGCACGAGGCATTTCAGCAAAAGCAATTGACTTCTTGCCAGATCCAGAGCGCAGAAGCCACGGATTCAGATTGCGTAATGGGGCACAAGTCAAGCGCACTGATGGTCTGATTGACGTGAAGAAAAACATCAGAGGGCTATCATTCTTTACGGATCAGCCTGTCTATATCCAAGGTGACTTTAACCTCCATCAAGACGGCACAGATACTATACGTGGGGAAAATATTGAGGAGTTTACACAACGACTGTTTGACTCATCGAGCAGCGCTTACACAAAAGAGGAGTTTTACAACCGAGAGACTAAAGATGATCGTTTCGCTAAACCGACTCTAGACCGTTGGCGTCCTTCAGAAATTTTTGCTGACAGCATCTCGATTCTCTCAAGCAGTTTTTGCGATGGCAGCATTGCTGACAGCTTCATTCAGCCTGGCACTAGATCTGGAACATTAGTCCCCGACTTTATACTGCCAGCAGCAGGTAGCGGCAGCCCTCCAACTGTAGGAGCGCTCAATGCCGATCGAACCCGTTACAACAGATTTGGTTTGTATGGTCCTGGCTGTTCCTCCAACGGACGCACGTCGTTTCACAATCAAAACCGTCCTAAGTCACCTTTAGAAACTGGTTATGACTGGGTGCGAGAAAACTCTTCTCTTGTTACATACTCACAGCGATATATATCTCCAACAGGATCTACATCTACAACACAGAGCAGATTGGACTACTGGCCAGATTACACATCGCCCATCAAAATTTCTCGCGCTGGTCAACCTGTAGTGGCAGGTCCTCAAGCTTTAGGCAGCCAACCAACTAGCCCTACAACTCCACAGCCTGTCAACAAACCACAGACTTATGCAGGAAGAGGTCTTACATACTTCACCATCGAGGAGAAAGACAAGGGAGCGCGTCTCATGACGCCTAGTGAGACGAGAATTAATTCCATCATTGTGAGTGGTATTCATCCGTCTCGTAAAAACCAAGGCTATGGTGGACTTCATAACTTTCCACGCTTCCTTGAGAACTGGGAAGGCGGCAAAAAGGTATTCTTCGCTGGCTCTTTCCTACAGCTTAATTTTAGTAACTATGCGACTGCACCTTTCGAGACGGAAAGGTGGGAACCGGAAAATGCGGGCGTTGAGGTCGAGAGCGAGAGCATTCCTTATTACGAACCTCCCACCCGTTTTTGGGGATATGACGTAGGACTGCTCCTTAGTCCTGCGGGACCTGCTGCAAGCCGTTTCGTTACTTCTGATAAAAATCGCAGTGAATTTTATAGCGAACCCCCTGCAAACGATCCGTACATTGCCAAACTCTGTACGGCAGTGAAGGCCAGCACTGGAATTGTTCCAGCTGGGGTCACTGTTAACTGTCCGGGTAGCTAATAGTAAGCAGGAGTCTCAGATGTCATTACGCATTACTCACATAGGCAAGGCTATAGCTCCTGGCATAGCCTTACGGCTAGCACTTCAGTTGGTTCAGCGACGAGCGGTGAAACGCTCTGACGAAGGACTCACACTCATTGAAGGGTTAGTCGCCATAATTGTCGTCACAATTACCGTTGTCAGCATTACTCCTCCCATTTTTTGGGCAACTGGCTCTCGTGTGCAGACCCGGAGAGCAGAGCAAGCCTTGCAACTTGCTCAAGGAGAAATTGATCGCGTCCGCGCTTTGGTCGAGCGGGACAAATTTGACCTTACTAATCTGCCTCCCGATGCAGGCACCGAAGAAGAAGTCCGCGCTGGCATTGCTGCACCAAATAGCGCTCAAGAAAACAAAGTTGTGACTGCAAACCCGTCATGCTCATCCAAAACTAACGTATCGATTCCTGATGCTCAGAATAAGTACATTCAAGTCGATGTTGATCTGGATCAGAATGGCAATTGTGACGCCGATTTTCTTGTTCAAACCTTTCGTAGTCGAGGTCTCGATGCCAATGGTGCTGCGATCGCAGCAGGACAAAAGCCCGCAGGCTTTGTGATGGGAGTGAGAGTTTACTCTTTTGTTGCTAGAGAGAACCTGAATGCAAATAAGGGTGAGAAAGAGCAAGTTAGCCTGAAAGGAACAACTGGACTTGGCAACCAGTTGCAACGTCCCCTTGCAGTTCTTTACTCCACGATCGTGCCCAGTAACGCCAGTACGAATATGGATCTCTATAGAGCACTCTGCAAACCTACAAATACAGATCTTCAAGGTTCACGGAAGTGCTAAACAGCTACATGTTTTAGAGGTGAAATTCTATCAGAGATACCAACAATGTCCAGAACATTTTTTAAGCAAAGCATACTGCCACGTCTAGCAACATCAAAGCAAAAGCGAAACATGGGCTTCACGCTCATTGAGCTTTTAGTCGCGCTATTTATTGGCAGCGTGATTACGGGTGCGCTGCTGTTTATGGTCGTCAAGCTGTTAGAAACAAACCAGCGCGAGGCGGCGCGAAGCGATACACAGCGAGAAGTCCAAATGGCAGTAGACTACATTTCTCGCGATCTACGGGAAGCTGTTTATGTGTATGACGGTAACTGTCTTGTTGCTAATAGCGCTACCGTCAATACGAGCCAAGACTGTACTGGTTTACTCAGTTATCTCCCTGCACCTATTGCGGGCGGAACAAGCACTTTACCTGTTCTGGCGTTTTGGAAAGTGGAAGATCTTCCTCAAAACTTAAAAACTGCCTGTAGTAACAACGCGACCGCTTTTTCTAGCAGCACCGCCCTTCCTGCTGCCGTAGCGGGTGTTCCCTGCATTTCTCGTCGTATGTATACTCTGGTTGTCTACACCCTTGACTGGACTGCTTCTGAAAACTGGAAGGGTAAAGCTAGGATCAAGCGATACAACCTGCCTCAGTTTACTGACAGCAGCGTAGGGGCAGCAGGAACACAGCCCACCGTGACCAAAGGCTGGCTATACCCAGCAGGAGAAAGTACAGGTTTCAACTACTGGCCCCTAGATAAGAACTATAAAGACACTTCTGGTTATCAAAGGATAGATGGTGACACCGCTACAAATGCGAACAATCAAGTTTTGCTTGACTATATTGATAGGAATCAGCTAACTAGTGATGCTACCTGCCCTGATGACTACATTATGACTCCCAAATTGACTGTCTTCAGTGAAAGAAGAGGGTTTTACGTGTGTGTAAAGGGTAGAGAGAGTAACGGTACTTTAAACCAAGAAGTAGTTGTTCGCCTTCAAGGGAATGCCTCAGGTAGACCAGGAGTGAGTTCAAATAGTAATGTCCCACTTCCGTTAGAAACTCGTGTACTAACACGGGGCGTGTTAAACAAGAATATCTAAGGCTGGCTCAACTGGGGGAGAACGATGAAAAGGCAAAGATTTTCAAAGCGATCGACAGAAGGATTCACGCTGCTCGAAATGCTGGTGGTTATCATCATGATCGGCGTGATGTTTGCGATCGCGGCTCCTAGCTGGGTGGCTTTTCTGAACAATCAGCGGGTCAACACGGCTAGAAATCAGGTCTTCGAGACCCTACGAGCCGCCCAATCTGAAGCGAAACGCACAAAAATTAATCGTGCTGTCGTCTTCGACAACAATAGCAACACGCCTAGAATGGCGACTATTCCAGTTATGGGCGATTCAATTGATACTCCTAAAAGCAATGTTCAGAACTGGCAGACTTTGGGCAACGGGGATATCAAGCCTGGGACAATCAAAATCAATTCTGTACCAGCACCAGCAAGCCAACCTTTTGATGCTTCTGTCTTGTTTGATACCTATGGCAATGTGGTTAAAACCAACAACACTGCTTTAGATACAACCAACGGGTACAAAATCGTGGTTGGAGTGGTTAGTAGTACCAATCCTCGTCGTTGTGTCGCCATTAAAACGCTACTAGGTGCAGTGCAGGAAGGCACAGATACTGATTGTCAGTAGCCTAAGATCAAGCTTGCCATCGTTCGTCTTCATTCACTTGATTTTAGATCTGCCGATGCCGCTACACAATTGTCTACCGCAATTTAAGCGATTTGCCAAGTCGTATCGACGTGAAAAATGGAAACAGCACTTCGGTAGAACTAGATTAGATCAGGGTATGACGCTACTGGAAGTTCTGGTGGTTGTGGCCATGATTAGCATCACGGCCGCGATCGCGGCTCCGTCTTGGACTGCATTTCTCAACAATCAAAAATTGACTGTAGCGCAGAACCAAGTGTTTGATGTGATGCGGCAGGCACAAATTAAGTCAAAATTGCAGCGCATCAGATATGACGCATATTTCAGGCAATCAGGGAACAATGCTCAGTGGCTCATTTATCCAGTTAGTGAAGCTGGTGAGCTAACCGAGAGCCAACTCTCTAACTTGTCTTGGAGTAATTTAGGCGATGGAGTGCAGATAGATGCAGAAACCACTTTGGAAAAGAAAGGAACCATCTACAAGATTCGATTTAATGATTATGGTGAAGTGTCAGGGAGGTTTGGGCGAGTCACGCTATCCCTTTCTTCAGGCGGCTCTAAAAAACGCTGCGCAATCGTCTCTAGTTTATTAGGAGCAATGCGCGCAGGAGAGAGCCACCCTGAGAAAAAAGACCCAAAGTGCGACTAATCTTCTGTAGCGTGCTTCAGTTCTTTGGCATTTTGCGTCTTCTGGCGATCGAGCTTGAAGATCACCGTTGCTAAGGGCGGTAAGCAAAGATCCAGGGAGTAAGAGAAATTTTGGTACGCCCACTCTTCTGTCCACTTGCCACCGAGGTTGCCCATGTTGCTGCCACCATAGTCACGAGCGTCACTATTGAGGAGTTCTGTGTAAAATCCTGGTTCAGGAACGCCAACTCGATAATGGCTATGTGGTTGAGGCGTGAAGTTGCAAACCGTCAGAATAAAATCATCCGACTGCTGATCGCGGCGGATAAATGAGACAACACTGTGCCGATTGTCGCTACAGTCGATCCATTCAAATCCTTCTTGAGCAAAATCTTGAGTATAAAGAGCAGGTTCACGACGGTAAAGAGCATTGAGGGCAGAGACAAAGTGCTTCAGCTTTTGATGAGGATCAAACTGAAGCAGATGCCACTCTAAATCGCTCCACACATTCCACTCACTCCACTGACCAAACTCCATACTCATAAATAGAGTCTTCTTGCCCGGATGGGTGAACATGAAGGCATAGAGACATCGGAGGTTAGCAAACTTCTGCCACTCATCTCCAGGCATCTTACCGATCATATTGCTTTTGCCATGCACCACTTCATCATGTGAGAGTGCCAGCATGAAATTCTCGCTATGGTTGTACCACATGCTAAAGGTGACGTTATTTTGATGAAACTGACGGAACCAAGGATCCATGTGGAAATAATCCAACATGTCGTGCATCCAGCCCATGTTCCACTTGAGATTGAATCCTAAACCACCTACATACGTGGGCCAAGACACCATTGGCCAAGAAGTGGACTCTTCAGCGATCGACAAGACGCCAGGAAAATAACTGAAAATAGTATGGTTCATCTGCCGCAGAAAGTCGGCAGCCTCAATATTTTCTCGACCGCCATACTGATTCGTAACCCACTCGCCTTCTTTGCGCTGATAGTCAAGATAGAGCATGGAAGCAACGGCATCGACGCGAATTCCATCAATATGATATTTGTCAAACCAGAAGAGCGCATTCGCGACCAAGTAGTTTCGCACCTCATGACGCGCATAGTTAAAAACTAGCGTTCCCCACTCTTTGTGTTCACCCTTGCGAGGATCAGCGTACTCATACAAGTGGCTACCATCAAAGAATGCGAGTCCGTGACCGTCTTTGGGAAAGTGGCCTGGAACCCAATCTACGATCACACCAATTCCGTTCTGATGGCACTGATCCACAAAGTACATGAAATCTTCGGGAGAACCATAGCGGGAGGTGCAAGCGTAATGTCCAACGACTTGATATCCCCATGATCCGTCAAACGGATGCTCTGCGACTGGCAACAGTTCAATATGGGTAAACCCCAACTCCTTTACATAAGGAATGAGTTTATCTGCCAATTCTCGATAGGTTAAAAATCGCGCTCCTGGCTTTAGCTCCGACACAATGACAGCAGATGCCGTTTCTCCATTTGATAGTAGGGCGGGTTCTGTGGAGGAGGTATGTAGCCAAGACCCGACATGTACTTCATAGACCGAAATGGGCTGCGCTAGGTCGTTTTGGCGCCGCTTCTCCATCCACTCTTGATCCGTCCACGTGTAGGAATCTAGATCAGTGACAATCGATGCCGTTTTAGGACGAACTTCCTGCTGAAAACCATAGGGATCAGACTTTTCGTAGATGTGCCCTTCGTGGTTCTTAATTTCATATTTGTAGTGCGTACCTATGGTCAATTCTGGAATGAACAGTTCCCAAATTCCGGTAGATCCTTTCCGCATTTGATGCTTGCGCCCGTCCCAGTAGTTGAAATCGCCAATTACAGAGACATTGCGAGCGTTGGGTGCCCAGACAGCAAAGTAAACGCCTGTGATCCCGTTCTGAGTCGTGAGGTGCGCTCCGAGCTTTTCGTAAATTCGATGGTGATTGCCTTCGGCAAATAGATAGGTATCAAGTTCAGTTAAGAAGGGAGAGCGGAAGGCATAAGGGTCATAAATCACGCGCTCATTTTCGCCTTCTTTAATTCGCAGCTGGTAGTTCACCAAATCGGGAGTATCGATCACGCATTCAAAGAAATGAGGATGATGCAGCGATCGCATCGGATACTCGGTTCGCTGCTCTGGAAACACGACCGTTACTGCTTCTGCATTGGGTTGATAAGCACGCACCACCCAAACGGATTTGCCATCCTGCTCACTTTGATGAGGGCCAAGAACCTCAAAGGGGTCGTGATGCTGGTTCCAAACAATCCGTTCTACCTGGTCTGGGGCGATCGTCATAGACATGAAGCTTACCTACCTTAAAAATCAGTTGCTTAACGGCATAAAAACAAAATTTAGAGAGACCCTAGGTTAAGGATCTGTAATAAACCGTAGCAAATCATTGCAAAAGCTACAAATAATTTGGTGGCTTGTTTCTCCAATCATAGATCTGGTTTGTAGATTGTCACCAACCGCGTCCTGTTTGGCAATGAAAAACCCCAGTCCAGTTTGGAAAGGGGCTACAGAGTTTTGAAATGGGCGTTTAGCTGAAATCTAGATAGAGCCTTTGCCAGCGATGAAGCGAGCAACCAGGTCAGGCGCTACCTGTGAATGTCACTTCTGGAAATTTAGATTGAGCTTCTGACATTGGGCGCTTTCTGCCCTCTTCCTGCCAATAGTTGATCACTTCAGTGGCTTTGTTAAGCAACTCGACGCGATCGACCTCGGTAATCCAATGCTTCTTTTCTAATTCGGTTTTTAGCTGTTCCCAGGCATCGTTGCGGGGCCAAAAGAAGTAGGACGTTAGGGGACTTGTCCCTTTGCCTACGACTTGATCAACCGCTAAAGCAACGTTCTCTTCTAACCAAAGAACTTTTAGAATAAACTTCGACAAAATCTAACCTCCAGCGCAGTCCCAAGCTTGCTTATCTACAGTCTGCTATTCTACCGCACAGTTTTAGTAGATGATGGAAATCTCTGAAATTGCTACAGGGATTTTTATGAACGGTTCTAGCGCGATCGTGGTCTTTGATATTGATGGTGTAATTCGAGATGTGGGAGGGTCATATCGCCGGGCTTTGGCGGATACAGTTGAGCGATTTACGGGCGGAAACTCTCGACCGTCTTCTCAAGAGATCGATGCGCTGAAATCAGAGGGGCTTTGGAACAACGATTGGGAAGCGTCTCAAGAATTAATTTATCGCTACTTTGAGGCACAGGGGCAGCCCCGAAGCGAAGTGAATTTAGAGTACCAAGATCTAGTCGCGTTCTTTCAATCTCGCTATCGCGGAACTGACCCGGAAAACTGGACAGGGTACATTTGTCAGGAGCCATTGCTGTTGGAGTCAAATTACTTCGATGCGCTGACGATCGCAGGGATTCGGTGGGGATTTTTTAGCGGGGCAACGCGAGCGTCGGCAACCTATGTGTTGCAAAAACGGTTGGGATTGAAAAATCCGGTTTTAATTGCGATGGAAGATGCTCCGGGTAAACCTGATCCAGTGGGTCTGCTACAGACGGTTGATCAGCTCGAACCAGAAGCATCACCGTTACCTGCTCTCTACATTGGAGATACGGTAGCGGACATGTACACCGTCAGCAATGCGGCTTCCTTGCGATCAAACCGTCGCTGGATTGGGGTTGGAGTCTTACCACCGCATGTTCACGAAACGGAAGAACGTAAGTCCGCTTATGCTCAAACCCTTTACGAGGCAGGAGCGATCGTTGTTTTAGACACGGTGCGAGATTTAACCCCGGAACGAGTGAGCCAGCTTGTTACTGGAGGCTAAGGAATTTTTCTAGAGCAGTCACCATGGTGGGAGGCCAACGCCGTACCGTTTTAACCCAATTGATATCTTTGTAGCGATTATCGAGTCCTACGGCAGACACCCACTGGCTTTCCGCTTCTCCTTTTTTGCCAGCGCTCCATAGAGCGGCAGTGAGAGCGGCTCTCATATCGGCAAATCTGGGATATTTCCGAACGAGGTTTCGCATGTTGCGGATGGACTCATCGGTTTGACCCGCTTGATATTGAGCGAGGGCATGATTGGCGCGGGCAAAGGCATAGTCTGGAGCTAACTGGAAGGCTTTTTGATAGTCAGCTAGAGCGATATCCCATTGTCCGAGTCCCGCTTCAGCGTTGCCGCGATTGTTGAACGCTGCTGGATCATTAGGGTCAAGGTCTAACACGTGATTGTAATCTGCGATCGCCTCCTCCCATTTCCCTAAGCCCTCTAACGCTGCGCCCCGATTGAGGTAGGGGTCAGGAGCATCAGGAGCGAGTTCCATGGCTTTGTTAAAGTCTGCGATCGCATCTTCTAGCTTATTTTGACTGACCTTTGCATTCCCTCGATTGCTCCACACCGCAGCACTATCCGGCAACAGCGTTAGAATCTCTGTCCAATGCTGCTCTGCCGCTGCAAAATCACCCTTGTTCGTCGCATCAAACGCCTCCTGCCTGAGGGTTGAGAGTTTGCCAAAAAGCTCTTGGGCGGACGGCTGCTCGACTGGCTGCTCGGCTGGCTGTTCGACTGGCTGTTCAACCGACTCAGCCGCTAGAACGGGTAACGTGCTTAAGCATAGACAACTCACCAGCAGAAGCACCAGGATTGACTTCAGCGATCGACGAATCATGTAACACGCTCCAATAGCTAGAACAGAAAAATTAGGACAGAAACGTAAGTTGGCTTTCAGGAGGTTGATAGCCCAAATGTTTCCAAGCGGCGGTGGTGGCGATGCGACCTCGCGGGGTGCGGCTGAGATAGCCGATCTGCATCAGGTAGGGTTCGTAGACCTCTTCGATCGTTTGAGCATCTTCTCCGGTGGAGGCAGCGAGGGTTTCAAGTCCTACGGGTCCACCATTGTGTCGCTCGATCATGAAGCTGAGCAGGCGGCGATCCGTCCAGTCTAAGCCGCAGGGATCGACGTTAAACAGTTCGAGGGCTTCGGCGGCGATCGCTTGGTTCACTTTTCCGCGTGATTTCACCTCTACATAATCGCGGACTCGTTTTAATAACCGGTTGGCAATGCGAGGCGTGCCGCGCGATCGACGGGCAATTTCCTCGGCTCCGCAGTAGGTCACCGAGGTCTTGAGTAACGCAGCGGTTCTGAGGACAATTTCAGTCAGTTCATCGAGTTCGTAAAACCGCAGGCGTTGGACTAAGCCAAAGCGATCGCGCAGGGGAGAGGTGAGCGATCCAACCCGCGTCGTGGCACCAATAAGCGTGAAGGGGGACAATTTCAGCGATTGCGTCCGAGCGGAGCTTCCTTTGCCAAGAATAATATCGACCCGAAAATCTTCCATTGCCGGATAAAGAATTTCTTCGGCAACTCGCGATAGACGGTGAATTTCATCGATAAACAGCACATCCCCAGGCTGTAGACCCACCAAAAGCCCCATGACATCACGAGGACGCTCTAACGCTGGAGCGCTGGTAATCTTGCACTGTACTCCTAACTCGGCGGCTAGAATCAGCGACATTGTGGTTTTGCCGAGTCCAGGAGGACCATAAAGCAGCAAATGATCCAGCGACTCTTTTCTAGCTTTCGCCGCTCGAATGGCAATGTCCAAAACTTCTTTAAGATCTTTTTGCCCAACGTACTCTGCTAAACGCTGAGGACGCAGTTTTTCTTCTTGCTTGCCATGCTCTTCGGGTTCAGGGTCAGCTTGCAGCACAGCAGCGCGACCTTGATTGTGATCATTTGGGTCAAGATTATCTTGCAAGACAGCCGTTCGAGGAGATTTAGGAGGTTTACTGCCGCCAGAAGCAGTCTTCACACTCAACGGGAGTTGCCCGGACTGCGCCTCGTCAGACTTGTCTGGCTCAGGAGACTGCTTTTTAGAGGAGATAATCGCCATAATTGAGAACAATCATACCTGTAGACATTCAACCCGTAGACATTCAAAAAGATGGAGATTCAGCCACAGTTTCTAGTTTCTGACCCCATTTCATTTGAGCAAGCCATTAATCTCACCCAATCACTAATGGCAGCATTACAGCACAATCGCTTGACAGAAGCAGAACTTGAAAGCATCATAACCGCCTTGGTTAAAACTGAAAACGGCGCACGGGGATTTTTCGTCACTTATCTGACTGATGAGCAGCCCACTGCCGATCAATCGTCCCCAGCGGTAGTGGCAGCACTGCGATCGTCTCCAGAGATCGTGAGTGAACTGCTGGTGAAAAATCTTGCCATGTCAGCCGCCATGATAGTAACTCATACCGGAAATCAAAACCTCGAATTAGCAGCCGGATCAGAGCGAGTTCAACGGCGAACAATTGAGTTGATCAAGCAGACACAAATTGAGGTGATTTTCGTCAAGCTAGAACAGTTGCGCCAAAGCGTAGAGACGCATGGTGTAGAAACGCCTACAGGAGAGTTCCAGAGCTTTTTGCAGCGCTGGAACTATAACGAAGCCCAACGACGAGCGATCGCACAGGTGATTTCTAGGGTCATGACCTGATATTCTGACAGGAATCATGTTACGTCTGGGCGTAAGTACTGTTTGCGCAAACCAAAAAATGTTTAAACAAATGTTTAAGCAAACCCACGTTTTGAGCTAGGGAAGGGGAAACACAATTTGTTGAACTCTGTCAAAGCTGTCACTCGCAGCGCGGCTAGAAATGCCCAAAAAATACCAATTCTACGACCCTGGTTGGTGAAATTTGACCTGCTCAAAACTCTTGTCCAACGGGATTTAGATGCACGATATAAAGGCTCGGTGCTGGGTAACGCTTGGGCACTGCTAAACCAGCTTGCTCAGCTACTGGTCTACACCTATTTATTTTCTGTTGTTCTGAAGCTCAAATTAACGCTTAAAGGATTGCCAGCAAACGACTTTACGTTTGGGCTATGGCTATTTGCCGGTCTCATTCCGTGGGTGGCGTTCACGATGGGATTGAGTCAAGCTGCAAATTCGGTTGTCGCACAACCAAGTTTGGTCAAGAAAGTTGTGTTTCCGCTTAGTCTGTTGCCCCTTGTGCCCATCCTTTCTGCATTTATTGAAAGTTCAATGGGCTTGATGATGCTGATCACGTTTGTCGCCTTCTCCATGCAAACAATTCACAGTACCCTCTGGTTATTTCCCTTAGTTTGGATTCCGCAATTGCTGCTTACAGCAGGATTGAGCTATTTAGTCGCAGGCTTAACGGTTTTCTTAAGAGACATTCCGCAGACCCTTGGCGTGATTCTAAATCTCTGGTTTTACGTTACACCGATCGTTTATCCGGCAACCATGATTCCCGAAGAGTGGCGATTTTGGGTGTTTTGGCTCAATCCCATGACCGCGATCGTCGAACTGTACCGGGATTTAGTGTTAGTGGGAGAAATACAGCATTGGCAGGAACTAGGCGTTGCTACAGGCGTATCGATCTGTATGTTCGCGATCGGAGCTACCGTCTATCGGCGGCTGCGTCCTGCTTTTGCAGATGTGCTGTAACATCTGAGTTATTGGAGGTGTGAGCGTTAGAGGAAGCAACACAACGGTATGAGTGAGAGCATTATTTCTCTGAAAAATGTGTCCAAGTGCTTTAAGCGGTATGCAAAGCCTGTCGATCGCTTAAAAGAACTGCTGCTTCCTGGGAAGAGCCACGCTGACGTGTTTTGGGCGCTGCAAGACATTAACCTAGAAATTTTCAAAGGCGAAACACTTGGCGTCGTTGGTCGGAATGGGGCTGGAAAAAGTACCCTGCTTCAACTGATTACAAAGACGCTCACACCCACTACTGGAGAGATTGGTGTCCACGGTCGTATCTCTGCCCTACTAGAACTCGGAAGTGGATTTAATCCAGAATTTACTGGACGGCAAAATGTGTTTTTCAATGGTCGAATTTTAGGGCTAACACGGGCAGAAATCGAGGCGAAATTTGACGAAATTACTGCATTTGCAAACATTGGGGACTTTATTGATCAGCCCGTCAAAACCTACTCTAGCGGTATGTTTGTGCGCCTTGCTTTTGCCGTTGCGGTTAATACCAATCCAGATATTTTGATTGTGGATGAAGCGTTAGCGGTGGGAGATATTTTCTTTCAGCAAAAGTGCTTTGACCGGCTGCGACAGATGAAAGAAGCAGGCGTAACGTTACTCTTTGTGTCGCATGATTCTAGTGCTGTTTGCAAGTTGTGTCACCGGGCGATTTTGATCGAGCATGGCAGAATCGTTCTTGATGCCTTGCCTAGACAAGTCGTGGATTTATATCAGGCTAAGTTTCTTCAACAGCAGGACGTTGAGCCAGAACTGACTGAGATTAACGTTTCTCCCAGTTTCTCAACCGAAGACGGTGCCTCCTCCACCATTTCACTCACCTCAGAAGCCGTCATAATTCAGTTTGTTCGGTTTTTCGATGAAGACGATCAAGAAATCTATTCCATCACCAGTGACTCTCCGTTACAACTCTCGATCGGCATTCTCTTTAGGGAAGAGATAGATGATCCGCATGTTGGATTCATAATTCGCACCCGCATGGGAGAGGTCATTTTTGAATCCAACACATTCTGTATGGGCAGATCTATGGGTACAGTATCTGCTGGAACGCTGTTAAATGTTCGATTTCGCTTTAAGGTGCCTTTAATTCCGCAGGATTACACCATTACGACAGGGGTTTCAAGTGGCGGCGTGGGAGAGCATCAGTTCGAGCGATCGCTCGCCGTGAATCACGATACTGCTGTCTTAAAGGTGCTTAGAAACCAAGACACAATCCTTTGGAACGGGGTTGTAAATTTGAATCCAACCGTGACGTTCTCTAAGCAAAGTAGTCTCGAAAATCAACCGTTCTCCTCTAAGCTTTGATCAGCTGACCCGAATGGCTTTAGACCAATCGCTACTCAAGATAATCCAGCCCTATACGATGGTGACTCAAGACAGGTTAGAGAACCTGGCGCTCTTGGGGAAATACCTCAACACTGACCAAATTCCCGGAGATTTTGTTGAGTGTGGGGCTTATCGTGGCGGAACGGCTGCCATTCTCTCGCAATTTTTGGAGCCTTCGAGGCATCTTTGGCTGTACGACAGCTTTGCAGGCATGCCAGAGACGACCGAGAAAGACGGCGACGCCGCAAAGCAGTGGATTGGCAAATGTGTGGCGTCAGAGCAAGATGTTCGAGAAGTGCTGCAATTAGTAGGGACGTCCCCAGAACACTACACGATTCAGCCAGGATGGTTTGAGACAACGTTTAAGCAGACATTACCTCAGCAAGTTGCCCTGCTCCATTGTGATGCGGATTGGTACAACTCAGTTCTGCTGGTGCTAGAAACGTTTTATCCTCTGATGCCCGTTGGAGGGTGTGTGATTTTGGATGATTTTGGACATTGGGAAGGTTGCCGAGAAGCCTTTTATGAGTTCTGCGATCGTCACCAAGAACGCCCTGTTTTAGAACGGGTCGGAACCGACCAAGCCTTTTGGATTAAAGGACGCACTCATAACCGAGTGCCAATTCTCGCCCTCAACCAACCCCCAGTTCCGCCAGTCGCTCAAGCAGAACTACAAGCTTCTCAATGTCAGATCGCGCAATTGCAGTACCAGATTAGCCAGCTTCAGGCTGAGATAGAAGCCATGCGATCGAGCAAATTTTGGCGCTTGAGAACGCAGTGGACGCGCCTAAAACAGTTCCTTTCAGCCAGTCGGCATTAAACAGGTCAAACGGAGGTCAAACAATGTTTAGCATGATGTCGGCGGAAGAGCGCCAGTATCTTTATGATTTTGCCAAAGAGGAGTTCACGGGACAGGGGGCGATCGTCGATCTAGGGTGTTGGCTAGGTGCATCTACAACGGCGATCGCAAGGGGGCTTCAGGAAAACAACGATCCGAAGTTACGCAGCACAACTATTCATGCGTTTGACATTTTTGAATGGGAACCCAGCATGGAGTTTATGGTGAAAGGAACTCCGTTACAGCACCACTTTTCTTCGGGAGATAATTTTTTAGAAGAATACTTGAATCAGATTGCGCCTTGGAAAGATCAAGTCCAAGTTTATGCTGGAGATTTGACTCAATTCCAGTGGAACAATGGCGCGATCGAATTCCTGTTTGTAGATGCGATGAAAGGATGGGATCTAGCAAACAGCATTGTTCGCATCTTTTTCCCCGCTTTGATTCCTGGAAAATCAATCGTTTTTCATCAAGATTTTTCCTACTACGGAACGTATTGGATTCACCTTGTCATGTATCGGTTGCGATCGTACTTCCAGCCGATTAAAGACATTCCGAATTCCTGGGGTATAGCCTTTCGGTACGAAAAACCAATACCAACGGAGCAACTTCAAGCCACTTATGACCTAAGGGACTTTTCAATTGATGAGATTGAACAAGCCTTTGAGTATTCTGCTCAGATCGTAGGCGAGGAAAAGCGATCGCAGATCATTGGAGCCAAAGTGAAAGCGCTGTTTGAAGCAGGCGAACCTCAACGGGCGCATCTTAGCCTGCATCAAGCGATCGCGTCTCACATCTCAGACGCCGAGCTATACCTACCGCTAGGATTAAGCTTTGCCGCTCAGATGATGAGCTATTCTAGCCAGTCCAGTAATGAGCAGCTAAAAACGCAGATTCAGAGCTTACAAGCTGCTCTGCAGCAGACCGATACTCAACTAAAAGACGCTCAAATCAAGGTAGACCAGCTTCATACCACCATCAACGCAATGCACCGTAGCAAATTCTGGCAGCTACAACAGAAATGGACTCGATTGAAGCGCTTCTTGGGCTTGCTATACTGAGTTCGGTTTAGTGAAATTAAGTGTGGCAATTATGGTGGCGAGTGCAAAGCAGCCTTCAGTGACAGATTTCAAGAACACTGGAGAGCGACATATTCCCGTTCAGGCCGGAGATGATATGTCGTTAGCAAATGTGGATCATATGATTCGCTATGCCTTCACTGCCCCTTTTGTGAAAGATAAACGGGTTCTCGATATTTCCTGTGGAAGCGGGTACGGGTCGCAATTCATTGCCTTGCAAGGTGCCCGTGCCGTCGTTGGCGTCGATGTTGATGAGGACTCGATCCGGTTTGCCTCCACGTTCTACAGTCATCCTCACGTCAAGTATATTCAGTCGGATGCCCATTCCATTCCCTCCCTTGAAGACGCTTCGTTTGATGTAATTGTCTCCTTTGAGACGATCGAACATTTGCAATACCCAAGACAGTTTCTGTCTGAATTGCGTCGCCTTCTAAAGCCGAGTGGACAACTATTTATTTCGTGCCCCAACGACTACCGAGCCACACCTTGGCTCAGCCCATTTCATCTGCACAAGTTCCGGTTTAATGAATTTCGAGATTTATTTCTCAGCGTTTTTGGAGAAGGAGTTCTGATTGGGCAACACTTTGTGGTCGCGAGTTGTCTAGTCAAGCCGATCGCACCCGATTCTAAGACGGCTTGGTTACAAGAATATAAACAATCTCTTCCGCATGATTTCTTTAATCGGCAGTATCTTGAGCATCTTTCCTCCATCGAAAATGGAGAAGGCTATCTAGCAATTCACGGCGTAGATGAGAGCTTGATTCAGAATCAGATGAGTATTTCTCAGAATGCATTTCAGATGCTGATGCGGATTCTGTGTGACACAATGCAAGCAGCTAGTCAAAGCGGGCATCTGCATCAACAGTTACAGCAGACTCAAGCCGAACTTGCATATATGACTCAAGTAGCTGCACAAGCCCAAGAACGAGTTCGAGCGATGGAAAGCAGCAAGTTCTGGAAAGTGCGTAGAGGGTGGTTTCAACTCAAACGCACAATGGGTTTACCCACCAACGAACCAAACTGAATCTTCAATCGAGAATGATAGAGTGAAGAAGCCGGAAAAGATTAAGTCTTGATAGCAAATATCAATTCATCACTTGAATCCATTTTCCGTTCAAAGTTCTACATTTCACTCTATGACAGAAGCGATCGCATGTACGATTATCACCAAAAGTCACCTAGCCTACGCTCGAACGCTAGCAGAGACATTAGCAGAACATCAGCCTGAAATTAAGTTATATGTACTTTTAGCAGATAGAGTTGACCAGTATTTTGATCCAGTATTGGAGCCGTTTGAACTGATCCAGTTGGAGGATTTAGCAGATCAACCCACAATTCAGAAAATGTGTTTTTATTACACTCCGTTTGAATTGTGTTGTGCTTTACGAGGCGCTTTACACGAGTATATCTTCGAGAAAACATCCGCATTAAGCTGGCTGTTTTTTGACTCAGACATCATGATTTGTCATTCGTTAGAAACTCTTTTTCAAGAACTCTCTAGCGTTTCATTGCTGTTAAGTCCTCACTGTCGTTGTCCAGTAGACCTACAAAATGTAGTCCCTCATGAAACTAACTTCCTACGCTCAGGGCTGAGTAATGCAGGCTTTTTGGGCTTGCGTAGAACCAAGGAAACTCACCGATTTATTCAGTGGTTTAAAGAACGGTTGACTTACTATTGCTTTAACGATCAAGGTCTGGGAGATCCTAGAGGGTTATTTGTCGATCAACTGTGGCTGAACCTAGCACTTCTGTACTTTCAAGACAGGACTTTTGTGCAACATGCAGGAGCCAATATTGGTCATTGGAACCTGTGGGAAAAGACGTTAGATCTGAATGAAAGTGGAAAGGTTGTGGTTGATCAAGAGCCGCTTCTTTTCGTGCACTTTAGTGGCTGGAATATTGCTGAGCCTGAACGAATCTCCGTATATAGCCCTATGTATCAGGGCAGAGCAGATGAACTATGGATCAAACTTGCGGAAGGCTATCGAGAGAAACTCTTGAAGAATGGCTATGAGCTTACAAAGGAATATCCCTATGCGTTCAAGACGTTCTGCAATGGTGAAAAAATTACTGCTTCGATGCGCCGAGATTTCTATGAGCAACTGGCTCAAGGACGTTTGGTAGGAGAATCTCCTTTTGAACGTCCTGATTATTTTCAAACCAGTGACTTTACGCTGAGAAATGTTACCTCTCTAGAGAGCGCATTAAAACAGGCGATAGAGCAGATTGAGGTATTTGAAGCTACTACACAGCAAATGAGTTTGCAGCTTCACCACACGCAAGCAGAATTTGAGCACTCTCAACAGCAGCTTCACCACACGCAAGCAGAATTTGAGCACTCTCAACAGCAGCTTCACCACACGCAAGCAGAATTTGAGCACTCTCAACAGCAGCTTCACCACACGCAAGCAAAAGTATCCGATTTACATGAGCAAGTTCAACGTTTGCATGAGCATGTTCAAGCCATGGAGAGCACTAAGTTCTGGAAGTTGAGAGCTTTTTGGTTACGAGTAAAACAAGTATTATGGGGGATGTAAAATTTTTGATGATGATCCCAAGTTTTTGACGCTAGCGCGACCTGATAATTCTTCAGATTAACGATCGCAGGGTGCATAAATTATTTTGGTAGTTAGTTTCGCGAGGCAACCATGACGACAGAAAAATATTCCGAGATTGACGTAGATGAATTGATGCAAAAGATTAAAGAAGATGTTGCCCACCGAAAACATAGTGTCTCTTACCCGATCCAAAGTAGTTCCCTAACGATCGGCACTGCACTACGACTAAGCCACATTGAGACGCTCCTTAATGCTGCCACTGAAAAATCCCAACCCCGCCGCGATCTTCCAACCAAACTGAACCGCTTTCCACTTAATCTCAGTCGGCGATTACAGCGATTTTGTCTACGAGTTTATCATTTCCTATTCAAAGAGCAGAGAGCTGTCAATCTCTCAATAATTTATGCAATGAGAGAATCATTGGTTCTAAATCATCAACTAGCTCAACAGATTATAGATTTACAGAAACAGCTAAACGATGTACAACGCCAAGCCACTGCTTTAGAAGAACGTCTTGAAGAACCACATAAGCATCCAATTCTTGCTGAATATGACAGTCACTAAGGAGGGGATTTAAGCCAACATTGAGCTTCTTAAAGATTTTTAATAGTTGGAAAAAGTCCTGAGTACAGCAGCTTTAAATACTACAACTGTTACATCATTCGGTATAGTGAGACAGAAAGTTCTACAACTCTTAAATTCCGCAAGGGTATGCTCTTACAATTATGATTAATGTTGCGATCCTAACGCCCTGCCTTCTTGAAAGAGATGCGGTCGGACACGATGCAATCGGTATGTGCGATGCCCTAACTAAGCAAGGGTACAATGCTCAACTTTTTGCAGAAACTTGGAGCGTTTCTACAGTTGATGTAAAGCATGCTAGCGAAATTCAAAATTTTCTTACCAATCCTTCTAGTATTCTGATTTATCACTTCTCGGTGGGCTGGGATTCTGGCTTGCAGTTGCTTCAAACTCTGGAGTGTCAAAAGATTGTCAAATATCACAATGTCACACCTGCTAAGTATTTTGAAAGCATTAGTGTAGATTATGTCAATGCTTGTCAAGCAGGCAGAGAACAACTGAAACTGGTTGCTAGTCAATCAGATGTGCTTTATTTATCTGACTCCGAATACAATGCTCGTGAGTTAGAGGCGCTGGGTGTACCCAAAGCAAAGAGTTTTGTTTTACCACCGTTCCACCGGATTGAGCAAAGCCATTATGGAAATGCTGATTTAACTGTTTTAGATCAGTTCTTAGATGGCATGTTTAATATTCTTATGGTAGGTCGTCTTGTTCCAAATAAGGGGCATTTAGCGCTGCTTGACGCATTTAATGTTTATTACAAAATCTACAACCGGAATAGCCGGCTTCTAATTGTTGGAAAAGAAGATGAGAGGCTGGAAACCTATAACCGATTTTTGCATCGAAGAGTTGAAGATTTAGGATTAGAAAAAGCCGTTATCTTTACAGGAGGCGTGTCAGCTGAAGCGCTCAAGGCATATTATTTAATTGCTAATGTTTTCATGATTACGAGTGATCATGAAGGATTCTGTGTACCGCTAGTCGAAGCCATGTCCCTGAAGCTACCAATAGTGGCCTATGGTTCAACAGCCATTCCCTCGACCGTTGGAAAAGCTGGATTAGTTTGGGATCAGCCTGATTCATATCTTCTAGCAGGTTCACTTGACCATATTGCAAATGACGAAACCGTTCGCATTGGTTTAGGAGAGTTGGGCTGGCGACGGTATCAAGAGATGTTTAGTTATCAAAAATTAGAAGCTCGTTTTCTGGCCTTTATTCAGCATCTAGCATGAATCGAATTGCCCTCGTTGTTCAGCGTTGCCACGAGAGTATCGTTGGCGGTTCAGAAGCATTAGCGTGGCAGTGGGCAACGCTGCTGAAAGACCACTATCAAATTGATTTACTAACAACGACGGCACTTGATTACGTTGAATGGAAAAACGTTTTGCCCGTAGGACGAGAGATTCGTGAAGGCATTTGCATTCATCGCTTTCCGGTAACGCTGATTCGTAGTACCTATTGGCATGAACTTCATGCTCGTTTGCTGCGCGAGTTTGAAAAGCATCGTTGGGTGGGAAATGACACCCCCTCAGCGGACCCGTCTAGAGAGCGCATTCTTTGGAGTGTTGCCTTACAAGAAGAATTCATTCGTCATCAAGGACCTTTTTGCAAAGATCTCTATGCTTTTCTGAACCAACATTGGCAAGACTATCAAGCCATTATTTTCTTTACTTATTTATATCCCACTACCTACTTCGGTGTGCCTCAGGTTCCACCTTCTAAAGTGTTCATTGCACCGACACTTCATGATGAACCTGTTGCTTATCTGTCAGCCTATAAGTATATGGTTCAGCGAGTACGATCGCTCCTCTGGCTAACGAATGCAGAGCGAGAAGTCGGTCGGCAATTGTGGGGAGAATTACCGGGAGAACTCGTATCCATGGCGATTGATACTGAGCCGCGATCGCCCTACCAAGCCCAGTACCCGTACCTGCTTTACAGTGGTCGGATCGATCCCAGTAAAGGGTGCCAAGAACTGATTGATTTTTTCATTCAATTTAAGAAAGAGCATCCCTCGAATGTGCGGCTAGTCTTAACTGGGAAAGACTATATGCGGATTCCCAAGCATCAAGACATTGACTTTCGAGGTTTCGTTTCATCTGAAGAAAAATTTAAACTGATGGCAGGAGCCGCTCTGTTTGTCATGCCTTCACCTTATGAAAGCTTCAGCATCGTCGCGCTAGAAGCCATGGCTCAAGGAACGCCTATATTAGCTAATGGTGTGTGTCAAGTTTTGGTTGAGCACGTTACGCACAGTGGGGGTGGAAAGATTTATAGTGACTATCAAAGTTTTGCAAATAGTATTCAAGAGCTACTTTCTGATCAACCTCAGTCAGAAGACATGAGTCGATTGGCTCAGAAATATGTTTTTTCAAACTTTACGTCTGAGAGTGTACAGCAACGTTTAATTGAGGCACTAAACAATGCGTCTAACTGAAAAAAAGAGCAGTTTCCGAGCTTGGGCAACAGCGTTGAGAAAAACGTTTATACGTTTGAAGGAAGAGCCTTCTAGCGTTTCAGACGAAGCCTTTCTAACAATGGCATATCAGGTTTTGTTTGAGCGTGAAGTTGATCCAATAGGGGTATCGGGCTGGCTTCCTCAGTTACAGAATGGGCTTCCTCGGTTAGAACTTGTGAAAGCATTGTTTAGTTCGGATGAGTTTAAAATTCGAGCAGATAGCGCTTCGCTGCACCAAATTTTTCATCAGTCAAGATTAGAGATGGTGCAAACTCTGTTGCCCGAAGCAAAAATAATTCTAGATATCGGAGGCGCTCATCATGATGACTCAAGGGGCGCACTGTTGAATTTCGGCTACCCCTATTTGCCGGAGAAATTGTACATTGTCGATCTACCGCCCAGTGAGCGAATGTTTCCAGTTGACCATGCCCCTCATAAGCTAAACTATGGCGATTGTGAAATTGAGTATGTCTACCGGAGCATGGCAGATTTGTCTTGCTTTGAAGCTGGAACTTTCGATCTAATTTGGTCAGGAGAATCGATCGAACATATTACTACTGAGGAGGCTGAAGTTGTCCTCGATCAGGTCTACCGATTATTAAAGCCAGGCGGAAAGTTCGCGTTTGATACTCCTAATCGTCAAGTGACTCAGCTGCAGTGCCCTAATAACTACATTCATCCAGAGCACAAGATTGAGTACTGCTATGAAGACATGATTGAACTTCTCAAGAAGCACCACTTTAAAGTAATTGAGTCTAAAGGAGTGATTGATTTTTCTGAATCTGTTCATAGGAACACATTCATAGTAGACGAAGCAACTAGAAATCCGGGTCTAAATGACAACCCTCAAAACTCTTATTTGTTCTACATTTGCTGCGTCCGCGATGACACTTAAACTAATTCAATTTAAACTAATAATTCAATACAGTTCAATTTCTTTTCGAGTTAGGGGCTGCTTTCTAGCTACAGTGTTCCCATAGTTTTCATTGCTAAAAAGTTTACATCGCAAAGAGACAAGTGCAAAAAAAAGCTCTCATTACAGGATTAACAGGACAAGACGGTTCGTATCTAGCCGAATTGCTTGTCGAAAAAGGATACCAAGTCTTCGGGCTGGTTCGTCGATCGAGTTCTGGCAACCTCGATCGCATCAATCACCTTGCTGATAAAGTTGAGATTCTCTCTGGCGATCTCCTCGATCAGTCCTCGCTGATGGACGTGATCACCGAATCTAGTCCAGACGAGATTTACAACTTAGCGTCTCAAAGCTATGTGCCTCTATCCTGGACTCAGCCTGCCTTGACAGCAGAATATACTGCCTTGGGGGTATCTCGTTTACTCGAATCAATTCGACGCTGTAAACCGGATGCTCGGTTTTATCAAGCCTCTAGTAGTGAAGTTTTCGGGCAACCAGACGAATCACCTCAAACCGAGCAAACCGCCTTTCGTCCTCGTAATCCCTACGGTGTCGCTAAAGCTTACGCCCACTGGATGACCATTAACTACCGTCAGAAATATGGGTTGTATTCCTGTTGCGGCATCACTTACACCCACGAATCGCCTCGCCGAGGGACAGAGTTTGTGTTTCGCAAGATTACTCACGCCGCTGCCATGATCAAACTAGGCATGAGCCAAGACCTTAAACTTGGAAATCTTGATGCTAGGCGAGACTGGTGTTATGCCAAAGATGCCGTTCATGCGATGTGGTTTATGTTGCAGCAAGATAAACCTGATGATTTTATTATTGCCAGTGGTGAAACTCACTCTGTACGGGAATTAGTGGAATGCGCCTTTCGCTGTGTTGGCTTGAATTGGGAAGACTATGTTTCTGTTGACCCATCCTTCTATCGACCGGATGAAACCGTGCAGTTGGTCGGATCGATTGACAAAATTCGCAAGCAGTTAAACTGGCAGCCTCAATACTCCTTTGAGGAGCTTGTAGAGTTAATGGTTGACCATGATCTGAAACGATTGAGTGAGAAGTAATGATTTTGACGTTTTCTTAGGCAGTGAACCAACTGATGAGAAAATTAGAAACGTTGTTTTTCAAAGTTGCTGATGCTCAAAATTACCATTGATGCAACGCCTGTTCTGCCGAAACCAAGCGGAATTGGGTTTTATGTGGTGAATTTAATTCGAGCATTAGAAGAGATACGATTAACGCAGGAGACGCAAGAGGAGTTTGCGCTTGATATTATTTATCAAATTAGTCTAAAAGGTTGGCTCAAAGGTAACTTTTCGTGCCCAGAACCACTTAAAGAATTTAAAGGGCTGCGGCTATTTCCACTGCCTGTAAAAGCATCTAATCTTTTCATCAAGTTTCCTCAATTATTCTTGCCCTATTTTGAAGACTATTTTGGCTTTTCAGACATTTTTCATGGAACGAACTACACGGTTTTTCCATTTAAAGATAGTAAGAGGGTTTTATCAATTTATGATTTAACGTTTGTGAAGTACCCTCAGTTCACAAATTCCACTGTTAAAGCCTATACAGAACGAGTCAAACGATGCCTTCAATGGACTGACTTGGTGTTAACAATCTCTCAGAGTTCCAAGCAAGATATTGTTGAATTATTAGGGGTACCACAAGAAAAAGTTTTTGTTACCCCGCTGGCAAGTCGCTATTTGGTTGAAGATGGAAATCGGTTAGCGCAAGGCATACCTTTGAAGGAATCGCTGACCGATACTTCTGTAGATTACGATTTTTCTAAACCCTATATTCTATTTGTGAGTACGATTGAGCCTCGCAAAAATATTGCGACATTAATCGAAGCGTTTGATTATTTGAAGGAAAAATATCACCTTGAGCATCAACTGGTGTTGATTGGGCAGAAAGGCTGGTTGTACCAATCGATCTTTGAACGGATCGCGCGATCGCGCTACCAAAGCGACATTCATCACCTCAGTTATCTCTCTGATGAACGAGTCGCGTTGTTCTACTCAAAAGCGGATGTTTTTGTTTACCCGTCTTACTACGAAGGGTTTGGCTTGCCCGCGCTAGAAGCGATGACGCTGGGTGCGCCAGTTGTCACAACAAACACGTCCTCGTTGCCGGAGGTGGTAGGAGATGCCGCGCTGCTGGTCGAACCAGATGCAATGACTGATTTAGCGGATGCAATTTTGCAAGTGGTTAGCAGTTCTTCGTTGCGAGATCACTTGATTGCCAAAGGAAAAGAACGAGCAAAACTATTTTCTTGGAACCATACTGCAAAAGAAACGCTAAAAGCTTATAGACTTCTAATGTCGTAACTCTTCTCAATTTATTTTGTCTGGTCAACTCTTGGTTAATTTATCTTTTTTAGCATCCAAACCAACAGGACATACGGTGTATGCTAAGAACCTTTTGACCGCCTTAGAATCGCTTAATCCAATTCTGTTAACAGGAAAACTCTTATCAAACTTTCGGTGTTATCAAATTTCCGATCAGCTAACTCCGGATCAGGGTACAAAAGGGCATTTTTCACGCCTTCTTTGGAATCAGTTTAGCTTGCCTAAAATTTATAAAGAACTTAAGGCAAATTTGCTTTTCTCGCCGATCCCTGAAGCGCCTTTATCTTCAAATTGCCGTTTTGTGGTGACGCTTCATGATTTGATTCCGCTACGATTTCCGCGTCGAACCTCGCCGCTAACATCCTACTTCCGTTACTATATTCCACAGGTTCTAAAGCAAGCAGAGCATGTATTGTGTGATTCGGAAGCGACAGCAAATGACGCCTTCAATTTCTATCAAATTTCTCACCGAAAAATGACAGTCGTTCCAATCTCGTATGATGAAGCTCATTTTCGATTTCTAGACTTACCGACTCAAAATTATTTTCTCTATGTTGGTCGCCACGATCCTTATAAGAATTTAGAGCGTCTGATCGCGGCTTTCGCAACGTTGCCCGATCAAGAGTACGAACTCTGGATTGCCGGATCGCCAGACGATCGCTACACTCCAATCTTGTTAGCCCAGGCAAAAGCATTAGGCGTGGCAAATCGGGTCAAATTTTTGAGCTATGTTCCCTACGCAGAGTTGCCGAGCTTGCTCAATGGCGCGATCGCACTCGTCTTTCCTAGCCTCTGGGAAGGATTTGGCTTACCCGTCCTCGAAGCAATGGCGTGTGGAACGCCCGTGATCACCTCAAATCTCTCGTCGATTCCTGAAGTTGCCGGTGATGCCGCCATATTAATTGATCCGTATGATTTAAGCGCGATCGCAGACGCTATGCACAAGGTCACGGTCGATTCAGGACTCCGCGCTCAGTTAAACCAGAAAGGACGCGATCGCGCGACGCAATTTAGCTGGCAAAAAACCTCTGCAACAACGGCTGACATTCTTAGGCAGTATCTTTAATCCTTGGCCAGAAGGAGAACAACACCACAGATAATAAACGCCATCCCAAACACTCGCACAAGCGGAATCGACTCGCGAAATACAAAATGACCAATTAGCACCGAAAAAATGTATTGCAACGCAACTGCTGGAGCTAAAACGCTGAGCTTCACACGAGTCAATAACAAAATATACAACACTGCTCCAATGCCGTAGCATGCTAGTCCTATCACTAGTTCGGGTGTGGTTGCAATGCTCACGACATGATTGAAAGCATTGCCAGCCGTTAGTTTGCCGAGTTTGAGAGCGCCCGTTTTCAAAAAAAACTGTCCGCTCACACCCGCAATCAGTGACAGGAGAAATAACAGAAACTCTTGAACAGACACAAACTATCCTTCAATGCGCTACATTTCATCAGTTTACAGCGACACTAAGAGTTCCTTGGGTAGAGCAGGATTTTGTAGGTCTCTGGAGTCGGCGCGATCGCTTGATCAACAGCCGCCGCTAATTCCTGAAGCGGATAGCGATCGCTGATCAAAGCATCCACATCGATTCGATGATTAAACACAATATCTGCTGCCAACGCCTGAACGCGGTAAGACGAGCTGTAACTGCCCATCAAATCAATTTCGCGGCGATACAAAAGATTTGGATTAATTGGAATTTCTAATTCATCGGGAAACTCGGCAAAAAAGAGAATTTTTCCCCCTTTGCGGGTACAGTCCAACGCTTGGAAAAAGGCTTTATCACTGGGAACGGCGAGCAGCGTGACATCTGCGCCCATGCCGCCTGTCATCGCCTGAATTTTATGGGACAACTCTGGATCACGAGCATCGAAGGCGGCTTCTGCGCCGACACTGATCGCTTTTTCTATGCGAGATGGAATTAAATCGGTCGCGATCGCCCGCGCCCCAAAATGCTTCACCAACATGATGAACATCAGTCCGATCGGTCCTGCCCCAGTCACCAGCACCGTTTGCCCCGGAGCAATTTGAGCTTTCTTCACCGCTTTGAGACAGCAGTTGGTTGGCTCGACAAAACTTGCCTGTTCAAACGTCACATCATCTGGAATCGCGATCAAACCGCCATTTCGCACAATATGACCGGGAACGTTCACATAGTCAGCAAATCCGCCGCCACTGGGCGTAAAGCCAGCCGTTGTCGTGACGTTCTTGTAGACATCGCACATCGAAAAATTCTCATTGAGGCAGTAAGCGCAGTGCATACACGGAATATGATGCAGCACCACCACGCGATCGCCCACTGTCCAGTGCTTCACTTGGTCACCGACTGCCGCGATCGTACCCGCCATTTCGTGCCCAAAAATTCTGGGCGGCTGATAGAGCGGGTACTTGATTTTTTTGATGTCAGACTGGCATAACCCAACCACGCGAATCTGCACCAATACTTCATCATTGCCAATCTCAGGTAACGGCACGTCTTCGTAGCTGAGTTGGTTAACGCCTCGAAACACCTGCGCTTTCATGTGAATTTCTTGAAAACTCCTTTGATAGTGACTGTACCATTAGCTGTTGTTCTGTAGCGGTTGGTTTGGGTCTTTAAGACATATGCAAATTCTTCAGACAGATGTTTTGGTGGTGGGTGGTGGTACCGGAGGGACAGCCGCCGCAATTCAAGCGGCTCGGCGAGGGGCCAGCACCATTTTAGTGAGTGAGTTTGCTTGGCTCGGCGGAATGCTCACGAGTGCAGGCGTTGCTGCGCCAGATGGCAATGAGCTAGAAGCCTTTCAGACCGGAATTTGGGGTGCATTTCTGCGATCGCTCGAGCAGCGGCAGGCAGGCGGACTAGACAATGCTTGGGTTAGTTTCTTTACGTATGAACCCCGCATTGGAGCAGAAATTTTTGCCGATTGGGTGAGTGAACTTCCCAACCTCAAGTGGATTTCAGGTCAGACTCCTGTAGAAGTTCTGAAAGAGAGTGATCCTTCGGAGCTTGGCAAAGCCAGTCGCCTCATTGGAGCCCGGTTTCAGGATGTGACGGTCTACGCCAAGATTACGATCGATGGTACAGAGTTAGGAGATTTGCTGGCGCTCGGCAACATTCCCCATCGCTGGGGCTGGGAGTTTCAGTCAGAGTGGAACGAGCCGAGTGCGCCCGCTTCTCCCAGTGCTTTGACAGAACGTTATCCGGTACAAGCGCCGACTTGGGTGGTTGTGCTCAACAAGTTTGAACAAGACGCACCCCCCATTCCGGCTCCTCCAAATTATGACCCGGAGAAGTTTGTGGGGGCTTGGGAGAAGTACGGAAGCGATCGCTTCTTAACGTATGGGCGCTTACCTAATGATCACTTTATGATCAATTTTCCGGGTCGAGGCAATGATTACGGAGAAGGCGTAGAACGGCTTATTTTATCGAATACGCTAAAAAATCAATTCCTTCAAGAGGCGCTTTGGCACACTCAAGGCTTTGCTCATTTCATTCAAACTCACCTGGGTCGGCGCTACGGTTTAGCAGAAACAGCATTTCCTAACGAATCTGGGAGTCTAGGGGGCGGGGCATTTGCGCTGCATCCCTACTACCGCGAGAGTCGTCGGCTCATCGGGCGAGTCACTGTTCGAGAACAAAATATTTTGCCGCAAGGTGCTGTTGCGCCTCTACCCATCGCCATCACCGCTGAGGGCTGCGAAACCGTAGAAACTTGGTGTGAAGCGATCGCGATAGGCAACTACGCCAACGACCATCACTACCCAAGCGGCGACATTCCGCTCAAGCCGAAATCGATGCGCTGGGGCGGACGCTACACCGGAACCCCGTTCACCATTCCCTATGGCAGTCTCGTCTCGGCTACCGTAGATGGATTTTTGGTATGTGAGAAGAATATTTCAGTGTCTCACATTGCCAATGGGGCAACGCGGCTACAGCCGCTTGTGTTAGGCATTGGACAAGCGGCGGGGATGGCAGCGGCACTCTGCATTGAACAGAATTGCCAGCCACGAGACTTACCTGTGCGATCGCTACAAAACGCCTTGATTGATGATGCGATCGCGCCTGCTGCCGTCATTCCCTTGCTCAACCTACCGCCTGCTCATCCTGACTGGCGATTCTGGCAACACTATTATCTCAATAACCCCGAAAGCTACCCCACGAATGGCTACTGCCCCCTCTCTCCCCACTCTGCACCCCGCACCGCTTATCCCACGTCTATTGTCTCTGGCATCTTTCAACGGCAGTCTGACCAATCGTATTGCCTGACTGTGGAAAACACGGATCACCCTTGGTCGCTCGTCACGCTCAACGCCAAGATTGACGCACAGCTTAAGCAGTATCCGACCGAGCAATCACTGACCCTTTCTGGTAGAATAAATAGCGCTGGACGTTGGCTTTGCGTAGAATCTCTTGGTTAAGCAGCGTTAGTCTCAAAGCACGTCATCTCCAACTGGGCAAAGCTACTGAATTTAAGCGAATTCAGGCGATTTGTCCTGACGCATTATGGAATTGTCTGAATCAGGAACTATATCCTTGATTCAGATTGAATTCTATGCGTGTTCAAACTTCCTTTGTGTTAGCAGGTTGGTTTATAGCTTCCGCGGTTTCTTCGGAGTTCCGCACAGCGGCAATCGCAGAATTTTTTGCGATTCAGTTTTCCTCCTCTCCGTCCAATCAATCCAATGTAGCCAATCTGTCCCAAAAGAGTTATCTTGACCACCGAGGAAGCGGACGAGTCGAAGCGTAATAGTCTTAAATTCTAGCGTTAACTTGGCGTTTCTCAAGCTAACTTGAGTAAGTTTTGTTTAAGCTGCTCGTCCCGTTAAAATTCCTCCAGTTTAGCTAACAAAGATGAATAGTTCTACTAGCGGATGTAACCTTCAAAAAGATTACATCCGCTAGTAAAATGGGCGAACATTAAGTTCATTCCTGTTCACTCCTTGCTTCATCGGGAACGCTATGAGATGTAGAAACACCATTGATAAATAGAATAAATAGAAGTTACTTCGTTCTTCATTCCTGAGCGATCGCTTTTGTATAATTTGACTTTTAAACTTAGCTTCCACAGGAGTAGAACTGTTATTGTATTGACTAAAGTTTTTGGGGTCATTACTGGCCCATTGGTGTATCCTTGTTGCTAACTGCTCTACCTAACATGACCACCAATCTTGATCTGATCAAACTCTTAAGCCCTAGCGCCATCGATCAGATCATGTTGTATCTTGCTTTCAGCGCTATGCGAACGGGCGGACATCGGCACGGGGCGTTTTTAGATGCCGCCGCCACTGCCGCTAAATGCGCGATATACATGACTTACTTAGAGCAAGATGGCAACCTCCGAATGACGGGGCACTTGCATCACCTTGAGCCAAAGCGGGTTAAAGCGATCGTCGAAGAAATGCGAAAAGCGCTGGCCGAAGGCAAGTTGCTAAAAATGTTAGGGTCTCAAGAACCGCGCTACTTGATCCAGCTTCCCTACGTTTGGCTGGAGCAATATTCTTGGCAGCCTGGGCGATCGCGGATTCCAGGTACAAGCCTCACCGCTGAAGAAAAGCGGATTATCGAGCAAAGGCTACCGCCCAACCTACCAGATGCTCTGCTGCTCAACTCCTTTCAGTTTTTAGATTTAATTGAATTTCTTCACAGCCGCTCGCAAGAAGATTTGCCGGAAGAGCAGCGAATGCCGCTGAGTGAAGCCTTGGCAGAACATATCAAGCGTCGCCTGCTTTACTCTAAAACGGTGACTCGGATTGATTCTCCCTGGGGAATGCCGTTTTATGCCCTGGCTCGCGCTTCTTATTACGTGCCGGATGACCCGGAAGAACGGGCTTACGTGATGATTGAAGATACCGCGCGATTTTTTCGCCTGATGCAGGATTGGGTCAGTCGGCAAGGGCGAGTGATCCGCGTGTTAGAAGAATTAGATATTCCTAGCGATCGTATTGACCAAGCGGTAGAAGAACTAGATGAGATTCTGCGTCAATGGGCAGACCGTTATCATCAAGCGGGCGGTAAACCGTTTGTGGTTCAAATGGTTTTTGGACCTGTCGATCAGAAATAAAATCAATCAAGCCTGTGCTTAAATCTTAAGCAAGCAGAGCCTAAATCTGAACCAAGTGTCTTGAAGATTTCTGCACAAGGGGAACTCAATTCTTCTCTCTCTAGTTAACACTTCAAAGTGACGGACTAATCGTGTGACGAGCCTACAACTGAGAATGTTAAAAGCGTTCATGCGTCATCTAAATTTCGATCTCACTTAGATAACACAATGAACGCTCTTAATGCTTTCCCGTCCTACGCATTATTGTTTTGCAGTTCCGCCGTTTTGACGCCTAACTCTTGTGTTTGGTCGCCCCGACGAACTTGCACCTTCAGCGTTTGCCCTAGACGGCTATTCTCTACGATCGTTTGCAACTGATCGGCTGTCTTAATCGCTTGCTGATCAATCTCAGTAATCACATCGCCTCGACGAATTCCAGCCTTCGCTGCCGGAGTATTGGGCAACACTCGCACGACAATTACCCCATCGATTTCGGGTACGGTAAACGCTGAGTTTGGATCGCTGTTGTTCTGTCTAGCAATCTCTGGAGTCAGGGTTGTCATCTGCACACCCAGATACGGATGAGGAATCTTTTCGCCTCGCGCTAAGGCATCTTTAACTGATTTCGCCTTGTTGATCGGAATCGCAAAGCCAATTCCCATCGCATCCGCCCGAATTGCGGTATTGATGCCAATCACTTCTCCGCGATCGTTGAGTAATGGCCCTCCCGAATTACCGGGATTAATGGCAGCATCCGTTTGAATAAAGTCTAATCGCTTATCCACCAATCCAACCTGAGCGCTAGAGCGGTGCAGGGTACTCACAATGCCCAGCGTCACCGTATTATCCAAACCGAGCGGATTCCCCACTGCGATCGCCCAATCCCCAACGCTAACCTCATCGGAATCAGCCAATGCGGCAAACGGCAAATCGGTTCCGTTAATCTTCACAACGGCTAAATCACTGACATCATCCGAGCCGCGCACCTTTCCTTCAAATACCCGTCCATCCTTTAGCGTCACCGTGACTTTATCAGCTCCATTGACGACGTGCGAGTTGGTCAGAATGATGCCGCTTTGATCAATCACAAACCCCGATCCTTGTCCGCGCAGAATTTGCTCGCTCGGTGCTTGAGGAAACACATCCTGTCCAAAGAACTGACGAAAGGGGTCATCAAACATCGGATTTGGCATTGCCCGACGGGTCACTGTTCGCTCCGTATCAATCCGAACGACTGCCGTTCCCACGCGCTTCACCGCATCAGCCACAAAACTTCCCCGAGTCACGGCACGCGGAGTAGCTTGAGCCATTTCAGTTAGAGGTTCAGCAGCCACAGACGGAGTGAACCCAAATGCCAGCGCGATTGGCAAAGCCAAGTTCCAAAGGATCGTAAGACAGAGTGCGGCAACCCAACGAACTTCACGTCGCCAGTTTCGTTGGAGATGAGCAAATCCCATCGCCTCCAGCCAATCCCAATTAAAAAAGTTTGAGCGTTGCATAGCCTTCTTCATAAGCCTTTGACAATGCTAGTTGACTCACGCTCGCAAAAACGTAAGCCCCAGCAAACCCCATCTCTTTTATCGTAAGCAGAACAATAATTCTTGTGCTGGTAGAGATTCCCTCACCCGGAACCGCACCGTTTTCTACCATGCATTAAGATCATAACTATCTTAAGTAATCCGCACAGACGATTCATGACAACCTCTGAACTTCCCGGCAAGCAAGAAGAACTCAATCAGATTCCAGAACACACTCATGACGCTCACGATGCGGCTCATTCTCACACCCACAGCGAAGAATCAGTGCGGCGGCTAGTCAATCGTCTCTCTCGAATTGAAGGACACGTGCGGGGCATCAAAACGATGGTTCAAAACGATCAGCCATGTCCTGATGTCCTGGTGCAAATTGCCGCTGTTCGAGGTGCGTTAGATCGAGTGGCACGCATGATTTTAGATGAGCATTTAACTCAGTGCATCGCTCGCGCTGCCCAAGAAGGCAACATTGAAGGAGAAATTGAAGAACTCAAAGCGGCGCTTGATCGGTTTTTGTAATGCGACGATCGCAAAGGGCGGCTCCAAACAGTCGCCTCTAATGAACTGCTACGCTGCTGCTAAGACGTGCCTTTCTGGCTAAAGGTTGCGCCCGCTTCTTAGGCTACGCCTGCAAATAGGGTTTCAAATGGCTGTTGCGGCGCGTCCGGGGTTGCCACAATTTCGACAATCTTATTTTGGGATTTTGGCTCAAACACCGATTCCACACAAACTTGAGCCACCTTGGTTCGAGGAATGCTGCCTTCCGATAACGTATCCGCCGACGACATGACGATCGCATTGTCGTTGTCTTCGTTCTTCAACCCACCCGGACGCACGATCGTATAGGTCAATCCACTGCGCTGAATATATTCCTCCGCTTGCTTCTTCCACACCAAAATCAGCCAAAACAGATTCAACGGATGAAAGAACCGAGACGTACAGAGCGACGAGACGAAGACAAATTGCTGGACTCCGTTAGCCTTGGCAGCATCGACGAGATGCTTTGTCCCCTCATAATCCACTTTATAAGGTCCCGTCGGGTCAAAGCTCGGACGCGCACCTGTTGCGCAGAAGACAACCGTTGCGTCTGCGATCGCCGCTTTCAAATCCGACTTCAACACATCGCCTCTCACCAGTTCAACTTGCGAGGGCAGAATGGCTCGTGCTGAATCTGCATCTCGCACCAGTGCCCGGACAGGAATATCCCTTGCCACCAACTGCTGGACAATCCGACGCCCTGTTTCTCCGGTTGCCCCTGCTACAAATGCTTTCATACGACTTCTCGCTAAACTTGTTCGACTCTTGTTTTCGCCCGAATCGATTCTCTTAACATCTGATGAAGGGTAGAGGTAGAGCAGATTTGAACAACATCCGGCTTCTGCCTTTGTCTTTATAGGGTTTGCACAAAAGTTCGTACTTTCTTAAAATACATTTCGTAATCATTCGGTAAAATGCATTTCGTAATGATTCGACAGGCTTGATCGATTAGAATCGAGTTTCGTGCCGATTTCTACGGATAAGGCTAAACCCTCCGAAAAAACCGTCTCAGAAATCACCGCACCACTGTGCCACTCGGTTTAGTTTGTATAAACTTTCAAGGAACGCGATCGCTCAAACGTGAAGCACTAGATACCTTCAGGGAATCTTGGATCAAGACCAACGGCGTAAACCAAGCAAGAGAGAGCATGCAGTCCTCACCAACCAACTCGTTTTACGAAGCTTCGCAGAATCGTCAACTGACTCACACTGCCGATCACGGTTTGCACTCGATCTCCACCAATTGTCCATCCGCTGAAGGCGCAAGTTCAGTTGCACCAATCGGGCCAACTGAATTTCGGAGCCACTTCGTGGATTCAATGGAAATGGGTGCCGATGTGCAAACTGTGGCAAAGTACCTTGATGGGCATTCTGAGTGGTTTCGTCGCTGCGCCCACCCAATGGTGGTAGAGTCGATCGGCGCGAACAGCTATGCGATGACCGTTGGGCGGTTTGGCGCATTCGGCTACGATATTGAACCGAGGATTGGACTAGACCTACTGCCTCATCAGGAAGGCGTGTATCGGATTGAGACGGTTCCGGTTCCAAACTACACGGAGATTGGCTATGAGGTGGATTTTCGCGCCGCGATGGAGCTAGTTGATCTAGGTAACGATACTTCTGAGTGGGCAACAACCCGAATTCAGTGGCAATTAGATCTTGCGGTTGTCATTCAGTTTCCAAAATTCATCCATGCTCTGCCAGAGACGCTGATCCAGCGCACCGGCGATCGCGTTCTTAATCAGGTCGTTCGGCAGGTCTCCCGCCGCTTAACTCACAAGGTGCAAGAAGATTTCCATGCATCTCATTGTCTCCCCCTGCCAAAACGAGTTAAAAAGCGACGCTAAACTGAAACCCTCCAAGCGACCTTGGAGGGTTTATTGTCAGGGTTTGTTGTCAGACGGTACTTACCATCCTGCTTCGGCTTGCTGAAGCACGTACTGAGCAACTGCCTTAACTTCAGAATCGGTCAATCGTCCGTCAAAAGCAGGCATTGCATTTTTGCCATGAGTCACCTGTTGTCTTATCGCGTCTATCGAGTTCATCGCATACTTTTCAAGGGCTTCTTTTCTCAGCGTTTTGTGAGAAATAATCACGTTGTTGCCACCAATATGACAAGCTGAGCAATTGGCGCTAAAGATGCGCTGTCCGTCGGGCGCATCCACCTCGGCAGAACTCGTTAGAGGGAAGAGAAAGAGCGCGATCGCAAGGCAAATGGCTAATGGCAGCACCACGACTCGCATCGATAAAATCCTTTGCAAAATAATTCTCCTCTCTCAACCGCCAACCAGAAGCGTAATACCTTGTTAGATCCCTATTCTATGACGGGAAAAGGAGGTTCTGGCTATTGATGAAAGAGGAGATGATTGAGTCAAATGGAGACTTCAAGAACTATTGAACGATCACTTTACCAACCATGCCAGCACCCCGGTGAGGCAAGCAGTAGTAGGAGTACTCACCCGGAGGCGTGTCCGCCGGGAAGTTTACTTCAAAACTCTTACCCGCGCCTTCTAAACCTTTGTGAGACAGCTTAGCGGCCAAATCTTTATTCCCATCAGGAACTTTAGCACTGTCAAACACAACGTTGTGAGGCGGCAAGCTACCCACCTGCCACTGCACGGTATCACCAGGCTTGATGGTCACAACAGCGGGATCAAACACTAAACCTTTTGGGGTTCCCATCTTGACATTGTAGGTTTCTGCTGCCGCAGGAGAAGCAGCCCAGAAAAAGCTGCTGGCGATCAGCATAACGGCACAGAATGCCAGTGAAATTCCTCGAAGAACAGAAGAAATCGATTTCATAATGGTCTCTAGAACGAGTGGTTCTCTAACTTCTTTCGATATTTTACAGCTTGTCGTACTTTATCAATGCAGAGAGTTTCTGCAACTAAAGCTTAAATAGCTTAAATCTACTGAGCCTGCCTCTAAAACTGATCAGTTCCCCAGCCGGGCGCAACTTGGGCTGCCCGCAGAATAAACCCAGCCAAGTGTTCGGCTTGCGATCGCGAGAGCCAACTCTCCGGGACTTCCCGGCAGTAAATCTCGTCTTCTGTGCCGTCATAGCTCATTGGACGCCGCATATAAGCAACGAGCCGTTCAATCGTATCTCGCGGCGGCGTTGCCCCTTTTAGCGCCTCTAGCGACAACGAAACAGGTGGATTGGGTAACGTTGATCCGCCAACATGACAATTGGTGCAACTTGCGCCAAAAAGTTTTTTCCCTTCGGTGATGTCCTCTGCCGAAAACAGGCGCGTCTGCCCTTGATCGTCAAGCGCCAGCGGAATCGGCTCGGTCACTTTTAAGTAATAAGTAACGTAGGAATCAGCCGCATAGACCGGACGGCTGACCAGTGCCAGTCCCAAACAAACACAACAAAACACCGCGAAACCACGGAGCAAAAGAGCAGGAAGCCAGCGCAGAGTTTTGTGAATCAGCATGGAGCAATGGTCAGCAAGAGAACGAACTAGTAATGGATTTTGCCGCCGCCCCACTGGTCGCCGACAACTTTGGGCTGGAGCAGAATGTGTCCTGCGATCGCAACAAGGTCCTTGTCGGTGAGGTTTCGCATTTCAGGGAAGGTATCTTTGCTCTTGATGCTCGGATGCACTTCCGCAATCGAGGTAGACCCATCGTAGCTGGTGGGATCTTTCATATAATCCACCAACGCTTCGATGTTATTGCGAGGCGGTGTTGCCAAGTCAAGCGCTTCGGGGTCAAGCCCTACGTTAGGATCGGTTTTGGTGACACCACCCGCGTGACACTGGGCGCACGCATACTGAAATAGGCGCTTACCTTCTTTGACCTGCTTCAGGCTCAACACCGTAGTATCGCCTGCATCATTGACTGGAACGGTGCGAAGCTTAACGTCTAATTCGGCAGCATTTACGCCTTGTACAAAAACTTGAAAGGCAAAAAAGACAGTGGCTACAGCAAGCCAAAGGCATCTTTTAAGCATGGTTCTCCTTAAATGTGGCTCAGTTACGAATTTCACAACACAACAGTCGATAATGGCAACCCCAATTCTCAAGGCACTGTGACCCTCAAGACATTGCCCCTTAAGACACTGCGCTTTGAGGAAGAGGCACTAGCCGTAGATTCATCGCTCGGTAAAACCTTCACCATGAGAACGGCTGATAGCGAAAATAGACTTCTTTAATACCAATATCACGTCGTTGTGACAATCCTTAGCCCAATTTGTAGAAGAATGAAGAGATTCTCAGAAAGGGCGGCATGGAAAGAGGCTCTCTTCCCTTCCTATGCGATCGCGAATTGATTAAAGAATCGAGTTGGGGGCAACCGCAGTCAGCGTTTTGATGCCTGGGATCTGACTTCCTCCGGTATGAACCGGGAGAACGGTGGGTTGATGAAGCCGAATTAACTGAGCCAGTGTCTTCTTCAACTGAGTGCGAGGCACGATCGCATCCACAAAGCCATGCGCTAACAAATATTCAGACGTTTGAAAGTCGTCGGGGAGCTTTTCTCGTAAGGTTTGCTCGACAACCCGACGTCCCGCAAAGGCGATCGTCGCTTTCGGTTCTGCCAAAATGATGTCTCCTAACATGGCAAAACTAGCGGTGACACCCCCCGCCGTCGGATGGGTTAACACTGGAATATAGAGCAAACGGTTAGCGCGATGCCGTTCTAGTGCCCCAGACACTTTCGCCATTTGCATCAGGCTCAACATGCCTTCCTGCATCCGTGCTCCCCCAGAGGCACATAAAATTACCACTGGAAGCCGTTGCTGAGTTCCACGCTCGATCAGCCGAGTCAGCTTCTCACCCACAACTGAGCCCATGCTGCCACCCATAAAGCGGAAGTCCATGACGCCCAAGGCCACAGAAGACCCTTCAATCTGTCCAATTCCGGTTTGCACCGCATCGGTGAGACGAGTTTTTTCCTGAGTTTCGCGCAAGCGATCGCTATAGGCTTTGCGATCGCGAAACTTAAGGGGATCAGTTGGCATCAATCCTTCGTCAATGGCAACCCACGTATCCGCATCGATTAATTGACTAATGCGCTGATCGCTCGCAACTCGCATGTGGTGATTGCACTCTAGGCACACCATTTGATTCAGTCGCAAATCTTTGGTGTAGGTGAGGACGCTACAAGCTTCGCATTTTGTCCACAACCCATCTGCAATCTCCCGTTCTTGCCCGTCGGGGACAGAAGACCCTGATTTTTGTCGATTTGCAAACCAATCAAAAAGTGACATAGTAACTGTGTTCCTTAGTAGTAGTGCAGGGGACTAACGACATAAGAGGTAAAGACGGTCTGATCAGACAAGAGTGCCCATCTCAGGCGTTTTCTCGGTGCTTTTTCGATTAGGTCTTTTATCTTCTATGACCAACCGCGTCGTTATGATTTCATCGATTACTGCTTCACCAAATTAGAGTTCGTAAATTAGAGCCTTGCACCGAATTCTAGAAGGAATTTGGTGAAGTTTGCAAAAAAATTTCTAAAACAGCGTGCCGAAACTGCAATCTCAGATTAAAACTTTTTAAGACAAGACGTGTAAACACTTGAAGTCTTTATTTGTAAAAACATTTTTGTTCTTTCGCTCAATTGACCCAAGGGAGCGATCATTTAACGGAGGAGTCAGGATTTACATCATCAAGCGGAGTGTTGCCTTCTAGACTTTAAGCTTGAGCGAACACAAAAAGTCCCTCCATTTTGGAACGTTTAGGGGCAGGTTGTAAGATTTGTGAGCAATCTGTGTTCTGGCGTTCTGTGTGTCTACTGCTTAGGTATTTGCAGACCGTTAGAACCTCAGAAACATCCCTTAAAGAAGTTAGAGGGTCGTGGTGTAAACCCATTAATCAGCTTCGAGTCCGTGTCAGACGCGACTGTCCAACTACGGGTCTATAACAGCCTCAACGTCACCAAAATTATGAGTATTCCTCCTGGTATTTCATAATTCCGCTTAGGTTTTCCTATTTCTCGTGAGCCGCTTTGACGTGCAAGAACCAAGGCGCGGTTAGCCTAATTTCAGAATGCTTGCATGTGATACAAAACACACTCTGTTGTTCTCAAAAAAATCTGGGAATTCTGAACCTGGAGCGCACTTTAGCAGTTCGATGAGATTTTGACTTTTCGTATGAGTACTTTGTCACTATCCCAATTAGTTGGTTCCTCGCACTATCTTGCGATCGCAGATGATGCCCTCAAGGACGAGGATAATGCCGCTTGGGTGATGGAGCTAGAGTTAGAGGTTCGGCAAGAATGGATTGAGCGCATTAGTTGGATTCGGCTGGCGGATCGGTTAGCTGAGAGTGATCTCCTAGACCCTCATGGTTCTGAGTTTCAGCGCTTTCAAGACGGTTGGAAGTGGCTGATGGCAACGGGTCAGGCACAGCCTGTTAGCGGGCATCGGAAAGTCTTTGAGGCCATTCGCGATCGCTGGTTTTGTAATACTGAACCTGTAGATCAGCTATCCATTAGCTCGTGGAATCGTTACTTAAACGCGCTGGAGCGCTATCACCACAACAACAATCTTGTCTTCGACACCCTCGATCAGTTTGAATCGATGCTAGAGGAACTGGCAGCCTCTTTCTTTCAAGTATTACCCTTTCTGCCAGCTCACCAGCGACGAATAGTCGGCGCGTTTGGCATGGTGGATCAGTTTTACAACATTCTGCGTGATCTTCGGGAAGACGCCAAGCAAGGCATTTGTTATCTGCCGACGGAAGTACTCGATCGCTTTGGTGTCAGTCGTACCGAAATTCTCGAATTGCGAGCCTACAATAATCCGGGCTACCGCTCCATGATGCAATTTTGGATTTATGACTATTTGCCACAGTTGTATCGTAAAGCGTATCCCTTTATTTTGTCGCCCGATCTACATCCTTCTTGGCAAATGCTGCGGGATTGGTCGCTGAACCGCTATAAGCGAATCGAGCGGATACTGCGTCGATGCGACTACGACTACACAAGATTTCCGCAAGTCTACTGGCAAGAAGTTCAACGAGATTTGGTGTTGATCCTGCCAGCGAGATTTGGCAATCCCTCTTATTGTCATCTTCCTAAAGGAGGAAATAGAGGATATTCAACAAAATTAACATCTATCTCTTCTCTATCTCGCAAATGCAAGCTGTTTCAGTTCGCCAAGCAAGAGCCTAATGTTTTGATGGAGTTTGGCTGCGGTTGAAGTTTGGCTGCGGTTAATAAGATGTTCCTGACTTGCGGTGCAAGACGGCAGTTACGCCTTTCGCTTCCATGACTTTGCCATTGTTCACCTCGGCATAAAGCAGCCAATGATCACCGCATTCCATTCGGTTTTGAATGGTGCATTCGAGGTAGGCCAAAGCGTCTAGCAGAATTGGGCAACCATTGGCGGCAGGTTCCGTGTTGAGGTCGGCAAAGCGATCGCGGCTAGGCTCAGCTGCTTTCATAAAAGCGCGATGAAGCGGCCGATCTTCTCGGAGAATATTTAGCACAAACTGATCACCAATGTGATCGAGCCAGCCTTCCACACGCGATTTTGCGATCGCAACGGTAACTCCAGGCGGATTAAAGGTCGCTTGGGAAATCCAAGACGTGAGGAATCCATTGGTTCGTTCGCCTTGCTTAACCGTTACCACACACAACGACCCAACCACGCGACCTAAGGCTTGTTCAGTACGGTCGCTCTTTGTTTCAGTCACAAACGATCGCGGTTCTCGAACTTTCTTCGTTTTACGCAACACCTGAGCAAACTCTGCCCCCGCTTGCTCTGACTGCTGCAACACCTCGTCTGTCGGCTTGAATTTCACGCGAATCGTGTCAAATCCAAACGTATAGCCTGCATCTTGAAGGCGGTTTTCAACGAGATCGATCGCTTCGCCGCTCCAGCCATAGGAGCCAAAAACGCCTGCTACTTTCGTTTTTGAGGCATTAGAGAGGACTAAACCCAGCGCTGTTTGAATTTGTGTCGGGGCGTGTCCTGCCAGCGTTGGAGTGCCAATAATGAAGCCGTCGCATCGTTCTACAACCGCTGTCACATCAGATGGCTCAGCAAATTCGCAGTTAACCGATTCAACAGTAATGTCAGAGTCCGTGAGTCCTTTGGCGATCGCTTGTGCCACACTGGCGGTATTTCCATAGGCAGAAGCGTAAAGCAAGGCGACAGAACGTTCTTGGTTTTTCTGCTCATCGCACCAGTTGCGATAGTCTAACAACAAGCGGCTGCGGCTATAGCGCACAATGGAGCCATGAGCAACGGCGTACATCGTGGCAGGAAAAGTTGAAAGTTCTGCGATCGCGTCTTCAACCTGTTTAGACTGCGCCGCGTGCAGACAGTCGAAGTAGTAGCGACGATCTTCGTCTAGCTGCTTCCAGTGTTCATCGAAAATAGAATCGTCGCAGACATGCGAGCCAAAGAATTTGTCCGTATAGAGAATTTGGGTGGCTGGATCAAAAACGCACAATTCATCCACCCAACGCGGAGTAGGCACGAAGGCGAATTGCAAAACATGTCCTTTGCCCAGATCGAGAGTGTCGTCATCTCGAACAATTTGAAGTTGGAGATGATGGTTTGGAAAAGCCGTTTTTAAGGCATTGGCAGCCGGCTTAGAGCAAACGATCGTGACCTGCGGTGCTAATTCGAGCAGCTTTTTGAGCGTTTCAAGGCGATTTTGATTCACGTGGCTCAAAATCACATAGTCGAGCTTTTGAAAGTACTGATGTTGATGTAGTTCGTGTACAAAAATATCTGTGAAAGACGAACCCGGCGGATCGATCAAGGCATTTTGTTCCGCTTGAATCAAATACGCGTTAGCGGTCGTGCCTTTTTGCCGCGCGTATTCGATCTCAAACTTGAGCCGATCCCAAGTGCGCGATCGCAGCACTTGTGTATCGGCACCGATTTCGGCAATTTGCACGTCTCTGGGTCTGGAGTCTGACATAAGGAATGAGGGATGAGAGGAAGGGCAATGCCCCGCTATTAGAGCAGAGCGCAACTCCGCAGGAACCGCGAGGAGGGATGGTCTACAGCAACGCGATGCGAGAAGAAGTAGATGAGGGATAAGGGATACAACTCAAATTACACTTGTCAAATTACACGTCCGCATTTCATCCCCATTTGCGAAGCGTTGCCGCAGGCGTCCCTTATCCTTCGTCCTTACCTTAGTAGGGATTTAGTAGTGATTTCCCACTTTCCGATGGTGAACGGCAGTGAGAGCATCCGATTTAGCAACTCGTCCGGCATCCACTGTACTGTAGACAATCCAGTGGTCACTGCATTCCATCCGGCTTGCGACTTCGCATTCTAGATAGGCGAGGGAATCCGCAAGAATTGGAGAACCGTTATTAGCAGGATAGGTTTTGACGTTCGCAAATCGGTCTGCGCCGGGGGCAAAGCGCTTTAAGAAGTGCTTCATCAAGGGCTGATAGTTACCTTCTTCCAAAATATTGAGAACGAAGCGATCGCCGACTCTCATGAGTGACTCGATCGCGCGGTCTTTGGCCACGGCGATCGTAAACCCCAACGGCTGGAAACTGGCTTGAGACACCCAGGATGCTAACATCGCGCTGGTTACTTCGTTCTTCTTGGCGGTGATGATGTAAAGCCCTCCACTTAAGCGTCCCATTGCTTTATCGAGATCGCCGTCCAGAGATTTCATTTGTTTTACAGCGCGATCGCGGGTCAGCCATTGCCCCAAGTCTGTGCCTGCTTCTTCGCAAAGCTGATAGGTTGCCTCGGTCGGATCTGCCTCGATTTTGATGGGAGCAAAGCCTTCGGTTAATCCCGCTTCCCGAAATTGGCTGCGAATCACATCCACCGATTCTTCATCCTCGCCTGCCACCTCAAACAGCCCGATCGCTTGCTTTGCATTTGCCGCTGCCAGAATTGTGCCGATCGCAGCTTCAGCTTGATCGGCGAGTTCACCTGATTGAGGCGGCATTCCAATCACTAATCCGCTTGAAAGTTCGACCAGTTCGCGCACCTCGTGGGGTTGGGCTTCTCGCAGATCTAAAACTTCAACCCCAACCCCTGTTTTGAGAATGCCATCTGCGATCGCGTGGGCTAAGCGATCGCCGTCTCCGTAGCCACTCACGTAAAACAATCCTACCGTTTTGACAGATTTGGCTTTGGTTTGGCTCCATTCTTGGTAGCGCCCAACCAATTCTTTCACGTTGTAGTACAAGAGCGGGCCATGACCGGTTGCTACCATTTTCACTTCGGGAAGCTCCCCAATGCGTTTGATGGCAGACAGCACCGATCGGGCGTTAGGAGCCATGAGACAATCGTAGTAGATGCGATATTCCTGCTCGATCAGGTCTAAATCTTCGTCAAAGGTGCGATCGTCGCAAAAATGCATTCCAAAGGCATCGCAGGTGAAGAGCGTTTGCGTTTTCGAGTCGTAGGTAAAAATGGTGTCGGGCCAATGCAAATTTGGCGCAGACACAAATTCCAATAAATGACCATTGCCCAAATCTAAGCGCTCTCCGCTTTTGACCAACTGGCTCTTGAAAGGTTGATGAACCATACTGTCAAGAAACTGAATGGCGACTTTTGCGCCCACTACCGTAATGTTTGGATTCAGTTGAAGCACGTCTCGCACCAAGCCACTGTGATCCGGTTCGGTATGGCTAATGATCAGATAGTCGATTTGCTGCGGATCGATTAGCTCAGTTAATGTATCCAGGTACAGATCCCGAAACTTCTCATGAGAAGTATCAACGAGGGCAACTTTCTCACCTCGAATCAAGAAGGAGTTGTAGGTGGTGCCGTTTTCTAAGGAAAACTCAATATCAAAACGATCGCGATCCCAATCGAGGGAGCGAATAACGGTTGTGTCTGAGGCAATATCAGCAGTTTGAAGGGTGAGTCTGCGCTTTGATCGAGCAGTGGGACGATCGCTGAGTGCTACCATGTCTGCCTCCTAGAAGGGGTGTACCTTACTTACATGTTAAGGAATATTGCTCGTATTTTCTTAGTTTTTCGCGTTTGGCCCGGTTTTGTAAAGTTTTAATACACAAAGGGACTCATAAGTTTTTTATATGAACGAGTGGCTTGCGCTCACGATTGGTAATTCTCGCTTCCACTGGGCACTGTTTGAGGATGAAACACTGCGGCAGGTTTGGGATGCTCCACCAATGGATGTAGACGTTGTAAAAGCCTTCATTGCTAATCCTAAAGGGTTTGTGCCGCTTTCAAATCAGATGGCTCTACCCGAACTTTGGCTGGCTTCCGTCGTACCCAAACAGAGTAAACCTTGGACAGCCTATTCCCAAGTCAAGGTCATCACACTGTCTCAGATTCCGTTGTATCAGGTTTATTCAAGTTTTGGAGTTGATCGGGCGCTGGCGTTGTGGGGCGCGATCGCAACCTATGGCAGTCCCACGTTGGTGATTGACTGCGGGACTGCTATGACTTTTACGGGAGCCGATTCGCACAACAATCTGATCGGCGGCGCAATTTCGCCAGGATTGAGGTTGCAGTTTCAGGCGTTGGGACAGAACACCGCCGCGTTACCTAATTTAGATACTGAAACGATTTCAGACTTGCCGCCGCGCTGGGCGCGAAACACGCAAGCTGCGATCGCGAGTGGAATTTTGCAGGGTGCAATTGCGAGTATTCGAGACTTTGTTCTAGATTGGCAACAAAGATTTCCAGATAGTGCGATCGTCATGACCGGAGGTGATGCAACGCTACTGTGTAGAATTCTGAACCAAGAATTACCCGAAGTATCAAGATTGATCCACTTAGACTTAAATTTAGCTTTTTGGGGAATTCGAGAGATTAGACGCCGTTCGAATGGCTAACTCAAGATATATTCCTACTTTCCAACGAACTTGCCCTTTAACCCACGCTAATATCTCACCCTCAATCCGAGGTGCGAGGCGAATCTTGCCAGCACTTGCAGGATCAATAGCACTTCACTTTTCCATGGTTAAAGTCGTATTCTATTTCCATCGGTTAGGCAGTTTTCTGGTTACTATCCTGCTCAATATGACGACGCAACACTGAATTAATTAGCGCCTTGTACTCTTCGCTTTGCGATTGAAACCATGTCATCACGTCCGGATCAAGCTGAACTAAGTTCCTAGCTTGATCCGCTGGAACTCTTAGCACTGCCTTCTCAAAAAACTCGTCCGTCAAAGGTGGAATATCAGAATAATCAATTCCTTCGTCTGACATCGATTCCAATGCTGCCCAATTAGTACGAGAGGTACTGCTCAAATCGTTTTCGTTCATGTCGATTTGCCCGCCGTGCTGAAATTACTCGGATTACGTCACCTTGCCGCTCTGTCCAAACAACGATCGCTATACCGTTGCCTAAAAAGCCGATTCCAATCCATTGGTCTTCACTGTAATCAAAACGGTTATCCAACTCAATCAGCATTGAACCCTCAAACATTTCGGGAACATCCGCAAAATCAATTTCGTGTTTACGAACATTTTCTAGATTTTTCGCTTCGTCCCACTCAAACTGCATGGAGACCTAACGCTGCCGATTGAACTACCATAATTATCTCGCATCTCATCCTGCATTCCAACCTGGGAAAATGTGATGCAACTGGTCTTCCAGATTCCATCCTTTCGGGCGCTGCTGTTCATCGAACCAAGGTGTTCCTTTTTTTAGCCACTGCTCACGATATGTTGGAGTGTCATCGCAACCATATTCACACCCACAACAGATGCAAATTTCATAAGAGTAGCGAACCTTTTCTTCATCGACGCCTTCTAGCCAGGGCAAACCACAAATTGGACAGTTAAATATTCTCATACTGTAAGAATTGCTTGGTTCTTAAGCATTTGCTTGTCCCCTCACAAATAGCTTTGAAACATAATCCTCACCATTTATATCAAATCGCCCAGCTAGAATTTAAGCAACTGTTGTCAACCCCGCAAAGTAGTCTTCCAACTGTCGCTGATGGTCGTGTGACAGCCGACCTTCTGGTAACTGTCCCGGCGAAAATGCTTGCACATCAATCACTTCTAGCGGATCTGTGACTTGCATCATGCCCCTTGCTTCAACCTCAACCACAATGCAGATCGAATGCATTCGAGGATCGCGATCGGGCGCAGAATACACCCCAACCAACCGTCGAATTTTCGCTAACTCTAGCCCGGTTTCTTCTGCAAGCTCGCGCGCGATCGCAGTAGGCAAATCTTCGCCCCAGTCCACAATGCCACCCGGAAGACCCCACAACCGATTATCCCGTCGCTGGATTAAAACAAGTTTCTCATCCGGCAAAATCGCAATAATACTAGTTCCGGTCACAGGATGTCGAAGGATGACACCCAGAACGTTTTGGAAAAAATGCCACAACCAACGCATAGATTCAGGAAATAACACCGCAGTCGAGACTGATGCTTCAGAGCGTGCAACCGATCAGTCAGAATGCGAGGAACATCTATTCAACCGCAACTTTGATAGAACACCACACGAGCCGCTAAACATTTAAGCCCTTAAGTTAGATCTTGCAGAAGTTGCGCTGCATGAAGTTCAGGCTTAACTTTCTTGTAGATTTTTTCAATCGTACCATCTGGGCTAACCACAACCGTATTTCGGCTAGTGCCCACATATTCTTTACCCATAAATTTCTTTAGTCTATAGCTATCGTAAGTCTCCGCAACTTTTCCACCTTCATCCGACAAGAGTGGAAAAGGCAGATTGAGCTTATTGACAAACTTTTCGTGAGACTTAGCATCATCGGTGCTGATGCCTAAGACAACGACATTCTGAGCTTGAAAGTCGGCGTAAGCATCGCGAAAGGCACACGCTTCCTTGATGCATCCCGGCGTGCTGTCGCGCGGATAGAAATACAGAACGACTCGCTTACCTTTGAAGTCAGCAAGATTGACAGGCTGCGTAGGTATCGGGCAGGATGAAACTGGGAGCAGGGTCGCCAATTTGAAGAGGCATCAGAAAATTAAGAAGAGGCTAGACGTTGTTTTGCAGATTCTAGAGCGCGGTGGATTTGGTCAAAGCCTGTGCCGCCGAAGCTATTGCGAGCGGACACCACTTGTTCTGGTGCGATCGCGGCATAAATATCTTCTTCAAAGGCGGGATGGAGTTCCTTCCACTGATCAAGCGTCAGATCTTTTAGGAGTTTATTTGCCGCTAGAGACGTTTTGACGACTTTACCGACTAAATTGTACGCCTCACGGAAGGGAACGCCTTTGGCAGCTAAGTAATCGGCAACATCAGTCGCGTTTGAAAAATCTTCTGCCACCGCTTCTTGAAGCCGCGCTGTTTTAAACTCCAATCCTTCGCGCAACAAAATGGTCATCGCTTCTAGACAGACCTTTGTGGTTTTCACGGCGTCAAACAAGGCTTCTTTGTCTTCCTGTAAGTCTTTGTTGTACGCCAACGGTAAGCCTTTCATCAGCACAAGCAGGGCTTGCAGATGTCCAAACACGCGACCTGTTTTGCCACGCACCAATTCGGGCACATCGGGATTCTTTTTCTGCGGCATGATGCTAGAGCCTGTCGCGCAGCTATCTTTGAGCGTCACAAAGCTAAATTCTTGAGAGGCCCATAAAATGACTTCCTCAGACAAGCGGCTCAAGTGAACCATGATCAGGCTTGCCGCGCAGAGAAACTCGATCGCAAAGTCGCGATCGCTGACGCCATCTAAGCTATTTTCATAAACGCTGCTAAACTCCAGCAATTGCGCGGTGTAATGACGATCGATCGGAAACGTCGTCCCTGCCAACGCTCCAGACCCAAGGGGCGATCGATTCACCCGCTCATAGATTTCACCTAAGCGCTGCCAATCTCGATCCATCATCTCAAAATAGGCGAGGAGATGATGCGCCAAACTAACTGGCTGTGCCCGTTGGAGATGCGTGTAGCCTGGAATCAACGTTTTGACGTTCTGCGTGGCTAGATCTAGCAACACAGTTTGAAAGCCCCGGACGCCTTGACGGATCTGCTGAATTTGATCGCGCAGGTAAAGGCGCGTATCGGTTCCAACTTGGTCGTTGCGCGATCGCGCGGTGTGTAGTTTTTTCCCCACATCGCCCACAAGCTCGGTCAACCGCCGCTCGACCGCAAAATGTACATCTTCAGCATCAATGCCCGGATTAAACTGACCCGCCTGGTATTCCTGCCGAATCTGCTCTAGCCCCTGTACCAGTTGTTCACCCTCTTCGGGAGAAATAATTCCGGTTTTAGCGAGCATTTTTGCGTGTGCCTGAGAGCCAGTGATATCGTATTCGATTAATTCGATATCAAATCCGATGCTGGCGTTAAACTGAGCGATCGCAGGATGCAACGCGGTTTCAAAGCGCTGACTCCAGGTTTTTGACAGTCCATCAGAAGCTTGCTGTTGACTCAAGAGAACCTACTCCGAGGAAGGGATAAATCACAACTCCTAAGCCTACAGCAATCTAGAAATCTAAAATGGCCCATCGTGAACTACAAACGGCAAATTTGCTCTAACCAAATCTGCTCTAACCAAATTCGCTTTAACCATAGGACGTGAGCGCTCTTGCCAAGTAGCCAACCACTAAACCGACTAACAGCGCCCATACTTGCCCGGTCTTGACAAATTGACCCCAACTCTTTCCCACTTCTCCCGTAATATCGGTTTCTTTGAATTGCTGAGCTAAGACAATCCAATCGTCTGATACATGCCAATGAAACGAGTGCAAAGCGCTGCTGGCATGGGATACGTTCGCTGCCCAAGTCGGTAAATCTATTAATACGTGAGTCATCGTCAATCTCCGCTAACACCTGAGAACAATTGCTTTATGTCGCCAGAATCTTGTAACACAGAAATCAAAGAGTGACTGATTTTCGGCAACGCAATTGATCTTCAGGTTTCCCTAGCAGCGGCATTAGCGATCCAACTTTAGCAATCTAAAGTTAAGAGCAATCTAAAGCAAGGACATGACCGAGTTAGCGACGATCGCCGCTTGTGTGCGATCGCGCAAGTTGAGACGACCTAAGATACTCGCCACGTGATTTTTCACCGTTCCTTCAGAAATATCTAGCGTTTGAGCAATTTCGCGATTGCTAGAGCCTTCTGCAATCAGCTTCAGCACTTGACGTTCACGCGCCGTTAGCTTCAGAAATCCGATGGGAAGGTCAGCCTCTGCCGCCCGTCGTTGAGCCAAGTTAAACGGCAGAACGTTGTTTAACGACTGCCCTGGTGGTGTATCCGCAAAGTATCTTGGCGCTTCGTTTGCGACTTCAACAGGACTCATGACCTTCTGCAAGATACCTGGACTGAGTTGAGTAAAGCCTTTATGAGCAGTCCGGACTGCATTCGCCAGCTCATCTGGAGACATATCTTTAAGCAGATATCCTTGTGCCCCCACTTGTAGCGCTTGCTTAATCGAGTCCGCATCATCAGAAGCCGTCAGCACTAACACCCGAATATCAGGGAATCGTTCACAGATCGTCTGGGTGGCGGTGATTCCGTCCATTTTGGGCATGGTCAGATCCATCAACACCACATCTGGCTGCAACGCTTCTACTTTTGCGATCGCATCGCAGCCGTTGTTCACATCGGCAACCACTTCCAAATCAGGCTCCTGCTCTAGCAATGCTTTCAGTCCTTCTCGAATGAGATTTTGATCATCCGCTAGGAGTACGCGAATCATGGGTTAGATACCTCCAAATGTGAGCCGATAGAACGGGAGTTAAACGAGAAGAGCTAGGTTTTATGAGTGAGGAGCAATCTGAGTTAATTGGAAATGGGGCGGAGCTACAAAAAGTTACTCAAGAAATTACGTTGTTCTGCGACACATTCACTAACTTGGTAGATTTGGTAGCTCATTTTTTAACTATAACCGTAGATTAATCAAGTCTCAAAAGACAGAATTTTCTTCCGATTCGAGAAGAAGGTCAGTATGCTTTAAGGTTGAACTCGATTGGTTGAACTCTTATGCGGGTGTCTCAAAAGGTAGCAAAGCGAAATTGGTGGTTTTGGGGTGGACTCATTGGAATTTTTTTGGTTTCTCTGAGTTTGAGATTTTGGGGACTAGGGCGCTTTAATACGCTGGTATTTGATGAAGTTTACTATGCAAACTTTGCTAATAACTATCTCACGCAAAAAAGGTTTTTTGACGGGCATCCACCGTTAAGCAAATATTTGATTGCGATCGGCATTTGGGTTGCTCAGGCTCTCCCCTTTGGTAAAGACACGATAAACTCGCTGACTGGCTCACCTTTAAGCACTTGGAGCTACCGCTGGCTCAATGCCTTGACGGGTTCATTCATTCCACTTGTTGTAGCTGGAATTGCCTATCAGCTTAGCTTCCGCCGCCGATTTGCCTTGATTGCTGGATTGTTTGCGGCACTGGATGGCTTGTTTTTGGTTGAGTCTCGCTACGCCTTAAATAATGTTTATCTAGTTATCTTTGGTCTGTTGGGACTGCTACTTTTCTTGTTGGCACTGCACGCTTTATCACGCCAAAAACAACTGCTTTGGCTCTGTGGATCGGGTGTATTTTTTGCAGCTTCAGCATCGATCAAATGGAACGGACTTTGGTTTCTATTCGTCGTTTTTTTGCTGTGGATCCTCGCATGGATTCTGCGATTTTTGAGTTCTATTCAACACACTAATTCTTCAGTATCAAGACCCTTTTCATCCGTGCAAAGCGCACCTTTGGAGGATGCTCGATCAGCGCAGGGCGCAATCTTAACGGAATTATCCCCTCCATTTTCTCCGCTTTATCGTCTGACTCAAATTAATCCGCTCTACCTATTGCTGTGTTTTGGCGCTATTCCAGCCCTGTTTTATTACCTCATCTGGATTCCTCACATTCATCTCAATCCTGAGTTCAATTTTGTAGAAGTTCAACGACAAATTTTTGCCTATCATCAGCGCGTAGGTAGCGGTTCTAACATTCATCCTTACTGCTCAACTTGGTATAGCTGGATTCTCATGCTGCGTCCGCTTGCGTATTTCTACCAAGTTACCGATAGCGGTGCTCCGCTGCCTACCAGTGGTTCGACGTTGGCACTGGCTCCAGGACGAGTTGTTTACGACGTTCACGCCATGGGCAACCCATTTTTGTGGTGGTTTTCGTCGGGCGCGATCGTACTTCTGATCTGGGTGCTAATCGAAAATTGGAAAGCGCTTCCGAGTCTAGCGACTCCCAATGTCCCAAGAGTTGGTCTGCTTCCCGCGCGCGACCTGTGGGTAGGCGTATTTTTATTTGTCAATTACATGGCGAATCTGTTGCCGTGGATGCCCGTATCGCGGTGTGTGTTTTTGTACCATTACATGGGGTCATCCGTGTTCGCGACGATGGCGTTAGCTTGGTTTGTCGATCGCTGGCTTAGAATCTATCACCTTAGATTTGCAGCAATGTGGATTGTCATCCTTGTAGTAGCCGCGTTTATCTTCTGGATGCCGATTTTTTTGGGATTGCCACTATCTGCACAGGAATATCAGATGCGAATGTGGCTGCGATCGTGGATTTAAAGATTGGGCATTACAGCTAGACGTTACCCCCGTGCTTCTGAAAGACAGCCCGATAAACCGGATTGTTAAGAGACAAAACTCCTACCTCCCGCTCGGTTGGAACTTCAAACGGATTGTTTGGCAACCAATCTGAGTGTTGACGTGAAAAGGCAGGATGCTCAGAAAACCGATCAACCATTTCTTGTGCCACATCTAGCACATCAGATTGTACGAAGACTGTGCCACCTGAAATTAAATACTTCGAGAGTTGATCGACGATTTCTGGCTGCACGACTCGGCGTTTCTGATGCTTGCGCTTAAACCACGGATCAGGAAACTGGATGCTGATACGGCTTAAGGTTCTAGGCTCCAGCGATGCCAAGAGCGGACAAATCGACGTATTAATGTTGCAGAACAAATAATGTAGATTTTGTAACCCTAGTGCATCGCGACTTGCAAGCGCTTGATGTACCAACGGCTCTCGAATTTCTAACCCTAAAAAATTCCAGTTTGGTTCACGTTGCGCCATTTCTAGCACAAATTTTCCTCGCGCACATCCAATATCTAAGTGCAACGGCTGGCTTGCATTTCCATACACTTGACCCCAGTCGGGCATAGCGACTGGATTTTGGTACTTTCGGCTGAGGGGATTAACATGCTCACGAACTCGGACAAGCGCCATAGATAATGTCAGTGAAAGATCTAAATTCTATCTGTCGGTTCACTCTTTTGCTCGACAAATGCCAAACACCGAGGTGTAGCCGTGCAGAAAGGTGCTGCTTCCAACAGGCCCAATTTCGCCATTGCAGAAAAATCCACTGACTGGCACGCTGTTCACATACTCATGAAACAGTTGCGAGTCGAAATTCGGTTCTCCGTAGAGAGCTTCCCCCCGTCCTAAACAGGCAAACATCAGCGCTGCCGCAGGGGATGGATTGGATGGCACCGTTTGCTGATAGCGCTCTAGCAGCATTTCTAAATCGTCTGCCGACGTTTCCGAATCGCGCAGGTGAAACTGAATCCGTTGTCCCGGACGAATGCGATCGCCAATCGCGATCGCGCCTAGCCGAGGATCAACGCCCATGAGCGTCCGAATTAGAAAATCTCCCTGATCGAGCGTTTGCTTAAACTCATTCTGAGCGATCCCGACAAAAATCCGATTTTCTTGTGTAGCTAACTGGCGATCGTCTTCGTCTAAGCTCTGAATCAAGCCCTGCAAGAGTTCTAATGGGGATCGGCTCACAGGGCAAGACACGGTGACATCCCCTGACCCATCATCTTCCTTGAGCGCCAAAATGATATGCCGTTCTCCTTCGGTCACCCAGTAGGGCTGACCAATAGGGCGACATCCCTGCGCCACGATCGTATCGATCGCAATATTTCCGCTCAAGGCAACGCCGACTGTACCTTCCCGGTAAAACCGATTGTCACAAAATAGGCCAGACGACCCACCCATCATCCCAGAACTCGCCAAGCCCCCAATCTTGGCCGCTGCGGGGTAAGCGTAATCTAACCCTTGAAGCAGGTCATTGATTCGAGCCGAAAACGGATCAGCAAATAAAACAAGCTGCGGCTGATCTGCAATCGCCACCCCAATTAACTCTGCCCATGCCTGAGGCGAACCATCGAGATCAGGCAGTTCATCGCCAATAATGTGAAAGGGCTTCACCTGCACATCCGGCAAGTACGCCAATGTCAGCCCCAACGCAGGCTCCCCCTCAACTTCTAGCACTTTATCTCGCGAGGTCACCCCAATTACGCCGCCACCACTACATCCCACTAGAGGCACCCCCGGAAGCTTCTCTTGCAGCAACGGCAGCAGCCGGGAATACTCACTGGCAAACGCGGAGGAAATAAAAATAAATCCTAAATTCGCCTCTGCCTGTAAGGTTGCTTGGGCTTGCACTGTAACCTCTTCAACGGCTGCCTCTAGAAAAGGACGAGTTGACAAGGCGCTTGCCCACTTCATGGAGTCGGAGCTTGATGACATGATCTTTATTTCCGCTAACGGTGGACGAGAGGCTGTGAGGAGGTTGCGCTCGTCATGATCTAGTGTACTAAACCACGTTAGTTATGAATGGGCAAGAAGGGCAGGAGTACAGACTAATTGGTAGGTCTCTTAATTTACTAATTTACGTCTCTTATTGATGAAGGGATTGAAGGCTACTGTCAATCTACTGTCAATGAAGGTAGGTAAATCAGGTTGATGGTGAATCAGGTTAATATAGAGTAACAATCGTGATTCAAATCTTAATCAGCAAGACGGTTGCCTGACTTACAGATCCTCGAATCTTAAGAGTTTAGGGTTGGTTTTGGAGAAGTATAGTCAACCTCGTGTATCACAGAAATAGTGATTTTAGGTGGGTAGCCGTTGAGGTCACGATGACCTACTCTCTCGAATTCTTTTAGGATTCAAGCTAGCTTCCCTTCAACAAAGGATGAGGACCTATGACGATTAACGATATCGAAAAGAAAATTGAAGAAGAGCGTGATAATGCGCGTTCGGTATGCGACCTAAGCGGCGCATCATCAGGTGAGTGTGCGGCGGCTTGGGATGCTGTGGAAGAACTCCAGGCTGAAGCATCTCACAAGCGCCAAGTTAAGCCCAAAAACTCTTTGGAGCAATACTGCGATGACAATCCCGATGCGGCTGAGTGCCGCATTTACGACGAATAAGGCTCAACTGCCAAATTACTAAATTTGGAATTTCTTCCGCCGCGAGGCTCTGAACCTTACAGAGCGATCGCGGCTTTTTTCTGCGCTACCTTAGATATCGTTGCTGTCTATGCTGACCCTCATGCTGCAAAAACTCGACCAACTGAAAGCGTTATTTGCTGATCTGGACAAAGCGCTAATTGCCTATTCTGGCGGCATTGACAGTGCGTTAGTTGCGAAGATCGCCCATGACGTGTTGGGAGACGGCGCGATCGCGCTCACGGCCGAATCTCCCTCGCTTCTGCCTGAAGATCTTGAAGAGGCTATCACTCAGGCGGCTCAGATCGGCATCACTCATAAGATTGTTCAAACTTATGAATTAGAAAATCCGAATTACGCCTCAAATCCGGTCAATCGCTGCTATTTCTGTAAAAGCGAATTGCATGACACGCTAAAACCTCTAGCGTTGGAGTGGGGCTATCCTTATGTCGTCGATGGGGTCAATGCGGATGATTTGCATGATTATCGACCGGGCATTCAAGCCGCAAAAGAGCGAGGCGCACGATCGCCCTTGGCCGAAGTGGGCGTGACGAAAGCTGAAGTCCGGGAGATGGCTAAATATTTGGGACTACCCTACTGGGACAAGCCTGCTCAGCCGTGTCTTAGCTCCCGGTTTCCGTATGGCGAGGAGATTACGATCCCCAAGCTTCAGCGCGTTGGTCGAGCCGAGGTGTATTTAAGAAGGCTGGGTTGGAAGAATATTCGCGTGCGATCGGAAGGAGACACCGCTCGAATTGAAGTACTGCCTGACCAGGTGAAAGAGTTTGTGCTGCAAACTGACTTACCAACGCTGATAGATACCTTCAAAGCTTACGGATTTCTATATGTAACGCTGGATTTAGAAGGATATCAGAGCGGCAAATTAAACCAAGTTCTTCAGGTTTCTGTCAAATCAAGAGGATAATTCCGTACTGGAATAACTTCTTCAAAACTTTGATGTACAGCAAAGCCAGTGGTTGAGATTAGACCAATTCAGCAGCATCAGATCGAACAAGCCAAGCAAATTGTTACGGCAGTTTGCCTAGAGATCTGGCAAGGCGTACTGACTGAGGAGGATTTGAGGCGCTATGATTCGATGTCTGATATTGAGAATGTGCGATCGCACTATTTCGACAATTATGGTACGTTTTTGGTCTTGGTCGATAATGAACAAGTTGTAGGTACTGGGGCAATTCGACGACTCAATGATGAAGTCTCTGAACTCAAGCGAATGTGGTTTCTAAAAGAGTATCGAGGACTGGGACTTGGCTGGAAGATGGCTCAAATGCTCTTCAATTTTGCACGGCAAGAAAAGTATAGGAAAATCAGACTTGATTTGGTTAACAATGAGCGGCAATCAGAAGCACTCAAACTCTATAGAAAACTTGGTTTTTACTTTATTGAACGATACAACGATAGTCCATGCACTATATTCATGGAAAAGATTTTGTAACAGCAGAATCGGAAGGGTAGTCAAGCAGCCCAACACAGCATTAGAGCTGAACGAGAGAGGAGCTTATCGGTTATCTGCGTCGGCTAAACTCTGCCATTCGTAGCGCCAGAGAGGCTGAATTCGATTCAGTACACCATTAATTAGTCAGCAATGCAGAGATAGTAGTCAGTCGCCAGAATTTGGGCACTTTACCTAGTAGTTCGCCCCATCAACTCCAGTGGGGGATATGGTTTTCCCGTGCAAAGCGTTGCCAAAGGCGTCCCTTCCCTTAACTACAATCACATCACACCTATGGCTCAGACTGAAAGTGGCACGGCTAACAGCTTGTTTCAAAAAGGGTTGGAGTTTAGTAAAGTTGGGGACTATGCCACCGCGATCGCGTATTTTGATCAAGCGCTGGCACTCCAGCCCAATCATTTTGATGCCCTCAGCGAAAAGGGAAATGCGCTGGTGAGCCTAAGACAGCATGAAGCTGCGATCGCTTGTTTTGAGAGCGCGATCGCGCAGTTTCCGGCATCGACTTATTTTCACTACAGTTGGGCATGGGTGGCCTTTGTCGCCGGACATCACGACTTGGCGCTGCGAGGATTTAACAAAGTCATTGAGCTTCAGCCGAGTTATCCAAACGCTCAGTACAGCCAAGGACTCACGCTCTATAAGGTTCACTGTTACGAAGATGCGATTCCCTACTTTGGTAAAGCGCTAGAAGAGACGCCTGAATTTGCGGATGCCTGGTATATGCAGGGCATATCGCTCTACGTGACTCGACGGTTTGAGGGCGCAATCACCCATTTCAATCAAGCGATCGCACTCCGGACGGATTATTCAGAGGCGCTGATTGGTCGCGGACATGCGCTGCTGTGCGTCGGTGACTATGAAGCCGCGATCGCGAGTTATGACAACGTGTTGGAACTCGATCCGCAGGCGGCTGAGATTTGGCTCTATCGCGGGCTTGCCTTAAAGCAACTGAACCGTCATGAAGCGGCGCTTCTCTCCTTTCAAAAAACGCTCGAATTCAGCCCAACTCATCCGGGTGGATGGTATCACCAGGGCGCGTCTTACTTAAAATCGGGTGAGTTAGACCGAGCGATCGCGAGTTTTGACCGAGCCGTTCAGCTTCAGCCCAATTACTACGAAGCCTGGTATAACCGGGGCGTAGCACTCAAACTGGCGGGACAGCTAGAAGGCGCGATCGCGAGTTATGACCGAGCGCTAGAACTGCGACCGAGCGATTTTCGTGCCTGGAACAATCGGGGCGGAGCTTTGGTGAGTCTAGGACGATTTGCGGAAGCAGTAGAAAGCTATGATCGAGGGCTGGCGCTCAAGCCCGATGATCCGGTCGCTCAGCAGAATCGCATGGTAGCCCTGAAGAAGGTGAGAGCGATCGCATAGCTATCCGCAATCCAAAGGTCAACGCCCGCGATTCAAGTGGTGAATAGAATGAGACGTGCGACACTGTAGACCGATAGACTTCTAATCAAATTAGCTAATCAAATCAGCTTCGCTCTGTTTACTTGCCTTCACCCGTCTTCTGCTTTCACTATGTCTTTAGCTCCTTGGCGATCGCACCTTGCTCACGCATTACATCGCAATCACTCTTTGCCCTACGCTCGCTATGCTCAACTCGCAACTGTTCGCCTTGATGGGAAACCTGCCAATCGAACGATCGTGTTTCGCGGATTTTTAGAGGATACCGACCAATTAAAATTCATCACCGATGCTCGCAGCGAAAAATTGGAGCAAATTGTGCAGTTTCAGTGGGCAGAATTGTGCTGGTATTTTCCTACAACTCGCGAGCAATTTCGGCTCACCGGAACGCTAGACTTGATTCGAGACACAGAACCCGATGAAAGCCTTCGGAACGTCCGTCAACGAATGTGGCAAGATTTATCGGATCAGTCAAGAATCCAGTTTGCGTGGGCCGATTCAGGCAAGCCAAGAGCAGACGCAACAGCATTTTCTCCTCCGTCTCCCAATGAAGTTGAGCCGTTGTCTAATTTCTGTTTGTTGCTACTAGAACCAATCCGGGTTGATCATCTGGAATTGCGAGGCGATCCACAGAATCGATCTATCTATCATCGTAGTGATGATGGAGAGTGGAACGTCGAGGCAGTTAACCCATAGCCTAAATAAAAATTGCAATAGGGAGACACTAAACCTACCGTCTCCCTATTGCAAGTGAGGGCAGAATTAACGCAGCCCATCACAATGCAGAAATCCCATTAGATGCCTGCACCATCTAGGAATTCGTCAATAATATGGTCGCTGATTCGGCAACTGTCGGACGAGTGACGGTTAGACAACGAATCTAGCTCTGCTTTTTTCGCATTGCAAGATTCGGTGATGGCTTGTGCGATTAGCGCAGAGCGCAACTTCTCAGAAAAAGCTTCTGGATCGACCGCCGCCATCGCATAACTTGCCGCTAACAATTGACGAGATTGCACCATCTCAAGCTGCTGCTCTAACGATTCGATCCGATCGACGAGTGCCCGAATCACTTGCGCTTCAGAATCTGGCAGCCGTCCATGCTCTAGGGGATCAACTCGTTCTCCGGCGCGATACACAATTCGTCCTGGAATGCCGACTACGGTACAATCGGATGGCACATCGCGTAGCACTACAGAACCCGCACCAATTCGGACATTGTTACCGATTTGAAGGTTTCCTAACACCTTTGCCCCTGCCCCGACGACAACATTTTCGCCTAAGGTCGGGTGGCGTTTGCCGCATTCTTTACCCGTTCCGCCGAGGGTAACGCCTTGATAGATCAGCGCGTAATCCCCGACGATCGCGGTTTCTCCGATCACAACACCCATGCCGTGATCGATAAACACGCCTTCCCCGATCGTTGCCCCTGGGTGAATCTCAATTCCGGTGAAGAACCGGGCAAGATGGGAAACAAACCGAGGCACAAAGGGCAGCCCCAAGGCTCGTAGCCAATGGGCAAACCGATGAAACATCAATGCTTGCAGTCCTGGATAGCAGAATAAGACCTCTAGCCAGTTGCGGGCGGCAGGGTCACGCTCAAAAATGATCTTGAAATCAGCAATCAGGGCTTTCAGCACGCTCGGCATCCCTTTTAGCTCAACAAACCAATTTTTATCTTAGCTCGCTAGGGGAGTTGAGGGGACTAACTCATCTGGATTAATTTTAGGAGTTCATCAGTGGAAATCTTGCCGCTTGCCTCTGTCCCTTCCAGCAGACTATCCGCTAAGTCCCGCTTGTGCTGATGCAACTCCACAATTTTTTCTTCGATCGTATCTTTGGTGATGAGGCGATAGATGGTCACGGGGCGCTGTTGACCGATGCGATGGGCGCGATCGCTGGCTTGATCTTCCACAGCTGGATTCCACCACGGATCCATATGAATTACATAATCTGCGGCGGTGAGATTGAGTCCGGTTCCGCCTGCCTTAAGGCTAATCAGAAACACATCCCCGTCTCCCGCTTGGAAGGCATCGACTCGTTTTTTGCGATCCTTAGCCGGGGTGCTGCCGTCGAGATATTGGTAAGCAATTCCTCGCTCATCTAAGTAGTCTCGAATGATGTGCAGGTGATCGACAAACTGACTAAACACCAGCGTTTTGTGATGATTTTCTAATAATTCGTCTAGGACTCCGCCAAAGAGCGCGAGTTTTGAGCTATTGAGCGGGACACCGGGCATCACCAAACTGGGATTACAGCACAGGCGACGCAGTTTCATGATCTCAGCCAGGACTTGCAGATGCTTAGCGCCTGCGGTCGCGTCACTGTTCGAGAGTTTCGCGATCGCGTCTCGCCTCAAGGCTTCGTACATCGCTCGTTCTTCTTGGCTCAGATCCACGTAGAGCGGAATTTCGGTGCGCGAGGGCAGTTCTGCCAGCACTTGAGTTTTGGTACGGCGCAAGAGAAAGGGTTGAATCAGTTTTCTGAGTTGAGCGCTAGCTTGCTTGTCTTGATATCGCTCGATCGGAATCGCAAATCGTTCGTTAAACCGCTCCATAGAACCCAGTAAACCGGGATTAATGAAGCGAAACAGATTCCATAGTTCTCCCAAATGATTCTCGATCGGGGTTCCAGTCGTGATCAGCTTAAAGTTGCCTTGCAGGTTCATCGCGGCTTGCGATCGCTTGGTTGCACTATTTTTAATTGCTTGTGCTTCATCTAATACAATCGTCTGCCACTGCACCTTAGCTAGCATTTCTGCTACGTCGTCCTGCTGAAGCAAGCCATAGCTACAAATCACCATATCGAAGGGCTGAAGCTGGTCAAGCAGCGCTTGGCGGTTGCCGCTCCCCAATTGCAGAATGTTGAGTGTGGGGGCAAAGCGTTGGGCTTCGCTGATCCAATTCAGACAAACCGACGTGGGCGCGAGAATCAGAGTGGCTCCGTTGGGCGCACGCGTCAGAATCAAAGCCAACGCCTGTAAGGTTTTGCCCAATCCCATATCGTCGGCCAGGCATGCCCCTACGCCCCAATGAGCTAACCGGGATAGCCAGTTAAATCCATCAACTTGATAGTCGCGTAGCTCAGTCTGAAGCGTGGAGGGCACTTTCGGCTGTAGGGTTTCCATCTCCTTCAGGCGCTTAACATGCTCTTTCCAATGTTTATCTGCTTTTAGATCGCCCACTTCATCGACAAATTCTTCTAGTGCCATTGACGCAAGTGGATGAAATCGCATTCCCTTACCGTGTTTTTCGGCGTAAGTTCGCAATTCATCTAAGCGTTTGCGAAACGATTGCGTCAGCGCTAGAAATTGACCGTCTCCAAGCGGCACAAAGCGGCTATTGCTCTGGTTGAGGAGTTCCATTAACTGCTGCATGTTCAGCACCAAATCATGGTTCAGTTTCAGTTCACCACTGGCTGAAAACCAATCGTTTTGACGCTGAATCGCTAAATGAAAATCACCCAGTCCGGCTTGATGAGCCACCCGCAGCTTTTCGCCTTCAGGCCATTCGATCTCAACCGTGTCGGCGATTTCTTGCAGGTCAACGAGCAACTCTAAACACTCTTCCGGCTCTTCAATGAGCCATTCGCCATCTTCTTCGGGCTGATCGCGCAGAATCGGACACGCCGCGATCGCGGCTTCTGCTCGCTCTTTTTCTTCTTTTAAGTTGCGAGTCGTTTGCAGGCGCTTGCCATCAATTTCGGCCACCACCATCGCGCCGCCTGCTCCCGGTTGGTAGTAAGAGCCTCCCACCGCAAACGGACGGGACAGCACCGCTACTTTTAGCCCTTGACCTGCAGGTAAAAGATGAATGTGCGGCTGAGAATCTGCTGGCACTTCTTCGGCATTCGCTACGCCGCCGCCGATGTCAGACTGTACGGTGACGATGCCAGACACGGCATTGATAGCCGCCAAGACGCGCTCTTTTGCTGCCGTGGGCACTTCCAGCCGATTTTGCTTGCCAATAATATCGGCAATACGGCGATGTTCGGGTTCAATTTCGATGACTTTAATCCGGGTCGGCGTCTCTTTGATCAGCAAAATGTCGCGATCGCCTTTAATTGGAGGAGAAAATTCCAGAATCAGCCGATCTTGCTTGCCTTTGCGGACTAACAGTTCCGGTTCGCCTTTGACAATGTCTACCCGAATCGTCGGCGTCTCTTCCCAAAACACGAGGGGATGCCCAATTAACTCGACGATGGCGCGATCGCCAAACTTATAGTCGGTTTTGCCGTAGTATCCTGCCGAGTAGTAGGACTCGATTTGAGCGCACACGCGCAGATCTTGGGGAGTAAGATACTCAAAGTCGCTCGGTTTAACGCTGAGCCGTTTGAGCGCGATCGGGCGACCTTTGCCCCAGGTTCCATTGGCGTTTTGTTTTTGTTCGCGGGGTTGAATGAGACAGCCGCTTGGATAGAAGGTGATAAACCAGACCAAGCGCTGGTTTCCCGCCGCACCATGATTAGATGCTGACGGTTCTTTGTGCAAACTGGTGAGCGCGTTGAGGCACAATTCCCAGGGTTCTTGCGATCGCACCAAATCCACAAGCGGCGTCTCGTTGGTTTGACGCCATGCCGCTATCTCGGTCTGATCAATGCTGCGAGGTTTGAGCCGGGATAGCAGTTCTGCCGTTTCTAGAGCGATCCAGTGGTAGCCGGAAGTTCTGGCAGCTTGATAGAGTGGCTCTAAAACGTTTGGCAAGCGCTTCTTCGCGATCGCAGCATCCATCCAATACACGCATAGAGCGCTGAACAAGGTTTCTAGGCTATGCTCATCGGTGTGGAATGGCACAGACGGATTCAGAAATTCTTTTTGAGACAGGTCGCCCTGCTGAAGTCTCAGCACGCTATGTAAGCGATCGTACGTCGCTCCGAGCCAGTGCTGATGGCGACTGATCAGGTGAGCATAGCCTTCCGCTTCGCGCAGCCGTTCTGGGGAACCTTCTTTTAGCAGCGCTAGGACAAAGAACAATCCCCCAATCGAGTTGAAAAACGTCTGACGCTTGCGAGTGGCTTTTCTCAGCGACTTGAGCGCAAAGGTGTAATGCGCGATCGCGCCCTCATTATCTCCCTGCAAAAAGCTGAGCCATCCCAAAAATACACTGGCGGTTTCGCTGTAATCGTCTGGGATCTGCTCCAGCATTTGCTGAGCATCTGAGAGGCGATTCCGCAACAAAAACTGCTCGGTTAGCAGGAGCCGAAAGAAGTCCGAACCTTGTCCACCGTCAGTTGTACATTCTCTCTGAAGTAAAGCAAACGGCTCATCTGCTTCAACACAGTAAAGTGCTGATACCGCCAAAATGCTAGCCAATCCGCTTTCATACAACTGCTGAGGCAGTGTCCGAACCCACTCAGCATCAAACGGATTGTTGCACACCTCTTGAAAAATTTCGTCCATCGAAATTCTGTCCGAGCGGTAGCTGTACTTTTGATAGTCCTCAACCTGCTTTTCAATGTAGGCAACATCGCCGCGATAGATGCCGATTCGCACTTCTCGCACAAACTGACCTTCGCTACTAAACGAGCGGGGTCCGCCTTTCCAACTGGCGCGAACCGGAAAACTCCGCTGTACCAATTCGACTAACGTTTCAAACGTGCCTGCTGCGATCGCGTCGCGGGTGACGATTTCAACAATAAGCGGATGGCATTGCGGACCTTGCCCCGGTTCTTGAATCAGTAGATTGGCTTTCAACAACCGTTCGATCCGAGTTCTCAGCGTGCTGGCTCCGAGTAGCTTACCCTGCTCATCGACTGTCCCTGTGCGGTTAAAGCATTCTAGAAATGCTGTTCTGTTGACAGGTTCGTAGATCACCGAGAACAGGTGAAGCATCTGCTTTTCTAGCGTTGATGCATTCTGATACGTCTCGATTAGGCGTGTACGAAGTGTTTCAGAATCAGTGTAAGAACGGTTCATAGTTGTAGATTCAGCCGTTTTTCCATAGTACACGGTTAGGTTTGAGTACACAGTCAGTTTGTGGACTATTAGAATGGTTTGCGTCCCGCTCTGAACTTGGCAGAATTTCAAATCGCACGTGCGATCGCAATTTCGGTAGAGTGGTCAGTATGCCGATTTAAGAGAGTCAATTGGAAATCTTGAAAGATCATCGTTGGCGCATTGCGTTTCCTCTAATCGTCGCGCTCCTTAGTGGCGTGTTAATGAGTTTTGCCGCCGCTCCGTTTGGTCTCTGGGGATTCGCGTGGGTTGCTCTCATTCCGTTGTGGGTGATGTCGGTACGCGGTACAGAAGTTAAGCTGCGTCCGCTGCCGTCCGCTGTGCACCCGTTTGTTCTTCCGCTCGTGTGGGGGATTGCTTACCATGGCTCGACTTTGTTTTGGCTGACGGGCTTGCATCCGCTGATGTGGTTGGGCATTCCTTGGGTTGCGAGTGTAGCAATCGTTGCCTTTGCGTGGAGTTTTATTACCCTGTGGGGAACGGCGTGTGTTTGCCTGTGGACGTGGGGGATGCGATGGATGGGGCGATTGGGCATTCCATCGGGTCTGCGAGTTTTAGTTGGTACAGCCCTTTGGTGCGCGTTAGAAACGATTCGGCAATGGACGCCGCTTGACTGGACAGCGCTCTCGTTTACGCAAAGTCCTCATAATTTGGCGATTCTTCATTTAGGGCAGATTTCAGGAGCAATGACGGTGAGTGCCGCGATCGTAGCGGTGAATGGATTGCTGACAGAAGCTTGGATTGGAAGAACTGGGGGAAAACCCAGGTTGCTATTTGCGAGTGCGATCGCGTTGTTTCTAGGATTGCATGTCGTCGGATTTGTGATGTATAGCCATGCTCTTAATGAATCATCTGCGATTAAAGTTGGCATTATTCAAGGCAATGTACCCACTCGCATTAAATTATTCAAAGATGGATTGAAGAAAGCGTTAGACGGCTATTCTACGGGATATCGAAATCTGGTTGCTCAAAATGTTGATGTTGTTCTCACCCCTGAAGGATCGCTGCCGTTTCTCTGGCAAGGCATCAATCAACAAAATGCAGTCTACCAAGCCATTTTAGAGGAGCGCGTTCCAGCTTGGATTGGGACGTTTGTAAGCGAGGGAAGTCACTACACTCAAAGCTTGATTGCCGTCGCACCAGATGGCGAAACGATTGGGCGATTTAACAAAGTGAAGCTGGTTCCACTCGGAGAATACATTCCGTTTGAATCGACGATCGGCAAACTGATCGGTCGGCTATCTCCGGTAAAATCTTCGATGCTGCCGGGGCGAATTGACCAACACTTCGAGACCTCCTTCGGTCGTGCTGCGGTTGGGATTTGCTATGAATCCGCCTTTCCTCAGTTGTTTCGATCGCAAGTGGCAACCGGAGCGAGATTTTTAATTACAGCCTCAAATTTAGATCCGTACAGCACTGTTTTAATGGAGCAGCATCAAGCCCATGATGTAATGCGATCGATTGAAACCGATCGCTGGACGGTTCGCGCCACCAATACAGGCTACTCTGGCATTGTTGATCCTCACGGGCGGATTGTGTGGCGATCGCAGCCCCATCAATACCAACTTCATGCAGGCGTCATTTACCCACGCCAAACCCAAACGCTCTATGTCCGATATGGAGATTGGCTCACGCCTACGTTGCTAATTGGAAGCGCGATCGCATTAGGATTCCATCGATCGCGTCGTTGAAATACTGGGTCGCAAACTTACAAGATCTTGAATGTTCCGGCTCATGGTTTCGCAAATCGTATCTAATGGCAAATCATTTTTATCTCGCCCAAACGGGTTTTCAATTTCAATCCCGATCGCTTCAATACCAAACAGCGTAAAACTAATCAAAACCACAACTGGAGCCGTCCACCACACTAGATCTTTCACCATTTGAAACGGCAGCGAGAGGCAATACAGCAACAGTAACTGCTTGAGATGAATCGCATACGCTAATGGCATCGGTGTTTTGAGAATTCGCTCACAGCCGCTCAACGCTTCAACCAAACTATCTACAAGTTTGTGCATCGCCGTGAGTTGATGAATGCTGAGGCGATCGCGTTGATATTGCAACTGCAAATAGTCTCCGATCCAAAACGCCACTTCAAGCGGCGGATGGTTCATACTTTGCAGTTTGGTGTATTGCTCAGCCGATAAAAAATTCTTTAATTCTGCACCAATTGGTTCTTGTCTGAGATGAAATTTGGTCGCAATTGCAAACGCAACGAGGAGATTCAGGGCTGTTAATTTATCCGCTCGATCTTGCTCCCCTTGTTCTGCGATCGCAACCCAAACCTGCCGCGCCAAATTTCTAACGCTGACCACCACCATTCCCCAACATTTCCGCCCTTCCCAATAGCGCTCATAGGCAGTGTTGGTGCGAAACACGAGAAGCAAACCTAAGACAATGTTCGGAATTAAACTCGCGAGAAAGGGAAGCGAAACGGGAAGCCCATAAAAATACAACACGGTAATGAGCAAACCGAAAAACCCACAGAACAGCGATCGCGGCAACACGTCAGGCACAATCGATCCTTCAAGTTGCACTGCCACTTGAAACCAACGACGCTTTTCTAAACTCATAATTTCCGGGGCGACAGAACCGTACCTATTATGCCGTTCGTGATTCGGTTTAGAAGAATGAATTTGCAGCTTGCGATCAGAATTTGCCCTCACCCTAGCTCTCTCCCATAGAAGAGAGCTAGGGTGAGGGCAACAGATTATCGTCTTACGGTTCCCGTAAATCCTGCCGCTTTAAATTGCTTGAGCTGAAGCGGAGTAGGCTGATTTGCTGGGACGCTGATTCTCAACTCAAACGTACTTTTACCAGGCGGAACTTCTTCAATCGATCCGAGACGGGTGCGGTTTTGCATCACAGAGTCGTTGTTGGCATCGAAGATGCGCCCAAAGATATCTGCATTCACAATCAGTTTATCGGTCGGGTTGGTTGCCGTTCCGGTCACAATGTAGCAGCTTGCCGCCTGTGATGTGCCGCTGGTTACAGTTCCGGCTCCAACCTCTGCCGAACACTCGTGATAAGACAAGTCGGATAGTTTAATCTGCGTTAGCGCCAGCGCATCTGGGGGAAACAGCCCCGTCAGCATCCACATCAGCGCCGAAACTACTACCACAACCAAGGCTCGAACCTGCATAATTACTCTACGCTCTACCATTAGGTTTTAGTGTAACGCGAATGAGCGATCGCTCTGCTAGGCTCTCAGAGGGTTCCCTACGCGCAGTTCCTGATTTGCCAAACCCCTGCTTAGCTGACTGCTTGACTCTTTGGCGGCGCATATTTGAACACAAATCGGTGAACCGTCGGTTTCTCAGGAGCGGGATAGGTTTTGACTTGCTCTTTCACGTAGCGAATCGCTTCTCGATCTAACGCGCCGTATCCTGACTTGCCAAGCAAGACTGGCTCTCCTATTAAATTTTTATCGGTTCCAACGGTGGCAGCAATCACAATCGTATTTTGCTGAAACCGAGGAATTGCGAAAAAAATTGGGTAAGGCAGCACTGGAATGCCTTTTTCTAACTCTTCCTCTTTAGTCGGATGCTCGACTAAGGCCAGTTCCTTGCGATCGAGCTTTTCTTGAATATTCTCGGTTTTCCAAGTGACCCAGTTTTGATCGGGTGCTTTGACTCCAGATTTTGCAAACCGTGGATCAGCATCTGTATCCGATTGGTTGTAGGCGTATAGCTGGCGCTGTTCTTCTAAAAGTCTCGCGGCATAAGGCGTTGCTGTCGGTGAAGGAGCAGGAGTTGCAGGCGTCGAGGCGGTTGGAGATGGGGGCGTGGTTTCACTCGGAGAGACGGGAGTCGGGCCGGATGGGGCTGGGCTAGACGATTGTTCAGGTTGCGGCTGTCCGTTAACCCTGAAGTTTGCATTTGGATCGTCAGGATTCACAAAGGGAATTTGAGCATTTGGCGCATTGTTAATCGCATTTGCGATCGCTTCCGATTGCGGATCGGGGGTTTGAGGCGTATCCGATTTTGGTTGCGTCTGGCTAGGCGTGAGATCTTTTAACTGTTCGCGTCGGCGCGCGATCGCTGCATTTTGTTCAGCGATATATTTTCTCAGCAGTGCGTTTGAGTCCGAGGATTGAGCTTGCGGATCGGGCAAGACGGGCGTGCTGAGTCCAGGAATGTCGTAGAGTAGCGGATTATTGGGTACAGGAGTTGTCTGACTTTGAGGCGGTTGCAGCTTGGTACTTGGCGGTTGCTGTAGAGGAGATAGACCCAGCGAAGAGCCCATTTTTGGCAGGCGGCTTTGTTGCTCTGGCGATAATTCAACCACATCTACACGCCGCAAGGGGTCGGTCTGATTTTCCTGAGAAGAGGTGAAGGCAGGCAGGGAAGCGAAAAAGAACGCATGAGCCGAGATCGATCCTAAAAGTGCGATCGACGAGGGTTGCTGAATATTCTCTGGCAGATTACGGAAGAAGGCAGAGAGAGCAGAAGACATAGCAATGAGTAAGGCGTAATTCGGAGTCGGAGGACAACGTTATGCTTCGACGTGGATAATCAGGATGGAAAAGTAAGGCAATTCTAACGTAGGACAGTTGATCAAGTCCGAATGAATTTTTTGGTGTTGGGACGTCGCGCGTTCAACAACATAACTCCGCCCTAATAACTGATGCTGCTCCAGAATTTTCCACACTTGTGGATAAACAGAGCTTACTTTCATTAGAACAACAACCTCCGCCCACCGAAGCGCTGTTTCTAATTCTGATACGGTGTAGAGGGCAGGCAGAATGGCGAGTTTTTGATGGCGAATGGTCAGCGGAATGCCAAGCGCCGCCGCCGCCGCTAGTGGAGAGCAGATCCCTGGAATTGTTTCTACCTTAACCTCTGAATGCTGACGTTGCAGCGTTTGAGCTAAATAGGTGAAGGTGCTGTAGAAACTCACATCACCTTCTGAGACAAACACAACGTCTTGTCCTTGACTGAGGTAGTGCCAGACCTGCGCGGCTCCCGCCTGCCATGCTTCCGAGAGAACGGCTTCATCTTGAGTGTAGGGAAACGTGATCGACACTCGAATCTGTTCTGCCCGGAGATAAGACGCGACGATCGCTTCTGCTGTGCCTTGCTGATTCCCAACGCCTGCTGGAAACGTCACCACCGGCGATCTCTGCAGAATTCGCAATCCTTTCAGCGTAATTAATTCTGGATCGCCTGTGCCAATACCAACGCCGTATAACGTCCCTACTTGATTCGCCATCAGAAATCCAGAAACAGTGCTTTAAGATTCTATAAGCATCTTCATCGTTTAGTTTTATGCCATTGCCGAGTGTTATTCTTCCGGGCTATCTTGCAGGCGCGATCGATTACCAACAAATGCAGCAAACCCTGGTTGAAATGGGGCTTCCCACTGTGACCGTGCCGCTCAGAAAGCGGGATTGGTTCCCCACGCTAGGAGGACGCTCCATTCTGCCGATTCTGGAGCGATTAGACCAAACGGTGCAGCAAGTGAGGCAGCAGTACGGCGTCGAACGCATTAATTTAATTGGACATTCAGCGGGCGGTTGGATTGCCCGGATCTATTTGGGAGAAAAGCTCTATGACGTGCATGGCATGGTGGACGAGCGCATCTATGCCTGGAGCGCACATCGCTACGTTGCGAATCTCGTCACACTAGGCACGCCCCAAACGAGCTACGAACGCTGGACGCTGAAAAATTTGAACTTTGTGAATCTCACTTATCCAGGCGCATTCTACCCAACTGTGCATTACCTGTGTGTGGCAGGGAAAGCGGTGTTTGGAGCGCGCCGCCCAGGAAGTTGGTTAGCGTATAGCAGCTATCAAATGACAGGTGGCAGAGGCGACTGTTGGGGTGATGGCATTACCCCGATCGCGGCGGCTCATTTGGACGGGGCAGAAAATATTACCTTGGAAAACGTTTGGCACTCACCGCGCTCTCCTGGAGACTGGTACGGAACGCCTAAAGTAGTTCATCAATGGGCCAGCCTTCTTCGCAATTCTGAGGCGGATTAAGGAGCGAAGTCTACGTTTAGGAGGAGTTGAGCCAGCCTAAAAGTTCATACATTGTTACATAACATTGAGGTTACATAACATTGAGGTCAGCGAGTCAAGAAGGGTTCGTAATCATTCAGGCTTACTGAGGTTACTTGCCGAACGACACGCTCTGATAGGTAAAGAAATAATCAAGGAAGTTCACAAACCTTTACATTACGTTAAGATAAAACTTAACGAAGGTACACATAGTCCTTACAAATCGTGTACGACTTATGAGCAACACTGCATTTTTTCTCAGACGGCTATCGACAATTCTTGCGGTTACGATTTTGACGCTGACCCTAATCGGCGTGACATCTGGAATTTTACTGGCATTCTACTATCAGCCCAGTGCAGGCGGGGCTTATAGCTCCTTGAAAGATATCGACCAAACCATTCCCTACGGTTGGCTTGTTCACACGATGCACAACATTTCGGGCAACCTTCTAATTGTGCTTGCCTTGGTTCAAATTGTCGTCATGTTTCTTGGAGAGCGATTCCGTCGCAGTTGGCTTGTTGCGTGGATTAGTGGAATTTTTCTGACCTTGTCAGCCATCGGTCTAAGCTGGACAGCGATGATTTTAAGTTGGGATCAGCTTGGGTTCTGGCGCTTTAGGATCGAGCTTGGCACAATCGAAGCTTTGCCTTTGATTGGTCCGCAATTGCGAGATGCCCTGACTGGAGGGGCCGTTAGTACCATTACGGTTGAACATCTTTATACCCTGCATAGCTACCTAATTTCGGTTGGTGCCACTGGGCTTGCGATCGTGCATCTCATCGGTCTGCTGTTCCAGGAAAAGGAAGTTCAGGAAGAAAAGCTCGCGATCGCGGCGGCTCAAGCCCAAAGCGAGAGCGACTCAGCCGAAGAGCAGAACGCTCAACTGACGGCATAGTTTCTTGATAAGAGTTAAACCTGGAAGCCCATAGCATGTAGACCTTGCCTCAGCCGCTCAGCCTCCGACGACTCTTGCTGCTGATAGAGCGTGATCGCCTGTCGGAATGCCTCTAGGCTCTCTGTCACTTGTCCTACTTTCATCAGAGCGACACCGAGGTTTTGATGAGCTTCTGCGTAATCCTGATTCAGGGCGATCGCGTGTTGATATTGCGCGATCGCAGGAGCCAATTGCCCCATTGATTTGAGCGCCACGCCTAAATTGTGATAACCGACTGAAAAAGTTGGATCGACCCGTAACGCTTGCTGATAGAGTGCTGCCGCGTTATGCAAGTCTCCTTTATCTTTGAGAAGATTTCCTAGATTGTTGATTGCTCCTAGCTTCAGTTTGGCAGGAATGGGTTGCTGAATTGCGGCTTGGTAGTGTTGCTCTGCTTGATTGAAGTGCTGTGCTTCAGCGTAAGCGCTTCCTAAATGATAGTGAAGCTCATAAAGCGTTGAAGCGTTGTGGAGAGCATTTTCCTTGGCATCGCTATGAATCGATCGCAGTCCTCTTCTCAGCAACTCCAATCCTGTTTCTCGTTCTCCTATCTGGACGTAGAGCGCGCCTAGCTTACTACATGCATATGGATCATTCGGATGCGTTGCTAGAAATCCCTCCACCGTGTGACGCGCTCGATTAAATTTATCTCGCCTTGCAATTCCATCAGACCAATATCCTTCATGTAAAACTGCCACTTTTGGTAAATGTCCAATTTGCCAATGAGGTTCGCGGAGTAGGAGTTCGCTGACGCGATCGTCGATTATGGCGTGGTAGGGACGGGTGAACTCGATGTCAGGATGCCGTCGAAACAACCGAGACAGCAGTGAGTAAGGAGATTGGACAGTCCCTATCTCATGGCGCAACAGATTAATCACCAAATGGTGCTCGCTCTGAACTCCTTGTTTTAGAGCAGGAATGATATCAGGAACTAAGACTTCATCTGCATCCAATACTAGAATCCAATCCCCTTGAGCGTGTCGAAGTGACTCATTTCGAGCTGCCGAAACGTCGTCGCACCATTCGAAGGAATAGACTGATGCACCATATGTTTTGGCAATATCGATGGTGCGATCGCCCGATCCTGTATCGACCACGATCATTTCGTCTACTGCGCTGCGTACGCTCTCCAAGCAGCGTGGCAACCGTTCCTCTTCATTTTTGACAATGATGCAAAAACTAATCTTGATTGTTTTTTCATCGCTCATTCTTCATCCCTCCTTGCGAAGCAGGTCGAAGGTTTCCCTAGTTTGACGAAGCCTAAGTCCATACGGACATAACTGCTCAACAAATACTGTGGATTTTACTGCGATCGTTTGACGGCTGACTGGGCACTACTACATAACTTCTCTATTTGTAATTTCTAGCGAGCGTCTAAACGCATTAATTGAGTTGCAAATAGCGAGAAGGGGGTGCGCTTTCAATCGATAGTCGCCGTCTAAACTCAGATTGAACTTATGAAAACCTCTTTATTGTGCAGGAAAGGAATTCCTGCATCTCGTTTGGCTTGGCATGTCGCTTGCCATAGTGTTGCCATGCTGCTGCTTGGTCTATCGCTTCCCTCTGCGGCTCAAGCCAGTTTACCAGTTTTAATTCAAGAGCAAACTCAGAGCAGCCATGTATTTTTTGAGCGGGGATTACAAAAGCTTAGAGCTAAATTCTATAAGGGTGCGATCGACGAATTTAATCGTGCCATTAGCATCGATCCAAAATTTAAGGAAGCCTATAGTGGCAAAGGATTTGCTTACATTCAGTTAGGAGATTTGCAAAATGCGATCGCCACCTATAACCAAATTCTTCGCGTTGATCCAAATTCTGCCAGTGCTTATTCAGGGCTAGCGCTAGTGCGTCAGCGATTGGGCGATTTTCAGCAGTCGCTGACCGATGCTCAGAAAAGTACATCCCTGCAAGTTCTCCAAACGGCTCGGCAAATCTATCAAGGCGAATTGAATTTGTTGGAGCTGAATCAAATCCAAGGACTACAGGGAACGCGGGAAACCGTTTGGCAACTGATCGAGAAAGGATATCAGAAGATTGCTGCCAAAGACTATTTCGGGGCCGTGGAAACGTTTACTCAAGCGACTAAAGTAGCTCCTGAGGGCGAAGGTCGTCCTTATCTCGATCGCGGTGTCGCTTATTTCTGGCTACGCAACTACCGCTCTGCAATTCAAGACTTCTCGACCTCGATTCGGTTCAATCCTCAGTCGGTTAAGTCCTACGAATACCGTGCCCGCGCTTACGAGGAGGTCGGCGATCGTGAAGCGGCTCGATCTGATCTCAAGAAAGCAGTCGAACTTGCCCGTCAGTTTGGAAGTCAAAACTATGCTCAAGTTCTGTCTGACAAACTGCAACAGATTCGATGAGAGGTAATTCCTATGTGCTCCTCAACGGACAAAGCGCCAATCTTTTTCAAGGTTGACGCTTTGCCTAGTATTCATAGTGATTTATCAGTCGAGCCTTTATTTTTGCTGGCTCAAATTTATCTTTACCAAGGATGCCAGAAATTTGTGAAGAACTCATTAGTTCTAATAATTTTTTAAGATTTAGGGCTTGTGCGGCGTTAGCGTAGCTCCTAGGGCTTGAGATAGCCAAAACTCAAACGTATGAACTGGATAGCGTCTCGCTGTCTCGATCGTGGGATCGACCATCGGTTTCACCAGAATGGTATACATGCCTAAACGGTTCCCCGCTAACACATCGGTAAACAAGCGATCGCCTACCATCCCGACTTGCTCTGGTCGCAGCCCCATTCCGTCCACAGCCCGTCTGAGCTTGCGGCGTGAGGGTTTTCGGGCCCCGGTAATGTAGGGCACATTTAATGCCTTAGCAATCCGGCTGATGCGGTTCTCCTTAATGTTGTTGCTCACCAACCAAAGTTGGGTGACTTGTCTGACTTGCTCTGCCCAAGGCAACAACTCTTCCGAAGCTTTTGCGCTAGTAATTGGGACAAGCGTTTCATCAACGTCTAGAACTAGACCCTTCAAGTGGTTCCGTTGAATCAGTTCAGGAGTCAGTCCTAGAATTGTGGTTTCTAGGAATAAGTCGGGTTGAAGAAGTTTGCCCCAAGACATAGTCGGTATGCAGCCAAAAGGATAAGATGATTCGGACAAAAGGAAGCACTGGATCAAGACCTCAAAAACCAGTGGCAGTCCAAAAGATCCTACTCAGTAATACAAGCAACTAGAGTATCGTCCGCAATAAAGAACGCTACGAACAATCCAACTTCAGGTTACTTCCTTACCAGTTTAAAGGGATTTGTCTCAAATCCAAACCTTAACGATCACAGACACCTCAGTTTTTGCGGCTAGACGGCTGCTCTTGACTCTTCTCTTGAGCTTGGTTTACCTTTGCATCGACCGAATCTCGAATCGAGCCTTGAGCCGATTCGTGTTCTGCTAAGGTTTTGCTAAACACGTGAGTGCCGTCATAGCGAGCGACAAAGTAGAGATAATCGGTTGCTTCTGGGTTGAGAGTTGCTTTGAGGCTGGCAAGTCCAGGACTCGCGATCGCGGTCGGCGGTAATCCTGCATTGATGTATGTGTTGTACGGCGATTGGGTCTCGACTTGACTCAACGTCAGCGGATTTTCAGGTGTTTGTGTGACGCCTAGCGCGTATTCCACCGTTGGATCAGAGCCTAACGGCATGTTTTGCTTCAGGCGATTGGAGAACACTCCAGCAATCAAAGGGCGCTCGCCCGGAATCACGGCTTCCTTTTCTACAATGCTAGAGAGCGTCACCCATTGAGCCAGAGATAACGCCATGTTACCCCGATTTTGGTTATAGATCGGCAGAGCAATCTGCTCAAACCGGCTGAGCATTTGGTCAATCACCTGCTGAGGCGTAATGACATCTCCTGCGGCGATTTGATAAGTATCGGGGTACAAGAATCCTTCTAAGTGAGGCGCATCTTTGGGCAACCACGGAAAGCGGTCTACCGGAATTTGCCGCGCCGCGGCCCGAAAATCGTCTCCTCGAAAGAATCCTTGTTGCTCAAAATAACTTGCCATCTGCTTGACCGACCAGCCTTCAGGAATGGTGAAGCTGCGTTGCGCAACCTGACCTGACCAAATTTTTTCGGCGATCGATTGCAGTGGTTCGGTGGTCGAAAGCTCATAATTTCCAGCTTGAAAGCCCCCATCGGGATACTTCCACGCCAGCCAGCGCGACCACAGTTCCCATGCCTTAGCCGACCGGATTAAGCCTGCTGCTTCCAGTTCTTGACCAATGCCTTGAGCCGTCGTGCCTTGAGGAATTTGAATAATGACCCGCTTGCTTTGAGCGGGCGCTGACGCAGGCGTAATCGGCGCACTTGCCTGATTCCACCATGCCTGTGCTCGCCATGCCGAGAAACCAAGGGCAGAGCACACCAAGACGAGAAAAATAGAGAACGATGCAAAGCGCTGGGCTAGTTTCATAGCGATGTTGTAATTCGGGGATCAGCTATTGCCTTTGCCAAGAAACAAATATTAATCGTCTTTGCCTATTAGTCAACATTTATTAGAGCTTTTAATAAGCAAAAAAGGGAGAAAAGACCCAGATTGGCGATTTTTCTCCCATTGAATTTGGGCTGTATTGCCTATTCCATCTCGTCAAACAGTTGATCTTCGAGCATTGGCAGCATCGGCTCAATTTTCTTTAACTCTTCTTGAGACAGGAGCTGGGGCTGTCCGTCACCATCCAATCTTGCCAAGATGAAATAGGGGTCAAGGGGAGTATAAATGGCGAATTCTTGCTCTTCGTGCCAAAAGCTGGCGAGCAACTGTAATTCTTCTTGTTCGTCATCTGAGTCAGATTCGACTCCTGCCCACTCTTCGTCTTCATCTAGATCGGGCAAGTCGCCTTCTACGGTGAGAACCACAGCCGTTCGTTTGAGCGCTAGATTTTGTTCTTCTAAAACCGCTTTTGCGATCGCAAAGACTTGATCCAGCGTTTCCTGGTCTTCGACTAAGACGGCTTCGTCTTCGTCACCGTTTTCTTCCCATGCAAAGATTTCGATGGGGGAGTCAACGGGCAGTAGCAAGACGTACTCCTGTTCATCCACGTCCAAGGAATGCTCGATGTAGCAGGTCAACTGGAGTCCGGCTTCATCAGTTAGGGTGACGGTGGGGGTATCCATATCTAAGCTGTCGTCTTCCATTGGACTTTCTCTATCTCGATTCATTGGCAGTTCTGGAGTTTCCTAACGAAGTTGCGGTTCGTCTTCCAAAAAGTAGTATCTCGTGAAATGGACACGGAATGACTTTGGAATTTGTAGTTCGTAATCTCTAATTGAAGAAATAAGGCATTAGACTTGAATCCCGCTGTTTCCTGAGTTCTCTAATATCTCGGTTTCGTGCTTTTTCAAGTCTTGGCGGCGCTGGTCGAGCCATTGTTGCAAAATGATGGCGGCGGCTTTGCGATCGATGAGTCCTTTGTTGCGCGATGGAGCGATTCGCTGGGCGTGCATCATTTGTTCTGCCTGATAGCTCGTGAGGCGCTCATCCATGTACTCGACGGGCAGATTCAGCGCCTTAGACAGCGATTTGGCAAACTTCTGGACTTCTTTGGCCTGAGATCCGATCGTGCCATTCATGGAATAGGGCAGACCCACAACGAGAAGCTGAACGTCTCGTTCGAGAATCGTTTGCTGGAGAATCTCTACTACCTGCCCAAACGATTTGCGCTCGATGGTAAACAATCCGGTCGCAATCAGCCCGGTTCCATCACAGCCGGAGACACCAATTCGTTTGCGACCAACATCTAGCCCTAGCGCTGAAAGTTTTGCCATTTAGCAATAGCGATCGCCACTATGAGGATCAGCGCCCTTAGAGTCTTCCTTGGGCTGAGGCGGAAGCGGCTTCACCGACTTCAGCATTGAGATTCGACCCGGAACGGGTTTTCGAGCAGGCTGTAAGCCTTGCAGCATGTCTGCGATCTGCAGTCCTTCTGCGATCGATTTCGTTTCTCGGACTTTGTGCCACACCGAGCGCGACATCAGCAGTGTGTGTCCAATCCGGCTTGCTCCGATCAGCTCTAGATAATCTTCTCGTTCGGGCTGATAGTCTGGAGACACCATTTGCAGCGATTGAGCGGGCACTTCTCGTGTAATGCGCGCCATTTGCGCCATCAGCTCAGGATAGAGCCAGGTGTAGGCAGGATTGACTGTTAACTGCGCGTTGTGCGGCTGCGATCCATCGCGGCACAACCGGACTTGAAAGTACCCGATCGCGGCTTTGCGCTGCGGCTCGAATACGTAACCGCTCACGCACTCTGTTCCAGTGATCCATTGCCTCACCCAATCAATCAGAGAACCGAACAGACTCGTTTTAAAATCTTGAATATGGCGATCAAAGACCTGACGCACGAGGGGCGGCATTGCCATCGTATCGAGTTGATAGAGCAACTGAGCGTCTGCATTGCTGACAGGCAGTAGATTCGGCAAATCTGGCTCTCGCTCAGACAACTCTTGCAGCTGCTCTGCCGAAATCGACCAGTAGGTCATATTCGCCAAGGGCTGAAACCCGTTTTGTCGGTAAAGCGCTAACGCCGCTTGATCATTGATGTCAATTTCTAAAATCCAGATTCGCGCTTGCCAAATTCGCTCCAGACAATAGCGCAACAAGAGGGAGCCTACGTCCATCTTGGTCAGAACTGGAGTATCGGTTTGAGCCTCATTGCTATCAGGTTTTGAGGCGGGCGCAACCGCGACGCGATCAACCCGCCACGTGCTACCCGTACGGTTAAACGGCGACACCTGAATCATGCCTTGAACACGCTGACCCAGTTCTGCCACATAGACGCAAAGCGAATTTTGAAAGGGATTGGGAAACAGGCTGAGGAGTTTGAGCAGACCATACCAATGTCGAATCGACAGAGGCTTCTCGCGCACCGTTGAGCAAGCAGGCTGATCGGTATCTGCGGGGTTTGGACAGAGTTGATCGACCGCATCCAAGTCTCGGTACTGAATTTGGCGGATTGCCATTTGAGTATTCTGAGAAGAAGCTCGAAACATAGAACAATGGCGAGGGTCAATCCCAAGGTAAGAATTTAGGGTTCAATTTGGGTCAACCTTAAGAAAGATTCACTCAAAATTGCGTTGTAAATGAAGCGGACGGAGCGGCGGTCATCCAATTGGAAACTTGCTTTGCACCCTCTGAGTTGATTCGGTAGGGCGAATCAATACAACGGGCGTTTGCTCATTCGCGTTTCCGGCAGGATTGCTGATTAAGGCTTGCTTGAGCAAGTCATGAGATAAATCAGCAGTCGATGCCAATATCTTAACTGCTTTCAAGTCATTGACATCGACAATTGCGGCGGAAAGTCCGGTTTCCTGCTGAATGCGATCGCAGATTTCGCGGGGATTATGAGGTCCCAATACAATAAATTTGTCGTAAGGAGGAATTGTTCCGGTCACATCGTCGATCAATCGCGCCTGTTCGCCTGCCAATTGATAGAAGACTCCTTTCTTGCCGATCAGTTTTGCCAACGACCCAACCAAGAACGCAAAGAAGACCCGCACAGGCCCAACTAGATCGATCAAGGTTTGCAGTCCGCACGCGGTGGCGAGGCTAGAAGTCGGTAGAAACAGGTAGCACAGCCGTTTCGCTAGCCAACCTGGTTGAATGCTGCTGGGATGCCGGAACCGCCCTTGCATAATGGCTACAGGCGATTCTCCGAGCGTCACGATGTCGCCGGTTTGGGCGTGCGGTAGAACGTAGCGCTTGACGATCGCAGCGGGATCATCCAAATGTGTCAGCAGATGAGTCCGAATTGGTAAAACATCGGCGTTAGAGGCAGGACGCCAGCGACTCGATTCTTCGACAGCCGGAAATTTGAGCGGCACAATCACATGACGCACTTTGGGATAGCGTCCTTCCGGCCCGTAGGTCATGTAGTGGATTTGAATCCAAGCCACTCTGAGTTGACTGAGATCGTGTCCTTTGATGTCGATCATCACCTCGATCGGATCGTCTTTGCCAATTTTGACGATATGACTTTCCCAGTAGCCATCAGCGCGAACTTCTGCCCCTTTGAACCGAGGTTCAATGCGAGTCGTGGTCGTGATGCCCTCTAAACCAGCGATCGATAGCAGTGTCACCTCCGCCCGAATCTCTGGAACCATTACTTCTAAACGTTCGGTGAAGTTGTGAAATTTTAGCTCACCGACTAGAACGTAGTGCTGAGGTTCGTAAACTTCGATCTCCCACTTTCCCGAGGAAAGCTCCATCTTGTTGCCGAGACGCCGCCGATACTGCAGATCCAACCCCAACAGCACCAAGAGTAATAAACCGACTGCAACTGCAATCAGGGCGATTAGAACGTTCACGTCAAATTCCTCTGTCATTGAGAGACAAAGATATCCAGGAGCGGTAACGGCGTCAAGGGGGAAGGCGGAATGAGGGGGCAATGCCTGCTTTCGCGAGGAATGTCCCGGAGGGAGAAACCGCTGTGAAATGACTAGATGGTGGAGAGGATTTGATCGTCTAGGGAGAAGTCGGGGGTGGATTGATGACGATTAGAGGCTAGATAGTCGTTATGAAAGGAATCTTTTAAGCCAGAGACGAGATCAAATTCGGGTTGCCAGTTGAGGTCTGCGATCGCGTGACTGACATCTGTGAAAAAGTGCTGGGTTCTCATGGGGAAGACTTTACGTTTGCCAAAATCGAACGCCTTGGGATCGTAGTGGACGAGTTGGAGCGTTGCAGGATCTTTTCCGGCGGCTTGGGCGCAGGCGCGAGCGAGTCCATCGAAGGTAACAGCGCGGTTGTGGGACACGTTGTAGATTTGCCCGATCGCTTTAGAGTTGCCTAATACTTTGGTCATGGCATTAGCTAAGTCCTTCACATGTCCGAACTGGGTGAAGTGCTGTCCGTGACCAGGAATCGGGACAGTGCGATCGCGGACAATTCGATCAAAGAACCAAGCTTCTAAATCGTTGTAGTTTTGCGCTCCATAGATGTAGGTGGGGCGAATCGAGGTGAAGGGCAATCCCTGTTCTGCCAAATAGAGTTCTGTGTCATTTTTGCCTTTGTGACGGCTTTTCGGATCGACAGGATCACCTTCGATATGCGGCATTTGATCGGATTTTTGATAAACGCCTGCCGAACTCATGTAAACAAAATGCTGAACGCGACCGTTGAAAATGTCGGCTAGAGGTTGGGTGTCGCTTAGCTCTCGTCCGTTGTTGTCAAAAATGGCGTCAAATTCTGTTCCTGCCAGCTTGTCTTTCAGGTCTGTTGGATTGGTGCGATCGCCCTGAATCTGCTGAATGCCTTCGACGGGAGCAGGCTTGTTGCCGCGATTAAATAACGTCACGTCATGACCTTGCTCGACCAATAACCGAGTGAGATAAACCCCAATAAATCGAGTTCCTCCCATGATCAAAATTTTCATGATGCGATCGCTCCTGCTGACAACGATCTTTTATTTTAGAGCGATTGTGCAAGCTTCAAGTTAGGTTAGAGCGCTTCTGGATCAATCCCAAGTTCTCGCAATCTTGCCGCTAAGCGATCGGCTCGTTGGCTTGCCTGTTCTGCTCTAAGTTCAGCTTGCTGTCTTGCAAATTCAGATTCTTGATGGCTAAGTAACTTCTTTTGCGTTATTGGATCATAGAAGCGCAATTCTTGATTTTCTAAATGAAGTTCCAGACCCAAAGTTTCGCTGGAAATAGAGAGTCCACCATTATCTAAAGAATGAGACGGAATAGCCGTGTAGTTTCCATCTATCAACTTGAGTCCCTGCAATTGGGGCTTCAAATAGTCTCCCGTAGGATCATACTGAAAATATTCTTGAACGCCCCAGAAGGCATACAGTCCTTTCTTAGAACCTTGATCTTCATGGACTGTGGATTTCGAGGTAATTTCTAATACAAAGTTCGGGAATTTTCCGTCTTCTTCCCACACTTTGTAAGTTCGTCGTTTGCGTTTAGGAAGCCCTAAAACCACAAAAACATCAGGCGCAAGATATGCCTTGGGGTTTCCTTCTTCGTAATAGAAACAGATGTTTCCAGACACATAAACGTCAGGACGACTTTGAAAGTGAATATCCAATGCTTCGGTGGCATACATCAGGTAAACTCCCTGAAAATCGGTCTCTGCCATCGGTTTACCGTCTGATTCAGGATATTCAATTTGAGTGGATTGCCAGTCCGTAGTTGTCATAGCGCTCGTTCTCCCTACGGTTTGGAGGTCTGAATGAATTTTAGCATGATGGTACAAAAATACTATTTCCCAATGCAGAATTGACTGAAGATACGATTGAGAACGGATTCGGTTACATCTTCACCAAGAATTTCGCCCAAAGACTGAATGGCAATTCTGAGATCGATCGTCCAGAAATCTAAAGGGAGTTGATCTGCGATCGTATGCTGCACCTGTTGAAGTGCGGTTTTTGCTCTCGTCAATGCCGCTGCTTGGCGTTGATTAATTGCAACATCAAGGTTAGCCGCTTGAATCTTTCCAGTTTGAACAGTCGATAAAATAGCTTTTTCTAGATCATCGATCCCTTGATTTTGGGCGGCGGCAGTTTGGACAGTTTGATTGATTGATGCGGGATAGTGAGGAATATCAACAGGATCGATGAGATCAATTTTGTTAATGACCAAAATGAAGGGGCGATGGCCTTCATTCACTTGATCATAAATTTCTTGATCTGCATCTGTCCAACCTGCTTGGGCATCAATCGTTAACAGCACCAAGTCCGCCCCTTGGGCTGCCGAGCGTGATCGCGCGACGCCAATTTTCTCAACTTGGTCGTCTGTTTCTCGAATCCCAGCTGTATCAAGCACTTGCACCGGAATTCCGCCGACCACAAGCTGCGACTCCACTACGTCACGAGTTGTCCCCGGAAGATCAGTGACGATGGCGCGATCGCTGCGGCTCCAAGCATTCAAAAGGCTCGATTTTCCCACATTCGGACGACCAACGATCGCCACCTTCAAACCTGTTCGCAACAATTCGCCCCGATCTGCCGTTGCTAAAATTTGCGTGACATTTTCTAACACCTGAGCCAGTTGCGATCGAATTGCTAGCTCATCAAGCGGGGGCAAATCGTCTTCAAAATCGATCCGGGCTTCCACCTCCGCCAGAATATCCAAGCAAGCGGCTCGGATTTGCCGAATTGGAGCTGCAAGTTTGCCTTGCAAGCCTGCGATCGCGCTTTGAGCCGCTTGCTGTGATCGCGCTCCAACTAAATCAGAAATGCTCTCTGCCTGCGACAAATCTAATCGTCCATTTAGAAAAGCTCGCAGCGTAAATTCTCCCGGTTGAGCTAGTTTTGCGCCCTGTTCAATACAAAGCTGTAGCACCTGTTGGACTGCCATAATGCCACCGTGACAGTGAAATTCGACCACATCTTCACGGGTATACGATCGCGGAGCCAGCATCAACATTAACAAGGCTTCGTCAACCATAATTTGCGTTTGAGGATGACGAACAAACCCGTATAGAATGCGATGACTTTCCCAGGCTTGATTGCCCGGAGAATGAAAGAGACATTGGGCGATCGCAACGGCTTCTGCGCCAGACAGTCTAACAATGCCAACACTGCCTTGTTCCGGCACAATTGCAGTTGAGATCGCGGCAATAGTCTCTCTCATCACGTGTCTACCCAATTAGAATTAATGAGGCTAGTTAAAATATGATCTTCCCACTTGCCATTAATCAATAAGTAATCTCTAGCGTAGCCTTCTACTACAAATCCTAGCTTCTTTAAAACACTGCCGCTACGCCGATTGTGAGGCATATAATTTGCATTAATTCGATGTAAATTCAATCCTTCAAATAAGTATTGAATTCCGGGTTGCAGAGCTTCTACCATGTAGCCGTTTCCCTGTTCTGACTGAGCCAGGCTATAGCCTAAACTGCATGAATAGGAGACTCCTTGAACCATTTGAGTAAAGTTGGCAGTCCCAATAATCTTCTTAGGTTCTGCCCGCGTGAAGATAAACAACCGCAGTGAGCGATCGTAACCAAATTCAATCAAACTTTTCTCAATTTGCTGCGTCCAAAAATCCTTGGTGTAAAAATTTCTTGGTCGGATTGGTTCAAAGGGTTCAAGGAAGGCTTGATTCTCTTTATAGTAGTGGAGAACCGCCGCTACATCTTGCTGAGATAGCAGCCGCACAACTAGCCTTGAGGTCACAAAAACAGGTGGTTCTAACATGCTTTCAGCGCTATCTTATGAGCGAATTCGATCCAGTAAATCGTAAAAAGGTTGCCAATTGTTCTCTTGTGTAATTGGCTCCCAAATTGCCTCAATTTCTGGTCGAACTAATCCAACTTGTGAGTTGTATTGATGTAAGCGCTCGCGCATCTTGATCAGGTTATCACTCGACATCAGATTTAAGGCTAAATAATATTTTTCTCGCCACTGATTAAAAAGATTGAGAAATTCTTCAGGCAGGACAACTTCACCGAAGATATTGCTAGCTTCTTCTCGCCAATTGTCAGAAAATTGCTGAGTCAACTCCCAAAAGAAATCCTGATAGTCAACTTGAGATTCTTTTAAGAACTGAACCGTTAGCTTAACCAGTTCTTTCGCCATCGAATCCTCTAGGTGATCAAACCCTAATCGGTAAAGCATTCTTTGCCGATAAGCCGCTTCGTAATACGTCTCGAATGCTGATAAGCCTGTTTCCAAATCCGCTAAAGCAATGATCCGCTTCAAAGGGGCTTGCAGCATTTTCAAATTCCAATGACAAATGGGGGGCTGATTGGCATAACTGTAGCGCCCAGAATAGTCAAAATAAGCGGCTGTAAATTGCGGATCGTAACTTGGAATAAAGCCGTAAGGCCCGTAATCAAAGCTTTCTCCGGTAATAGACATATTATCGGTATTTAAAACAGCATGGCAGAATCCCGCCGCCATCCACTGCGCGACGAGGGTTGCGGTTCTCTGGACTAGTTCAGCGTAAAAGGCCGCGTATCTATCACGATCGCTTAGCAAATGCGGATAGTAATACTCAATGACATGATCTAACAGAATGGCGATCAGATCTTTACGATCGTAGCGATCGAGTCGCTCAAATGTACCAAACCGAATGTGCGATCGACTAAATCGAATCATCACCGACGATCGCGTGGGGGACGGCTCATCTCCTCGCCAGAGGGCTTCTCCGGTTTCGATCAAACTAAGACATCGTGACGTGCGAACCTTCAGTCGATGCAGCATTTCTGCTGCCAGCACTTCTCGCACACCACCTTTTAGAGTCAGCCGTCCATCGCCGCCTCTAGAGTAGGGCGTTCGTCCCGAGCCTTTGGTTCCAAAGTCGTAAAGCTCGCCATTCTTGTCCCGGACTTGACCATATAGAAAGCCTCTGCCATCGCCCAGCGCAGGATTATATTCACCAAACTGATAGCCGTGATATCGCATCGCCAAAAAAGGCTTCCGATCCTGAAACTGCCCGAACGCTTCGACAAAATGCTGGTCGGTGACGGCTTGCGGATCGAGTCCTAACTGGGCCAAAACATCATTATTGCGAAAGCGCAAGCTGTGCTGCGGAAACTCAGCCGCTGCAACAGGATCAGAAAAGTCGTTTCCCAAACGCTCAAAGGCAGGTTCGTAGTTAAGTGTCAATAGCGGATTATGATGATCGGTCAGGGGCATGGAAAGAAAAAGTAGTTTCTTTGATCCTAAAGCTAATTTGCGATTACGAAATTGCGGGGTGATAAGTTTCGTGCCTGCTGAGTTTCATGCTGACTGAGTTGAAATAGAGAGCGGGTATGGAGTGGAATCATCTAGGCACCCAGCATTACACCACGGCTCAAACCCCTCCGTACTAACCGCAATGGCGATCGCAGGGTTTGTCTATAATCATGAAAGCAATTTATCTACGGAAAGATTTTTCTCATCGGGGCGATCAATTGATGAGTAAATTGATGAATATTCAGGTTTTATGGTGTCTAACTAGTCTAATTGGGCTTCTTACTGCACCGAACGCGATTGGCACAGAGCGCAACTCTGAGGAATCCGCAGAGGCTTCTTTCAACGTCGCACAGACCGCTCCATCTCCAGCCCTGCCAAGAGCCAATCCAAACCCCGATCGCTTTCTCCAACCGATTCCCAACCCGCAGCCCCTGCCAGCAGAAACACCCCTCTCACCAACTCCAACTCCGACTCCAACTCCCGAACCGTCGTCGGTCAACATTCCAGTCCGCAAAATTGAAGTCGTGGGCGGAACGATACTGAGCGCAGACGAAATTGCGCGAATTACCCAGCCAGTTGAAGGAAGAACTGTCACTCTTGAAGACCTGCGAAACGTAGCAGACGCGCTCACACAGCTTTATCTCAGTCGTGGTTACATTACCTCCAGAGCGGTTGTTGCTGATCAAGAGATCGTAGATGGCGTTGTGCAAGTCCGAGTGATTGAAGGCTCGATTGAAGCCATCGATCTTCAAGGATTAGCGCGGCTCAAACCGTTTTACGTGCGCGATCGCTTACGCCTCGGAACCGCGACGCCCCTCAATAAAGACAAGCTCGAAGACCAGTTACGGTTGCTCAAAGCCGATCCGTTATTTGATGCAGTAGAAGCAAGTCTGCGTCCTGGAAGGGGCTTAGGACAAAGCATTTTGACCGTCCGGGTTCAAGAAGCCCGTGGTCTAAACGGCTTTTTTGGAGCGGATAACTATTCTCCGCCCAGCGTCGGCTCCGAGCGATTCGGCGGGATTGTGGGCTACCGCAACCTAACTGGGTCAGGAGATCAACTCAGCGCGGCTTTTTTTCGGACGGCTCAAGGTGGCTCCAATGCGTTTGATTTTAACTACCGAGCTCCGGTCAATGCGATGAATGGAACGCTGCAACTCCGGGTTGCCCCAAGTCGCAGCAAAATTGTCGAGCCTCAGTTTGCCGCCTTTGGCATTCGCAGCAATACCAATCTCTATGAACTGAGCTACCGCCAGCCGCTCGTCCGCTCTTCCCGCGAAGAATTTGCGCTTTCGTTGGGATTTGCCGCGCAAAACGGACAAACGTTTTTGTATCAAAACACGCCGTTTCCGTTTGGCATTGGTCCTGATGCCAATGGCAACAGCCGGACTCGCGTTCTCAAATTTGGACAAGATTATATCAAGCGCGATCTTGAAGGAGCTTGGGCGCTACGATCGCAGTTCAGCTTTGGTCTAGATGTCCTCAATGCCACCAAAAATTCAGCCCCGACTCCCGACGGGAGGTTCTTTAGTTGGTTTGGACAAGTTCAGCGGGTGCAGCGACTCGGTGCAAGTCATCTCTTGGTCGCTCAAGCCGATCTGCAACTGACGCCAAACACTCTATTGCCCTCTCAGCAGTTTGTGATTGGTGGGGGTCAAACCTTGCGCGGCTATCGCCAAAATGCCCGCTCTGGCGATAATGGATTTCGGGTCTCGCTCGAAGATCGAATTGTGATTCAACGCAACGAAATCGGCGCACCGATTCTTCAATTCGCGCCGTTTGTAGACTTTGGCTCGATCTGGAACCGTTCTGGCAATCCCAACGTTCTCCCCGCTCAAACCTTTCTTGCCAGCGCCGGATTAGGCGTTATTCTTGAACCGTTTCCGCAATTTACAGTTCGGCTAGACTACGCGTTGCCATTCTCCGATCTGAGCGATCGCGGTGAAAATGCTCAAGATAAAGCCTTCTACTTTAGCGCCGGATATAGCTTTTAGAAGTTGTCTTTTTTCTGACGTAAAGCCGCGAAGGTTGTGACCGGATCGCGTTGATGCGTCGCCTGTTGGATCGGGGAGGTGTCCCAGCGCAGAAACGGGTTGGTGCGTTTTTCAACTCCAAGTACAGTTGGAATCGTGGCTTGATTCTGACGACGCAGCGTTTGAACCTCAGAAAAGCGAGCTTGCAAATCCTGATTCTCTGGATCGATGGCGATCGCAAACTTTAAATTGCTCAAGGTGTACTCGTGGGCACACCAAACTCGGGTTGTGTCGGGTAAGGCTCTAAGTTGACTCAGCGATCGCACCATTTGCTCGGGTGTACCCTCAAACAGCCTGCCGCATCCCGCAGAAAAGAGAGTGTCTCCGCAAAATAGCTCTCCTGGCTCCGAGCCGGTTGGCGGAAAGTAGTAGGCGATATGGGCGCGAGTATGCCCCGGAACGAAAAACACCTCCGCTTGGCGCTCGCCAAACGAGACGCGATCACCCCCCTGTAAAAATACTTGCTGTCCCGGAATTCGTCCGCGATCGTGACTGCCTCCATAGACGATCGCATTAGGAAACTGGCGTAGTAGCTGCGTGTTTCCGCCTACGTGATCTCGGTGATGGTGGGTATTAAAAATGGCGACGAGAGTTGCTCCTAATTCACCTAGCTTTTGCAGCACAGGTTCTGCCTCTGCGGGATCGACCACCGCCGCGATCTGCGTTTGAGGGTTGTGCAGCAGAAAAACGTAGTTATTAGAAAGGACTGGCATTCGGTAGATTTGCATGACTTGAAATTTTCGCCTTCGTGTTTATTCTGACCTTCAACCTGTCAATACTTAAGTAGCGTGAAGGCGTCAAGTCAGAATTTATAAATTCTTGACCATTTACTTACCGTACCTTTGCCTAGCAGCGTTAGAAAGGCGCAAAAGTAAGAAGGTCAACATAATTAATGGTATCCATATGAATACCGCTATGATTCGCGACTTGCTGCTGTGCGCGATCAGTCCCCTCGGTGATGAAGCCCTGATAACTTCTATGGTAAAAGCATCCCAAAATCGATTCAACTTGCCCACCAAACGAATTATTGAGCGGGTTTTGCAAGTCGGGCACCTCAACCGTCAAGAACATCTTCACTTGGCATCCGTGTTACTTGCTAGCCAACGCATTACCGAAGAAGAGCGGCGGCAGATTAACCGCATTTTTGACGACATCCAAAGTGGTCGAATCAAATTAGTGGACAACCAGGATTTGATTTAACGCGTACGTATTCCGTTTCTGTTTCACGCTATTTTTTTTTGCCCATGAAGCTGATTCAAACCAGTGCTTGGTATCCTCCAGACTCGTCAGGAGGCGTGGAAGTCTATCTAGACGGATTAGCTCAAGATTTAAAGCTGTTCGGCGTTGAGTGCGTAATTGGTACGCCGCTTAAACCTGAGAAAGCCTCCCCATTGACCGTTTCTCAGACACGCTCTCAGACACATCACCACAATGGCATTGAGGTGTATCGCTATGCGTCGTTTGCCGACTTTAGAAGCTGGCTGCAAGCGAGTCAAAGCAAGATCTATCACCAACATACGGTGCGGGATTCTGAAAGAAATCCAATGCGGGGTGGATGCGGCATTCCTCATCTTCGCCTCGCGCGTGAATTGGGCATGAAAACGATCCTGACCGTTCACATGCCAGAGGTAGTTTGTGTACGCGGCACAATGATGCAAGCCGGACAAACCGCCTGCGATGGGCAGATCAATGTGACTCGATGTGGTCACTGTTTAGGCGTTTCAAAGCGCGTTCCGCCTTGGATTGCCGAGCCGTTAAGTCAACTGCCGCGATCGCTTGTCACCGCAAGTTATGATCGACTGCGGCAATCTAGCGATGTCCGATTCCGCCAATTGGGAACGACACTGAGGACGCCAGCGCAGGTGCGCGATCGCGCGCATCAACTGCGAGAAATTGTCCATCTCACCGATCGAATCGTCGTTGTCTGTCAATGGCTCTACGATGCCCTTGTGGCAAACGGCGTTCCTGAAACCAAACTCCTTCTTAGTCGCCACGGCGTTTCTCCGACATCCCACCTTTCACGCTCTGTCTCTCACGCCTCGCTTAAGATCGGCTTTCTCGGTCGTTGGCAAGAAACAAAGGGCGTTCAAATCCTCGTTCAAGCGCTTCAGCATGTGCCGCGATCGCGGCCTGTCGAACTGATCATCCATGCTACTCATGCGGATGAGCACGGACAGGCAAACCGCGAACGAATTCTTGCGATCGCAGCCCAAGATTCCAGAATTCAGATTCGAGATCCGTTGAGTCGTGCCGACGTACCTGGTGCGATCGCTCAGTTCGATCTCTTAGCCGTTCCTTCACAGTGGCTTGAAACGGGACCTTTGGTTGTGCTAGAAGCTCATGCGGTTGGAACTCCGGTCATGGGTTCGGATTTGGGCGGCATCGCTGAACTTGTCAGTCACGGCAAAGATGGCTGGTTGATTCCAGCGACAGATCCCCAAGCTTGGGCAAACACCATTGAACACTTGGCGGAACATCCAGAAGTTGTCGCGACGCTCAAGCAAGGCATCCGACCTGTAAAGACAATCCGTGAAGTCGCGGAGGAGATGGTAGCGCTTTATGAAGAACTTATAGAGGATTGAGGGTACTTTTAGTCAGGACTCTGGCGCACTCTTTGTTATGAAAGTTTCGTTATGAAAGTTTCTATTTTGACTCCCAACTTTTCTAAAGGTGGCGTCGATCGCGCTTATCTTTTAGCGCAAGTGCTGCGATCGCTCAATCACGATGTCGAAATTTTGGGATTTTTATTTGGCGAAAAAATCTATCCAGAACCGCCGCCAGATCTGCCGATTGTATGTTTACCCGGAAATCAGCCACCTTTGTTTACCTCGGTTAGACATCTGCTCTCCAAGATCGATGGTGACGTGGTGTATGCTGTAAAGCCTAAGCCCGCGAGTTTTGGCGTCGCGTTGCTCAAAAAACTTCAGAAGCGATGTCCTGTCATTCTAGACATTGACGATTGGGAAATGAGTTGGATGGGCGGCGATGAGTGGCGCTATCGTCCGGGACTAAAACAATTTGCGCGGGATGTATTGAAATCGGATGGCGCACTGCGATCGCTCGATCATCCTCTTTATCTCCGATCGATGGAAAAGCTAGTTTCTCGTGCAGATGCCATCACGGTGGACACGCAGTTCCTAAAAAATCGCTTTGGCGGCGTGTATCTACCCAATGGCAAGGACACGGGTATGTTTGACCCGCAAAAATACGATCCAGAGGAGAGCCGTCGTAAATACGGATTATCCGATTACCGGGTGCTGATGTTTCCGGGCGCGTCCCGTCCTCACAAAGGCTTAGAAGACGTTTTGGTTGCTCTCGATCGTCTAAATCAGCTTGACTTGAAGCTTGTGATTGTCGGCGGCAGTCCTTACGACGACTACGATCGCCACCTGATCGAAAAGTGGGGACGCTGGGTGATCAAACTCCCGCCTGCTCCCTTTTGGCAAATGCCCGAAATTGTAGCCGCCGCCCATGTCGTAGTCGTTCCCCAACGGGACACCGTAACCGCCCAAGCCCAGTTTCCGATCAAACTCACCGAAGGAATGGCGATGGCAAAGCCAATTCTTGCCAGCCGAGTCGGGGATATCCCGGAGATCCTAGGTAACACTGGATTTCTTGTAAATCCCGGATCACCAGAGCATATTGTAGAAAGAATTAATGAGATTTTTCAAGATTGGGATTTAGCTCAGGACCGGGGACTTCAAGCTAGAGAACGCTGTTTAGCTCACTACAGCGTGAATGCTATGGCTCCGATCGTCGAAAATTCCTTGTCTCAACTGCGCTAGTGGTTGCTGTCATTAGTGATCGCGCTCTTTCTAAAAACGCTGGGAGGGCGCGATCGCATATTTAGCCGCGATCCAGACGTGGTAGAAACTTTGCGTCAAGGAGTTTAAACCTATTATCCGTACGTTTGATGCCGTTGCCGATGAGATGAAACTGCTGTATCAGCGTATCCTGATTCAAAACACCCTGTCTAAGTGTTTCCTGCACTAGACAAGCGGGATAACTAGAAACAGTTCTTTGTCGTCGCTTGATGTGCCCTGATCGTCGTTTGTCTAGAACACTCCATGTCGCCTAACAAGCTCCTCCTTCAATTTGCCTTGCGATATCCCCGTTGGATTGTCGCAACAGTGGTTTTGGGCTTTTCGGGAGCCTTGTTTAATGGTGTCAGTACGATGCTGATTGTCCCCGTCGTTCTTGGGTTTTTGGGACAGGATGTGAATCTCAAGGGGATTCCTCCAGTGTTGCAAAGAGCCTTCTCTAGTGTGGATGGACAAGCGGGAGACACCCGATTGCTCACCATGATGGGCGTTGTGCTGTTGGCAATTTTGCTCAAAAATATCACTAGCTATGTCAGCACTCTATCGTCGAGTCATTTGTCGCGATCGCTGGTCAACGAAATTCGCAAAGATGGCCTCAAACTTTTACTCGACGTAGATTTAGACTTCTACGCTAAAACAAAAATTGGAGACTTAATCAATCGTTTAGGTGGAGAAGTCGGCTCAACGGCTGCCGCGATTCGGATTGCAATTCAGATGATCACGACGGTGATCACGGTGTTGGTGTTTGTAGCACTACTACTCGCGATCTCTTGGCAACTGACCCTGGCATCTACTGTACTATTGCTATTTGTTTCGATCGCAAATAACTATTTTGTCAAACGAGCGAAGCAATTTGGGCAGAAACTCTCGGATCAGTCGCGTGATTATTCGGTAGCAGTGCTGGAAATGCTGTCAGGAATCCGATTGGTAAAAGCGACAGGCAACGAACGGCAGGAATATCACAAGCTCGAAACGTTGATTGATGCGCGAGAACAAGCTGATTTTCAATCCCAGGCAAATGCGGCCCTAATTGGCCCTGTTAATGAGATGGCAGGCATCTTAACAGTGCTAGCGATCGTGGTTCTCGGTCGGGTTTTCTTTGCCGCCGAACTCGAATCACTCTCAACGGTTCTACTCACGTATTTGCTGATTTTGTTTCGCCTGTTGCCCTTTGTTGGGCAACTCAACGGCGCTCGCGGTGCGTTTGCAACAATGGCTCCTAGCGTTGCCGTTGTCAACGAATTTCTGCGACGTGACAATAAACCGTTTATGAGCAAAGGCAATCACACATTTATTGCCCTAGAGAACGAAATTCAATTCCAAAATCTATCCTTTTCGTATCCCGGATATGATCGCCAAGTGCTAGATCGCGTCAATCTATCGCTACCAAAAGGAACCACTCTCGCATTAGTCGGTTCTTCCGGGGCGGGCAAATCGACGATGGCAGACTTGTTGCCTCGATTTTACGACCTAACCGACGGACGAATTTTGATCGACGATCGCGACTTGCGCGACTTTGATCCCCAATCGTTGCGTCGAGCAATGGGCATCGTTAGCCAGGATACGTTTTTGTTTAACGACTCCGTTCGCAACAATATTGCGTATGCGTGTGACTCTGTAACCGACGATCAAATCATCGAAGCGGCGAAACGTGCCAACGCTTACGAGTTCATTGTGAATTTGCCGCAAGGATTCGAGACGCTGATTGGAGATCGCGGCGTTATGCTCTCTGGCGGACAGCGACAACGCCTCGCGATCGCGCGTGCTCTCCTGCGCGATCCAGATATTCTGATTCTTGATGAAGCCACCAGCGCACTTGATACCGTTTCTGAACGGCTCGTGCAGCAAGCGATTGACGAATTGAGCCGCGATCGCACCACGCTCGTCATCGCTCACCGTCTGTCTACGGTGCAAAACGCCGATCAAATTGCCGTTCTCGATCAAGGTCAAGTGGTCGAACTCGGAACTCATACTGAGCTTCTCAAAAAAGGCGGTCTCTACGCTCAGCTTTATTCCATGCAATTCTCAAACGAAGAACAACCCGTCGGCCTCTAGAAATCTCGCATCAGAAATCTCGCATCTTATGACTAAGAAAACAATTGGAATGGTCAGCAGCTACGTCGGGCTTAACCCAAGCCCGACCGATTGGCTATGGCAGCAGTCGCCCTACCCGTTTGGACAGTGGAACAATATTCAAATCGAAGCATCGGCAGAAAACCCCGATTTTCTACTGTTGTATCAGTTTGATTTTCCGCGTCCGTCTCAGCCGAAAAAATCGTTGCGGTCTATGCTGCGTAAACCTACGCCGCCACCTGATATCAGAGAACGATTTCGCGGAGTTCCCCACGATCGCGCCATTTACTTACTTCGAGAACCGCCGCTTCCTGAAATCGTAGACATTACCAAAGCCAATTACGCCAACGCTAGCCAGTACTGCGCTCACGTTTCAGGCCCCGATGACTTTGCACCTGTGCCCGACTACATGCCTGCCATCTGGTATTTGGGCAATTCGTTTCGCGAACTGAACGATATGCCCCCACCCGAAAAAGTCAAAACCTGTAGCTGGATTACCTCTGGCATTAGCCGCACGGAGAATCATCGCAAGCGATTGGCGTTTCTGAAACTGCTGCAAGACAATGCCGTAGATTTCGATCTCTATGGGCGAGATCTCCCACCTTGGTCATACAACAGAGGCCGGATGAACGGCAAGTGGTACGGCATGGCTCCGTACTATTACAACTTGTCAATTGAGAACTACGCTGAGAACGATTGGTACGTCACTGAAAAACTTTGGGATGCTTTGCTGTCGTGGTGTTTGCCGATCTACTATGGCGGCTCTGCGGCAGACAAACTGTTGCCTCCAGGAAGTTTTCTACGGTTGCCGAGCTTGGATGAAAAAGGATTGAAGTATATCCAGGAGGTGACGGCAACGCGGGATGCTTGGCATGAGGCGAAAGCCGCGATCGCAGAAGCACGTCAAGTCATTCTGCACAAATTGAATCTAGTCAATTGGCTCTCCGAATATGTTGCTCGCTTCGATTGAAAGACGCTCTCTCGACAAACCACTATGAACGGAATTTGTACCCTCGCAAACGATCGTGTGTATGACCAACTCATCGCCTTGCTCAATAGCATTGAGGTGGTGATGGGTCAAACGCTGCCAATTTGCATTTATCCCTTTGATGATCAGTGCGATCGCATTCGGGCAGAAATTCGCAATCGCCCAAACGTTACGATCTACGACGATCAAGACTCGATCCGGCGTTGGGACACGTTTATGCAACGCATTGCCCCAGAACGGTTAAATCACAAACTCCGGTTATATGGAGCGCATCGGCGGTTCTGCGCGTTTGACGGCCCGTTTGACAACTTTGTCTATATGGATGCGGATACGCTGGCGATGAGTCCCCTCGATCGCGTGTTTGGCATGTTAGATAAATTCGATTGGGTCGTTTACGATTACCAATTTCTCGATCCGAGCAAGATTTATAACGTCAATTCTGCAAAGCTCTATGACGTCTTTTCCGACGAACGGATTCGCAGCGAAATCTTTTGTTCTGGATTTTTTGCTGCCAAGCGGGGACTGTTTGGAGAGCACCAACGCGAAACCTTGATTGCTCAATTGCAAGCGGGCGATAAAGAGATTTTGTATGGAGGAGCCGGAGAGCAACCTGTGCTGAATTACATGGTGATGCGCTCTGGGCTGAAAAGCTGTAATTTAGGGTCCTATTTGCCGTCTGACAAATCGACTGGATGTTCTGTCACCTCAAAGCATTTTGAAGAACGAAACCATATTCTTTACGATCGCGGGACTCGGTTGACCTACCTGCATTACATCGGTGTCAAGCCACAATTGATGGAGCAAGTTTGTGCGGGCGAGAATGTTATGTTTCCCTACCGGAACTTATTCCTGCACTACCGCTTTTTACATGAGCCTCAGAAGCGTCCTGTGTTTCTTGACCCGCCGCCTGCTGAACCAAAAACACTTTCTCCCAGTTTCGTTAAACGAGTTCTGAAAAAATTGAGGTTGGCTTACTAACAATGAAAGGAATTTATATTGTCGCAAACGACAAAGTCATTGATAATGCGATCGCATTGCTCAACAGTATTCGCCGCTGCGATCGCGAGGTTCCGGTCTACCTGATTCCATTTAACGATGATTATCAAACGGTTCTCACAACGCTAAATCAATTACACAACGTTCAGCTTTTTCCTGACTTAGAATTGCTGGAACGGCTCACTCGTAACGTGGGTGAAATCTTCGATCGCGACTTTCTAGCATTGCCTAACAAAATGAGAAAGTTAGCCGTTTGGTTTGGTGTATTAGATGAGTTTCTCTACATTGATACAGATATTGTCGTTTTTGAGAAAATTGCAGATCGATTAAATCGGCTTTCTGAAATAGACTTTTTTTGCAGCGACTATCACTTCTCTAGCGAAGGATTGCGAAACGTATTTTCGCCAATCATTCGTGAGCAAAATATTTTTACTGACGAACAGCTACAAGATGTGTTTAATAGTGGTTTTTGGGGATCGAAAAAAGGCGTAATTACTGAGGAGCAACTGTACGATGTGTTGCGAGAATGCTCTCAGCATCGAGAATATTTCGATTTTACTCAAGGCGTTACGGATCAACCTGTTCTAAATTATCTCATTCTCAAGTGTTTCCCTAAACGAGAAAATTTAGTTAAAGCCTCAGACAAGATACCTGGTAGTTGGGCTGGTTCTAAGCACTTTGAGAATCGAAACTCTGTCCTGTACGACAAAGATCAGCCGCTGCAATACATTCATTGGGCGGGCATCGCTATGCATCCTAGCGCACCTTACTGGGAAGTGTGGCAGCACTACCGTTATCTGCATGAACCCAGTAATTTTTGGCGTAAAGTATCTCGTTTAGTTTCTTTTGTGAGTGCAAGGTAATGAATGGTATTTACATTCTGGCAAACGACTATGTTTATCATCAGCTTGTGGCGTTGCTGAACAGTATTGAGGTAAATATTGGTCAAGATATGCCTGTGTGCATCATTCCTTATGACAATCGGTTAGACCAGGTAAAAGCTGAAGTTGCTCGTCGTCCTCAGGTCACGTTGTTTGAGGATCAAGACTCGATTGAGCGTTGGGAAGCGTTTGCCACACAAGCGTGGAAAGCCCACGATCGCGCGCAGAAAGAATGGCGCGTTTCTTTAGGAGTTGCGCGAAGCGCTAATCGCAGCCTGCCCGAAACTTATCGTCTCGCCATGCACCGCAAATTGTGCTGTTTCGACGGTCCGTTTGATCAATTTATCTATTTTGATGCTGATACCCTAGCAATGGGATCGGTTGAGCTTATTTTTCAACAGTTAGAGCAGTACAGTTGGGTCACAAATGATTATCAGTACTGCTCAGATGTGAAGTACATTTTTGACGCATCTGAAGAAGATTTATCCAAGGTTTTTACTCTCAATAAGCTTAAGTCTCATATCTTCTGTGCGGGCTGGTTTGCTTCTAAAAAAGGCGTATTTACTGCTGAAATTCTAGAGCAATTGCTACATCATCTTTGTGCAGGAGAAGCTGATTTAATGGCGCTTTGGGGGCCGGATCAATCGCTTCTAAATTACATGGTTTTGCGGAGCGAAATTTCTTACTATAACTTCGCAGTTCACGGCGAGGCAACTGGTTCTCATTGGTCGTCTAAGTTCGATGAGATTGAGCATGTTTTGTATGACAAAGGGCGGAGATTAACTTACATTCATTACATGAGTGTTGCGTCATCTAAATTTAATCGTTTGTGTCAAGGAATTGCTGTAGAGATTCCTTATCGAGATTTGTTTCTGCACTATCGATATCTCAATGATCCTATTCAGAAACCCGTGTCATTTTTGCCAGACACCCCATCTGTTTCTGGTACTAATTTCGGTGCGATCGCAAGCTCAATTGCATCATTTATTAAGCGAAAAAATGACAACTTGCAGCACAAGTTTCGTCAGTTCAAAAGCAGTTTGAGCTAGTAGTTTGTAACCTTGATTTTCTAGGAACGAGAGAAGCGTATCTCCTAAGGAACCGCAATCAGGTAAGATCGTCAGATCGTTGGAGTCTGATCTTATTTGTATGCCGACAAGCGTTGTGACTGGTGCTGCGGGGTTTATTGGGTCTCATCTCGTTAATGCTCTTTTGAGCCAAGGCGAGCAGGTGATCGGCGTCGATCAGTTTAATGAGTATTATGATCCGGCACTGAAGCGGAAGAATATTGCTCCCGTTGCTCAGCATCCTAACTTCAAATTAATCGAGGCTGATATTCAAACTTTGGATTGGACAGCGCTGCTAGCAGACGTGGACGTTCTCTATCACCAAGCGGCACAAGCAGGCGTGCGATCAAGTTGGGGCACAGGCTTTCGCACTTATACCGAGCAGAATGTGAATGTGACGCAAATTCTGTTAGAAGCGGCGAAAGAATCGAAGCGGCTTCAGCGATTCGTATTTGCGTCGAGTTCGTCCATTTATGGTAATGCTGAGGCGATGCCAACGTCGGAAACGCTTTGTCCTCGCCCGGTTTCGCCTTATGGAATTACGAAGTTAGCGGCAGAACAACTCTGCGGACTGTATCACCAAAATTTTGGGGTTCCGGTCTGTGCGTTGCGCTATTTCACCGTGTATGGGCCGCGCCAACGTCCCGATATGGGATTTCACAAATTCTTCAAGGCTGCCCTAGACAATCAGCCGATCGACATTTACGGGGACGGCCAGCAAACGCGAGATTTTACCTATGTTAGCGATGCGATCGCAGCTAATCTCGCCGCCGCTACCGTTCCTGAAGCGGTCGGAGAAATCTTCAACATTGGTGGGGGAAGCCGCGTGGCGCTAACCGAAGTGATTGATACGATGGCTACGATCGCAGATCGACCCATTCAACGAAACTATATCGAGACGGCGATCGGGGATGCCCGCCACACATCTGCCGATGTGTCGAAAGCGCAAAGAATTCTCCGCTACCAACCGCAAGTCAAGTTATCTGAAGGCTTGCAGCAGGAATGGGAGTGGATTCGGGCATTGTATGCGTGAAACCGATCATCACAAAATTCATCATAAAATTGGATAGATCCGCGTTCCAGTGGCAGGATCAAACAGAAAAATCTGATTTAGGTCTAAACTGACGAAGATTTGCTCCCGCGATCGCAAGTTTAAATCTGGGCGAATCTGCACATTCAAAATCGGTTGAAATCCGCGATTCTCACTGGGCAGCACAACCCGCACTAAGACCTCTCGTCCCAACGGTTCAACAACGCTCACTTCTGCTCTAAATTGTCCCGACTCGCGGCTCACCTGCACATATTCTGGTCGAATGCCCAAGTCAAACCTTGCTCCAAGCGTATACTGAGGCTTCCATTTGGGCGGAAGTGGAATGCTTTGTTCACCGATCTGAAACCCTGTCCCCGTGAAGGTGACGGGCAGAACATTCATTGGCGGATTCCCTAGAAACGTCGCGACCATGCGATTGACGGGACGATTGTAAATCGTTTGCGGCTCACCAATTTGCTGAATCACCCCGCGATCGAGAACGACAATTTGATCTGCCAGCGTCATGGCCTCGACCTGATCGTGAGTGACATAGATCGTCGTAATTCCGACCCGTTGATGCAGTTGCTTTAATTCAGCCCGCGTATCGTCTCGCAATTGAGCATCTAAATTAGAAAGCGGTTCATCGAGTAGAAAAACCTGCGGTTGACGTGCGATCGCGCGCCCTAAGGCGACTCGCTGCTGTTGTCCGCCTGAAAGCTGTTTCGGCTTACGATCGAGCAGATGAGCAATATCAAGAATGTGTGCGACGGTTTCGACCCGCTCTCCAATCGTTTTGGCATCTGCTTGCCGCATCTTTAAGCCAAAGGCAATATTTTCTGCCACCGTCATGTGAGGATATAGCGCGTAGTTTTGAAACACCATAGCGACATCACGTTGACGAGCAGGTACATTATTCACCAGCGTTTCGCCGATGTACAGATTTCCAGAGGTTGCTGTCTCTAGCCCCGCGATCGTTCTCAAAATGGTCGATTTGCCGCACCCAGACGGACCGACCAACACCCAAAATTGTCCTTCTGGCACGGTGAACGAAATATTATCGACTGCTGCAAATTTGCTGAACCGTCGTGAGATGCTGTCTAGTCGAACGCTTGCCATAGCCTTGATCTAAACCTGTCAATTCTTACCCATCTTAGACTAGAGCTTTTTGCTCATAGAAAATTGGCTGGTCTACCTGAAAAGGGGCTTCAGGTCGATATTGGATGCAAACGACCTGAAGAAATGCTATTTTATTACAATTGAAGATTAAATTGTTTAGCGTGGTTCACTGCATCAGTCTTGTCCAGCCCGCCCCTAGAACTAACCCCTTTTCGAGTCCTCGTGGTTGAGGATGAAGCCGTCACCCGGACAGCGCTAACGCTTTTACTAGAGTATCAGGGAGCCGCCGTAGTTGCTGCTGGCTCAGTCAAAGAAGGAATCCAATTGTTAGAGGGTAAGTTTCAACCCGATATTTTACTCAGTAATATTCGTCTGCCTGACGGAACGGGTGCCGTCGTGCTTCAGTATTTGCGGCATCAAGATTCGATGCGGCAACGACAAACGCCTGCGATCGCGCTAACAGGAGAAGATCTAGAAACGGTGCAAGAAGACCCAGAGTTTGCCGGATTTCAGCTCTACCTCTCCAAACCGTTTGACGCCCGAATGCTGGTGAGTGCAATCGTGACTTTAATTGAACGTGACTTTAATTGAAAAATAGTGGTGTTTTTTGGGTAAAAGGATGGTCATCCTAAACCAGATTGGGATCGTCCTAAGAAAGATCACAATCTGTAAAGAAAGATCCGCTACTATCGAAAGGCTAGTACAAGGATTGATGCGATCGCGCGATCGCTCGGAGTTTGACAAAGCCGCACCCATGTTAAGGACCTTCCTTCCATCCCACCGATTCATTCGGACAGATGAAATGATCATTCATCGCGTCCATCACAATCCATTGCCCCTTTGTGGCAAGTCGATTCGGATTCTCAATTGGAACATCGCTAAGAATAATGGCGATCGCGCTTGGCTAGATGACTTCGCTAAAATCCTAGAACGCTACACGCCCAATCTAGTTTTTCTGCAAGAAGTACGGATGTGCACTCAAGCCAAGCATTTGAGTGAATTGACCGAGATGGGATGGAGCTTTGCGCCCAACTTTATTGATACTTATCACAACAGTTATGCAGGGGTGTTAACGGCGGCGAGAGCCTCTTCTCTGACTCGAAAGGCAGTCGTCACCGAGCATTACGAACCTGTGACTCAAACGCCAAAAGTATCGCTTGTGGTTGAATATCCGCTACCTAACACTGGTAGAACGTTGCTTACCATTAATTCTCATTTGATTAACTTTGTCGAGTTGACCAAATTTAAGGCACAGTTGTACGAGTTAGAACGTGCGATCGCGCCTCACACGGGCGCAGTGATTTTTTCTGGAGACTTTAACACCTGGAATCGATGGCGATGGATCATGCTGGAATCGATGGCGCGTAGACTAAGGCTAACTCGTGCTAAATTTCCTCCAGAGGATGCCCAAAACATCAAGCGATTTTTGCTGTCGCCACCACTCGACCACATCTTTTATCGAGGATTGGATCAAAGCTGTGTTGGGGCAAAAGTTCTCAATCACGTTGTTTCATCGGATCATAAACCTATGATTGTTGAGTTTTCGGGCTAGATGTGAACCAAGTATCTGTGCTAAGCATCCTAGTTTTGTTGGTGCAGGTGGGGGGCGTTGCGAGTGCTGCCCATGCGGTGATGAATGTGCGATCGTCGCGGGGTGCAGTTGCCTGGAGTATTTCACTCGTCACCTTTCCCTGGGTTACGATTCCTCTCTACTGGGTGTTTGGTAGAAATCAGTTTCAAGGGTATGCAGAAGCATTGCGGGGTGCGTTTGGTGAACATCAAGACTTAGTGCGTCAGGCATACCAAGAACTGCGAAGTCAAATCACTTCGTTACCAGAACGGCTTGCGCCTTTAGAAGAACTCGCCGATCGCCTCGCTGCCATTCCCTTTACCTCTGGTAATCACGTTGAGTTGCTGATCGATGGTGAAGAAACATTTACAGCAATGCTGACAGCAATCGAAGCGGCAACAGATTATATATTGCTACAAACCTACATTCTGAGTGATGATCAAGTCGGGAATGCGTTTCGTCGCGCGTTGATTGAGAAAGCGCAACAAGGTGTAAAAGTTCATCTGTTATACGATGGCATTGGTACTCGTAGGTTGTCGCGAATGTATCGGCGATCGCTAGCGCGCAGTGGCGTTCAGACGAGCGTATTTAAAAGTACGAAAGGAAAGTGGAATCGCTGGCAGGTCAACTTTCGCAATCATCGCAAAATTTTGATTGTCGATGGCGCGATCGCGTTTGTGGGTGGTTTCAACATTGCGGATGAATACATGGGCTATAAGTCGCCGCTCAGCCCGTGGCGAGATACACATTTGAGAGTTCGGGGTGCAGCCGTGCAGTGTTTGCAGGGCTGCTTTTTGGGCGATTGGTATTGGGCAACCCGAGAAGTTCTGGATGCCAATTGGGATGTTAAGCCCAGTCTAGAAGTCGATCAAACGGCATTTGTCCTGCCGACCGGGCCTGCGGATCGCCTACCCAATTGCATCTTGTTTTTCGTCAATGCTGTCAATCAAGCGACGGAGCGGCTATGGTTAGCAAGTCCTTACTTTGTGCCCGATGATTCGTTTCTCACTGCCCTAAAGTTAGCGGCGATTCGCGGAGTCGATGTGCGAATTTTGTTGCCGAGCCGTCCGGATCACTTTTGGGTGTACTACTGCGCGTTTTCATATTACAAAGAAATGCAAACAGCGGGCGTCAAATTTTATCGCTATCAGCCGGGGTTTTTGCATCAGAAAGTCATGTTGATTGATAATACGATCGCGTCAGTTGGCACGGTCAATTTAGACAATCGATCATTTTTTCTAAACTTTGAAGCATCGGTGTTTGTCACGTCACAATCGTTTATCCAAGACGTTGAACAGATGCTCCTAGCCGATCTCAAAGAGTGTCTCCCTGTTGAGACTTCAGAGGAAAAAGAACCATTGTGGCTCCGATTTATCGCCAGAGTTGCCCGATTGTTGTCTCCAGTTCTCTAAGTTGTGAGTTAAATTGCTACGATCGCTAGTGCCCTTCTGTTAACTGATTTCATGAATGCTACCGTGACCACTCGACCCGAGTTGCTGGCTCCCGCAGGGCATTGGGACTGCGCCAAAGCCGCTGTCGAAAATGGTGCAGATGCGATTTATTTTGGGTTAGAGCGCTTCAATGCTCGAATGCGAGCACAAAACTTTACCGAAGCGGATTTGCCCGAACTGATGGCGTTCTTGCATCGTCGCGGCGTGAAAGGTTACGTTACGCTGAATACGTTAGTGTTTCCCAAAGAACTCACAGAAGCAGAACACTATCTTCGGACAATCATTGCGGCTGGCGTTGACGCGGTGATTGTGCAAGATATTGGCATTTGTCGCTTAATTCGACATTTATCCCCTGATTTTCCGATTCATGCCTCGACTCAAATGACCATTACAAGCGCCGCTGGAGTGGAGTTTGCAAAGTCGTTGGGCTGCCAGTTAGTCGTGCTGGCGCGGGAATGTTCGATCCAAGAAATTAGTAAAATTCAGCAGCAGATCCGCGACTCGCAACGCGAAGCTCCGAAGGATCGCGACATGGCACTTCCATTAGAGGTGTTTGTGCATGGAGCGCTCTGCGTTGCCTATTCTGGACAATGTTTGACGAGTGAATCGTTGGGCGGACGCTCAGCCAATCGAGGAGAATGCGCTCAAGCCTGTCGAATGCCCTACGATTTGGTGGTAGACGGCAGAGTAGTGGATTTGAGCGATCCAGACCAAGGCGCGAATCGCCGATATTTGCTCAGCCCGCAAGATTTGGCAGGACTTTCGGTATTGCCGGAGTTGATCCAGTCGGGCGTCGCCTGTCTCAAGATTGAAGGACGGCTGAAAAGCCCGGAGTACGTGGCGAATGTGACGCGAGTTTACCGGGAGGCGATCGATCGAGTCGTGAATGCAACGTCGAATGATGTGGGACGTGATGGTTCCACTGCGAGCGATCGCTACAAGTTAGAAATGGCATTCTCGCGGGGACTCCACACCGGATGGTTTAAAGGCATCAACAATCAAGCGCTGGTTCATGCCCAATTTGGCAAAAAGCGGGGCGTTTATTTGGGCGAAGTGAAATCTATTCGCAACGAGCAACTGACGATTCGACTGCAAGCGCCGCTTAAAGCTGGAGACGGCGTTGTGTTTGATAGTGGACACCCCGAAGCCAAAGAAGAAGGCGGACGGGTCTACACGGTCGATCAGCGCGGACAAGACTCGATTCTTACCTTTGGCAAACGCGATCTAAACTGGCGTCGAATTGAAGTCGGCGATCGCGTCTGGAAAACGAGTGATCCAGAACTTGATCGACAGGTGCGCCAAAGTTTTGCAGGCGATGCTCCCAAGTTTCAACGCCCAATTTCGGTTGAAATTCATGGCGAAAGCGGGCAGCCATTGGTTGCGATCGCGCGTGACGAACAGGGGCATATTGCTCAAGTTGAATCGTCCATTCTCCTCACCCAGGCTCACACTCAGCCACTCACAACCGATCGATTGCAAGACCAGTTCGGGCGATTGGGTAATACTCCGTTTCGGTTAGATAGGTTGACGAATCAGCTTGCGGATGACGTGATGCTACCGATTAGTGAGCTAAATCGGGTGCGACGGGAGATGGTTGAGCGATTGGACCTCCTGCGATCGCAGCCAAAACGTTGGCAGCTTAACGAAGAAGCAACACTTCAGAATTTGGTTGTGCATTCAGATTCCGCAATCGTGGAGCAATCACCAGAGCTAATCGTTTTGGTTCGTAATTTTCAACAATTGAAAGCAGCGCTTCAGTCAGGAATTGAAACGCTGTATTGCGAATTTGAAGATCCTCGTGTCTACCGTCAAGCGGTTGAACTGGTTCGTCAATCTTCCTCATCTATCTGGGTTGCGCCACCTAGAATCACCAAACCGGGCGAGAATTGGATTTTGCAGCAAGTGCGTCAATCTGATGCAGATGGCTATTTGATCCGAAATTATGATCAGCTAAATTTCTTTAGAGACGATCGCTGTATTGGAGACTTTTCATTCAATGTGGCGAATCGCTTAACGGCAGATTATTTGAAGCAAACGTTTGCGCTAGAGCGATTGACAGCGTCCTATGATCTGAACATGGAGCAGTTAACGGATCTACTAACGAGTGCATCACCTCACACATTTGAGATCACGATTCATCAGCATATGCCGATGTTTCACATGGAGCATTGCGTGTTCTGCGCCTTCTTGTCTGATGGAACAGACTATAAAAACTGCGGTCGCCCCTGCGAGAACCATGACGTCACCTTGCGCGATCGCACCGGGACGGAACATGTTTTACATGCCGATTCGGGTTGCCGAAATACGGTTTTTAACGGCAAGGCCCAAACAGGGGCAGAATACATGCAGCATTTAGTTCAACTGGGAGTAAAGTACTTCCGCCTTGAGTTTGTCAACGAGTCTCCACGTGAGGTAATACAGACGATCGATCGCTATCGTCAATTGATGCGGGGCGAAATTACCGGAGCGCAGCTGTGGCGAGAATTGAATTTGCAGAATCAACTGGGTGTGACACGAGGAACAATGAGCTAGACGTTTTGAGCTATTAATTTAGCAGGATTTGATCTAGCATCCGTTACCAAATCTGCTGCTAATACGTAAGCTTTGAAAATGCTAAACGTAATAGACTTGTCGGTAAATAAGGGAGAATAGAGAACAGTGACGAGATGAGATAATGCTAGACATTCAACGGGTGCTGAAGCAAGACCGATTAGTGCGGGCGCTAACTGGATTGAACCGGAAAGCG